>JAPOWK010000122.1 GCA_026707665.1 Chloroflexota bacterium
AGTGCTCCCCCTTCCTTAGCTTGCTGGGTCACGTAGACATAGACCTACGGGAAGGGGGTTGGGGGGATGTGGTGTATCTGGCGAGAAAGCATGGCCCAGTACCGGACAAGCCTTGTAGGGCCGACCAATCTGGCCGCCCGCGTTCCAGGTTTCGCTTTCGGGCGACTTGATCAATCATCAACCGGCGAGCACGAGCAATGGATCGGCCGCCGGCTCTTCCTTCGGCAAACGCGCTTGCATGCTCCAGGGACCGGTCCAGGTGACTTCGACCCGAGCCAACCTGCCCTTCCAATCGCCCTCGGCTTCAAAGAACACCAGCTTGTTCTGCGGCGTACGCGCGCGCCAGCGGCCCTTGTATTTGCCCTCGACCAGGACTTCCACCCTGCTGCCCAGGTATTGCGCGTTAATCTCCGCCACCACCCGCGCCTGCAAGTCTTCCAGCATTTTGTGACGGGCGCGTTTTTCCGCATCCGGCACATCGTCTACCATACGCCGAGCGCTGACCGTCTGCGGTCTCGGGCTGTAGCGCGCCAGATGCGCCTTGTCGAGCTTGAGCTCTTCCAGGACGCGGTAGGTCTCCATGAACTGCGCCCGCGTTTCACCGGGGAAGCCGACAATGATGTCAGTGTGAATCGCAACCTGCGGGATCATCTTGCGAATCTTGGCCACCAACTTGCGGTATTGGTCGGTGGTGTAGCCGCGCCGCATCCGCGCCAGAACAGCGTCGTCGCCGGCTTGAATCGGCACTTCAATATGCGGCATGACACGCGAAAGCTCGGCGACCGTATGCAAAAGCTTATCCGTCATCCAGTTGGGATGGCTGGTAAGGAAGCGGATGCGCTCTATGCCCACTTCTTCGGCGACTTGATGCACGATGTGCAGCAAATCGGCCAGGTCAGGTCCGTCCTTGATGTCCACGCCGTAGCGATCCACAATCTGACCGAGCAGCGTCACTTCCTTAACACCCTGCCGCGCCAGGCTGCGAACATGGGCGACGATCTCGCCAACGCGCCGGCTGCGCTCGACCCCGCGCCGGAACGGGATGACGCAAAAGGTGCAGGCGTGCGAACAGCCGTAGACGATGGGCACCTGCGCGCTAACCAGTTGACCGCGTTCATGCAGCGGCAGAACGAGTTCGCCGTCTTGCAAGGCGTCTCGCTGCGCCCGCCCCTCTTCTTCCATCGTCAGCACATCGGCTTCATCCTGGCGCTCTCTGAGGAAGCCGACCATCGCCGTCGGATCCGATGGCGGCATGAAGACGTCGACGAAAGGCAGGCGCTGCCGCATCCAGAGCGGATCGCGGACGCCGACCATGCAGCCCATGACGCCGATCACCTTTTCGGGCTGCGCTTCCTTGATCTTACGCAAAAGCTGCAGACGCCCCAAGCCCTTGTCCTCGGCGCTTTGGCGGACGACGCAAGTATTCACGATCATGATGTCCGCGTCGTCGCCCACCCCGCCGGCGGCGCTATGCCCCAGTTTTTCCAGCTCGGATGCCAGCAATTGAGAATCGGCCACGTTCATCTGACAGCCGAGGGTCCAGATGTGATATCGCATGGTGTCGGTCTTCAATCGCTCGTCGTTTTCGCGCGTATTCTAGCCGATGCCGCCAATCGGGTCAATCGGTGGAGCCGGCCCTAAGCCCAGACGATCTTGTTCGGCACGATGGAGCTATGCAGATACTCGTGATAGGGCAAAACGCGCACCGAGAAACCGACGTGGCCCGTCTTTAGATAAACGTGATCGGCGGCGTAGGTATAGGCGCCGCTCCCGTTCTCGCCTTCGATTCGCATGTTAACGGATTCGCCATCACGGATTTTTCCGGCTGCATCCAGCATGCCGAAGTAAAGCTGGACGCGAACATCACGCGGGCAAAGTTGGCCGAGCGCGACGCGCGCGTGGATTGTCGTGGCGCTGCCGATCTCCACATCGCCATCGCAAATGTCCACATCGAGAACAGCCACTTCATGCCAGACCTGGTCCAGGTGGCGCCGCCATTCGACAAAGGCGCTCGTTCCCGCGAAATCTGCCGAGCGCATCGCCTGGCTCACCTGAAAACGGGGCATATAAAACTCTTCTGTGTACTGCTGCACCATACGGTGGGTATTGAAACGCGGCGCCAGCTCTTTCATGCTGCGCTTGACACGGCGGATCCATTCTCGCGGCAAGCCATCGCGCGCCTGCCGGTAGAAGAGCGGCACCACGTCTTGCTCCAACAGATTATAAAGCGCCTGGCTTTCGACATAATCTTGATGCGCCCATTCGTCTTCGCGGTATTCTTCGCCGTGCCCGATCGACCAACCGATATCGCCGCGAAAGGCTTCCGCCCACCAGCCGTCGGGAATGCTGCAATTGAGCCCGCCATTGTAGATAACTTTCATGCCGCTGGTCCCGCTCGCTTCTTTCGGGCGCCGCGGATTATTCAGCCAGACATCGACGCCCTGCACCATGTAGCGCGCGACATTCATGTCGTAATTTTCCAAAAAGACGATTGAATGGCGAAAGTCCGGGTCGCGCGCCACATTGACGATCGTGCGGATCAATTCCTTGCCTTCGTTGTCATGCGGATGAGCTTTGCCGGCGAAAATGAATTGCACCGGGCGGTCGGCATCCGTCACCAGCTTGCGCAGGCGGCCCAGATCGCGGAAGATCAGGGTCGCGCGCTTGTAAGTCGCGAAACGCCGGGCGAAACCGATGGTGAGCGCATCGGGATTCAGCACTTCCTCCGCCTCTTCGATTTCCGTCTGCGAGAGGCCGCGGCGCTGCAATTGCTCGCGCAGACGGTCGCGCGCGAAAGCCACCAGCCGTTCGCGCCGCCGGACATGCGTGCGCCACAGCTCGGCATCGGGGATGCTGGCCACCCCTTCCCAGACTTCGCGTCGCGATTCTTCCGAGCGCCAGCCCGGATCCAAGTAACGATCGAAAAGCTGCGCCATCTCCTGGCTGACCCAGGTCTGCACGTGCACGCCGTTGGTAATCGCGCGGACCGGGACTTCATGCACCGGCACCTTGGGAAAAACCCACTTCCACATTCTGCGCGAAACGTCACCGTGCAACTGCGCGACGCCGTTGGCGCCCGACGACAGATTCAGCGCCATCACCGACATCGAGAAAAGTTCATAATGCCCCATGTTCTCGCGCCCAAGATCGAGGAACTGATCGCGCGTAAGCCCCAACTCGCCCATCAATTCGCTGAAATGTTCGTCGATCAAATCAAATTCGAAGCGCTCCAAGCCGGCTGGAACTGGCGTATGCACGGTGAAGACGCTGCTGGCCGCGGTCAGAGCCTTTGCTTGCTCAAATGGAAGCGCATGATCGCGCATGGTGTTGCGGATGCGCTCCAGCAGCAGGAAAGCCGAGTGCCCCTCATTCATGTGGAAGACATCGGCTTCAATGCCCAAGGCGCGCAACAGGCGTACGCCGCCCATGCCCAGAAGCATTTCTTGCCGGATGCGCGTGCGCCGGTCGCCGCCGTAGAGCCGGTCGGTCAGATTGCGATCTTCTTCCAGCAGATTGTCGTCGATATTGCTGTCCAGGAGAAATATAGACGTGCGCCCCACTTGCACCTTCCAAATCTGGGCGTAGAGAGCGCGCCCCGGCAAGGGCACCGAGATTTTGATCGCCATGCCGGCGCTATCCGTCTGCAGCTTTACCGGCTGATTGACATAGTCATTCAGCGGATAGGACTCCAGCTGAAAGCCATCGGCGTTGAGATACTGCTGAAAATAGCCTTCCTGATAAAGGATTCCCACGCCGACTAGCGGAATGCCCAAATCGCTGGCGCTCTTGAGATGGTCGCCGCTGAGCACGCCCAAGCCGCCGGAATAATTCTGCAGGCACTCGGTCAAGCCGAATTCCATGGAGAAGTAAGCGATGACCGGCTGCCGCTCAAGCGCCCCAAACTGCCCGGCGAACCAGGTCTGTTCCGCGCTCATATAATCATCAAAGGAACGGCATACGCGGGCGTAATGCGCCATAAAGGACGTATCATGAACCAGCGCGTTGAGGCGTTCCTGGCTCATCCGTCCCAGCATCCATTCCGGGTTATGCCCGGTCTCCTCCCATAGATCCGGATCGAGCCGGCGAAACAAGGCGATGGACTCGTGATCCCAAGACCAGCGGAGGTTGTAAGTCAGTTCATGCAAGCGCCCCAGTTGGGGCGGCAGCTTCGGCGCGACATTTACGCGGGCGACCGGTTGCACCATGGACCCTGCTCCTTTGCGGGCGGCGGTAAGTTCAGGTTTTCAGCCCGCTAATTCTATCGCTGTTTCTGATCAAATCCACTGCGATTCTGCCAGCCATCAAGCGGCTCCAACCCTTCAAGCTTAAGCTGATTTCAACCGCGCGAATTAGTTTCGGTGACAGCGCCGGCTGTAAGTTGTTGACAAGAATCGGCGCCGACAAATTGGCGAAAAGCGGCATACCGTTTCTATCAGAAGGCGACTTATGATAGGATAGAATTGTCACTGCTTTACGCTTGATGTTTGCCCAACCTGTGGAGAAAACACATGCTGAAGAAACAGTACCTGAAAAGCAAGGACATCTGCAAAGTGAGCTTTTATACCGCGCCCGAACTGGATGCTGAGAAGGCGACTCTGGTCGGCGACTTCAACCACTGGAGCGAATCGGCGACGCCGATGACGCCGCTGAAAGACGGACGTTTCAAGGCGACAATCAATTTGGCGACAGACAGCACTTATCAATTCCGCTATCTCATTAACGACATGGAATGGCACAACGACTGGGATGCGGACCAATATGTCCCCAATCCGTTCAGCGGAGACAATTCAGTTGTTGAGGTCTGATAATGATCAAGAAAACGCCGCACAAAAGCGGAAAAGTCATCGTATCCTTCCACACCGAAGTCTTGCCGGAAGCCGAGTCGGTTCATCTCGTCGGCAGTTTCCATGACTGGCGCATGACTCCCATGAAGCGGCTCAAGGACGGTCGCTTTCACAAGAGGGTTTTTCTGAAACCGAAGTGCAGCTATGAATTCCGCTACTTGGTTGATGGCGAAACCTGGGTCAACGACAGTGAGGCCGAGAGCTACTCGCCAAACCCCTATGGCAGCGACAACTGTGTCGTCACCACCTGAATGTGAATGCAGGTCTCCGACTTGGAGACCGGTTCCTATGGCTTAGGCATTCGCCTTGTCGCGCCAGGCCAGCAGCGCATTGACTCGCTCATAATCTGGAGGCGCCGCTGACATCAAGATGAAGTGCGTACAGCCGGCTTCGGCGTAAGCGTCGAGGCTGTCGTCAATGTCATCCTCGCGCGTAATCGAAACAGTCCGCTCGATTGCCGCCGGGTCACGACCGACTTCCGCGCACCAATTGTCGAGAACGCGATTCTTATGCGCCCAAGTCTCCGGCGAACCAAAGCCGTTCCACAAGTCGGCATGCATCGCGGTCAGCTTCAGCGTGACCTTCTCGCCACCGCCGCCGATCATAATGGGAATCGGATTGCGAACGGGCGGCGGGAGTTCTACCCCCATGCGTTCCTTGATGATCGGCAGCGCCTCGCCCAGGTCGCGCAGTCGGCTGCCCGCCGTGCCGAATTCATAACCAAACTCGACATAGTCTTTCTCGAACCAGCCGGCGCCGATGCCGAGGATGAGTCGGCCGCCGCTGATATGATCGACTGTATTGGCCATCTGCGTCAACAGCGCCGGGTTGCGATAGCTGTTGCAAGTGACCAGGGTGCCGATCTCGGCGCGTGATGTTAGCATCGCGATCGCCGTCAGCAGCGTCCAGCCTTCGAAGTGCTCCCCATCGCCATCGCCATAAAGCGGGAAGAAATGATCCCAATTCCAGATCGTGTCGACGCCCAGCGCTTCGGTCGTCTTGACCGCGTCGGCGTAGGTCGCGTAACTGACGCGCTGGGGATGTAATTGTACGCCTACTTTTATTTTGCCCATTAGATTGCCCTTCTACTCCAATTCAATGACGTCCGTATCCCACCCGTTTCCACGAAAACCGTAGACCGAGCGTCGCGCGCAAACGCGCTGCCGGCCTCCTCACTGCCTGCTCACGCGCGTGGCGAATTCGACATCGCTGCCCTCGGGCACGGTCATATCGCGGTAGCGGGCGAAACTCTGATGCGTACAATCGGAACCGACTACCGTGCCCGCGCCAATCGCAAAGCCTGGCGGGATGCGCGCGTTCTTGCCGATACTGGTGATCTTGAGATCGCCCATATCCTGCCACGAGCCGACGCGCGCCTGCTTGCCAATGACGGCAATCTTGTCCACCAAAGCCCGTTCGACGCGGGCGCCGGTCTCGATATAGGCGTCATTCAGAATCACCGACTCGCGGATGACCGCGCCGGGACCAATGAACACGCCGGGCGACAAGATTGAACGCTCGATGATAGCGCCGGCGCCGATCACTGAGCCATCGGTGATCATGCTGTCCACGATGTTGGTATCGGCGCCAATGCGCACGGGCGGCCGTTCTTCGCTGCGCGTATGGATCACCCAGGTGCGGTCGTTGAGGTTCAAGGACGGCGGCCGGGAAAGCAGGTCCATATGCGCTTCCCAATAGGCGTCTACCGTGCCAACGTCAATCCAGTAGCCGCCGTAGGGATAAGCGAAAATATTCATCTTGTCAGCGACCATTTTCGGCAGAATATTTCTGCCAAAGTCATTCTCGGAATCCGGATCGTTTTGGTCTTCGATCAGCACACGTTCCAGCACATTGTAATCAAAGACGTAGACGCCCATGTTCGCCAGATTGCCCGGTGGCGTCGCCGGCTTTTCGACGAATCCGGTGACGCGATAATCGCTGTCCGTATCCACGATGCCGAAGCGGCTCGCCTCATCCAGCGGCACGCGAATCGTGCAGACGGTGGCCGCCGCGCCCTTGTCGCGATGATATTGCACCAGCATGTCGTAATCCATCTCGTAGATATGATCGCCAGAGAGGATGAGCACATATTCGGGCCTGCCCTGCCGCACGAAATTGAGATTCTGCGCGACGGCGTCCGCCGTCCCCGCGTACCAGTCCGTATCAAAGCTGCCCTGATAAGGCTGCAGCATTCGTACGCCACCGGTGAAGGAGCGATCCAGGTCCCACGGACGTCCTTTGCCGATATGATCATTCAGGCTGTGCGGACGATACTGCGTCAAAACCAACACGTCAAAGACATTGGAGTTGACGCAATTGCTGAGCGCGAAATCTATGATTCGATATTTTCCGCCAAAGGGCACAGCCGGCTTGGCGCGCTTGATCGTCAGCACGCCCAGGCGCGTCCCTTTGCCGCCCGCGAGGATCACTGCCTTAATCTTCACCGTCCGCTCCTGGATTCACTCTGCCCTCTTGTCTTGAAGGGATCGTGCCCTATGAAATCGGTCCCTCGATTGCCGTCATGTCGAGCGCGCTTTTACGATGGCATCCTGATATAGCGCCACATATTCGCCCGCGCTTTTCGTCCAACTGAAATCCGCCCGCATGCCACGTTCCTGCATCCGCCGCCAGGCAGCGGGCTTGGTCTCATACACGTCCAGCGCCCAATCCAATGTCCCTTCCACCGCGCCTGGCTCCTGCCAGTGGAAGACGAAACCCGCGCCAACGTCGGCATCAGCATTGTCATAGTTGACGACCGTGTCCGCCAGCCCGCCCGTTTCGCGCACCAATGGCAGCGCGCCATAACGCATCGCCATCATCTGGCCCATGCCGCAGGGCTCAAAGTGGCTCGGCATCAAAAAGATATCACAGCCGGCATAGATTTGCTGCGCCAGCGCCCCATCAAATTGCAGAAAGGCTCTGGCTTTGTCGCCGAAGTCTTGATCCAGCTGCCAGAATGCGTACTCCAGGTCGGCTTCCCCCGTGCCCAGTACGACCAATTGCATATCGCGCTTGGCCAAGATGTTTCGCAAAGCCGGCAGCGCGAGATCAAAGCCCTTTTGCGCCGTCAGCCGGCTCACGATACCGACCAGCGGGGCATCCGAGAGCAGGGGCAAGCGAGCGTAGGACTGTAAATGTCGTTTGTTCAGCGGGCGCAAACTTTCAAAGTTCTCAGCGTTGAACTTTGCCACAAGCGTCGGATCGCGTTCCGGATTCCATTTTTCCACATCCAGCCCGTTGAGGATGCCGCGCAAATCAGCGGCGCGTTTGCTGATCAGCGGCGCCAGCTCATAACCAGCGTAGGGATATTGTATCTCCACCGCATAGCGCGGGCTGACCGTCGACACCATGTCGCTGTAGGCGATGCCGATGCCGAGCAGATTGTCAGTCAAGCCGAATTGGATCAGATCAGGATTGTGGCGGCCGTGAATGCCGGCTTGCCACAAGAAGCCGCCGGCGTCTTTGCCCTGGTAAGCGATATTATGAATGCTGATCACCGTCGCCAGCTCGCGCCAGCGGTCGTCGCCGTGATCACGCGCCATGAAAGGCAGCAAGCTCGTATGCCAGTCGTTCACATGCAGGACATCGGGAAACCAGCCTTCGCGCTCTTCCAATTGCGACAGCGCCGCCATCAGCGCCTGATTGAGATAAATGAAGCGTTCCATATCCCAATTCCAATGGCTGTAGACGTCGCCCTCCAAACCGAAGTTTGGCGGCGACTGAAGAAGATAGAATGGGATGCCATCGCAGTGGCAATGAAAGAGTTGGACCTCGTTAGTCCCCAGGCGGTGGTGAAAATCGAAGGTGAGCAGCGGTTCGATGCCCCATTCGCCGTGGTCGATAAAGCCGTAACCGGGAATGATGACACGGGCATCCAGGCTCTGTCGACGCAAGGCTGCTGGCAGCGAGCCTACGACATCGGCCAAACCGCCAACTTTGGCAAAAGGCGCCGCCTCAGCGCTTGCAAGCAAGACTCGCATCCAAAGACATCCAGCTCAAAACATGCCCACTGAAGCGCGATTGTAGCCGAACATTGGCTCATTACAAGCAATCACTTGCGCAGATGAATTGCCAGCCTAGTACGCCTGTGCTAGGATTCCAAGCAGACAGCCCGACCAAACAGGCAGGCTTATGATCGAACGATCCAGCGCATCGCGGCGCAAAAACTTGCTCCCCCAGTTCGTCTTTCTCGTTCTAACCTTTCTGGCAGCGGCCAGCGGCGCCTACCTCGCGCTGCAGTTTTTCGGCGACGAACCGGATCAAACGGATGTTCCCGAAATCATAACCGTCGAAATTGTCATCACGGTCACTCCGCTGCCGCCCAAGCTCGTTACCGCCTTGCCAACAGGCGCTCAACCTCCGCAGGTGGACTTGCCCCTGAGCCTCGCTGAAGAGGCCGCGACCGAGGCCGCTGCTACCATTGACGCCGATGACCTGGGAGCGCGGCCGGTGGTGTTAAGCACACCCACCATTTCGCGAGCGGGCGCGCCCATCCAAGCCCAAAACTGCGTCTATCACTCTGTGCTCAGCGGCGATACGCCCTACGGTATCGCCCTGCGTTACGGCGCAGACTTTCAGGAGCTTCTGGATGTCAACGACCTAACGCTCGAAACTTCGCTGAATCTTCAGATTGGCGATATTCTAGTCGTGCCGCTGGAAGGCTGTGTCGACGAATCGATTCAGAGCGACGCGCCAGCCCAAGTTTCGGGCGGGGCTCAAGCGCCCGTGGCAGATGCCACCAGCACGCCAGTGAACGCGCAGTTTGAAATCGTCGCCGTCGAAGGCTTGGGTGATATTACGGCGGAGAGCATTCGCCTGCGCAATGCCGGCGATCGCGTCGATATGAGTAACTGGATCCTATCCGACGAAGACGGCAACCGTTTCACCTTTCCCGTTTCGATGCTCTTCCCACAGGGCGAAGTAGTCATCTATACGCGCAGCGGGACCAGCACCGGCGACGCGCGCTTTTGGGGTAGAGACACGAGCGTGTGGGAAGCCGGTGAGGCGCTCACGCTAAGCGACGAAACGGGCCGCGCCTTGCAAACCTTGCGGATCCCAGCCACCGGCGACGAATAGCGCTGCAACGGCTGTCATGAAGGAAAGAAGGACGAATGAAAAAGTGGGAACGCATCGTTGATCGACTCATCTCAGATGCCATCGGTGATGGCGATGTTTCGCATTTGTCGGGCGCCGGCAAGAGACTGCCGACAAAAGACGAGAGCCATACACCGAGCGAATGGCGCGCAGCCTTCAAAATAATGGATGATCACGATGTGATGCCGGAGTGGGTTGCCACTGGGGCGCGGCTGGATAAAACGGACGCGGCGCTGCGAAAACAGATCAAGACGCGCGCTCAACAACATCGCCGGCAGCTAGCGCGGGCTCGAGCGACAAGCCAAGACTCGGTAGCGGTCGAATCCGATTGGATTCGCTACCGAGCACGATTTCTTGAACGCGTCGAACGCTACAATCGCGAGGCGCTAGTATACAATCTCACGCTGCCCAGAGGCATCCCGCATCGCCGAATTCTGCGAGGCGAGGCGCTAATTGAACAGGCCCTGCAACGCGATAGTTAGAAGGCGCTAGCCGGTTCGCTAAACGCTTTCCGGCTGATCAGCCTCTTCACTCTTGCCCTTGGCGCCTTCCTGCAAGCCCTTGCGGAAATTCGCCACAGCCGAGCCCAACTCGCCACCAATGCGCGAGACGCGACCGACGCCAAACAGCAAGACTACGATAATCAGAACAATAAAGAGTTCAGTTGGTCCCAGATTCGGCATAGGATTCCATTTCCCCGCTCTTCAATTTCAGGGTCATTATAACACGCTTTGCCAAGATATCGAGAGTCCTCTGTCCCAAGCCGGTTGACGCCAACCTAGAAGCGGCGTTTTCCTCGATGGCGGCGCAAAGTGAAGTTTCACGGACAATGCTATACTCGACGGAAGCCGCCCTGCAAAGAGATCGCTGGTCATGCGGAATAACTTCGGTCTGGAAAGCATACCGCTATTCGCGAATCTGAGCCCGTCGCAGCTCGACTTGATTGCTGGCGCCCTGGAGAGACGCGCGTATCGCGCTGGCGAAGACATCTTCCTTCAGGGCAGCGCCGCCGATGGCATGTACATCGTCGAGTCCGGTGATGCTGTGCTATTCCGCAGCGACCCTGACGGCAGCCAAAAGCCATTGGCGACCATCAGCGCTGGCGAGAGCGTCAATCAGGAAGCCCTGTTCAAAGAGGCCATTCAATCCGCCACCATGCGCGCGGCTCAACCCCTCATCGCGCTCAAATTGAACCGGGGCAGTTTCACCCACCTGCTTGAGCAGCATCCCGATCTGGGAGCGGCTTTCGGCCTGAGCCGGGCGCGGGGACAGGCGCAGATCAGCCCCCAATTTGCCGAACAACGCGAAGATGAAGAAATTCTGATCCAGACGCATCGGCACTGGTGGTCTTTCCTGCGCAGCGCCTGGCTGCCGCTGCTGTTGATGCTCGCCATGTGGGGCGGCGCATTCCTGCTCGAGGTCCAGGTGTTTTCGCTCGCTCTGCTGGGGCTGTCAGTTCTGCTGCCGGGCGCCGCAATGGCTTACTTTTACCTGGAATGGCGCAATGACTCGGTGATCGTAACCGACCAGCGGATCATCCGCATCAACCGAACTATCTTAACAATGGTGCGACAAGTGACGCAGGTTGGCTTGGAAAGCGTGCACGAGATCAATTTCGAGTTTCCTTCTTATGATCCTTTCGCTCGTTTATTTCGCTACGGGAAGGTTCTTGTCAAAACCGCCGGCGCGCAGGGCAATCTGGAACTGGATTTCATGCCCAATCCCGAACAGTTTCAAAAGCTCATTATCGAAGACCGAGCATATTTCGAGAGCCGCCAGGCGCAGCGACATCACAAAATCGTGCGCGCGGAATTGCAGCGCTGGCTGGCTGGAGAAACTGACGAAGCCTTGGCCGCCGCCAGTTCCGCTGACAGCGATGAACCGCCGAAGCCCGTCCGCGGCACGAATGGTTTTCTCAGTTCGCGCATCGAGATGAGCAACGGAGACATCGTCTATCGCAAACATGTGAGCGTTTGGGCGCAACATACCTTCATCCCGCTAGCGATCATTCTCGTCGCGCTGGCGTCCTTGGCGCTAAGCCTGGCTCTCATCAGTCCAGACTTGCGCATCATCACCATGCCCATCGGATTCGTCGCGCTGCTCATCGGCTGCCTCGCCTTCTATTGGATGGATTGGGACTGGCGCAATGATCTCTACATCATCTCAGATGACACGATCACGCTGGTGCACAAGCGTCCTTTCTTTCTGCAAAGCCTGCGCGACCAAATCCTGGTCGAGCGCATCGACAATGTGGAATCGGCGACGCGCGGCATTTTGGCGGCTCTGCTGAAATATGGCGATGTGCGCATGTCGCTGGTGGGCGCCGACGAACCCAAGATGTTTCACCGCGTATCGAAACCGCAGGAAATCCAGCAGGAAATTTCTCGCCGTCAACATCAGAAAGCGGAACGCCGCGCGAGATACGATGCCGCGCAGCAGCGGCAGATTCTGGGCGAGTATCTGGACACGGTGAATGGGGGAAGCCAGCCAGGCGGGACGCATGCGGCCGAGACCGCCATGCCGAGCGCCAATTCGCTCACTAGCGAGACGCTTGCCCCGGATGACGGCGCAGTGCGCCCAGCCAGCAACCCCGACAGAAACCGCCCGCAGCGGCTGCCGCGCAAGATCATGCCGGTGGCGCACCGCGCCCCGCAAGCCCGGCATGGCGACGAGAGGCCGACAAATCGTCGCCGCCCCCGCCGCTTCCGTTCGGATGGGAGCGATCCGGCATAAATGGGACTCGCCTATCGATGAGACTAACTTATAGATCTTGGCGCATATGCCAAAGCTCGCGGTCGACCCTGAATTGATGACGCTTGAAGAGATCGTTCGCGATGGCGTCGTCCTGCGGATGTTCGAAGTGGATCGTTGAACGCTCATCGCGGCTGACAACATAGTCGAGCAATGCTTCGGCATAGGCGCGCTGATCGACTTGTGGCGAAACCAATAGCCAGCCGCGTACGCTGCTGAAGCCCATGGCGCGCTCCAGCCAGCATGAGGCCAGGGTTGCCCGGCGCGTCTCATCGCGGATGACCAGCCGTTCCGCGCCGCTCAGCGAAATCAGATTGAGCAGCCGCCTCCACCAGGGACGGTAAAAGGCTGCACGGTGCACCGGCTTCAGCCAGCCGATACCTCCCCGCCTGTTTGGGCGCGCCAATTGCGCCAGGGCAAGCTCGGCCGCCCACTCGTTCCCATTCGATTGCGCCACTGGTAGACCGGGCACGGCCGCCGCGACCGAGCCGACGAAACCGCTGCGGCGCCAGATTCGCCAGGCTCGCTCATAGATAAAGCCGTGCCGCTCGTAGAGCCGCTGCGCCGGCACGTTGTCGAAATTCACCTGCAAGATGACGCGGGCGCCAGCGCGTCGGCGGACCATATCGAGGCTGGCTTCGACCAGGCTGCCGGCAATACCGCGCCGCCGATAATCCGGATGGACGGCGACATTCGCCAGGATCCAGGTTTCGCCCAGCTCCTTCGGGTACTGCGCTGGATACAGCGAGACGTTGCCAACGAGTTTGCCATCGAGGACATAAACGAAGCCCAGGCTGATGCCCAAAGCCAAATCGTTCAGGCGCGCAAGCAGCTTGAGTCCGTATCCCAGGTGGCTGAGATAGCGCATTTCACGGATGGCGGAGCGGCCTGCGCTGTCCATCGAATCGGCGAAGACCAACTCGATCAGATCCGCAAGCGGTCGCAGGTCGGTGCGCAGATTCACGGGGCGCAGGCCATCGTCCGCAGCAGCCGTGGGCGCCAAAGGCTTGAGGCTGATACCGGTCAAGATTTAGGGTTCCCGCTTCTAGCTGCCGCGTCGTCCGGGCAGTTCCCTTTAAGCCTAGTCCCTGGGCTAGCCCCTGTCAAGCAGACCGCGGCGTAGCTGACAAGCATCAAATTGGGGCAGCGCGCGGCGAGAGGCCGCCAACTACAATTGCAGAACGACGCATTGTGCTTTACGCTATGATAGCGGGAAGAATCAGGCTTGTTCATCTATCAGCGCGGATGTAAAGCAGCGACGCGCAGGAGAGTCTGAATGTCCTATAGACCTATCGGCGGCAGGCGCCAACGCAGCGCCGCCTGGCAATGGGCGCTGATTGGCTTTATTCCGGGTCTGTTTTGCGGCTTTGGCGTCATGATCGCGGTCATGCTGGAGGGTACGCTGCCAGCCTATTTTCTGCCTACATCGGAACCGGAAGTCGTGACCACCGTTGTGCATGTTGTCATGACCGCCACCGAAGACGTCAATCAGCCCACTCCCACTCCGCTGGCGCAATTCATCGTGGTGACAGCAACACCGGATCCAGCCTCCGCTGGCGGCGAAAGACCGGCGCCGGCGCAACAGACCGAAGCCGGGTCCGCCGGTGAAGTCGTTTCCGTGCCGGTGCAGGCGACGCCGATACCCACTGCCGTCGCAGCAATTGTCACGCCGCCGACGCAAGCGCCCAGCAGCGATATACCGGAGTTGCTGCGAGTCGTTCGCAGCCTGACGGTTACGATTCCTGGCGGTTCCTTCGTGATGGGCACCACGCCGGGCGAAGTCACCGAAGCCGTAAGGCAATGCATCACGCGTGATGCCGGCGCCTGTGAAGCCAGCTACGCGCAAGATTCCTTCCCGGCGCACCAGGTCACCGTCGACGCCTTCTTGATGGAATCCACGGAAGTGACATTTGAACAGTACGTGGCATTTCTGAATATCCGCGGACCCGACGCGCATGTGAACCGCTGTGCCGGCTTCCCCTGCATTCAAACGCAAAACGAGAGCCGCGACGCCCCAATCATATTTGATGGAGCAACTTACACAATCGGCGCGGGACTGTCGCAGCATCCGGTCTACGCCGTCACCTGGTACGGCGCGCGCGAATATTGCGAGGCGGTAGGACGCCGCTTGCCGACCGAAGCCGAATGGGAGCGAGCCGCCCGCGCCGACGACGGACGCATCTATCCCTGGGGCAATACCTGGGACAACGCCTTAGCCAAGACCCGGCTGCCACGGGATGCCCCGCCCGGCTCGCTGCAAGTGGGCAGCCTGCCATTGGGAGCGAGCATCTACGGCGTCTACGACATGGCGGGCAATGTCGCCGAATGGATCAGCGACTATTACAGCGAGCGCCATTACGAACAGCAAGCGACAGCGGGCAACGCCACGAATCCGACCGGTCCAATAATTGGTCAGCAGAAGGTGTTGCGTGGCGGCTCTTGGGACGGCCTGCCCTTCTTCAGCCGCACCGTTCACCGTCAATCGGCGCGCCCCGACGAGTTCCTCCGTTGGATTGGATTCCGCTGCGTCGAAGACCCGCCGAACGACGAGGTCATCGGCTCGGCCGATTTGAACCCGGCGAATTTGGGCGTCGACGTGCCGCCGGCCCCACCGGAAAACACGGCGATACCAAATGCGCAGTCGACCTTGCCGCCGCCGCCGGATGCCAATCAAGCCGACAACGCCGGCACTACCAATTCTTCCGGCTAGTCGATCGCAAGGAGCGCAAACATGGACGGCGAGTTTGTCTTGGTGGTTGGCTCGGCGGTGCTGGAAATCAGCGGCAGAACCGATGACCGCCTGCAGCCGGGCGCGCGGCAATATGGCCATATCCACGCGTCGGTGAGCGGCGTGGCGCGCAACATCGCCGAAAATCTGGCGCGGCTGGATATCGACACCGTGCTGCTCTCGGCGATTGCCGACGACGACATTGGCCAGCACCTCATGACGCATTCAACAGAGGCCGGCATCGACTGCCGCCACATCCTGCGCGTCAACGGGGCGCACACCGCTACCTCCGTGCTGCTCTACGAGGCGGAAGACAGCTGTACCCGCGTCGATGACTTAAGCATCGCGGGCTCGCTGGATTCGGACTACTTGCTGGAGCATGAATGGCTTTTCGCAAAAGCCGCTCTCATCGTTATAGACGCGACGCTCTCCGATGATGCGCTCGAAACGCTGTTTGAGTTGGCGGCGCTCCATCAAGTCCGCGTTTGCGCCGACCCAACCTCGCCTCTAATGGCTAGCCGGATGACCCCATTCATTGCCAATCTCTATCTCATCGTGCCCAACGCCAGCGAAACGGCGGCGCTCTGCTCGCTGGAAGCGCCAGCCACCGAGCGCGAATCCGCTATCGGCACCGCGCAGCAGCTCGTCAACATGGGCGCGAATATCGCAGTCGTGACGCTCGGAGAGCAGGGTCTCGCCTATGCTGATAGCAGCGGCGGCGGCTATATCCGGGCGATACACACCGAGGTGGTCGATACCTCAGGCGCGGGCGACGCCTTCTCCGGCGCGGTGATATTTGGCATTCTCAACGATGTGCCGATTGATGAGGCGATGCGGCTCGGCGTTACCGCGGCCTCGCTCACACTCGAAAGCGAAGATAACGTGCTTCCATCGCTCAGCCAGGAACTTCTATACGACGAGCTCTCGGCCTAGGAATCGCTACGGGGAAACCGGCGGATAGCGTTCCAGCACCCAGCGAAGCAGCACAAAATGCCCGGCCAGTCCGGCGTATTCTCGATAGCGCCCCAGCGTCTCGCGAACCTGATCGGGGCTCTTCTGCCCTTTGCCAGCGTGGAAATAGAGCTGAACCGCGGCTTGCAGCGCGACGTCGTTTTGGCTGACGAAGGGATAGACGCCCAGCGCCCGACCGATGACATTGTTCGCAGTCCAATGCCCGACGCCATTCAGCTTCATCAGTCGGTCGTAGGCCGCCCCCGCTTCGATATCACCTATTGATGCCAGATCGAGTGCGCCACTGGCGACAGCGTTTGCGATTTCAATGATCAAATCTATTCGACGGTTGGTGATCTTGAGCGCCTTTAGCTGAGATTGGGACGCGCGCGCCAATTGCTGAGGAGAGGGAAATCGGTAGACCGCGGCTCGTCCAATGGCGGCGCCGCTGTCGAACATGCGCATCAACGTCCGCTGGTAGCGAAGGGCGTTCTTCCAGCTGATATGCTGCTCGATGATCAGCGTAATCAGCGCTTCAAAGACGGTCTCGCTACAAAAAATCGGAAACCCGACCAAGGGCGCCACCACCTGCCAGAGCGCCGGGTCGCGCGCGGCAAAGTCATAGAATGTTGTGAGATCCCGCTCAAGCCCCAGGCAATGGCAGGAAATCCGCTTGATTCGCTCTTCGTTGGCATGAGACAAGCCTTCGCCCTGGAGGACGACTGCGTCTCCCTCCTGACGGTATGCGATCAACTCGCCGGCGGTGAAGCGCCACAGAGTATCGCCCTGGACAACAAGGCGCGCCGGATAGGCGATGCGCTTGACGAATTCCAAGAGCAAGCTGAAACGATAGGCGAAGGGCGGCAGGGGAAGACGAGCCTCCTTCATTCGCCTGCGCCTGCGTCGGGCGAGTCCTCCGCTGTCGGCTGTCGGTCTTGCCCGCGCGCCATTGCCGCGAGCAGATCGGCCTGGCTTTGATAGCGGCGGCGCGCCAAGTCTTGCAAATCGGCAACTGGATCCGACTCATCGAGGATCTCGATGCCGAGTAAGGTTTCCAAGGTATCTTCCAGCGTGATTAAGCCCGCCGTCCCGCCATATTCATCAATGACGAGAAAGATATGGTCCTGCTTGGTGATGAACTCGTCGAGCACTTGCGCCACCGAATTGGTCTCCGGCACAACATCCAGCTGCCGCAAGATTTCGCGCATTTTCACGCCGTGTTCGTCCGCTGCCGCCCGCCGGTATATTTCGTGGCGCAGCACATAGCCTTTGACATCGTCGGCTGATTCGCCGAAAACAGGTACGCGCGAGAAGGGCAGAAAGGTATAAGACCGCATCACCTCCGCGACCGTCTGCTCTTCCTGAAACATGAGCACCACCGTTCGCGGCGTCATGATGGTTTCGACCAGAACATCGGCGAGTTGCAGCAGATTGGCGACAATGCGATTTTCGCGTTCTTGAATGCCGCCCTCTTCAGCGCTGATCCGCGCCATCACTTGCAATTCGGAACGCGTCACCGTCGGCGGCTCTTCGCTCGGCCGCATCGAACGGGTGACAAACTCAAAGGCGAACACAGCGGGTCGCAGCACCCACAGAAGCGCGCGCAAAGAATAGGCGGTGAAGGCTGTCAGCGGCTTTGCATATACTGCTCCCAAGGTCTTCGGGATGATTTCGGAAAAAACGAGAATGAGCAGCGTCAGCACGACGGCGATGAGCCCTTCAAACTCGCTGCCAAAGATGACGGTCGCCTCGGCGCCCGCGCCAAATGCGCCCACCGTATGGGCGATCGTGTTCAGCGTCAGAATCGCTGATATCGGCTGCTCGACATTTTGCCGCAGCCTTTGCATGATCACGCCCGCTTGCCGGCCCTCCTGCACAAGCAACTCGATGTGCGAAACTGGCGTCGACAGCATCGCCGCTTCCCAGATTGAACAGAGGAAGGACACAACCAGCGCCATGCCAACATAGAAGAGCAGCGCGGACCATTCACCGGACCCGCCGGCGCCGGTCGTAACTGCCAGGATGGGGATACTGTTAAGAATGCTGTCCATGCAAATCCACATACGTGCGACTGAAGCGCAACGAAGCGTCGCCCGCAATTCCAGTTGCGCTAAGCATACCAATCATGCCGAATGGTGACAAGCAAATGAGCCGCCGCCTGTTCGTAATGGACGTCGCGCGGGTAGCGCCAAATATACTCTTATGCCTCATCAGCTTTGGACAATTCAAGCAGGACGCCAGGCGGCAATACCCGGCGCAAGCGCTGCTCCAGCTCGCTAAGCAGCATGGCGGTCGCGCCCCAGACCTTGTGTCCGCGCGCCATATAGTAAGGCACGCGCACCTCAAAGCCGCGAATGCGACGCTGCTCCACAAACTTGTAACGCGGTCGCAGCAGATCTTCCAGCGAAAGACTGAAAATCTCGGCTACTTCGTCCGGATTAGGAACAAAGGCGGGCATGCCATCAAAATACGCGATAGTCGGACAAACGTCATGGTGCGATGCCGGGATGTAGAATTGCGGGAAATGCCCGAAAATTGACAGTCGCTCGCCACAGACGCCAATTTCCTCGAATGTCTCGCGCCGGGCGGTCGCGGTCAAGTTCTCATCACCAGGATCCGGACGTCCGCCGGGAAAGCTGACTTGGCCGCTGTGCCCGCGCAGTTCCGCGGCGCGCAAGGTCAGCGCGGTATGGAGGATTTCGTCAGGACCGGGATAAATGAGTATCATGATCGCGGCCGGGTGTGGGGGACTATCTCGCTTCTGCCAGCCGCGCGGCGCCGGCGCCATCCGCTGCAGCGCCGCCCGAGAGTCAAAGTCTTTCAAGTCCAGAGCGCTCCGGACGTGATCCAAGGTGATCAATGGAATCATAGAGGTGGATATCTGTCTCGCGGTTTCGCGCATTGGTCGATTTCAATCGCTGAATCGACCCTTTGCCAGATCAACCGTCTGAGCGCGCCTGACGCTCTCGGCGAGGCGGCTAACGCGAGACTTACGTTGGCAACGGCCGCGACTGGCAATATGGGACGTCGCAGTTCACCGGGATTCGCCCATTCCACGTCAGCGTCTGCGAGCCGTTGAATTGGACGAAACCGCTCTACCTGTTCATGAGACTAAGGCGCGCGGCAATCCGCGATCATACCAGGCTCTGCGCTTGCGCAACGATACGCCAGCTTCCGCGCCACTGCGCCGCGCCGTGCGGACTCGACCGCGAGAATCGATATGCACCTGACCGGCCTTTTGCAGCCGCTCAAACTCTTCGGGAGTTATCGCCGGCGCCGGTTCACCGCCCAGACGCTCCAGCCGGTCTCCCATGTCATCAGGCGAAGATCCGCTCGGCGAATCGTTCAGATTCTCGTCCAGATTATCGTTGGGATTTCTGCTTTCGTCGCTCATTTCAACCCTCTGTTTTGACGCAGTATGGCAATACGCGCGACTCAAGATCGCCACGTTCCGCACTTGCCACTACGATAACATAGTTTAGACCATAGGAGCATGCTTTGCAAAGTTCAATTCCGAACTTGCCTCGCTCTACTTGTACTCATACACGCAGGCGCGCGCCCGTCCTCTATCAGTTCCGCTCTTCACCGTCTTCTACGCGAGAATCGCAGGAACGTCGTTCGCATTCTAAAGGCGCGATGAATTGGCGGGCACTCAGGGCGACAGTCGCTCCGCCGCATTCCGATGATAACTCATGAGCATCGTCTCGACCGACGCGTCCAAGTGATGCGCATCTCGCAGCGCGTCATAAGGCGCGTAAAGTCCAGTATACGGTTCGCTTAGCGCCTGCGCCGGCGCCGCCAATGGCAATTGAAGGTATCCCGTAGGCTGCGACCAGGCATAAGCATAGAAGTACGGTCGCTCCAAACCGGGGCTGAAAGGGGCGAAGCCGAACGCGATCTGCGGGTCGCTGTGTTCATCCATGCCGTCAGTCGCGAACCAGATGAAGGCCAGATCGAAGTGATGCGGCCACAGCACCAGCGGCGTCACGCAGCCACTCAGCTTGGCGCGGAATCTCGCCAAAGCCGTGAACACGGCGCGCAAGGTCGAATCGTAATCCAGCGCCTGCACCCGATCGATCGCGAATGGCGCGTCGCTTGCAATGTGTTTCAGCGATGGCTGAACGCTGCAACCGCCATCATCAAGGTGGTCCAGGAATTGGGTCATCAGCGAAATCTGCGAATGCCCAGCGACATCCAAGGTAAAAACGCGGCGACCGCCACGCGTGAATGTCAACTGCAAGTCTTCGACATTGAATTGCAAAACGCCGCCACAATTCAATTCCGCCGTCGAAATGCCGTCATTGATCACGTCGAGGCTGAAGTGCAAGTCGTTCGGCAGTCGATCGGAGCAGGCGACGCGCACCGCGCCCATAACCAGCGCGATCTGATGCAGAGCATCGCGCGTCGCTTCCCAATTGGATAGTGCTGGCAGAGCCATGGTCATGCCCTCCTCTTTGTGCAGCGCCGCTCATCGCTCCCGCCTGTTGAATAGCCAGGCGAGCGCCTCAAGCATTCGACTGTTCGTGTCCGACATAATGAGCGAATTGTCCGCAGAGATTGGCGCTTCTTTCGCCTCGCGTCCTACACAATGTAGCAAAACACCCCTGATAATTGGACATGCCTGCGTAATGATTTGACCGCGCAATTGTGATACAAAGATTATGGACAACAGGCTAGAGGGACGCGATTGATGAGTCGATACCTTTCCAGAAGCGTAAGAAGCTTGCGCCCATCGGGCATTCGCCGTTACTTTGACATTGCCGCCACCATGGACGATGTGGTGACGCTCGGCATCGGCGAGCCAGATTTTGTGACGCCCGCGCATATTGTAGACGCCGGCGTGGAAAGCCTGCAAAACGGTCAGACCGGTTATACCTCAAATGCCGGGATTTACGAATTGCGCGCAGCGATCGCGGCGCAAGTCGAGCAGCGCTATGGTCTGCGCTATTCGCCGGAGAACGAGGTGCTGGTGACGGTCGGCGTTAGCGAGGCGCTGTTTCTGGCGCTGAAGATTCTGCTTGATCCGGGTGACGAGGTTTTGGTGGCGGAACCCTGCTTCGTCGCCAATCCAGCCTTGGTGGTGACGGCGGGCGGCGTCCCGGTGATGGCGCCGACATCAGCAGACAATGACTTTCAGGTGACGGGAGCGGCTTTGGAAGCGCGAATCACCACGCGGACAAAGGCGATTCTGCTCAGTTATCCCAGCAACCCGACGGGCGCCGTGTTGACGCGCGAACACATGCATCAAGTGGCCGCGGTCGCTGAAAAGCACGATCTCGTTGTCATATCGGACGAAATCTACGAGCGCCTCGTTTACGGTACAGAACACATCAACTTCGCGACCCTGCCAAACATGCGCGAGCGTACCATCGTCTTGAGCGGCATGAGCAAATCCTACGCGATGACCGGCTGGCGCATCGGTTACGTGACTGCGCCCGCAGCCTTCACCGAAGCCATGTACAAGATCCACCAATACTTGATCATGTCCGCGCCGACCACCGGGCAAGCCGCGTCGCTGCAAGCGATTCGCTCTGGCGAAGAGGATGTCGAATCCATGCGTCGACAATATGACCGGCGGCGCAAGCTGATCGTCGATGGCTTCAATCATCTAGGTTTGACCTGTTTTGAGCCGCGCGGCGCCTTCTATGCCTTCCCCAGCATCGCGATCACCGGCCTGGATGATGAGACCTTCT
Source organism: Chloroflexota bacterium (assembly GCA_026707665.1). Lineage (GTDB taxonomy): Bacteria > Chloroflexota > Anaerolineae > Aggregatilineales > Phototrophicaceae > UBA6055. The sequence continues at coordinate 22,062 of JAPOWK010000122.1, forward strand.
GCGAAGCCTTGCTGCAAGAAGAGCGGCTCGCGCTCATCCCGGGGAGCGCATTCGGCGACAGCGGTCGTGGATTCGTCCGCGCCAGCTACGCGACCAGTGAGGCGAATATTCACGAAGCGCTGGATCGGCTGGAACGATTCCTGGTGAGGCGCCAATTGATCCGGCGGGCGGAAGCCTCGGTCTTCCCAATCTGATGGTGAAGTCCAAGGGCCTGGAATTTCCAGATCCCGGTTGACTTGCCGAAAACCCTGCAATTGGCGCGGTGAATCCAGCGCTCGATGCGCTTCGCCCATGATTGGCGGAAGCAAGGGCATTTTCCCGAGCCCGTGCAAACTGGCTGCCGGAATCTGAATCTGACACCTTTTCAAATTCATGCTTTTATGTCAGATTAGTCCGAGCGCCCGTCCGGCTGACTGAAAGCGTGACATGAGCGAATGGAAAACGGTGATCGGCTTGGAAGTCCACGCCGAGCTGGAAACCGAAAGCAAAATGTTCAGCAGCTGCCCGGTCGTAGACAGCGTCGAAGCTGAACCCAACACTGCCGTCGACCCGCTGTCCTTGGGCATGCCCGGCACTCTGCCCGTCATCAATATGCAGGCGATGGAATACGGCATCATGGTCGGCTTGGCGCTCAATTGCGAAATTCCGCCGATCAATCAATTTGCGCGCAAGAATTATTTCTATCCCGACCTGCCCAAGGGTTATCAGATCAGCCAATACGATAGGCCGCTGGCGGTCAATGGCTTTATCGATGTCGAGTTGGAAGATGGCTCCAGCAAGCGGATCCGCGTGCGCCGCGCTCACATGGAAGAGGACACGGGCAAACTCTCGCACATCATGGGTGGCAGCCTGGTCGATTACAACCGCGCCGGCGTCCCGCTGCTCGAAATCGTCTCCGAACCGGATATCAGCAGCGCGGCAGAAGCCGAAGCCTATGCGCGCAAGCTGCGCTCGATCCTGCGCTACCTCGGCGTCAACAGCGGCGACATGTCCAAGGGCTTGCTTCGATTCGAAGCCAACGTCAGCGTACGGCTCGAAAGCGACGCCGAATTGCGCGAGCGCACGGAAATCAAGAATCTCAACAGCATCCGCAATATGGTCAAAGCCATCGACTTTGAAGTGAAGCGTCAGATCAAGCTCTACAAGAGCGGAGAGCCTGTCAAGCCAGCGACGCTCGGTTGGGACGAAGCGGCGCAGAAGATCACGGTGCAGCGTTATAAGGAACGCGCCGACGAATATCGCTACTTCCCCGAGCCGGACCTGCCCCTGGTTGAGGTCAGCCGCGAAAAAGTTGCCGAGATCGCCGCCAAGCTGCCCGCCCTGCCCGCCGAGTTGCAGGCGCGTTTCGTAGACGAATTGGGCTTGAGCGCCTACGACGCTGCTGTGCTCACGGCGGAGCGCGCGGTCGCCGAATACTTCCAGAAGATCGTGGATGCCGGCGTCGACCCCAAGCTGGCCGCGAACTGGCTGAGCACAGACCTGTTTCGCATGATGAACGCGAACGAAATCGAACGAGAATTCATTGAGCGGATACCCGTGTCCGCGGAAAACTTCGCCGGCTTGTTGACCTTGGTTCAGCAAGGTACCATCAACCAAAGCACGGCCCGCAAGCAGGTGCTGCCAGAGATGTGGGCGTCCGGACGGGACGCGCGCGCCATCGTTGACGAGAAAAGCTTAGCGCAAATCTCCGACCAGTCCGTCATCGCGGCGACCGTCGACAAGGTGTTGGGCGAGAACGACGATATGCTGCAACGCTATCTGGGCGGCAACGAGAAGGTGCTGAACGCGCTCTTCGGCAAAATCATGGGCGAGCTGCGCGGCAAAGGCGATCCGGCAGTCGTCCGCCGTGTGCTAATGGACAAACTTGAGAATATGAAATAGGCCTGAATTCTAATTTGGGAGAGAATCACTATGTCTTGGCATCAAACAGTTGTAGTAGGCAACCTTGGTGGAGATCCGGAACTGCGGTATATGCAGAGCGGCGACGCCGTCTGCAATTTCAGCGTTGCCGCGACGGACAGCTGGCGCGATCGTCAATCGGGCGAACGGCGCGAGCGCACAACCTGGTATCGGGTTGCCGTTTGGGGCCCCCAGGCTGAGTCCTGCAATACCTATCTGTCAAAAGGACGAAGAGTCCTTGTTACCGGCAATGTTTCCGCTCGCGGTTACATCAACAACAACGGCGAGGCGGCGGCTTCATTGGACCTCCGAGCGCGCGATGTGCGCTTTCTGGGCGGACGAGATGAAGGCGGCGATCAGGGCAACTGGAGTGGTGGCGGGCAACGCGGCGGCGGGCAGCAACGACAGCAGCGCGACGATCGCGCGTCGAATTACCCGGAGTCGCCCGGCACGGTCGATGACATTCCATTCTAGGGGCGCACCGATCTTCACGATTCCGCTATCCCTTGCTCGTGACTGATGTAGAAGTTGACCTCACCGGTAAAACGGCGCTGGTCACCGGGGCAGGCGCTGGGGTGGGACGAGCGATTGCGCTGGCGCTGGCAGTGAGTGGCGCCTCGGTGGCGGTCAGCGACCTCAATATCGAGCGCGCCGATCGGACCGCTGATGCGATTCGCGCTGCCGGCGGCGCCGCATGCGCCCTTCGCGCCGATGTGTCCAATCGCTTCCAAGTAGCCAACATGATTGAACAAGCGCGCGACGCCTTCGGCGGCATCGACATCCTCTTCAACGCCGTCGCCATCCTGCACGCCCAGCCGCTCCTGGATGTCGACGAATGGAGTTGGCGGCGGCAAATCGAGGTCAATATCACCGGAACATTTTTCTGTATGCAACTGGTCGCTCGCGTCATGGCGGACGAAGGCGGCGGCTGCATCATCAATCTGGCGCCAGACGAGGACGGCGTTTCGTCTTTGCCGGCGGGAATCGGCTATGTCAGCGGCGGCGCGGGCGTCATCGGCATGACCCGACAAGCCGCGCGCGAATTGGCGCCCCATAGCATCCGCGTCAATTGCATCGCGACCCAAGCGTCAGATGAATCGAAGGAGAAAGTCGCCAGCGCGGCTCTCTTCCTATGCTCCGACTCGGCACAGTCCTTGACCGGGCACGTGCTGCAGGCCCGTAATGGTGACCCGTTTGAAGATTGGCTGGCAGCCGCCAAGTGACGTCCGGAATTATCGCGCCTGCTAGCTCCTCTTGTCGCAAAGGCAATCGCGCTCGAGGCTCCCTCAAGACACTGGCAGCCGCCGCTTATACTCGTCACCCAGAGCGCGCCAGGGCGCCAGATTCCAGTAGCCGCGGGCGGCGCCAGATGGTGACGGCAGCACATAGAACGCCGTCTGTCCAAGCGTATCATCCTGCCAGCCATAAGAGACGACAGCGCCGGCGCTCAAGCCTTTCCAGCGACGCCAGGCTGTCTTGCTTGTGAATGCCACAATCTGAGGCTGGTAGCGACTTATCTTGCTTGTCAATTGGTCGCGCTGGCATTCGCGCCAACGCAAACTGCGATCTGAACCGGAGGCGTCTTTAACCAAATCGGTCAAGCCAATTCTCATATCGAGCAATTCACGGTAGTCCGTCGGATGCATGCGGCGCGGCGTCATGCCCGCAATATGCAAGGTCGGCCAGAACGCATTCGTTGGATTGGCGTAGTAGGCGCCGATGCGGGCTGATACGTCGCTGGCTGCCGTCCCGCAGAAGACCAAAATGAGGCCGTGATCCAGGACATCGGGCAAGACATCATTCATGCAGGGCGAGCCCGCCGTCGACAACAATCAGGTTTTTCTGGTGCGTTTCACGATAGAAGTCGTCGAGTTTGCGCGGCAGCTTGAATTGCCGATCACCAGCCAGCGCGCGCAAATAAGCGACCGTCTGGTCGAGACTTTCGCGCCCAACCGCGCTGCCATGCGAAGGGATGCTGTATTCAAGACTATCATCATCCTGCCAAGTCAACAGCGCATTCAGCCAGCCTTCGAGAAGATTGGCATTGTTGACGACGGGAAGCGGCGTTTCGATCGCGTCGCCGCCCAGCAAAACACCCCACTCGGGAATCCAGCCGACGATACAATCGGCTGTATGCCCGGGTAAGTGATGCAGCTCCAGCGTGAGATCCCCCAAATCAAGCGCCAGGCGCGAGCTAAAAGTGATGTTCGGCGGGACGAGGCGCACGCTGTCCCACTTGCCGAATTCGGCCGTCTGCATTCGCTGCAGCGTTCGCGGCAGATCATCGCCAAAGCGGCGCAAGCACTCCGCGTGGGCAACAACGCCCAGGCGACCTTCTCCCAGGCCCGCGGTGCCCCAGGCATGATCGTAATCCCCGTGGCTATAGACCACGTAATAGGGTACACCGCCTATCGCATTAGTGAGCGGCGCTGCCTCTTCCGGCAGGGTCAAGGTGTCCCAGACCACCGCGCGCTTCTTGCCCCTGACCACTGCGGCGCGGACCACAAAGGGCGGCGCTTCCAGCTCGTAAATCCACAAATTGGGACGGAATTCTTCCAGTCTCGGCATCAGTCTCGCCCGAAAGACCAGCCCAATATACGGTTTCTCGCGAAATCCAAAAGGAGGCCTTCACAACTTCAGTTGATGTTGACTTCGAGATCGGGCAAGAGACGGAAGCTATCCAGCACGGCTAACCAGGGATACTCGGCGGGATCCACCGCCAAAAGATCTTGATCCAGATCCGGCATCCTGATATTGGCGATATGGAGTCGGTCGTCGGATCCACGCAGCATCGTAAGCAAACCGCTTGCCAGCGCCCCGTCCAGGGTCTTAAGTTGGTAGGATACTTGGTAGCCGGAAGCGCCAGCCACCTCGACCGCGCGGACGCTTCTTGCCTTCACGCCCGAACGCCAGCTCTCAGTCCAATCCATCGCCTCATCTTCGCTTGCGAGAGCCACATCCGCGGCGCCGACAACAAGGATGATTGAATCGCCTTCGACCGTCGCTGGCATTCCATCAGCGGCGTCAGTCACTTCCCAATGGGAGGGAAAGCGCACCATATGCTTGTCGTTATTGTCGAAGTAAGCGTCCCAGTCATAGGGCGCGCCGACATATTCGCCGATGCGCTCCACACTATTCGCCAAGCCCCGGAGCAGGTACTTGAGCTCCCGCGACGCGTTCTCCGCGGTAACAACGCGCGCACTGTAGATATCGCCATTGTCAATCCATGATTCCTGACGAGCAATGAGATGTGACCGCCCGCGCCGCACGTTAAAGTCGATTTGCACCACCTCGCCGCCCAGGATATTGCGGCTCGTCTCGTCCCAGCCGGTATAGCCGCTCCAGGTATGCCCCAGCCAGGTCTTATCAAGGAAGTCACTCAGCGATTCCGCGTCCGATAACCCAGCGTGGTTCTTGTTGATGCGCAGCTCGACAACGCTCTGCACTTCACTGTTATTCAAGCCTGCGCGCAATTCGTCTGCGCTGCTGCTGTCTGAAGCGGGGCTCCAGCCGGTAGGCGCGCCAATCGTAAAGAGGCCAGAGCGATGCAGATAACGGCTGTCAAAGTCGATCGCAGCAGTATCGGGCGGAGGCGGCATCGTCGGTTCGGGGAATGGCGTCGGCTGCGGCGTCTCCAAATAGCTTTCGCCGACGCCAACCTGGCTTGAAATCATGGGAAGGATCAGGCTGCCCACCATCGCCACTGTCATCACAATTCCAATGATGTACGTAAATGTCTTGGTCGTCTTACCCATCTATGACCTGCTCCATGCGCGCCCTCAAAACGCCGCCATCATACAGCAAAAGGATAAGGCTGTTAAGCAAGACTTTTTCTCCCTATAATTCGCCGCTGGCAGCCTAAATTGCTCTCGCGCGCCCGATTTCAGCCGCAATCTCGCTGGGCAAGTCGAGGCAGCGAGACCGAACTTGAACAGGGAATACCGGCAATGACAGAATCTGGCTACTGTTGGCGCGCGCTCACCTTGGATGACGCCAGGCGCTGCGCGGAAATCAGCACCGCCGTGTCCGCCTGCGCCGGCGCGGGCGAGCGCTTCCAACCGCGCGATCTTCGGGCCGAGTGGACCGAACCAAACTTTGATCTAAGCGCATCGTCGCTGGGCGCCGCCGACGCACAGGGCCGTCTTATCGCCTTTGCCGTCTTCTTCGCCACGCAAGAGCCGCCAGTGCGGCCCTATTTCAATTGGGGCCTGGATCCGGCGCACGGCGATCCCAAGCTCCGCGCCAAGCTGCTGTCCTGGGCGATCGATCGGGGCAAATCCGTTATCGCGAGTTGCCCGCCGGATGCGCGCGTCAGCCTTTGGGGCGGCGCCTACCGAGGTTACAGCGCTGACGAAAGCGCGCTGCACGAAGCAGGCTTTTCGCCCGGGCGCCTTTGGCACGAGATGCACATCGACATGATCGAACGACCGGCGGCAGTAGCCTTGCCAAATGGCTTCGTCATACGTCCTTACTGTCACGAAGCAGATCTGCCCATTCTGGTCGATCTCGTCCGCGATTCCTTTTCCGATCACTACGGCCATATCGAGCAGAGCTTCGAGCGAGACCTTGAGATGTTCCGCCATTGGCTTGATAGCAGCCCCGTCTTCGACCCCGATCGCGTCTTGCTCGCCATGGACGAAGCGACGGGCATCGTTGCCGGCGGCGTGGTTCCCTTGAGGGAATACCAACGCCGACCAGGCGTCGGTTACATCGACATGGTGGGCGTTCGCCGAGCCTATCGGCGGCGCGGCTTAGCCTCGGCAATGTTAATACAGAGCTTCGCTGAATACTGGGATCGCGGGATCAAGGCGGTCTGTCTGGAGGTTGACGGCGAGAGCCTGACCAATGCGCTGGCGCTATACGAGCGGGTCGGCATGCGCGTGCAGCATAGTTTCGTGTCATACGAAAAGCTGCTCCGCGACGGCGTCGAGCTGGCGAAGGTGGCGGTGAAGTGAAGGATCGGTTCCAATTCCTAGCAAGAGACGAGTCGATGTCCTGCAATTGAACTGGTTTTCAAGAGATATTGGGAAGCTGTCTTGATAAGAACTGAGTCCGGATTCGCCCAAATCAACGGCGCCCTCCTCTACTATGAGCTCGCTGGCAGCGGCCTGCCTTTCGTAATGATTCACGCCGGCATCGCCGACTGCCGCATGTGGGACGCGGAATTCGAGACCTTCTCGCGGAGCCATCTGGCGCTGCGCTATGATATGCGCGGATATGGCAAGAGCTTGCCCGTGGAAGGCGAGTTCAATATCCAGAACGACCTGGAAGCGCTGCTGGTAAAACTCGCTATCCCAAGTCCTATGATTTTGATGGGATGCTCAATGGGCGGCGGCTTGTCCATAGATTTCGCCTTGTCCCATCCGGACCGGGTCGCCAATCTGATACTCGTGGCCAGCGGTCCGGTCGGCTTGGAGCTCGAGGCTGAGGAACCCGAGGTGCTCTTCGCTCAGTCCGAAGTAGCGTTCAAAGCCGGCGATGTGGAACGCGTCGTTGAGTTGGATATGCAAATATGGTTCGACGGCCTTGGGCGCTCGCGGGCGGATGTCGATGCGCGCGCGCGGCGGAAAGCGGGCGCGATGGCCAAGCTCGTCACCGAACATGAGTTGAAGGGCATCGGCACGCACGTGCGCAAGACTGGCGCGAGAGCCGCGGCCGAACGCCTGCACGAACTCGCTATGCCAGCGCTCATCGTCATTGGCGAAAATGACTTGCCTTTCCTGAAGCTCGCCGCCGACTTCATGGTCGACAAGATGCCAGCAGCCACCAAGCTGCTCATACCTGATGCCGGACATTTGCCAAATCTGGAACATCCAGCCTTGTTTCAAGCGGCGGTCCTGGATTTCCTGGCGGGCTCTTAGCTACGTGCCATCCAAAGCTGACCGGCACAATCATGTCCGCCGAAGACAAGAATCAGCGCTACGAAAGCATTCTGAAAAACATCGAGCGCCGCCGTCCCTTCGGCAGCGCCCGCAAGGAAGAAGAACCGCGGACGCCGCATGACCGCGTTCTCGATCTGCTGAACGCTTATGACGCTTTGGCTGAACTGGTGCAGCGTGAATTTGAGCGCATCCTCTGCTACGGACCGGCGACGGTGCGCGGACGGGCTTGGTCCGGCGTGGTCATCTGGTATCACAGCAAGGGCTATCATGGCTATCAGACCTTGCGTCTGCTAGGTGTCTGGGCGCATTATCGCGAAAACGAGATCATGCTCAGCATCGGCATACGCAAGCTGCCCTATCGCGCGCCGGTCTATGATCCGGGCGTCTACCGCGTCGCCATTCAGAACAACTTCAGGATCTATTACGATGACGACGGTCATGCGCCCGAGGCCGGAGACAGCCGCCTGTACCGCGCACCGTTCAGATCAAGAGAGCGCCTGGAACATCGTCAGGCGGTCACTGACGTTTTGCAGAGTTGGATGAGCGAAATCAAAGCGGGCTAGTCTTCTTCTTCCTCGATTAGGATCTCGGTGGTCAATCCCGATGCGGCCAGATCTTCCAGCGAGACATCATCGCTTTCCGCCTGCGCCAATAGACGGACACCTTGCTTCAGTCGCTCGCCACAGACCAGACAATCCGGGTCGCGACCGATCTCGATCCACAGGCTCGAATGCGGTTCGCTCTCCTGCCCTTCAATGATATCCAGGTAACTGTTGGCGACCATCAGCGTATTCGCCGGCATCTCCTCGTGCGCGCTCGTGCCGCGCAGCAATTCGTTGATAATCAAATCCGTCTGAATGCCCGCCACCTTGGTGACGTTGACCCAAAGCCCGGGCTCGGCATGCAGCGTGCCCTGCGCGCCAATCATGCCATAATCCAGATCGCCGCCCGGATTCATCGAGACCTTGACACCTTCGCGCGTCGCCTCCGACCAGCAGGCGTAGCAGGGTCCTTCAAGAGGCTTGATGATGACATGGTCGCCACCTTCACCGCGCTCATAAACGCCGGCGTACGAGGCCGATAGGCGCTTGCCCAAACATTGCTCATTGATCGCGTACTTCACTTGTTCGTTGTCCACCGCGGCCACCACGATGTCGACATCATCCAGGCAGTCCCAGTGATCCTCGATTAGACCTTCGCGCACCTCAATCTGCGCGTTAGGGTTCCGCTTGCGTATCAAATCAGCGACAGCAGCCGCCTTGTTCTCGCCGGCATAACGTATATCCGCTACGTGGCGCATGACGTTGCCGCTTTCGAGCTCGTCATTGTCCACAAGCACAAAATGTCCTACGCCACTCATCGCCAGGCTTAGCGCCACGAATCCGCCGCCCGACCCCAGCCCGACCACGGCCACTTTCTTCTCAGCCAGTCGCTCAAGATTATCCGCGCCAATCAGCCCTTCGACGCGTTCCCAGAGTTTGCTCATCTAAGGCGTCTCTGCTCCCGTCTTTTCGTCTGCCGTCCGTTCGCCATTGGCCGATCCATCCGCATCTTTCGCTGTCGCCTCTGCCTTGGATACGCTTTCGACCGCCGCCGCGTCGCGTCCGTCATTTAGAGACAAATCGTCATCTTCGATCAGGACCGGAATCGAAAACGATGTCGGCGCTCGCAACCCCATTTCGACTTCAATGGCGATCACAAACTGGCACAGGTATTTGTCGGCCGTCCAGGACCAACGTAGCGGGTCCTCGATAGGCTCTCGCACCGCCCATAATTTATGAAAGGTCGCCACTGGATCCATCAAGTCCAAGCCGTCAACGAAAGGCGCCTTGTAGGCTTGAGGCGGGCTGACGGGATAATCGTGCTGCGTCGTAAACAGCAGGAAGAAAGAGCTGCCTTGCCGGATGGTGAAGAAACAGTATTCCAGGGGCACTTCGCCATCGCATTCGTACAGAAGCCGTCTCACCAATAGGCCGTCATTCTCCAGCGCTGCTGTTTCGGTATACAGCCGATCGGGATCGACGACGTGCCAACTGTATTTCATCATCTGTGGAAGCTGCTCGTCGGCCACGACTCTGGGATGGACAGGCTGAAACACGCGCACATCCCGATGCACATACCACCAGTCGACGCGCATGACCCGGCCGTTTTCCATCGGTACATTGATATAGTTGACAGTGAGATCCGTCTCGCCAATGTTTGGCAGGTGCCCGACGGTCACGATCGGCACCAGCAGGAAATCCATTCCCGAATCTTCGTCGTCCAACCAAGACAGCGCCGTCATGTGATCGCCATGGCTGGGCTGAATCATGGAGCCGGGCTGCTTGTGCCAATCGCCCAGATATCGAAGCGGCACATCAAAGCGATCGGGCAAGGCATCCGTCCCGCGATGCCGTTCTCGATGAAAGTGCCAATTCTCCTGCAGCCACCAAATGATCTCGTCTTGCTGGGCATCGCCTTGCTGGAAGGTATGCGAGCGGCGGACAGCGGTCTCGTCCGGCGATATCGTATCGAGCACATAAATCGTGGGCAGACCTTCGGGCGTATCATCTTCCACCACAAAACCAACCATGGCTTCGCCGGTTTCATCAGCCAGAAACTGATCGGCAGCCGAGAGCATTCTATCGACTGCCCGTCGCGACAGGACCACGTTGGGCACAATTCCGCGTGAAATCATCGCCATCCCTCGCAAGCGCTTTCTGATGTGATCGAATTCCATCTGCGCGAGCTTCAGGAATTCGGGCTCTTCCATCCTTCGCATCTCTCAGCGCCTCCGTCGACGTGGAAGCGGCGTGCTCGCTTTGATTCGCTCCTCAATGCCAGGCCATTTGCCGGTGGAGCGCCAGGTGTAATAGGCGTACAGCCATTGTATTGCCCAGCCGCCAACAGTCACCGCCGTTGACTTGGACGGGTTCCAACCGTATTGTTCACCGTCTTTGGGATTAAAGAGGCAGAGCTGCCCGTCTTCATACTGATGTTTTTCGCTATAGATCCGCGGCTTGATGCAATATGCCTCCGCCGGCCGGTTGGGGTATTCCTTGGGATAGACCAATTTGAGGCTGTGGTAGGGCGAATCCAGGATGCTCATATTGATCTCGATCGTGCCTTGCCAATACAGCAAACCGCCGAACGGGGGCACGACCAACTCAAAGGTATTGCCAAAGGTGGCTTTCATCGCCTCAACCTCCCAAATCAGGCGAGACGAGACACTCTTGCGTGTACCCCACCAATTGGACATTTACGACACCCCGCGATAGGAATGGACCGGCGACAGCTATCTAACTTTATTGCCTGGCGCGGTCATTGTCTAGGTTGAGCCAATGTGCCTGAACGCGCGCCAGTCCGGGACTGCCCCCGCCCGTATATCACTGCGCAGCGCACGGATTGCCAGCGAACAGCCAAGAAAGCAAACTTAACCCTCTGCAAGAATCCGACCGCCATCGATTAAATGCGTGACTTGCTAGTGAGAAACAGGCCGTTGCCAGCGCGGGAAAAGTGAAATTTACCACAAGCGTGGACAGGCGCGCCGCTCCTCTGCTAAAACGAAAAGGTCAACCGGGACTGAAGCGATCTGGCTGTAGCTCTCAAGCCCAGTTGACCCTCGTATCTAAAGCAAATCCTATACGGGATTTGCGCCAAACGCAAGGAGTTCAAAGCATGTCGCTTCAACGTTTTTCTCTATTCTTGCTGGTCGCCACCTTGTCAAGCATCATCGCCGCGCCGGTTTTGGGCGATGATGTCCTGACGGTATATTCCGGCCGGAACGAAAGCTTGATCGGTCCGATTCTCGCCCAGTTTACTGAAGATACTGGCATTGAAACCGAGATCCTCTATGGCGGGACCAGCGCCGTCGCCAACCAGATTCTCACCGAAGGCGGAAACAGCCCGGCCGATGTCTTCATCGCGCAAGATGGTGGCGCGCTTGGCGCGCTGGCGGCCGCGGGCATGCTCCATAAGCTGCCCGACGCGACGCTCGAACGCGTTGCCAGCGCCGCGCTTGTATCGCCCGACGGCTTCTGGACTGGCTTGAGCGGACGCGCTCGCGTCTTTGTCTACAATCCGGAATCACTTGGAGAACACGGGCTCGAACTGCCAGATTCGATCCTAGATCTCACCGGCGAGGAATGGAGCGGTTTGGTCGGCTGGGCGCCTACCAATGCGTCATTCGTCGCCAATGTCACCGCCATGCGCGTGCTGCTGGGCGAAAAAGAGACCGCGGCCTGGCTGGCGGGCATGATCGCCAACGGCGTGCAAGCCTATCCCAAGAATACGCCAATCGTGCAGGCGACCATAGATGGCGAGGTCGTCGGCGGCTTGGTCAACCATTACTATCTGTTCCGTTTCCTCGCCGAAGACCCGGACATCACGGCGACCCTTCACTTCTTCCCCGGGGGCGACCTTGGCTCCCTGATCAATGTGGCCGGCGCGGCGGTTCTGAAATCGACCGACCAGCCATACGACGCCTTGGCTCTGGTCGACTACCTGCTCAGCGATACAGCGCAAGAATACTTCGCCCAACGCACCTACGAATATCCGCTGGTGGCGACGGTCGACCCGTCGGTCGATCTGCCAGCGCTTGCCGATATCGAAACGCCCGACATCGACCTGTCGGACTTGGCCGATCTGCAGGGTACGCTGGAAATGATTGAGGAAAGCGGCGCGCTTGATTAGCAGCCGCCCAAGCGTCAGTGGCCGGGGTGAGAAATCCCTCGCCCTGGCCTGACGCCCTAGGAGAGTTATGCAACTCGCGGATGCCATACGGCCGAGACTTCGATTAAACGGCCATCACCGTGCTTTGCAGCGCTGGCACGTTGGCAACCGGCAACTGGCGCAGGTTGTGAGTTTGGCGGTGGTAGCGATTGTCCTGATTCCAATTGTCTATTTGGTTCTCGGCGCCTTGAGCGCTGGCACGGACGGCGTCGACTATTTGGTCCGCGCGCGGACGCTGCGCATCGTCGGCAACAGCATCGGACTGATGCTAACCGCAACCCTGTTTGCTACCCTGATTGCCGTCCCCTTCGCCTGGTTGACCAGCCGCAGCGACCTCCCCTGGCGGCGAACCTGGCTAGTGCTGGGCTTAGCGGCCATGGTCATTCCTTCGTATCTGACAGCGGTAACCTACACTGAAGCCTTCGGTCCCAAGGGCATTCTGCAGTCTATTTTGGAACCCTTTGGCGTTGAAAGACTGCCGGGCATCAAGGGCTTCGCCGGCGCGGCTCTGACGCTGACGGTGGTCACCTTTCCCTATATTGTTCTGCCCGTCCGAGCGGCGCTGTTGCATTGTGACCGCAGCCTTGAGGAAGCGGGACAGAGCCTGGGATTGAATCGCTGGGGCGTATTCCGACAGATCATATTGCCTCAATTGCGCCCGGCTCTATCGGCCGGCATGCTCATGACCGCACTCTACTGCCTGAGCGATTTCGGCGCGGTCGCCGTCATGCACTTCAACGCCTTCACTAGAGCCATCTTTATCCAGACCGAGTCCTATCGCATGGACAAGGCGTCGGTGCTGGCGCTGCTGCTAGTCGGCATGACCTTTGTTCTGCTGCTGCTTCATTCGCGAATGCAGCTGCGCGGTCGGCACTATCGCGTTGGCACGGGCGCGTCGCGGCACTTGGAATTGCAGCCCCTGGGCAAGTGGAAGGCGCCGGCGCTGCTCTTTTGCTTTTCTATTGTCTTCCTCGGCGTCATCATCCCGCTGTTGGTTTTGTTTAGTTGGCTGGTGGGCCACACCATCACAGATCCCGTGCAAGTGCCGCTTACCCTGCTTCTGCAAAACACAGTAGGCGTCAGCGCGGTTTCGGCGCTCGTCGTCACCCTGGCGGCATTTCCCTTGGCGCTGTTGGCGGCTCGCGGCGCAACACGCTTCAATCGCTGGCTGGTCAATCTCGCTTACGCCGGCAACGTACTGCCCGGCATAGTCATCGCGTTGGCGCTGGTCATGTTCGCCACGCAAAACATGCTGAGCATCTATCAGACTTTGCCCCTTCTCATTATTGGTTACGCTATTCGCTACCTTCCCTTTTGCGTCGGCGCCACGGAAAGCGCTTTCGCCCAAATCAACCCGCGCTATGAAGAAGCCGCTCGTAGCCTCGGTCTATCGCCCTGGGCTGCGTTGGCGCGGATTACCGTGCCGCTGGCGCGCGGCGGCATTCTGGCCGGTTTGGCGCTGGTCTTCCTGAATGTCATGAAGGAATTGCCCACCACGCTGATCCTGCGTCCGATCGGCTTTCGCACCTTTGCCACACGCATTTGGAGCGCCTACGATGAGGCCTTTCTGTCTTCCATCGCGCTGCCTGGCTTGTTGCTGATCCTGGTTTCAGCCTTCGCCCTGGCGATCATCCTCCGACGAGAAGAGTCGTTTGCCTAGCGCGCGTACCATCTGGCGGAAGACGATGCACGGCGCCGTACTGCCAGAGCAATTTGCCCTTTATGCTTCCCGCTTTTCCACTATGCTTGGTCGACAAGATTTCTTGAGTCTATCCCATCGCCAATGGAATATTCGCTGCAAGCCGACCATCTCACCAAGCTCTACAACGGGCAATCGCCAGCCGTCAATGATGTTACTTTGCGGGTGCGGCCGGGCGAATTCCTGACCCTGCTCGGTCCCAGCGGGGGAGGAAAGACGACGACGCTTCGGCTGCTCGCTGGATTCGAGACGCCTACCAGCGGCCGTATTCAGATCGGCGATCACATCGTCGCCGATGATTCGCATTTCACGCCGCCGGAAAAACGCAAAGTGGGCATGGTCTTCCAAGATTACGCGCTCTTCCCCCATGTCGATGTCGCTGGCAATATCGCATTTGGCTTGCGCGGACCGCGAAAAGAGCAGTCCCGGCGGGTCGAGCGTCTGCTCTCCCTTATCGGCATGACCCAGTTTGCCGAGCGCATGCCCTATGAGCTCTCGGGCGGGCAGCAACAGCGTGTGGCGCTGGCGCGCGCATTGGCGCCGAATCCCGATATCCTGCTGCTCGACGAACCCTTTTCCAATCTCGATACCGGCTTGCGAGCGCAAGTTCGCACCGAAGTTCGCCATATCTTGCTGGAAACGGGAACCACTGCCATCTTCGTCACCCACGACCAACACGAAGCGCTGAGCCTTTCCGACGAGATCGCGGTCATATTCGATGGAAAACTCATTCAGGTCGCCACGCCGCATGTGCTCTACAATCGGCCGGTCAATATGCAAGTGGCGAAGTTTGTGGGCGACGCCAACTTCCTGCCGGCCGAAGCTCACGGGATGACAGCCGACAGCCGCCTGGGAGAAGTCAAGCTCTTTCATCCCAAGACGGGGCGCGTTCAGCTGATGATCCGACCTGAGGCGCTGGCGGTGGGGATCGACAACGATGGCAAGCCGGCTACGGTACTATGGCGCGAGTTTTTCGGCCATTTTCAGCGGCTTGGCTTGGCGCTGGCGGATGGCACCGAGTTGATTGCGCAGGCGGGCGTCGATCGCTACTACCGCCGTGGCGACCTCGTGTCGGTGTCGCTGGCGCTGCCCGCTTTGGCTTATGACAACGAGAGCGAGCATGTGCTCGTGTAGTGCGAGCACGCCCCATTTCCATATCTTGAAATGTGTCAGAGAAGTTTTGTCGCATTCGCCCCCGGCAGCCAGACGCGAAACTCCGCGCCTTTGCCTCGGCCGCGGCTATCCACAGTGATGCGGCCGCCATGCGCCTCGACTATCTCCCGCGCGATCGCCAGCCCCAGTCCCGTTCCGCGCTGCGGACCGCGAGCCTTGTCCACCTGGTAAAAGCGCTCGAATACTCGCGATAACTCCTCGCGCGGAATGCCGATGCCGCTGTCTCGAACCGAGGCGACTGCGCCAGCGCCAACGCGCTCAACCGCCACCCTTACGACGCCGCCCGCCGGTGTATATTTGAGCGCATTGCTGATCAGGTTCATCAGCACCTGCGCCAGGCGATCGCCATCGCCGATAACTGTCGGCGCCTGCTCGATAGCCGATTCAAGACGGATCTGCTGCCTTTCCGCGACGACTGCCAGGCTCTGCACCACACCAGCCGTGAGCTGCGCCATGTCGATGCGGTCGCTCGCCATAGACAGCCGTCCCGCCTGCAAGCGCTCCAAATCGGTCAACTCGACCACCATCCGATTCAATCGACCGGCCTCTTCGTAGATGATCTGCGCCGCTTCGCCGGTGTCTTCGGCCGCGCCATCGATGATCGCCTGGGCGTAGCCTTGAATCGATGTCAGCGGCGTTTTGAGATCATGGGATACATTGCTCAGAAAATCGCGCTGAGCTGTGTTGGCTGCCAGCACTTCCGTCGTCATCTGATTAAAAGACTCGGCCAGCGATCGCGCTTCCGGCGGTCCGCTGACGGGCGCTCGCGCGGAATAGTCGCCACGCGCCACCGCCGTGGCCGCGCGCGCCACGCGTTGCAGTGGTCGCGCGAAATTGCGGCTTATTAGAGCGGCCAGAATAATAGCGAAAGCGAATCCGGCGATGCCGGCTTGAATTAGCGGAGGCGCCAGCGCATTGCTGAAGACCGCCAATGTCTCATGTAAGCTGACGGTCGGCTGGGGTTCAGCCAATAGCCAGAGGTCGTTATGGTCCACGCGCTCGGCAAAGAAGCGCTGCTGGCCAAAAACGACGCCGCCATATAGCCATTCTCGCCCGTCGGGATCTTCAAAGCCACCGAAGAACTGCCGGCTGCCACGCGACAGGACATTTGCCAATTGCTGGCTTCTGTATGTGTCCCCCCGCAAGTGAATGAGATCGCCAGCTGCATATTGCTGCCCGCTGTCGTAAATGACTCTCGTTTGGTCTTGAGTCAGCAGAATATGCAGCGTCCTCACATTACGCGTGCGGGCGAAGACCGCCAGCAACTCGTGTACCTGTTCTTGCAGGAAACGCCTGTTGGGATCTGCCGCGATATCGGCGATGGCGTCAATGTAATTCAAGCCTTGCGTGAGTGCCGCCAAGCGTTCGTATGTAGGCTGGGGCGGCGCGTCACGATTGCCAATCAAGACGATCAGCGCCAAAGCAATGACACTCAGCGTTACCAATATCAGCACCAGATACGAGGTCAGCAGGCGCAGACGCAGGTTGAAGCTAGGCATTCTCACGGTCATCCAGTTTGTAGCCGACTCCCCAAATGGTATCAATCGTGGGATCCATGCCGCGCAGCTTGTGGCGCAAATGGGCGATATGGACATCGACGGTGCGCGTTTCGCCGGCGAAATCATAACCCCAAACGACTTCTAGCAGCCGCTCACGGCTGAAAACTAAGCCCTTGTTTTCGGCCAAAGTCTTCAGCAGATCAAACTCCTTCATTCGCAGTTCAACGCCAGTCCCAGCGACCTCAACGCGGCGCCGCTGCGCATCAACGCACAAGTTGCCAATGTTGACCGGGGCTGGCGCTTCTTCGCGCGTGGCGGCACGATCCGCCCGCCGCAGGATCGCCCGGATGCGCGCGACCAACTCACGTGGATTGAATGGCTTCGTAAGGTAATCATCGGCGCCAAGCTCCAAGCCCACGATTTTATCAATGTCATCGTTGCGCGCCGTCAGCATGATAATCGGAACATCCGATTTTTCCCGCACGCGCCGACAAACCTCCAGTCCGTCCATGCCCGGCAACATCAAATCCAGTACGACCAGGTCCGGTCTTTCCTGAAGTATCATACGCTTGGCTGCGGTCCCGTTGGTGGCGCAGGTGACACGGAATCCGTCTTGCTCCAGATACATCCGCGCCAGGTCGATGATCCGCTGTTCGTCATCGACGACAAGAATGTTGTCGCCCTTGCTGCTGCCTGCTAATTCCATCGTCAACCTCGCCTGCCCACGGGCTGTGCGTCGGCGCATGATACAACACAGCCGTGCAGACTCCGTATTCTCTCCATACAATACAATAGTACAACGATCGCCTCAGCCCGGCGGAGCAGCTGTTCCGCGTCGTGATCCGCGAAGACTTCAATGCTTAACTTGTTCTCGCTGTAATCTCGAAATGGATTGCAATGGGGCATATCTCGGATTCTCACTCAACTGACTGGACATTGATGTACCGCGAGCGCAACTGTGTTTACATCATGCGTCCCTGCGTTGACGTTGCGGCCAGTTAGCTTGATGCTCTTCCGCGCCGCTATCGCCGCATGCGGGGCCGGCGCTTCTCATTGATCAGTGTGTCATACAGTCATAACAGGTCTGTAAACGCAATGTAAACTCCGTGTAAAAGATCTTCGATCGAAACGATGATCTGCAATTTGGGATACGGTGGATTACTCCATACATTTGTCGCGCTTTCTGCGATACAATAGCGGTTTGACCTACGAGTTCATACGAGATTCGCGCGATGACGGTGCTGCAAATCATCCAGCCGGACAATCCGCTCCTGCGCCGCCCTGCCGCTCGCGTCCATGACTTCGGGCAGCAATTGCAAACGCTGATAGATGATATGCGCGACACCATGGTGGAGGCGCGGGGCGTCGGTCTGGCTGGTCCCCAAGTCGCCCGCAGTCTGCGCATTATTGTGGCGCGCGATCCGGAAGGCGAGGGCAGCGAGGAAACCTCCGCCGAAGATGCCGGAAAGCTCTACGTGGTCGCCAATCCCCAAATCATCAGGCGCAGCGACGAAATGGTCAGCGGCATTGAAGGCTGCCTGTCTCTACCAGGACTGCTCGGCAATGTCGACCGTCACGAAAGCATCGAAATCGCTGGACAGGATCGCGACGGACAGCCGATGCGGCTGCCGGCGTCGGGTCGGCTAGCGCGCGTGATTCAACACGAAATCGATCATCTCGACGGCATTCTGTACATTGACATTGCCACTAGCGTCTGGCGGCCGACCGACGAAGACGAAGCCGCCATCGCCGGCGCCGCCAAGAGCCAATGAGCGCAGTCATTCGCCTCGCAACAAGCGCCGATGCTACCGACATCCATCAGATTTACCGCCCCATCGTGAGGAATACACACATCTCGTTTGAGCGTACCGTGCCAGCGGTTCACGAGATTGCTGACAGAATCGAAAAGACGCTGCGGCAATATCCCTGGCTTGTATGCGACATGAATGGGCGCCTGGCCGGTTACGCCTACGCAAGCGCATTCCGTAGCCGCGCAGCCTATCAATGGACGACTGAAACCACCGTCTACATCCATGACAATTTTCAGCGGCGCGGCGTTTCGCGCGCGTTGTACAGCTCGCTGCTCGCGATCCTGCGCGAACAAGGCTACTGCAGCGCGGTCGGCGTCATCGCTCTGCCAAATGAAGGCAGCATACGCGCGCACGAATCCGTGGGATTTCGAAAAATCGGCGTGTTCAGAAATGTGGGACACAAGGCGGGCGCCTGGCGCGATACGGGCTGGTGGCAGCTGGAATTGCGCCAACCACCAGAACAGCCGCGAGCGCCGCTGGCAATCACGCAGTTGGCAGCTGAACACAAATTCGACAATTTGCTGCAAACCGGCTTGCGATACATCCGTGCCTGAAAAGGGATAACAAATATGACCGAAGCGAAACGCCCGATCACAGCCGACGATCTGAACAAGATACAGGCGCTGCAAGACCCGCAGATCAGCCCTGATGGCAAGTACGTCGCCTTCGTCAAGATCACGCCGGATCCGCTGAACAAGACCTATAAGCGCAATATCTGGCTGCTGCCCACCCACGATGGCGACGCCTTTCAACTGACGCGTAGCAACAGTGACAGCGGGCCGCGCTGGTCGCCGGATGCGACCCAACTCGCCTTTACATCAGGGCGCGGCGAGAAACCGCAGATCTACCTGCTGCCGACGGCGGCGCCGGGCGGCGAAGCGCGCGCTCTGACCGAAATGGAAAACGGCGCCCATAGCCCAAGTTGGTCGCCCGATGGAAGGCAGATCGCCTTCCTGTCGCCGATGACTGCCGACGAACGCGCCGCCGAACAGGCCGATTCAGATCCCCCGGCGGAAGCCAAGGACAAGCTCGAGAGCAAGCAGCGCAAAGAACGCAAAGCCGAAGACGAACTCAATCGTTGGGATCCGCGACCGATGTGGCGCATCCCCTATCGACAGGGCACGAGCTACGTCGACGAACGCTACGATCAAGTTTACTTGACCAACACCGCGGAAGCGGACGATTCCACGCCCAGGCGGTTGACCGATCTGAACGCCAGCTATTCGCAGCCCCGCTGGTCAGTCGATGGCGGATCCATTTATAGCGACCGCACAACGATCCCGGAAGGCGACGAACCCTGGCGCGCCAAGAATATCTTCCGGCTTGACCTCGAATCGGGCGAAGAAACCGCCTTGACCGATGGTGAGTACAGCGCCTACGCGCCGAGTCCATCGCCGGATGGCAAGTGGATTGCCTACGGCCGCGGGCATATCGGTCTCACAGATATGCCTGAAAGACTGGTCATCATGTCGACCGACGGCGCCGAATCGCGCCTTATCAACGAATCCCTCGATCGAGAAGCCTTCGATTGGGCCTGGTCGCCGGAGAGCCGGCTCGCGCTCAGCATCGAGAGCGAAGGCAACGTCCTGCCCTGGTTCTACGACCCGCAGACGGAAGAACTCGCGCAGGTTCACGACGGCCGATACGAGATCGAGCAGATCAGCACAGGCGCCGATGGCTTGCTGGCGATGACGGTCTCAACGCCGCGCAATCCGCAGGAGCTCTACATTTTGAGCGGGGGCGCATTTCGCGAAGCGACCGCATTCAATCACGACTGGCTGGATGAAGTGATCGTGCAAGAGGTCCACGAACTGCGCTTCAATTCGCCGCAGGGGGCAGTGCAAGGCTGGTATCTGCATCCGGTTGGCTATGAAAGCGGCAAGACGTATCCCCTTGCCTTGAACATTCACGGCGGTCCGCACGCGGCCTGGGGTTTCTCGACCAAGTCGATGTGGCACGAATGGCAATTCCACGCGGCGCGCGGCTATGCTGTTTTCTATTGCAATCCACATGGCAGCGGCGGTTACGGCGAGGCATTCATGCGCAAGCTGCATGCCGCCTGGGGTCCGGTTGCCATGGACGATATCATGGCCGGCATCGACGCTTTTCTCGCGCTCGGCATCGCCGATGAGAATCGCATGGCGATCACCGGTGGCTCCTACGGCGGCTACATGACCGCCTGGATCATCTCCCATACCGGCCGCTTCAAAGCCGCCGTCTCACAACGCGGCGTCTACAATATTTCCAGCTTTTACGGTACCTCAGATGTTCCCCTGCTGATGTCAAACGAGTTCGACGCGGAACCCTGGGCGAATCACGATGTTTATTGGGATAACTCGCCCTTGAAGTATGCGGCCGACATCACGACGCCGCTGCTGCTGATCCATTCGGAGAACGATTTTCGCGTGCCGATTGAGCAAGCCGAGCAGCTATTCGCCTGGGTGCGCCGCGCCACCGATACGCCGGTCCGCATGCTCCGATATCCGCGCGAAGGCCATGAACTATCGCGCAGTGGCGAGCCTGGACATCGTGTCAGCCGGCTGACAGAGATGATCCATTGGTTCGATCGCTATGTGTAAAACGGCTTCGAGGTTCATCTCGCCGTCGTAGAATCGAATCAAGAACGATTGCATTTTCGACTTCTCGACGCAGGAGCCCGTTCTGAGAGAAACCGTCAACATTTCATGCTAAACTGATAATCGCTCAGCCGCGAATATCGTTTAGGGTACAAGTAACTTTCATGCCTTCACCTACGGTGTCCGTTCTATTGGCAGTTTATAACGACGAGCGCTATCTGCCCGAAGCGATCGAAAGTATTCTGGCGCAGACCTACGCCGACTTCGAGCTGATTGTCGTAGATGATGGTTCTGAAGACGGTACGGCTGAGGTCATTCGCGAATTCGCGGGGCGCGACGAACGCATCCGCTCTTTCCAGCTAAAGGAAAATCGTGGGCAATCCAGCGCGCTAAATTTGGGCCTCGCAGAAGCGCGCGGGGCGTACATTGCCAAAATGGATAGCGATGACATCAGTTTGCCGCGGCGCCTTGAGATTCAGGTGGACTACTTGCAATCCAATCCCGAAATCGGCGTCGTTGGCGCACAGCGGAAACAAGTGGATGAGAACTTGAAGCCACTTCGAGATATTAATTTCCCGCTGCGCCACGCTCACATCATCATAAACCTGTTTCTTTCAGGCTGGAGCATTGGCGGCGCCGAAGCCGTGTTCCGACGAGAAGTTCTGGCCGGGCTTGGAGGCTTCAACAGTAAGGTTCTTTTGGGAGATATGGATTTGTACTGTCGAATGGTTGAGCGCACGCGCTTTGCCAATGTGCCTGAGCGGCTCTATTGGGCGCGACGCCACCAGAGCAATCTCACTGCTTTTCGTCGAATACGTCGAATCGAGGAATCACGAGCAATCCGAGGGAACTGGTACAAGCGCATTTGGGGCGAGGCGCCCGGCGCTCGTCTCGACCGACTAAATCGACTCTATGCCGGCGAGAAATTCAGTTGGGCGGAAAGGCGAAAGCTGCGGCGCGATCTTGAACAGCTGGTCGATCGCTTAATCGCCGCCAATTGCCTTGAAGAGGGCGACAGACCTGTCCTCGAGCCTGACTTCGCCCGTCGCCTGGAAAGTACGATGCCGCGCGCCTGGCAGATGATGCTTCATTGGCGGCGCTATCGACTGGGCTGGTGAGACCTGGCGCCGGGCACAAGTCAGCGCAGAATGGTCTGCACATTGGAATTGCCACAGATTGGCGCCCGCGCGAAACTAGAGGCGCTCCAGAGGAAACTGCTGCGAAAAGACGGCGAAATACTGCCTTACCTTGGCGATAATGTCGCGCCGTTCCGCATCCGGCAGCAGGCCAAACACGGCCCGCAGTTGCTGCATCAAACCGCGCTGCACGGCGACGAAGCGGTCTTCGCCGGCCTCTGTCAGCACGACATCGACCGAGCGACCGTCGTTTTGGTTGCGCCGGCGCCGAACCAAAGGCGGATCCATCGCCTCCAGCCGCTTGACCAGTCCCGTCATGGTGGCGCTGGTCAAATGATGGTCGCGCGCGATGTCTCCGATGCGGCACTTGCCGGCGTTTTCCGAGAGCGTCTTCAAAACGTAGAATTGCGGCGGTGTGAGTCGATGGACTTCAAAGTGCTTGGCCAGCCGCTTCTCGCCATCGGTGACGATTTCAAATAAGGTCGACCAAAGATCGGCCGCATCACGGTCGAGGTTGTCGTCCAATCTCAGTCGCCTCCAAGCGGGCGTCAATCGCCCAGGGCATCCCACACTTCCAGTTTACCACGCACCTCGCGGATCACCTCGTCAACGAATTCTGTCGTGCTCGCTTGCCCGCCCAGGTCCGGTGTCTTGAAGCCGTTGTACACCGACTCCAGCGCCGACTCATAAATGGCGCGGCTGGCGAGCGCCGCGTCGTGGGTGTCGACATAACGCAGCAGAGCGCCGCAAGCCAGGATCATCGCCATGGGATTGGCGATATTTTTGCCCTGCAAGCTGGGCGCCGTGCCATGCGGCGCTTCCGTCAGCGCCACCTTAACCTTGAAATCCTCATCAAACGCGAAGACGATGGACTCGGCGCCGGCGATCGTGCCAAACATCTTGATGACCAAGTCACTAAGATTGTCGCCGTCTCGGTTTAGCGCCGGTATCACGAGCGCTTCGCCATGAGTCTCCAGCAAAAGCGCATAGGTCGCGTCAATCAGCTGCGGGTTGTAACGAACGCCGGGATGCATGCTGGCCGCGCGGTCCAGTTCTTCCTTGAACATGCCTTCGTAGATCGGGCTCACCGTGTATTTGGGTCCGCCAAAGACGGTAGCATGGTGCTGGGCGGCGTATTGAAAAGTGAACTCGGCGACGGCGCGGCAAGTGCGGCGCGTGATGTGGCGCTTGTTATAAGCCACTTCATCAATGCCCTCGCCCTCGCGCCATTCCTCCGCGGAATACGCGCCTTCTACCGCCATGCGCGCCACCGCGATCGGCGCATGCACGCCAGCAAAGGGCATCACCGAGGGGATCCGCCGCCCGGTGCGCAGGATAACGCTGCCGTCAAGCAACTCGCGCAGCAGCGCGTTTGGGCTGCCCACATCATCAGGATCGCCGGGTGTGATCGTCGCCGCTTTGATGCCGAGCCCGGTCTCAAGCATGCGCGCCGCCGCTTCGCGCACGACATCATTTCTCGTCCGCCGTCGATTCTCCAGCGAAAGATCGAATGTCTCGAATCGCAGATTCTTCAGGCGCACCACACTGGGATCGAGCACGCGCAAAGCCTCGTCCAGCAACTCCTGCCCCGTCTGATCGCCCTGCAAGACACAGACCGTCGTTGCATTCAAGGAATCCATAGCGTGCCGCCCCTATCGTTCGGTGTCATTTTACATTGTATGACAAGAATCGCATCCGCGTATCGCCTGCGCTCACAACAGTCACGCGAGAAGGAGATGAGCAATTTTCGCATTTGCGGTAGAATAGAGGCGACAGACTGTCCGCTTCGACCTAGACAGGAATAAGCTCTTATGCGCAGACTCTCGATTCTTCTAAGCCTGATTCTATTCTTGCTTGTATCCGCCGCGAGCCAAGCGCAGGACGACAGCGGCTACACGTCGACGGTCAATTGGTTTTACAGCGCTTGCGAAGACCGCATGGTGATTGATCTGCGGGGGCGGATGCAGCTTGGATACGACCTGTACTTTCAAGCATTCGATCAACTTGGCGGTCAGGGGGATCCCATCACGGCATTGCGGCGCGTCAGCGTGAATGGCGAGTATGCGGTCAGCCAGGTGATCCTCTGGCTGAATGGCCAGACACGCGCGCTGGGCACGCCGATTAGCGTGGTCATCCGCATCGGCAGAGAGAACAACCCGGACAGCACACTCTTTCAGCAGCCGTCCGATGATTTCCTCGGCGAATGCGAAGAACCGGGGGCGACCCTGGTAGAAGGCATTGAGATAGCCGCCGATCCAGAGATGGTGGTGAGCTCAGGCGTCTATACCCCAGATGGATCGATGTTGAATCCGGTGTACCAGCGTAGGCCAGAAGGCATCGTGCATATTGGCGCGAGACCCAGCGTGGAGAGCCCGGTGGGGCGGACCGCCAACCCGGGCCTAATCTTTGCCGAATGCCTTGATGTCACCGGCGCCGACCCCGGCATCCTTTACGACACAGATGAGTTAAAGGTCTTTTGGTCCTGGTATGCCAAGACGCCCGAGCAAGTTCAAGATCATGTGAATAACGTGCAATACTTCGTGAACGTGGACACGCAACCCATTCCCAACTTTGAGACGAGCGAGATCAAGCAGGTGCCTGCCAGCAGCGACTGGTGGGTCTTCTACACCGTCAGCCTGGGTGACCACTGGCGACCGGGCGGTTACGTCATCAGCTTTGTCGTAACCTGGTCGAACGCGATCAGCGACGGCTATGAAGATTTCGGTCCCGGCACGGCGAACGAACGTCTGGAAAGCGGCTGCCGCTTCGCCATCCAGAAGAATCCTTATGGGCTTGAGATCATGCCGGAACGACCAAAATATCCGTTGGATACGTTTCCATTCAACGGGACTGAAGAGTGAGTCAATGCCTACGCCTTCGTAATCATCTCTAGACTTCGCCCGCCTTGACGCACTGGTCGCCCTTCGCCACATACGCCGCGGCGCTGCTCGATATCGAACTGTCTGACGAGCAGCTTCTGCAATTCGAACGCTTGACACAACTCTTGCTGACCTGGAATGAGCGGATGAATTTGACCGCCATCACCGATCCAGCGGAGATTGCGATCAAGCATTATCTGGACGCGATGACGCTCAAGCAAGTCTTGCCGCAAGTCGACGGTCTGCATCTGATCGACGTCGGCGCCGGCGCCGGTTTTCCCGGCTTGCCATTGGCGATTGCTTTCCCAAAACTGCAAACAATGCTCATGGATTCGACAGCCAAGAAACTTCGCTTCATTGACCACGCGGCCGAATCGCTTGGCTTGGAAAATGTTCGCACTATGCACGCACGCGCCGAAGATGCGGGCCGAGACCAGCTCCACCGCCAAGCCTACGACGTCGTTGTCGCCCGCGCCGTCGCCCGCTTGCCCATCCTGCTGGAATACAGCCTGCCCCTTTGCAAGCTGGGCGGACAGGTGATCGCCATGAAGGGCGCCTCCGCCTTCGACGAGACCAATGCCGCGGCCAAAGCGATCGACGCGCTCGGCGGTGAGTTATTCGCCATTGAAGAAATCACGCTGCCCACGCTGGATCATCCGCGCTACCTCGTCGTCATCGACAAGGTGGCGGCGACGCCGAAGCGATACCCGCGCAAAGCCGGCACGCCCTCTCGTCAGCCTATTCTCTAAATCGCCCGCGTATCCACCAAGACAAAGGGACGGTTTTGGTAGGCGTCGTAGCGCACTTGCGCGTCATCCCGCAACAGCGCGCGCAAGTTCCGATGAAGGGCGGGATGAGTAACCAAGCGCAGCGCCGTCTCCGAATCAGCCCAACGGACCTCCGGCGTCTCGTCGCTTGGCCGCAACTCGCCACTGACATAAGTCGCCTGAAACAAGAAGATTACAATCGAAGCGCTCAAATTACTGCGGACGTGCATTAGCCGGCCCAACTCGACCTCGATGCCGCATTCCTCGAAGATTTCGCGCTGAAGACCATCCGGCAGCGTTTCGCCCAATTCGATCTGTCCGCCGGGAAGTTCCCAGCCGCGGCGCTCGGTTTTGACCAGCGCGATCTCGCCCTTGTGGTTTCGTATCAGCGCGCTGGCGGCAACGATATGCCGCGGAGGCGAGTCCGGCATCAGCTAATCCTGCGCGCTATTTTCGGGCGCATGCAGCGCAATGCGATAAGGGAACCACTCGGCGCGAAACAGTTTCTCCGCCACACCAGGATCGCCCGCTGTTATCTCGCGCATGTGAGCGTCATCGCGCGCCTGGAAGATCGCGATGCCGAAGGCGGAGTAATCGCTGTTCAGCGTACGCCCGGCCAGGATCAATACCCCTTCAGCCATCAGGCGCCGAAGGTATTCAAAGTGCTCGCCGGCGATTCGCTCTTCTTCAGCGGTCGCTCCATCGGATAACATCTCTGGCCGCACCGGCTGAATCCGATAAATGTATGTCGGCATCGCGCGCTTCCTCGTCATCCAAGTTGCATGCTCGCCAATTAGAATAATCGATTCATGCGTCGATTGGCAGTCAAATTCAAGTCTTCGTCATCAGCGAAAATCGCCTATAGTCGTCCCCTGGCGTCGGCTATAATGGCGCGATGATTCTCAGCGCGATGAGGCCACGATGATCGCTGAACACTCCCATGAAGACGATGTCCCGATAGGGCTTAGCGAGATTTGCAGCGTCCTGCGCACAGATCTTGAGCGCCGCAACGCCGCACGCGACCAGGCGATTGTGCTTTCTCGCCAGCTCATCCGCCATTGTTCCGAGAGCATCCGCGCGATCCACCGGCGAGACTGGGAGGGCGCCGATGCCAAGCTGGAAGAAGTCTCCGCCGGCGCCGCTGCGCTAAAATCGGTGGTCAGCGATTATCCCGATCTCTATCACACTGGCTACGCTCAGGATGCGATGAAAGAAGTCGCCGAAGCCTTCATCACCCGCGCGATCATCGCAGGCCATGCGCTGCCTTCTGCCGCCGACCTCGATATCGAGAGCTCGACCTACCTCAAAGGCTTGGGCGAGGCCGCCACTGAGCTGCGCCGATTCATTCTGGACATTATGCGGCGCGACGAGGATCACAGCAGCGAAGCCGAGCGCTTGCTTACGGTCATGGACGCTGTCTACGACCAGTTAGTCACGTTTGATTTCCCCGATGCGCTCACCCGTGGCTTGCGCCGCCAGACGGATGTCGTGCGTGGTGTGCTCGAGCGCACCCGAGGCGACCTGACCCAAAGCCTCCGCCAGCAGAAGCTGCAAGACGCGATCAAGCGCTTCGAAAGCCAAGTAGATGCCGCCAGCGAAGGCGAGAAATAAACTGGGTTGCGGAACGTCTCCCCTATCTGTTCAGTTTCCACTCGATTAAGGCGCCAGCCACCCAGGTCGGCTTTGGCTGGTCGTAAAGCTCGGACGCGTCGGTATAGCTGATGTCCAAGACCGCGCCAGTCATGGGACCGCGCAGATAACGATACACCTGCCCGGTGTCGCGGGCATCGCTCTTCGCCTCGACGCAGTGCTGGTTGTATCGCCAGTAGTCGCCTTTCTCCAAGAGGCTTATGCCGGACTCGATGACAGTTTTGGCATACGCCAAGCCCGCTTCATCATGATCGTAGCTCTCTTCCGGCGCGTCTCCGTAGCCGATGCCATGATGAAAGGGATCAGCTGTTGAAACGACGGCGGCGCCTTCCATCAGCCGCGCCAACTCGTCGATGCCGGGCAAGTCCTGTGGCCTCCCGCCGGCCAAATAAGGATAGCGCTCGTAGACCGGCGGCGTGTCGTCCTCGGCGATGCCGCGCCGCTTCAGTTCAGCGCGCCAGAAGTGACGCCAGCTGATCAGGGCATGGTCGCCCTTCCATTCTTGCCGCCCGTCGATATCTGGTCCCTGGATGCCCCAGAATTCGAAAGCCGCCGGGTCTTCGCCGTCAGCAACCGCCACGCGCGCCGCTTCCATCGCCGGCGTGAAGGCGTGGAGGACGCTAAGCACGACCACTCTGTCTGCGCCGCTGTCGAGCGCCGCCTGCACGCAGGCAGCGATCTGATAACCGCAATCATGGACGCCCGCATGGGGGAAAACCAAAACGCCGCCCGCGCTCAATGTGTTCGACAGCTTCCATTCTTCCCCCCGTTCCAGATGATCCAGCGTGCCTCGCTCGCCCAGTTCGGCATGTTCGCGGGCGTAAAGGGCATGCACTTTCTTCTGCAACGCATCGCGATCCAGTTCCATAATCTATCCATCTCAGGTCTATGGTCGGTCCGCTTCTTTGTAGCGCATCGGCCAGCCGCCGTCAACACAACAGATTCAGCCTTGACCGCAGCGCAGTATTTCCTATAATGCTGCCTCGGCTATCAAACGCATAGCGACGCAGACCGCAGACAGCAGGTGGGCGAGGGCCCTTAATTCCCTGCCGAGGGACGCGCCAAGACCTTCATACAATCACGTATGACTGCTCTTTAGGGCGACCTCGATAAACGGGTCGCTTATTTGTTTTAGCCACGGGTGTCGCGCGCCGCGAAATCGCGACCGAGGGCTGAAGAGGAAAGGAGCGTCACTTGCCAATATCTAGAGAGCGCAAGAGCGAACTTGTCAGCGACTATGTCGATATGCTGAATGAGTGCGACGGCTTTATCATCGTGCAGACACAAGGCTTGAGCGTGTCGCAAATACAAGGGCTGCGGAATACGATTCGCGGGCAGAACGGTCAATACATCGTGGCCAAGAACACGCTGATGCGTAAAGCGCTGGAGGCAGCCAATTGGATCGTGCCGGATGACCTGCTGGTCGGACCGATTGCGATCATCTTCGGGCGAGACAATATGCCTGGCGTCTCCAAAGCCTTGCTGAAGCACATTGAAGATCAGGATTTCGCCGAGAAGATGCAGGTGACCGGCGGAGTCATGACCGGCGATCTGCTGGATGCCCAAAAGGTCGACGCCATTTCGAAGCTGCCGACGCTGGATGAATTGCGCGCGCAGCTGGCCGGTCTGGTGATTTCGCCGGCTCAGGGCGTGGTCAACGTGCTGCACCAAGCGACCGGCGGCGTCGTCAACGTTTTGCAAGCCTACCTGGACAAGAACGAAGAAACGGCTGGCGCCAGCGCATGATTAAAGTGAACGCAAAATCGAGCGGCGCGCAAATGGCAAACGAACGCGCCCCTCAAGATAAGTATCTCAAGAAAGGGACAAACCATGGCTGACCTGGACAAATTGGTAGAGGATCTCAGCGCTTTGACCATCCTCGAAGCGGCTGATCTGAAAAAGAAGCTGGAGGACGCCTGGGGCGTCGAAGCGGCGGTTGGCGGCGGCATGATGATGATGGCGCCCGGCGCGGCCGGCGCTGTCGCCGATGCCGAGCCCGAAGAAGAAAAGACCGAATTCGACCTGGTGCTCAAGGAGATCGGACCCAAGAAGATCAACGTCATTAAGGCAATCCGCGGCATCACACCCTTGGGCTTGAAAGAGGCCAAGGAACTGGTCGAATCCGCCCCGGCAACCGTGCTCGAGGAAGTTAGCAAAGACCTGGCTGAAGACGGCAAATCCAAGCTGGAAGAAGCGGGCGCAGTCGTCGAGCTCAAGTAAGGTCGGTCCGTCTAATGCGCGCTTGGACACGATTGGCGCGCCGAGCCGGTGGCGCCGGTTAATCGCCGTACCGACTCGTAAATTGAGAAAATGTAGGGGCGTCTCGTGAAACGCCCCTCCACACCTAATATCGTTTTGAAGCGATTGCCCTTGTCACTCCCCACCATCGCGCGACGCCTGGCTCTAATCTGCTATACTTAAAGCAAGCCTAGCGTACGAGCATCCCAGCGTGCCGAATATTTCTTATAGTAAACTGCTCGACCCCGTCAGCGATATCATCTCGCTCATGGAGTCTTTGATGCGCGCTGAATTTGGCGCTACAACCGGCGATCAGCGCGAGTGCTTCAAAAGAATTCACGCCTATTGCTGGGGCTTGCATACCCTGGTGATGGATGTCATCACGTCGCTCGGCATTGAGCACGCCGCAACGCGACCCGCGGTTCTCGAGCGATTCAACGCGCTTAATGATCCCATCAAGCAGACCCTGGGCAATCTGGCCGCCGGCTTTGATGGGGAGTTGAGCGGCGAACAGCATCAGATTATCGAGCACGTAAATGATACCGCGCGATTCGTTGAGCAGATGATGACCAATATATGGCACTACTCGCTGCTGCAGCATGACATGCTCGCATATGCCAGCGATGAATTTGATGGCGCCGTTCTCATTCAGCGCATGAAATCCGTTCTCAAGAATACGGAGCTGGAAGAACCGCCGGCGCGCTTTCTCGTCATCGGCGATGAAACCTATATCAGCTTTGCCTTTGCCGAATTGGCGCGCAACGTAGCGCGTCACAGCGGCGTCCAGACGGTGAGCATCCAAACGCAAGACTTCGGCTATCGCGTCGACTTCAACATTCGCGATCGCGGCAAGGGATTTCGGCTCGTTGACAGGCAGGCTGCCTTCCTTCCGTTCTGGCAAGCCTCTTTGGAAAACACCGGTCTGGGGCTGGGCTTGCATCTGGCCAAAGCTTTCATCGAAGGCAGCGGCGGCAAAATCGCCATTGGAAGCGTGCCCAACCGCGGAACTCTGGTCAAGGTATCGCTTGAAGCTGTCCCCTGATCGCCCCCAAGGATGGCACACGTTTGACCCCATTCATGCCAGTCAGGCAAATTACGCTGAGCGCGCCCTCGTGATTACACGTTGACGCGAATCTGCGCTATAATCGCGCGCGGCAAACTGCAAGGGGAGCGCAAAAATGAGCAGAGACAAGGTATTCGCCACCCGTCAGATGCCAGGGGCGACTCTGGAACGGCTGGCGCGACATTGCGACTTGGAGATTTGGGAAGACTTCCTGCCGCCCGACTATGAAATTATCTACGCGAAGATGCCTGAGCTCGCCGGTCTGCTTTGCCTGCTGACGGACCGTATTGATCCGCCACTCATGGACGCCGGCTCCCATCTCAAGGTTATCAGCAACATGGCGGTGGGCTTCGACAATATCGATGTCGCCGCCGCCAGCCAGCGCGGCATCCCGGTTGGAAATACACCCGGCGTCCTGACAGAAACCACCGCCGATTTCGCCTTTGCCCTGCTGATGGCGGTCGCGCGGCGCATCCCGGAAGGGCGACAATACGTGCAGGACGGCAAGTGGCAGACCTGGCATCCAACAGTATTGGCCGGGCAAGACGTGTTTGGCGCCACCCTGGGCATAGTCGGCAGCGGCAGAATCGGCGCCGCCGTCGCCCGCCGCGCACAGGGCTTCAACATGCGCCTCCTGGTAAACAGCCTGGAAACCGAAGAAGAAATCCGTCAACTTGGCGGGGAGAAAGTCAGCCTGGACGAGTTGCTGACGCAGAGCGACTTCGTAAGCATGCACGTGCCGCTCACCGACGAGACGCACCATATGATCAGCGATCGCGAGCTGGCGTTGATGAAGTCGACAGCGATCTTGATCAATACCGCGCGCGGCAGCGTTCTCGATCCGAAGGCGCTCTATGCCGCCTTGCGAGACGGCCAGATCCTGGCCGCCGGGCTTGATGTCACCGATCCCGAACCGATATCGCTGGATGATCCGCTGCTGACACTGGACAACTGCCTGATCGTGCCCCATATCGCCAGCGCCAGCGTGGCGACGCGCGCCAAAATGGCGGAGATGGCGGTGGACAACTTGATCGCCGGTCTCCATGGCGAGCGGCTGCCCACCTGCGTCAACCCGGAGGTCTACGAGCGGAACAATTAGACCATCGCCAAATCTTGGGCGCAAGCATACAGTGAGCCTGGAGCTTCTGGCAAAATTCACGGAGACTTGCCGCGAACTCCAATCCGGCGATTCTTTTCCGCGTCGACATCGAAACGCGCCCCATGGTCCCCGCTCCTATTGTTGATAATTGACAATCGCGATCGACTGTATCAAAATGGACGGACTTGTAGATGTCGATAATCGGAGTACCGAGTCTAACTTCGACACTTAGAGGTTACGGTACGCGGCTTGAATGAATGCGGTGCGCTTGCAGGTTTGTCCTTTTAATGGAATTCTTATAAAATACGAATAAATTGGGTTGCAGATGAATGACTGCGCGTCCTGTCCTGTGGGCAGGGCGTTTCATCTAATGGAAGCGTGTCCGTCGGATAAGGCGCTAGCTAAGACCTAAGGCGCGGATCGCCGTATAGACGGGTGACTGCAATTCGAAAGGAAGATCACATGGCTGAACGACGCATTCAATTGACGCGGCAGGGCTATCAGAAGCTGCAGCGTGAGCTCAACATTCTAACCAGCGAAGAAAACTCGAAAGTCGCCGAAATGCTGGCCGAAGCGCGCGAAGACGATCAGGGTGAAGAGGCGGTTTTTTTCGACGCGATGGTATCCAAGGAACGCCTTGATGAACGCGTGTCCCATTTGCAGAATGTGCTGGCGCGCGCCGAGATCATCGACGCTGACGAAGATCCGAACACCATTACGGCTGGCAATCGCGTGACCGTCTACGACTCGGCCGAAAAGGAAGAGTTCACACTGGATCTGCTTGATCACGAGGAGATCACCCACGGACGGCGTGGCGTTTCGCTCGATTCGCCGGTGGGCAAGGCGCTCCTGGGCCAGAAGGTGGGCGCCCGCGTCAAGGTGGAAGTGCCTGACGGGCTGGTCACCTATAAAGTGCGCAAGATTGAAATGATCCCGGACGGCGCCAACTGACAGCAAGTCCGCTAAATCAAATTGGGGATACTGCCGGTCAGTATCCCTTTTTGTTTACGCTCAGGATCCATACCGGCTACGTCAGACAGGTCTGGCTGGGGGCCTTATGCCTTTTGCGGAAGCTCATCGAGATAGTCGAGCACAGACCGCAGCAAATACGGGGTGAGCGCGAGCGTCGCCGTGGCTATCTCGGGCTCGCTGCGCGCCCGGTTCTCCGCATCGTCCAGCAGTTGTATCAAGGCATCGGTGACGAGGGTCATCCAGCCGATAGTCTCTATCATGACATTGCTCAAAAGCTTGGGGTCGCGCTGCGCATTCAGCACGAGCCATGACGCCGCCTCCATCATGGGCATCATCGCCATCATCGTCGCGGACAGGCAGAGCATCATCACCTGTTGCGTCTCCGGTGGCAAGTCCGCAAGCGCCGTCTCGGCTTGGACGCGCTGGGCCAGGCGCGCCATTATCGTAGCCGCCAGACGTGCCGGCGCTCGCTGTTGCGGCGCTCGCTTTAGCAAACTGTCCACCCGCTGCAAGCGATCATACTCCCGCGCCGCCGATCGATCGCTGCCCAAAATATCGACCAGCTTTCGCGCCATGTCCTCGGATAGCTGACCATCGATGGCGTCTTGCATCAGCTGCTGCCGCGGATCTCGCTCTTGGGACATTTCATCTTCCTTTCGGCAGCGGATCTGCCAGCCGGTCGTCGCCTTCAAGGTGAATCTGTTCTACCGTTTCCATCAGTTCTGCCAGCTTCTTGCGCGCGCGATGCAGCCGGCTCTTGATGGCGCTCTCGGTCGTATCCATCAGTTCGGCGATCTCGGCGTAAGAATACTGAAACCAGTACCGATATATGACGGCAAGCCGGTAGTGCTCATCAAGCTGAAGCAAGAGTCCCTGAATGAACCCGCTGAGCTCGCCGGCAACTGCCGCTTGCTCCGGCGTCGGATCTTTGCTGCGAAGGGCGAGCGCGGCCGCGGTCGGCTCGTCGTCAAGCGAAACGAGCTGCATCCGGCGTTTCCGCAGCCGGTCAATGCAGTGATTGGAGGCGATAGACAGTATCCACGTTTTGAACGGGCGTGTCGTGTCGTAACGATTCAGGTTCTTATAGACGCGCAGGAATGTTTCCTGGGTCGCGTCTTCCGCCTCGCCAGCTTCGCCCAGCATGCGATAACACAGGTTGTAGACTGGATCTTGAAAGAGGTAGAGCAACTCGGCAAAGGCATCCGAGTCGCCCGCTTTTGCCAGCGTCACCCATTCGAGTATGACGGGATCGATTTCCGGCACCTTTTATTCCTGCCCCACCAACGGCGATCGGAAGATTTCGCCTTTGCCCGACCCGATTCGCTAGCGAAGGCGCTCTCTCCTAATATTAAATTATGCCGCAAGACCAGGCGGCGATTAAGCAAGAAATCCGTTAGATCGGCGCTGATTCAGGCATTGATGAGAAGAATGGCGGTCGCGATATTTGTCGCCAGCGGCACATTGTGCACGTTGCAGATGCGAAGCAGGCTCTGAATGTCGGGATCATGCGGATGTTTGCCCAGCGGATCAAGGAAGAAGAATACGGCGTTCACGCGCCCTTCCGCAACCGAGCTCGCGATTTGCGCGTCGCCGCCATAAGGTCCCGAAAGCATGCAACGCACGTCTAGGTCCGTCTTCTCCCGTATCATCGTGCCCGTCGTGTGAGTAGCCACCAAATCAAAATCGCGCAGCCGCTCTTTGTGATCCATCACAAACGCCACCATGTCGGCTTTCTTGCCATCGTGTGAGATAAGAGCGAGCGTCTTTCTTGTCGGCTGTTTTGGCATGTCGTTATGATCTCAGTCCGCGAGTACTAGTCCCGGCTAAGTTAGGACAGACTCTTGGGACGGCGCACCAACTGCGCAGGAATGGACAAGGGCATGTGATAGCGCGTGAAACCGAACAAGCTCTTGAAGCGCTGGTTCATTGTGTACGCTTCTGCGTAGTAACCTTCGAGCTGTGCCATCAACGCCGACCATGGGCGCTGCTCCGCCATCCGTCGTGCCTGGCGGCTCATCTCCTCCCTGACCATTGGCCGATCGCGCAGCCGGCGGATTTCAGAAGCGAAGGCAGCGGCAGTCGGCGCCACAGCGACGCCACTTACACCGTTCTCGATGACATCAGGCGCGCCGCCAGCCTGCACAACGATAGACGGCAAACCCGATGCCATTGCTTCCTGGATGACCTGGCCGAAAGTCTCGTATTCGCCGGGAAAGGCGAATACATCAGCGCTGGCATAAGCTTGCGCCAATTCGTCTCCAATTAAGTATCCGGTGAAGTACGCATCGGTATCGGCGAAAATGGCTTCCAGTTCCTCGCGCAAGGCGCCGTCGCCGATGATCGTCAGAGCGACGCCGGGGGTCTTGGCGACATCATGCAAGAGGTCGACGCGCTTCTCCTGGGCGAGGCGCCCGACGAAGAGGCAAAGAAGCGATTCGGGGTCGCGCCCATTCAGCAGACGCCGGCGCATCTCGGGCCGCGCGTGCCGCGGATGGAATCGCTCCGTATTGACGCCGCGCCCCCAGTGGCGAACGCGGCGATAGCCCACTGCGCGCAACTGCCGAATGATGGTGCGCGTCGGCGCAAGCGTCAAATGACAGCCATTGTGAATATAGCGCAGCCAGCGATTGACCGGGCCCGATAGCAAGGGAAAGCCATAATGCTCGGTATAGCCGGGCAGGTCGGTCTGATAGTTGGCGATCACGGGCACATTCAAATGTCGCCCTACTGCCATGCCGTTCACCGCCATCGCCGCCGGGCTGAATAGGTGAATCAAATCCGGATTGAATTCCTCGATATGCCGCGCCACCACCGGATTCGGTAGCGCCATGCGCGTCTCCGGCGCTTGCGGCAGACTGATTGACGGCAACGGGATGACCTGCGAATTGCCGACCTGGTCGACAGCGATGTCCGGCGCAAATACCAGCACTTCGCGCCCCGTCTCCTGCAAATAGCGCACCGTCAAAAAAGCCGTCTTGACCACGCCGTCAACTTTCGGCAGGAAGGATTCGGTCAAGACAGCGACGCGCTTCACCGCCGCAAAGGGAGGCGCCGAATGCGCTTCGTCTATCAAGCGCGGGCTGCCAAAGAAAGACTCCAGTTCTCTGTCCTGCTGGGCATGCAGATTTTCAAGTAGGCGCTGCGCTTGCATATTTACCTTTAACACGGCGGGCTTATTCATCTTCAGTGTAGCACAGCCATACAATCCGAAACGACCATGAGCCTCGCCAATAGAAACACTGAAAGCGGCTGCGAGATATGCGGCGAACCCGCGAATCTGGCCCGAGATCCCAGGCGAGATTGCGCTCAGCCGCCGACGCCGTAAAGCTCGCGATAGATATTGAAATTGCGATAAATGAACCGTACGTAATGGCGCGTTGAATCGATCGTAATGGTGGTCATAAACAGGTCGGGATCGCCGCCAGACAGGGCATTCCAATCGTATGCCCGACCCGGACCCGCATTGTAGGCAGCGAGCGCAACGACCGCGTTCCGGTTGAAAAGATTCAACTGCTCAGCGAGATAGAATACGCCAAAGGCGACGCCGGCGTAAGGACGAAAGAGGTCCTTATGCTGGTAATCGCGCCAAGCCAGCTTATCGGCGATGTATTGCCCGGTCGATGGGATGACTTGCGTCAAGCCCTTTTCACCGGCCGCGGCGGTGGCCAAGGTATTGAAGAGACTCTCCTGCCGGATCAATGAGAGCATCAACATGGGATCCGTCGCGCGTTCTTCGGCCGCCGATCGCACCACATCAAGGTAATAGACAGGAAACCGCAGCCGGGCGATAAACGGCGGCGCATCCAGCGTGCCCTGCCCGGACGCGATAATCACATCGGCCGCCGCGATAATGCTCTCTCGATAGACGCCTGCATCGCTCAAATAGATCGCCAGGCGATAACTGGCCAAGACATCCCCCTGGTCACGCGCATGGTCCACCAGAGCCTCGAACTCTTTGAAGGCCTCGTCAAAAGCGCTCAGCGCCAGCAATTCTCGGCCGCGTATCATTCGCGGGTCGTTCTCCAGCGCCTCGGAAAGTCGCCACAATTCGTTCGGATCGGCGACGTTGAATTGGCGGCGGAGCCAGTCCTCAGCTTCCTGCCGATCGGCTGCGTCATCGAAGTCGAATCGATAGGCTGCCGGCGCCTGAAAGGGCTGCCGGCCGATGCGGAAATCGCCGGCCCGCGCCGCAAAATAACTATCGGGCGCCGCCGCGATCGCCTGGTCGAATGCCTTGTTCGCCGCTTCAGTATCGCCGTCACCCAGCGCGATGCGGCCGATCCACAGATGAGCCGCCGCTTGATCCTCCCCCGACGTGAGCGCCGCGATTCGCTCATATAAACCTCTGGCGATGAGCCACTCCTCATCGCGTACCGCCGCCGACGCCGCGATGAAAAGTCCGTTGGTGGTCAACTCGTGATCGGGGTAGCGATCGGCCAAGCGCGTGAATACCTGACGCGACAGGGTCGTTTGACCATTGGTGCCGTATAGATAAGCAGCGCGCCAAAGCGCCTCGCCGGCCGCGCTCGCCAGCTGATCATAGTCTTCAGCCAGCGCCAGATAAATCTCTATCGCCGCCGGGCTGTCGCCAGCCAGAAAGCGAGTTCTTCCGCGCTCAAGCAGCGCATCGCCAAAGAGCGGATCTTGCGGATAGCGATCGATAAGCGTCTGAAATGCGACCGACGCGGCTTCGAAATTGCCAACCTGGCGATAGGCGCGCCCGAGCAGCAGGAACAGCTCCGCCGGAATCGCCGGAGAATCTTGCGCCGCCGTGAACTGATTGAAAGCCTCGATTGCCGCCTGCGCGTCGCCGGCGATGAATGCCGCCTGCCCCCGGCGAAAGCCATTAAACTCCGTCCCATGCCGACTCAATTGCTCTTGCGCCGCCCAAGCCGCGCTTGTGCCCGGGTAATTCTCCGCGACCGCTTGCAGCCGCGCCAAGCCTGTCTCGACATCGATGCTGTCAATCGTGACCTGCGCCGCCGTCAAGGCGATTTCAGCGCGGTACGGCGCATTTCGCGCGACCGTCAGAATCGCGTCATATTGGGCGATCGCCTCGGCGTGGCGACCAAGCTCAATGTCGATCCGCGCCAGCTTCTCGCGCAGAATCAACAGCGGCACCTTCGACCGCTCAGCCTCGATTGCGCGCCGGTAGTTTTCCAGCGCCGCCTCCGTCATTCCCAGTTCCATTTGCGCATCGGCGATTCGCTCGTAAACGTAGCTGTCGATCAAGCCGGGACGCAGCATTAGATAACGTTGCAGATCGTCGATCGCCTCGTGCCACTGTGAAAGGCCCAGGCGGGCATCGGCGCGCAAGAAATGGGCTTGCGCAAGCTGCGCCTCCGCCGTGAACTCGTCGATATATAGACTGAAGGCATCGCGCGCCTGCTCAAAGTAGCCGGCTCGCAAGGCGACAGTCCCAAGACGAAATGCCGCTTCGGCGCGATGCTGCGGCGAAATGTCGTCGCCAGCGTTAAGCACGCTGCGATAGATGCCAGCCGCCTCTTCAAAATAACCGTTGCGCGTGAAGCTCTCAGCTGACTGAAGCAGTTGGCGCGGATCGATATCAGGCGTCGGCTGCGGGAGCGCTGCGATCTCGGTCGGGGCTTGAGTAGGAGCAGCCTGCGCCACCACACTCAGCGGCGTCGCGGTGACGTAAATGATGTTGTCTTCATCTGGCGTTGGCATCGGCAGCTCCAGGCGCCGGAAGTTACAGGCGTTCAGGAGCAGACATAGCGTCAAGACGATGACAGGAAAACGGAACATGGATTGGCTCCGTCAGAATGAGAATTGCCCGTCATGGTACGAATCTGGACTTCGCATGTCAAGCAGGGTCGCCTGCAACCTCGTCGGCCGGCGGCATTAATTCGCCAGCCAACCAGGGCATGCCATAAGCAACGACGAGATGACCCGCTTCCGCCAGCGCCGCGCCCAGCGATTCGGTGTCATGAAAAGTCCACCAGTGGTCGGCGGCCGGCAAGATCGCCACGCCGAAGTCTTCCACCACCAGTTGGCTCAGCCCGCGCGTCACGTGTCCTGCGCTGGCTCTCGCTCGGCCATGGCGATTGCGGGCGCGCGTCAACTGAACATTGAATCGCGATTGCGCGCCAGCCGACCACATGGTGTCGCTGTATACCAGGACCTGGAAATCAATCAAACCGAAGAATCGATCGGGCAAGGTTTTCAAAAAGCAATACTTCCCACCCGCCCATTGCAGAGGCGCGTCTTGAAGCTGATAGCCAGCGGCGCTGAAAGCCTGCCCCACCACCGTTTGCAGCAAGGTCTTGAAATAATCCTGCCCGGCTTGTCGTTCCTGCAGCATCAGCAGACCTGTCTGGCGCGCCGCTATTCCCGTTTCGCTTTTAGAAATTGCTGCAATCGCGCGACGCTCTGGGCATCAGCGCCGCCGTTGTGAGCCGCGCCTAAAGTTCGGACAGCAAGGCCGCGGTTTCCGCAGCCGTGGTCACCGGCATCTTGCAGGCGAACTGGCGGCAAACATAAGCCGTCGCCTTGCCTTCGAGCCTTTTGCGGGCATCGAGCAGCGGAATGAGCTCATGTTGATCGACATCGTCTTCCGCAAACGCGCTGATCAAATTTGGGCGATAAGGCTGGTGAAGAACATCGATGATTTCGCTGGTGGCGCCGTC
Source organism: Chloroflexota bacterium (assembly GCA_026707665.1). GTDB lineage: Bacteria > Chloroflexota > Anaerolineae > Aggregatilineales > Phototrophicaceae > UBA6055. Next base: position 61,762 of record JAPOWK010000122.1, read on the forward strand.
GCCGCGGTCGCCGATGACAGCCACTTCAGCGATGCCCTGAATCAGCATATCGGCGGCGTTCAAGGATTCGGCGAAAGCTTGTGGGTATTGGCGCATGGCATCGGACAATTTCCGCAATACCTCGCGCGCCGCTTCGTCGTAACGAGGCTCAGCGGTATAAGCGGCCAGCCGTAAAAGCTGCTTGGCCATCATCGCGTTTCCCGATGGCGTGACGTTATCCTGCAAGTTTCGTGGCCGAACAATCAAAGCTTCGTGATCGTCGCTCGTGTCGTAGAATCCGCCATCGTCCGAAGGAAAGTGCGTCAGCGCCACATCCGCCAGCCGCCGCGCTGCCGCGAACCAGTCCTCCTCATAGGTTGACTGATACAACTCCAGCAGCGCGTCGATGAGGTTGGCGTAATCTTCCAAGTAGCCGTTGAGCTTGCTCCGCCCGTCTTTGTGTGTGCGATACAGCCGCCCGTTTTCGTCCACAAGGCGATCTAGCAGGAATGCGCCGGCTCGTCGTGCGGCCTCCAGGTAGTCATCGCGTTTCAGGACCCGCGCCGCTTCCGCCAGGCTCGCCAGCATCAAGCCGTTCCAGGACGTCAGGATTTTGTCGTCCAAGCCCGGGGGCACTCGCTCAGCGCGAACGGCGTATAGCTGTGCCTTAATCTTGACAAGCGCCGCGTTCAGATCAACAACGGACATACCTAGAACAATCGCAGTCTCATCCAAGGGGCGCGGCAAATGCAGGATATTCGCGCCTTCAAAGTTGCCCTGCGGCGTCATGCCAAAGGCTTCAATTGCGATTTCCAGCGCGCGCGGAACTTCTGCGCGAATCGGCTCGAGCGCTTCTGCCGCCTCCTCGATGGACCAAACGAAGAATTTGCCCTCTTCACCCTCGCTGTCGGCATCGGTGGCGCTGTAGAATCCGCCGCTCGAGGCGGTCATCTCGCGCAAGATGTAATCATAAATGTCCACGGCGATGGACTTGAAAGAGTCGTCGCCGGTGATTTGCCAGGCACGCAAATAGAGCCGGCTGAGCTGGGCGTTGTCATAGAGCATCTTCTCAAAGTGCGGCACCAGCCAATGGGCATCGACGCTGTAACGGGCGAAGCCGCCGCCGATCTGATCATAGATCCCGCCATTTGCCATTTGACGCAGCGTGAAGGTCGCCAGATTGAGCGACTCTTCGTCGCCGGTGCGCATGTGATAACGCAGCAGGTATTCCAAACTAATCGGATTCGGAAACTTCGGCTGGGTGCCGAATCCGCCGTAGTCCCGGTCGACGCTGGCCAGCAGAATCCTTGCCGCCTCGTCTAGCATGCCGCTGGTCAAGCCACTGTCATCCGCGCGACCAATCGCCAACACATCGCGCTTCAGCGCCTCATGCAGATTGTCCGCTTGATTTTCGAGGTTCTCTCGTTGGTTGCGATAAGCGTCATGTACAGCGCCCATCAGCTGCGTGAACGACGGCATGCCATAGCGCCGTACTTTGGGATAGTACGTGCCGCCGTAAAATGGACGTCCGTCCGGCAGTAGAAAGACTGTCATGGGCCAACCGCCCTGCCCGGCAATTGCCTGCACCGCCCCCATGTAGATGTCATCGACATCGGGTCGCTCTTCCCGATCGACCTTCACATTGACGAAAAGGGCGTTCATCATCTCAGCCGTCGCTTCGTCTTCAAAGCTTTCATGCGCCATCACATGACACCAGTGGCAGGCGCTGTAGCCTATGCTCAGCAGGACCGGCTTGTCCTGCTCGCGCGCGATGCGAAAAGCCTCCGCGCCCCAGGGACGCCAATCCACCGGGTTGTCCGCGTGCTGCAGCAAATAGGGACTGGTCTCATCTCTTAATCGATTCATGCTGGATCTCGGTCGGCTATCATGTCCATTGACTTCATGCACGGTGTCTGTTTGCAAAAGAATAGCGAAGTTTCGCCGCTAGTGAAATCGTGATTTGAGCCGGCGCAGCATCGGCTTGCACCGACCACGCGCTTCGAGGCGCTTGGGGTGACGCCGCAACCGACCGGCGAAATCGCTCGTATTTCATGTTATCATTGGCTGACAATGCCGTACACCGACAGCGCGAGCGACGCATTCTTAGACAAGTCTTGCACAATTCCCGCTGGGGATACGGTATAATCAGGATATACAAGCCGCATTTCGAGGGTACGATCTATCGATGCAGTTTTGGGAAAACAACGACAACGACGAAAGTCGTGACGGTGGGAACAGTCCGCGACCACCGCAGCCGCCGCCGAATTGGCGCAAGTGGATCTCGCCTGGTCTGCTCGTTCTGGTGATGCTTCTGGCGCTGATTTCTTCGCCAGGGCTCTTCGGCGGTTTCTCCTCTACGCCGGAAATCGCCTACTCCGATGTTTACGAACAACTGATGATGAACAACATCAGTCTGCTTCATTTTCAGGACAATGTCTCCGTCAGCGGAACGTTCAAGAGCGGCATCATCATCACGTCCGCCTCGGGGCGCATGCAGAATGTCTCGCGCTTTTCGGCGCAGCTGCCGCCATACGCTGGCGCGGAACTGCTGCGTATGGCGCACGAGCGGGGCGTCGACACCATTGACGGCAGCTGGACCCAGCCCTCGACCTGGTTGACGCTGCTCATCAACTTCTTGCCCTTGGTACTCATCATTGGTTTCTTCGTCTGGATGGGTCGCCGGGCGCAGGGCCAGATGAATGGCATCTTCTCCTTCGGTCAGTCGCAAGCGCGCGAGAAAACACCTGAGATGCCAGCCCTCAAGTTTGATGACGTCGCCGGGCAAGACGCGGCCAAGATGGAGCTGGAAGAAGTCGTTGACTTTCTCAAGCAGCCGGAGAAATATGTCAAGGTAGGCGCCAAGGTGCCGCGGGGCGTGCTGCTGATTGGTCCGCCTGGCACTGGCAAGACCTTGATGGCGCGCGCTGTCGCCGGAGAGGCCAATGTGGCCTTCTTTAGCATCGCCGCTTCCGAATTCGTGGAGATGTTCGTCGGCGTTGGCGCATCGCGCGTTCGCGACCTGTTCAAACGCGCCAAAGAAAACGCGCCAGCCATTATCTTCGTCGACGAGATCGACGCCGTTGGTCGTCGGCGCGGCACCGGACTGGGTGGCGGCCACGACGAGCGCGAGCAGACGCTGAATCAGCTGCTTTCGGAAATGGATGGCTTTGACAATGACACCAATATCGTCATGATCGCCGCCACCAACCGACCGGATGTGTTGGATCCCGCTTTGTTGCGGCCCGGACGTTTCGATCGGCAGATCACTGTGGATCTGCCCGATGTCAAGGGGCGGCACGACATTCTCAAAATTCACACCAAGAACAAGCCGCTGGGCAACAATGTCGAGCTCGAATCGCTGGCGCGCGCCACCATCGGCTTTTCCGGCGCCGACATCGCCAACCTAGCCAATGAAGCCGCCATGCACGCCGCGCGCTTCAACCGCCGCCTGATCACGATGTCCGACTTCACGACCGCCTACGAACGCATTCGCCTGGGCACCAAACGCCCGCCGCTCTCCAACAAGAAAGATCGCCGCATTACCGCCTACCATGAAGCGGGCCACGCCGTCGTTTCATTCCTGCTTCCCGATGCCATGGCGCTGCTCAAGACAACGATCATTCCGCGAGGGCGAGCGCTCGGCGTCGCCTTTTACATGCCGAAAGATGATTCGTTGCATCAATCGCGCAAGCAGCTTGAAGCCTTCATTCGTGTGGGCTTGGCCGGTCGCATCGCCGAAGAGATTGTCTTTGACGATGTCACCACCGGCGCCGCCAATGACATTCAGCAGGTGACCCAAATCGCCCGGCGGATGGTCAAGATGTTTGGCATGAGCGATTCGGTCGGCATGGTCAATTACGGCGACGACTCCGATCAGCCATTTCTCGGCTACGCGATCGCCAGCGGACGCGATTACAGCGATGACACCGCCGCCAAACTCGATGCCGAAATCAAGCGCATCATTGATGTCGCCTACCAGGAAACGCGCGAGCTGTTGGAAGATCACCGCGAGGGGCTGGACAAGCTGGCCGTAGCCCTGCTGGAAAAAGAAACGGTGGAGCGCGAAGAAATCTTGAGCATTCTTGGCATGGAAGAAGACCTGGAGGACATCGTGCCGGAATCCGTGGCCAAGCACTTGCGCGAGCCGCAAGCCTCGGAACAGAATGGCTCAGACACAAAGGAGACCGCTGAAGTAGAGGGCTAAGGCGGTGGTGTAACTGTGGGACTTAGCGTGTTTACTATGTTGCTAAGTTCATTTCCGACTACGGGGCCCAACAGAGCAAGGATGATTAGAGTACCCAAGGCCGCTATCGGCAGCCAAATTATACATCCAACAAAAGTTTTACTTACCCTCCCATCTCCTTTGTCAGTTATTTTGGCGACTATTAGACCGACTACCCCAAACACGAGGCCCACGAGCACCCAACCGATTGAGGCTGTTGGACGTTCCACATTATCGTAGTTCCTGTTCTTCATTGTCATTCTCAGTCTCGATTGGCGCAGCAGATTGGGCGAGGTTGACCGCCTCGCCCTTGTTACGGCAAGCTATTGCGCCGCTTCCGCCTCAACCTCAGCGATGATGTCATCCTGGACGTAGGACGGCACGCGATCGTAGCGGTTGAAATCCATCGTGTAGATGCCGCGTCCGCCGGACATGGAACGCAGGTCATTGCCGTAGCGCAACATCTCCGCCAGCGGCACCTCCGCCGTGACAACGCTCTTGATGCCAACCGTATCCATGCCTTGCACGCGGCCGCGACGCGTATTCAGATCGCTCATGATGTCACCCATCATCGACTCGGGGACGGTGATTCTGACATCCATGATCGGTTCCAGCAGGACCGGTTTCGCCTTGCGGAAAGCTTCCCGAAACGCCTCGCGACCCGCGATCTGAAAGGCGATATCTTTCGAATCGACCGGGTGCTCCTTGCCATCAAAGACATTGACCTTCACCCGCTCGACCGGGAAGCCGGCAATGACCCCGGTCGGCAGCACCGCGCGTATGCCCTTCTCGGTCGAGGCGACAAATTGCTGCGAGATCGCCCCGCCAAAGACTGACGATTCGAACTCGAAGCCCTCAATCGTCGGCTCAATCTTCAGATCCACGCGCCCATATTGCCCGGCGCCGCCCGTCTGTTTCTTGTGCGTATAACTCGATTCGGCGTTGCCGGTGATCGTCTCACGGTATGGCACCTTGGGCATATATGTATCGATGCCGACGCCCAAGGCTTCCGCCCGCTTCAGCGTGACATCCAGGTGAATCTGGCCCATGCCTTCGAGGACGGTCTGCCGCGTATCGCCATCCTGGCGCCAGCGCAGGGTCGGGTCGGCATCGCAGAGGTTGCTCAGGGTCGGTCCCATCTTGGCGCTATCGGCTTGCGTGCGCGGCGCCACCGCCAGCATATAGAGCGGCGCCGGGAAATCAGGCGCGACGACGCTTACGTCAGAATCGGCATCGACAAAGGTGTCGCCCGTCTTGGTCTCGTTTAGCTTTGCCACCACGCCGATATCGCCCGCATGCAGCGTCGAGACCGGCAGCTGTTCCTTGCCGCGCATGACGAAGAGCGAATTGAATCGCTCGCTGGCGCCACTGTTTGAATTGGTGTAGCGTCCATCGTCCGAAATCGTGCCGGAGAAGATACGGAAGTAATTGAGCGTGCCGACAAATCGATCATTCAATGTTTTGAAGACATAAGCGACCAAGGGATCGTCATTGGCATGCGGCGCGCCCAGCACATCGGCTTCTGCGCCGCGCATGATGTTCACGCGCCGCTCGTTGGGCGCGGTCGTGTAGGCGACCAGCGCCTCCAGTAGCGGGATGGTGCCGATGTTTTCGGTGGCTGATGTCGTGAAGACGGGCACCGTCTTCAGCTCAGGCGAGCGCGATGCCTTACGCATGCCATCGCGAATCTCGTCAAAAGACAGCGATTCTTCTTCAAAATATTTCTCCAGCAGATCGTCATCGGCTTCGGCGGCCGCTTCCATTAATTCCATATGCGCCTCTTCCAGCGCGTCGGCGTAGTAGTCAGGAAGATCGGATCGCTCCGCGCCATCACCGAGATATGCTTTCTGCGTCAAGGCGTTGGCGACGCCTTTGTAGTCCGCTTGCTCCCCAATCGGCAGCATGATGGGGATGAACTTGTAGTCGTCAAACTGGCTGCGCAACTGGTCAAGCACAGCCTCGTAGTTGGCGTTGTCGCGATCCATCTTGTTGATAACGGCAATGATTGGCTGTTCGCTGATACGGGCGTATTCCCAAGCCAGTTCCGTACCCACTTCGACGCCGGCGACCGCGTCAATCACCACGATCACGGAATCGGCGGCCAATATCGCATTCTTGAGTTCCCCTTGGAAGTCGGTGAAACCGGGCGTATCCAGCAGGTTGATCTTAGTTTCATTGAATTCAACGTGCACCAAAGATGTGGACAAGGACAGGCCGCGCTCCTTCTCTTCATCATCCCAGTCGGAGACCATGTTCGATTCGGAAATATGCCCCATCCGATTCGTGGCGCCGGTGCTGTATAAGAGCGCCTCCACTAACGATGTCTTGCCACAGCTTTGATGCCCCACTAAGGCGACATTTCTGATGTTCTCCGTCTGGTATTCCTTCATAGCGATTTTTCCCCAAAACAAGCCTGGATCTGGTTTCCAGTAGCTGACGAATAGCGGCTCGTGGCGAGCCGAAAGCGTATTGGATTGTATAGATGGGCGGCGTGATTGTCAAAGTCACATATCGAACTTCATCCACGTCCATGGAATCATAGACCGGCGACGAATGTATAATCGGATCTCAATATTGCCGAGCCGAAAGGAACTCGCCGCTCTTGTCATTCGGCTGAGAGCATAGCGGAGAGAAACTGTTGCGCCGCAAAGTTTTCGCAAATGCGCTGATTGTCGTTTTCGCGGTCGCGCTGACATTGGTTCTGCTGGAAGTCTTGGTCCGCGTCGCCGGCGCAACCGATGCCGACGGGCGATTCACGCTTCTCAACTTCACCTTGGATTCACCGAAGCTGCCCGTTAACGAGCTGCGTGGGCAAGTCGAAGGTTATATCGCCAACAAAGACATCGCCGTCGTCGTTTACGACGAATGGACGGGCTGGTCCTTTCGACCCAATTCGGTCCGCCAAGACGGTACCTTTACGATTAACGGCGCTGGCTTTCGCTCGCGGCGAGACTTTGACCAAAGCCCGCCAGCGGATACGCTGCGCATCGCCGTTTTCGGTGACTCATTCACCGCGGGCGACGATGTTGGCGACGGCGAAACCTGGGCCTATTTGCTTGAGCGCGCATTAAACGAGGCTGGCATCAGAGCCGAAGTACTGAACTTCGGCGTCGGCGCATATGGAATGGGGCAAGCCTATTTGCGCTGGCAGCGCCTCGGAAAGAGCTTTTCGCCGGATATTGTGATATTCGGTTTACAGCCGGAGAACCTCAAACGAAACGTGAATGTCTTCCGGCAATTGCTCCACCGAAGCGGACCCGCTTTTTCCAAACCGCGCTTCGCCCTGGTCGAAGACGAACTTCAGCTGCTGAATGTTCCGACTTTGCCGCCAGAACAGTTGATGGAGGTCTTTGAAAACTTCAGCGATCACCCGCTGGCGCCCTACGAATTCTATTATAAGAGCCGCTTCACGGCAGCGCGCTGGTGGGCAGCGAGCCGGTTATTCAGCCTCGTATTTGAAGCGCTGCGGCAAGCCGAAGACGAACCGGACATTTACCGCCCGGGCAGCGAAGGCGGGGAGCTGGGCAAGGCGATCATTGATGCCTTTGCCCAAGACGTACGTGAAGCCGGCTCCGAATTCGTCGTCCTTCATCTGCCCCTGCAAAGTCATCTGATTCGCTATTTCAGCAACTTGCCCCGTCCCCGGCCGGTTTACGATTTTTTGCTGGAACATTGTCGCGAGTCCTACCACTACATCGCGCTGGAGGAGCATCTGGAGCCGGCGCATGTGGATGACAAATACTGGAGCCCGACGAAGCACTATGGTCCGCCCCTGCACGCGCTATTAGCCGAAGTCGCCGCCAGCGCCATCTCCAGCTGCATCGAGAATGGTGACTGCCGCACCCCCCGCTTCCCTGACAGCCGCGCATACAGGGCCGGCGAAGCTACCGAGGACGGCTAGCTTTTGCACGTTGTCGCAGCTCGACTCCGCATAGTTCCTGGCAATCAGCCATGATAGAATGGCAGCCTAAGATGGACAATACAGGAGTCCCTTCCAGCCATGACACAGGATGACTATCTCTTTCGCGGGAGCGTCGATGAGTTGGACCCGGAGGTCGCCGACCTGATCCGCCATGAGACCGCGCGGCAGCAGGAAAAACTGATCCTGATTCCATCGGAAAGCACCGTGCCCTTCGCCGTGCGCAATGCGATCAGTTCCCCTTTCCATAACCTTTATGCCGAGGGCTATCCGCTGGAAAATTCGCGGAAAATGAGCCAGAACGAGATCCTCGATTATGATCAGCGGCTGCCGGAGTTTCGTCGCCAAGCCGATCTGCGCTATTACAAGGGGACGGAATACGCGAATATGCTGGAGTCGCTAGCGCGCCGCCGCGCCGCCGAGCTCTTTGCCGGCAATGGACTGGGCGCGGACGAACTATTCGTCAACGTTCAGCCGCTCTCCGGCGCTCCCGCCAATAACGCTGTCTACAGCGCCCTGCTCAATGTCGGCGACACCGTCATGGGTATGGACCTGATCATGGGCGGGCACCTCACACACGGCAGCCCGGTCAACCGCAGCGGCATCAATTACAACATCGTCAGCTACGCCATCGATCCCAAAACGGAGCGCCTCGATTACGACCAGATCCGCGACCTCGCGCGCGAACACAAGCCGCGGCTCATCATTGGCGGATTTAGCAGCTACCCCTATGCGGCCGACTGGGCCGCCTACCGCAGCATCGCCGACGAGGTCGGCGCCTTTTTGCTCGCCGATGTAGCCCATGTCGCCGGCTTGATCGCCGCGGACCTTTACCCCAACCCGGTGGGCATCGCCGATGTCGTCAGTTTCACCAGCCACAAGACCCTCAATGGACCGCGCGGCGCCGTCCTCATCACCCATCGCAGGGACCTGTCGCGCAAGCTCGACCGCGCGGTCTTCCCGGGCGAACAAGGCGGACCCCACATCAATACCATGGCTGGGCTGGCGGTCGCGCTGCGCATCGCTGGGAGCGAGCAGTTCCGGGGGCTGCAGCGGGAGACGCTGGCAAACGCCGTCCGGCTGGGGAACAAGCTGCAAGCGCGCGGCTTGCGCCTGCCTTACGGTGGCACCGATACGCACTTGCTGCTGCTCGATTGCAAGACGATCATCGGCGCTGACGGCGCCAAGCTCAGTGGCGACATGGCGGCGCGCATCCTTGACCTGGCCGGCATCGTCGTCAACCGCCAGACGATACCGGGCGATACTTCGGCGCTGCGGCCCAGCGGCATTCGCCTCGGCACAACCTGGGTCACCCAGCGCGGCATGGACGCCGACGGGATCGCCGAGCTGGGCGATATCATCGCTGACGTGCTGGAAGCCTGCCTGCCCTTCCGCCTCACCGGGCGTCTGCGCCCGCTGCCGCGCGCCAAAATCGACTTTGATGTGCTGCAGAGCGCTGCCGCGCGTTCGCGAAAGCTGGCGCACCGCATCGGCATCGACACCGACGCCAAGGCTGACGGCTATCCGCACTTCTTTGACTCAGGCGACATCGGGCAAGAGCGTTGCCTAGAGGTAAGCGTCGCGGGCGCGGCCGCCGGCGACTTCCTCCACGTCGCGACAACCAGCGATGCCGCCGCGCTGAATGACGGCGAGAGCCAGCCGACGCATATCCTCGAGCGAGACGGCACGGTGATGGCGAGCGGCGAAATTACACGCCTTTCCCCAAGTGAATACCGGTTGCATATTGCCGGCCGTGCCGACCGCGCCGTCGCCTGGTTGCGCGCGCTCAGCGACGGATTTGTGCTTTTTGATGACCAGGACATTCACGCCAAGCTGCCGGGTCCGGTCGCCATCACGGTGATCGGTGAGGGCGAGCCAACCCCATCCCAACCCCCCTCAACCCCATCCCCACCCCCCCCTAAATCCCCCCCCAGCGAGCTAAGGGGGGACTTGCAACCCCCCTTCCCTAGTTCACTGGGGAAGGGGCCGGGGGATGGGGTTGAGGGGGGTTGGGATGGGGTTGAGGGGGGTGAAGCCACCACCGCTGGCTACAGCGAAAAGGCTTACCACATCGGCATCAATGGCGAAAAGTTCGGCATGCCGACCCCACCCCAAACCCTGCCGCCATTTGTCCACGATCTCGCCGCGAGCGACAAGTTTTTGCATACGCCGCTGCACCGCTTGCATCTGGACTTGGGCGCGAAGATGGCGCCATTCGCCGGTTACGACATGCCGCTCTGGTACCAGTCCGTCAGCGAGGAGCACGCGGCCGTGCGCGAGGACGCCGGCATCTTTGACGTGGCGCACATGGGCGTATACGACCTGCGCGGGCGCGGCGCCTTAGCCTTCCTCGACCTGGTGACGACCAATGATGCCAAGCGCCTGAAAGTCGGCGGCTCTCACTATACCTTTTTGCTGGATGTGGATGGCATCCCGCTGGACGATCTGATGATCTATCGACTCGGGGAAGATCAATTCCTCGCCGTGGTCAACGCCGCCAACAACGACAAGAACTGGGCTTGGCTGAATGCGGTGATGGCCGGCGCCGTAATGATCGACCGCTCGCATCCCAGCCGCCGCATTGAAGGCGCAACGCGCTTTGACCTGCGTGACCTGCGCCTGAAGGAGCATGGCGGCGCACAGCGCGTCGATATTGCCTTGCAGGGTCCCCGCAGCCGCGAGTATTTGCTGGCGCTCGGCGGCAGCGCTGAGGACCTGGCGGCGGTTAAGCGGTTGAACTGGGCCGGTGTGGCCCGGGTGAACCTTGGCGGCTTCGACCTGATTGTCTCCCGCACTGGTTATACCGGCGAGCGCGTCGCCTACGAGCTTTTCGTGCATCCCGAACGGTCGGAGCAACTCTTCAGTCGGCTCGTTGAAATGGGCGTGACACCTTGCGGCTTGGCGGCGCGCGACAGCCTGCGCACCGAAGCCGGCCTGCCGCTCTATGGCTTGGAGCTGGCGGGAGATCTCAATTTGAACCCGGCCGACGCCGGTTTCGGCGCCTACGTCAAACTCTACAAACCTTTCTTCATCGGCAAGCGCGCCTTCATCGAGCGCGAGCAGCGGCGCAAGGCCGAGGTCAGCCGATTTCGCCTGGACGGCAAGGGAGCGCGCCCCGCCCATTACGGCGACCCAATCGTTAACGCGCGCGGCCGCGTCGTGGGCACGGTCACCAGCTGCAATATTGATTCGGAAGGGTATCAGTCGGGGCAGGCACTGATGGAGCGGGATTACCGCAAAAGGGGCACTAAGCTCGCCGTCTTTGCTGGCGCGGGGCGGGGTCGCGCAGGCACTGACCCGTCACTCAAGCAGACCAATTACGCCGAGCTCGCCATTGGTCGGCGGACGGTTGTGCCGCAGCCACTGACGATTTTGACGCGTTTTCCGCGGCGAAAATGAGCCTCGGGCGGCGGACGCTAACGGCGCCCCTTTTCATTGCGGCCCAGGATCTCGGTAATGCGGTCATGATGGGCGAAGAGCACGATGGTATCGCCCGCCTGTACAATCACCTGGCCGTCGGGGTGAACATCCGGCGCGCCGCCATTGTCACGATGCAGCAGCACGATATCGACCCCTTCGTTCTCCTGAATGCCATCGACCGTCGCGCCATCCATGAACGAATCCCTGCCCACGATGAAGCGAATCATGCTGTATTCCATGCCGGCGATATGCAGGTTTTGCGTGATTTCGGCGCCGACAGCCGCCCCGGCGAAAGCGGGCGCCGCCAGGTCTGAGGCGCTGAGCACCTCGACATTGAAAAAGTTTTCGATCTGCTGCGCCAGGCGGTCGTCCCACATGCGCGCCACGATGCGGATCGTAGGGTTCATATCGCGGATGCGCATCGTGACCTCGAGGTTGGCGTAGTCATCCGAGGTGCAAACAATCGCGGCGACAGCGTGCTCCAGCTTCGCCAATTCCAGCACATGTTCGTTGCGCGCGTCGCCGGAGATCAAAGGCACATCGCTCTGATGCAGGCGTTCATGTGCCTCTTTGTCGATGTCCATATCCACCGCGACCACCTCAAAACCCATCTGCGTCAGTTCGCGCACGATGCGCATGCCCGTATGCCCGATTCCGACAACTATAATGTGCCGCCGATATGTTGATGCCACCGCCACCTCCCAAGCGCTCCGCCTTTGTTCGCGATCGATGAATAGCCGCAGGAAATCGGCCGCGCCCCGCCCGAGCACATAAACCGCCACCAAGGGCATTACGTACCAGAATACAATCAAGTAGGGCTCATCGGGGGCCTCAATTGCCGACTCCAGCACCATAAAGGTGAGCATATAGTACGGCATATCGATTAGCTTCAAGGGCTCGTTGTCGGAGTAGGTATTGTTGAGATACAGGTAAACGAATCCGCCGACGAATATCGTTAGGAAGAAGACCAAAAGCGGCTTGCGAAACTCGTGTATCAGCGCCCGCGTATCGTGCAATCCCACTCGCAGGACGCGCGCGTGTCGTCTTGGGCTCTTCAGCGAGACGATCTCAACAAGCTGCTTGCCCGTCACATAAATCTCCTAGTGATACTGCGTCGATTATAGGGAGTTGGCCCAAACCTGAAAAGCGCAATCACGCTGGAATGCGAGTGCCTAAACGATGTTGTTCTGCAGCAAATATATCAGAAGGGTCAGCGAGATTGGGCTGAGGAGGGTGGTGGTCATGATGAGGTTGAGGGCGAGCTCGCGGTCGGTGTCGAATTCGTAGGCGAGGATGAGCGTCAGCACGGCGGTTGGCATGCCGGCTTGCAGGATGAAGGCGGCGCGCGCGGCGCCATCCAGGTTGAGCAGGGCGGCGCCGGCAATCGCGATCAAGGGCGCCAGCAGCAGGCGTATCGCCGTGCCCGTCAGCAGCAAAGGCCAGCGATCGGGCTTGCGGAAACCGCCCAGTTGCAAACCGAGCAGCACCAGCATCAGGGGAATTGAGGCATCGGCCAGCAGCTGCGACGTGCGGCTGAGCGCCGGCGGCAAGTCGCTGATTCCGGCCGCCTTAAGCGCCAGGGCGAGCGCCAGCGCATAAACCACCGGCGTGCGCAAGACGCTCTTAATCGATTTCAGCATCGAGGCCGCCCCTCCCGAAGAAACGTAGGGTCCCAGCGTCCAGGCGACGGTCGAGCCGGCGATGTAAATGATGACGGCGTAGGTCAGCGCTTCGGCGCCAAAGGCGAAACTCACGATAGAAAGGCCGAAGTTGGCGCCATTAAAGACGAATGTGGCGACCAATGCCGTGGCAAATTCACGCGAGTTGATTGTGTCGCGCGCTGGAACTGCCGCGTGCAGCCCTCGCAGGACCAGAAAAGCGATCGCGCCGACTGCGGCCATCAGCGCCAGCGTGCCGAGGTAGACGCGAAGGAAATCGCCGCCGCTGATATCGCTCGTGAAGACGGCGTCAAAGGCGAGCGCCGGCGCGAAGACGTAAAACATCATGCGGGAGACCATCGCCGGATCGACATGCAGTCGGCGGCGCAAAACGATGCCGACCGCGGCAATAGCCAGCACGGGAATCATGTTGTCGACGAAGATGTTTAGAAGCGCGAGCATATCCTAGGGTCACCCCCCTTCGGCTGTTGGTGGCGCGTAGACACAGCCACGTTTAGGGGCAATTCATCCCTCGCCCCATCCCCCTCTCCGACCGCCAGTGTTGGCGGTCAGTGTCGGCGGTCAGGTCTTCGCGACCTACGCGACCTACGCGGCGCACAAGGGGCACGCGTTGACACAGCACTGCGATAGGGGCTTCTGTCGCATGTGTCGCAATCGTTGGCTCCCCTTCCCGAGGCTGTTGGTGGCGCTTAGACACAGCCACGTCTAGGGGCGACATAGTATGTCGCCCGCCGCCAACGGGCGATTACCCCCCCCCTAAATCCCCCCCCCCAGCGAGCTAAGGGGGGACTTGAAACTCCCCTTCCCTAGTTCACTGGGGAAGGGGCCGGGGGATGGGGTTGGAATCGCCCCTACAGCACGCTGGTTTGGCGGGGCTGGAGGGGCAAAAGCGGTCAAACGCTAGCGGCGGCCCGCGCCGGCGCGCAGCAGAGGACCAGCTCCTTGGCCGCTCGCACCTCGTCCAACCGGCGCACGGGCGCAGTATAGGGCGCCCCCCGCAGCAACTCTGGATCGCTCCGCGCTTCTTCCGCGATTTTCTCCATCGCCGCGATAAATTCGTCCAGATCGGCTTTGGTCTCGGTCTCGGTCGGCTCGATCAGCAGCGCTTCCGGCACGATGAGCGGGAAGTAATTGGTGGGCGGGTGGAAGCCGTAATCCATCAGCCGCTTGGAAATGTCGAGGGCGTGCACGTCGTCAGCGTCGGCAAAGTGACCCTCCAGGACAAATTCATGCCCGCAATGGCGCGGATATGGCACTGTATAGGTCGCCATCAGTTTGGCGCGCAAGTAGTTGGCGTTCAGCACGGCATAGCGGGTGACATCGCGGATGCCGCTGTCGCCGTAGACGCGGATATAGGCGTAGGCGCGCAGGTGCATGCCGAAGTTGCCGTGGAAGGCTTTCAGCCGACCGATGCTCTTCTCCGGCATGACAAAGCCGTAGAGGGGCGGTTCACCCCTCACCTCCACTGATGTTTGTAGGGGCGAGCCTTGGCTCGCCCGCCTCATTCCTAATCCGTGTTCGGGCGACTCAAGAGTCGCCCCTACAACTTCTTCACTGTGCGGAGCGCCCTCGACAATTTCGACGATTGGGCCCGGCAGATAAGGCGCCAGCTTTTCGTTGACGCCGACGGCGCCGCTGCCTGGTCCGCCGCCCCCGTGAGGCGTGGAGAAAGTCTTGTGCAGGTTGTAGTGCATCACATCAAAGCCCAGCGCCCCCGGCTTGACAGCCGCCATCAAGGCGTTCATATTGGCGCCGTCCATGTACATCAGTCCGCCGGCGTCGTGCACCGTGGCGATCACCTCGAGGATAGTCGATTCAAACAAGCCCAAGGTGCTGGGCACGGTGATCATCATGCCGGCGATGCGGTCGCGCAGCTCTCCTTCGCAGGCGGCGTGCAGGGCATCCATATCGACATTTCCCTGGTCATCGGCGGGGAGCTCCAGCACATCCATGCCGGCCATTGTGACGGTCGCGGGATTGGTGCCGTGAGCGCTGTTGGGCACGAGGATGAGATCGCGCTGGCCCTCGCCGCGGTCGATGTGATATCGGCGGATCATGAGGATGCCGGCGAATTCGCCCTGGGCGCCAGCGGCCGGCGTCAGGCTGACGGCTGGGAAACCGCTGATCTCGCCCAGCCATTTCTGAAGCTCGTGCATGAGGAAGAGCGCCCCCTGCGAGCCGCTCTCGTCGGTCAGCGGGTGCAACTGGGCAAAACCGGGCAGGCGCGCGGCATCCTCGTTGATCTTGGGGTTGTATTTCATCGTGCAGGAACCGAGCGGGTACATGCCCTGGTCGATGGAGTAATTGAGTTTGCTCAATTTGACAAAGTGGCGCACGACCTGGACTTCGCCCACCTCGGGCAGGGGCAGCTCCTCGCGCATCAGCGCCGCCGGCAGCTCCACTTTGGGCACATCGCATTCGGGCAGGTTGACGCCCAGGCGCCCCGGCGTGCCGATGTCGTAGATCAGTGGTTGCAAGAGTTCGGTTGTCATCGGCGCAGCCCTCCCAGGATTTCGACCAGGCGGTCGATTTCTTCCTTGGCGTTCATCTCGGTGACGCATAACAGCATGCGGTCGTTCAAATGGAAGTAGTGCGGTCCCAGGTCCAGACCGCCGATGATGCCTTCGGCGAGCAGCGCTTCGTTAATCTCGGCGACCGGGCGCGGGCAGGCGACCACAAACTCGTTGAAAAAGGGCTTGCTCATATCGACGCTGTAGCCGTCGAGCCGGTTGATCTCATTGGCGGCGTAATGCGCCTTGTAATAATTGAGCTCGCCCACCTGACGCAAACCGTTCTTGCCCATCAGCGCCATATAGACCGAAGCCGCGAGCGCCATCAGCCCCTGGTTGGTGCAGATATTGCTGCTGGCGCGCTCCCGTTTGATGTCTTGCTCGCGCGGGCGCAAGGTCATGACGAAGGCGCGCTTGCCATCGGCGTCAAGCGTCTCGCCGATGATGCGGCCCGCGATGCGGCGCACGTACTTCTGTCTGATAGCGAAATAGCCGAGGTAGGGTCCGCCGTAGCCCAGCGGCACGCCCATCGGCTGCGCCTCGCCCACGACAATGTCGGCGCCGAGCTCGCCCGGGCTCTTGAAGATCGAAAGCGCCATCGGGTTGGCGACCATCACCAGCAGCGCGCCGGCTTGATGCACGGCATCGGCGAGCGCCGTCAAGTCATCGATCTGGCCGAAGAAGTCGGGATATTGCACGGCGAGCATGGCGGTGTTTTCGTCGAGCATCTCCATTAGGTCGACGATTTCGCCGCGTCCGCGGTCGCCGATGATGCGAATGTCGCGGCCCTGGTGGTATGTGCGCACGACTTCGCGGTACTGCGGGTGGATGGCGTGGCTGAGGATGACTTTCTTGCGTTTATGCCGGGCGACTTCGAGGGCGACAGTGACGGCTTCAGCCAGGCTGGTGGCGCCGTCATAATGGCTGGCGTTGGCCGCGTCCATGCCGGTGAGCGCGCACATCATGGACTGGTATTCGTAGGTCGCCTGCAGCGTGCCTTGCGAAATCTCCGGCTGATAGGGCGTGTAAGCGGTATAAAACTCGCCGCGCAGCAGCATATGGTTGACGACAGATGGGATGAAATGGTGATAGGCGCCGGCCCCACGAAAGATGGCGAAGTCTTGCGCATGATCGTTCGCCTCGCTGATGGCCAGCATTTCGGCCGCTACTTCCATCTCGCTCATGGGCGGCGGCAAATCCAGCTTGGGGAAGCGATGCGTCGCCGGCACCGCCGCGAACAAGGCGTCAATGGAATCGACGCCAATTGCCCCCAGCATCTGCTGCGTTTCGTTTGCCGTATGCGGTATGTAACTCACTTAGTACCGTTCCTCTCTCGCGCGTTGCGGGCGGCTGAAAGCGGGACGTCGCGCCAGACCGCGTCCGGCGACGACACAAAAGCCTGCGCCGGTTTAGCGGCTGTCGCAATAAGCGTCATAGCCGGCCGCGTCCATTAATCCAGCCAGCGGCGCCAGGTCGCTCGTTCTGATTTTGACCATCCAGCCGGCGCCAAAGGGATCGGCATTCAAGGTCTCGGGCGAATCCTCAAGCGCGGAATTGACTTCGATGATCTCACCGGCGACGGCGCTATATAATTCGGAAGCCGCCTTCACCGATTCAACTTCTCCGAAGGAATCGCCGGCATCCACCTCATCGCCCGCGTCTCTGAATTCAACATAAACAATGTCATTCAGTTGATCCTGCGCGTAGTCCGTGATGCCAATCGTCACCACGTCGCCATCCACGGCAAACCACTCATCGGTCTCCCCATATCTTAAGTTCGCCGGTGTTTTCCAGTCTCCCATCGTAACCCTCCTCAAGCGTTTGCAATAAAAAAGGCGCAACTCATGCCGAGTATGCGCCCTGTCAGTCAGCCTGACCTTCAGAGTGTCTTGCCCCTGGAATCCTTTTGCCTGAGAGTTTCACGCAAGTTGGCTAACTTGTCGCTTGCCCCTTCGGCGTCCTGTTCCTTGACAGAATCTCTCTTCCAGAAGCAGCATCATTCTAGCGACTTTCACACTCCTACGCAACTATGGCGATTGCGGCAACGTTGAGATATGGACTTACGAATATTTCGGGCGCTGCAAACGCTTTTACCACCGAGGACACCGAGGTTTTTTCACAGGATTGCCTTTGATTCGTACATAATCATATTCACTATTCATTTCGTGATTCCAGCGCCTGCCGATCACAGGATCCGGCTATATCAGTTCCGAAGTTGCTGCTAAAATTAATCCGTCTTTACGTGCCGCATAGATACCGAATTGCATTGATGAAAAGCAAGCGCAAATCAGAAAGTTTCGCGCGTCTGCTCTATGGCATAATCGCGGGCTTGCTCATCGGCATCTCCGCTTTGACCATCTATATTGTTCAGGTTCAGCTGCGGGGACCAGACGCGGTCGATACTGGTCACTTCAGTGTTGAAGGTAAACATACGTTTGACGGCGCGATTCGGATCGAGCCGCCAATCGACCTGCCAGAGTTCGCGCTCAGCAATCAATATGGCCAGCCCTTCAAGCTCAGCGACCTGCGAGGACGTTATATCCTGCTGACCTTTGGCTTTACGAACTGCCCCGACATCTGTCCATTGACGCTAGGTGACTTCCGACAGGTCAGACAATTGCTCGGCGTTCACGCCGACGAGGTCGCTTTCGTCTTCATAAGCGTCGATGGCCGCCGCGATTCGCCTTCCGTCTTGCGCCGCTATTTTGAATTTCGCCAATTGGATGGCATCATCGCCTTGACCGGCAGCGAAGAGACGGTGCGAGCGATCGGGGCGCCCTTGGGGCTCTCATTTGAAGTCAGTGGTGAAGCTTCCGCCGACGCCTACGCAGTGAACCACACCGCCGGCTCTTTCTTGCTTGATGCCCGCGGACGCTGGATCATGCGTTACCAATTCGGACTGCCGCCCGAACGGATCGCCGCTGAACTGCGCAAGCAATTGATGTAATTGGACGCGATCGTCAACGATTGATGTAGGTTCGCGGTACGCGTGGCGCGATTGATGTGACGACCTCGTAACTGTTGCTGTGGATCCAGGTCGCGATTTCGTCCGCGCTGATGCTGTCGTCGCCCTGACGTCCCATGAGCACGACTTCATCGCCGACGGCGACATCGCGGATATGGCTGACGTTGATCGTGATCTTCTCCATGCTGACCCGTCCCGCCAAAGGCGCCCGCTGTCCCTGAATCAGCACTTCGCGCCAGCTGTAGGGCGTGCGGCGCAAACCATCGGCGTAGCCGACCGGCGCCACGGCAATCGTCTCCCGGCCGCGCGTCCGATAAGCCCTGCCATATCCCACCGGCGAATCTGGCGGCAGCGTCTTCACCTGCGCGATCTGTGTCCTCCAAGACATCACAGGCCGGATCTGCTGGGCGAAGGCGCTATTTGGCATCGGCTCCAGCCCATAGAGCAGCAGCCCGGGTCTGATGACATTGAAGTAGCTGTCGTCCCCATTGAGCAAGGCTGCGGAATTGGCGGCGTGAATGTACTTGACGCCAACCCCGGCGCGGCGCAACTGGGACTGAACGCGATTGAAAGTCTTCAGCTGCTCTCGCATGTAGGCGGGGTCATCATCGGCGGTGGCAAAATGCGTGTAGACGCCTTCGAGATCAATCCCGGACGTGTCCTGCAATTGCCGGCATAGGGCATTTGTCACCGGTGGCAGGACACCGAGCCGACCCATGCCGGTATCGACTTTGACATGGACTTTGAGCATCAGGCCCGCGTTGGCCGTCGCTGAAATGCAGCGCGCGGCGCAAGCCTCGTCGAAGACCGTTACGCTGAGGCCGTGCGCAATCGCCGTTGGAATCGCTTCCGCCGGCACATAGCTCAACAACAGTATCGGCGCGTCAATATGCGCCTCGCGCAATTCCAGCGCCTCGGCCATGTTGGCGACCGCCAGCAAATCAGCGCCGTTTTGCAGCGCCGCGCGCGCCACCTCGGCAGCGCCGTGACCATAGGCGTCCGCTTTCAACACCGCCATCAGCGCCACGTGACCGCCAACTCGCGCCTTGATCCAGCGTATATTGGATGCCAGCGCGCCCAGATCAATTGTTACGCAGCTGGGATAGGCCGCCGCTCGTCCATTTGCGAGCCGCTCTGTCATCGGCGGACGCGTGTAAGCCAGTGCTAATCCGGGACCATTGTCCACATTCTGCCTGCCTGCTCTGCATGCGCATCAACAATTAGCGAGCGCGACGTCACGCTGGCAGTATAGCAGGCGCCGTGAATGGCTGCCCCGAAATCCGGCAGATGTTGCGCAGCGCCAATGTCCACGCGGCAAAGAAGGTTTCGCTTGTCCATGTGTTATGATATGTGCGGTCTAGAGCGCTCGCGAAGGGCACAAAAGAAAAGAGCCAACGCACCCGTGACAACGCCGATCCGGTACAGCCAGGCGACGCCGCCATCCCAATAGGAATAGCCATGAGTTTCGATTTTGAGGTTGTCGCCCAGGACGGCCGGGCGCGAGCGGGAATCCTCCACACCCCGCACGGCGACATTCCCACGCCGGTATTCGCGCCGGTTGGCACCTGTGGAACTGTCAAAGCCGTACCACCGCGAGACCTGCGCGCCCTTGATATCCATCTTATCCTCGCCAATACCTACCACCTGTACTTAAGACCCGGCGATGAGCTGGTGCGGGATATGGGTGGCTTGCGCCGATTCATGAATTGGAACGGTCCCATCTTGACCGATTCGGGTGGCTTTCAGGTGTTTAGCTTGAGCGAGATCAACGAGATTGACGACGACGGCGTCACATTTCGCAGTCATCTGGACGGAAGCATGAAGCGGCTGGACCCGGCGATCTCGATGACAATCCAGCAGCATCTGGGCGCCGACATTATCATGGCCTTTGATCAGTGCCCGCCACCCGATGATCGGGCCGAAGTCAGCGCCGCGGTGGAGCGCAGTCATCGCTGGCTGAGGCAATGCCGGGAGGCGCATCCAGACGATGGCGAGCAAGCCCTGTTTGGAATCGTACAAGGCGGCGTATTTCCCGATCTCAGAGAAAAATCTGCCCGATTTGTATCGGACATGGACCTGAAAGGCATCGCAATCGGCGGGCTTGCCGTTGGCGAAACCAAAGCGGAAATGGCGGCAACGCTGGATCATACCCTGCCCTGCCTGCCGGACAGCCGGCCGCGCTATCTGATGGGCGTAGGCGAGCCCGATGACCTGGTTGAAGGCATTCTGCGTGGGGTGGATATTTTTGATTGCGTGATCCCGACGCGGCTCGCTCGGCATGGCGCCGCCTTCACACACGACGGTCGGATCAATTTGCGAAACGCCCGCTTCAAGCGCGACGAAGCGCCGATTGATACGCATCTCGACAACTACGCCAGCCAGTTTTCGCGCGCCTACCTGAGGCATCTCGTGGTGGCGAAAGAATTGCTGGCCTATTATCTGCTCAGCCTCCACAACATCGATTTTCTCGCGCGCCATGTGGAGAATATGCGCCGCGCCATCATTGACGGCAACTTGAATCAATACGCCGGGCAATTCTTGAGTCGCTTCATGCGCCGTAATTCGACTCCTTAGCACGTGAAGGCAGGGTTGGCAACGCCCGTATTACATCTACAATCTTCGCCTTCGTTACAAGGTCCGAGGCGCCCACCACTAAATATGCCTTAGCCTTGCGCGAGCATGCGCGTCTATACAACAGCGAGCGATGCCTTCCAGCTCATCCGCATTCGTTCAGGACGACATTGGCGAATAAATCGTCTTCGTCCACGCGATCGTGCTCCGGCGCCGGATAAACGCGCGTAAAGCCCTGCTTGCGATACAGGACGCGCCGCAGCAATCGGGACGTCCGCGGAATCCGTCCGCCTCCCTGGCTGGCGTGGCAGCGGCTCGCCTTCTCCCAAATGTCAAGATAAGCGGCGATCGGTATGCGGGCATGAACGGGCTCGATATGGTTCAGTGACTTCAGGGTATCGACATCCTGGTTGATGCCCATTCGGCGCGGGTCCTGCCCCTTAAGCCGCGCCGTCCAGATGCGCATCCGCAGCGAGATTTTGGGATACGCGGCGTAGTACAGACGCTGCGGCGCAAACGACTTTGAGTGTTCAGCTTCGCCTCGCAAACAATCGAATGCGCGTGCCGTCGCCCGCTGAATCGCGATGTGGTCCGGATGACCATAGCCACCATATCGATTAAAGGTGATGACGACCTGGGGCTTGACTCGCCTCATGACATCCAGGACATCGGCGACGACAGGCTCCGGCTGATGCTGCCAGCGGTAAGCCAGGCATTCCGGATGGCGCGCTGTTTCACTGCCGGGCATGCCGCTATCGCGATATCCCAACATGAAGACGTCCTTGAATTCCAGGTATTGCCGCGCGCATGCCAGTTCACTGAGGCGTAATTCAGCCACCGTCGCGTACTTCCCGCGCAATTGTTCGGGAACATGACCGACATCGCCATTGGTTGCGCAGATCAAGTAGACCTCGACACCATCGTCAATCCACTTTGGGATGGCGGCGCCCAAGCCGAAACTTTCATCGTCCGGATGCGCATAGCTGATCAGCAGGCGGCGCTTTTCCATTCAATATCCGAATTACGCAAAGGCTAAGATACGATTCTCCTATTATACTGATTGCGTACTGTCGAAGTCAGCGGCATCTGCTTATACTCCTGCCGCCAATCAATCCGGAGTGAGGAAACCAGAATTGATGCGTCAAATGTCATTTTCGACTGGGGCTTGTATATGCGTAATCTTGATCAGTCTGATGCTACGGCCGCTCGCCAGCGCCGGGCAACAAGAGCCCACGTCGCCTACGGCCGCGTCAAACTTGAGCCCGACCGCCACTGCCACGCCCGACGCTTCACTGAAAGGACCGCGACTGATTGCTACGGTCGTGTCTGATATCTATGCGCCCCAGCATGTTGAAGATGTGGGTCCCGCAAGCTACCCGAGCGGCATAAATCCGCTGACTGGCCTGCCCTATCCGAGCGAAGAGGCGCGCATGCGGCGCAATCTCATCGTCAAGGTTTCCAACTGGCCGCCCAGGGTTCGCCCGCAGCACGCCATTAACCAGGCCGATCTCGTCTATGAAATGGAATCGGAAGGCGGCGTCACGCGATTCGCCGCGATTTTCCGCAGCAAGGCCCCGGAAAAAGTCGGGTCTGTGCGCAGCGCGCGCCTTGTCGACATGGAACTGCTAAACATGTACGCCGCCTTGCTCGCCTATTCCGGTACCAGTGGACCGGTGCGAGAAATTTACCGAGCGCGCGTCAACCGGCGCCTGCTGCTCTCGCCATCGCTGGGAGACAATTGCGAAGAAGCAGGCTTCTGCCGCGATGAATCGGTGCGTGACCGCGGATACGAACACACGCTCTTCGGTGATACGCGGCAAATGTGGCAAACGGCCAGCCGGCGCGACGTCAATATTGGGTTTCGCGCCATTGGTTTCGCCTTCGATTTGCAGCCGGATGCAGGCGGGCGCGATGTCAAGGACGTCTATATAAATTGGTACAACCGGACTTACACGCGCTGGCAATACGAGGAGGACAGCCGGCGGTACCTGCGCTATTCCGACGGCGCCCCCCATTATGACGCGACGGATGACACGCAGCTCTGGGCGGACAATTTGGTCATGCTTCAGGTCGCGCATAATCGGCGTCCCGATCTCTTTGAGGCGGGCGCCATCAACGAATCTTATGAGGTTGCCCTCTGGGGGCACGGTCCCGCCTACGTCATGCGAGAAGGACAGCTTTACCGGGGATCCTGGAGCCGCCTGACCCACAATCGAGGCGGCGCTCTTTCCTTGATCCATGCCGACGGCACGCCGATTGTGCTGAAGCCGGGGCGTACGTGGGTCACCGTCATGCGTTCTCTCGATGCAGTCGAAGTGAGCGATATTCGAGCCGATATGAGGGCTGCTGCAAACGCAAAAGCCCAAGCGGAAGAATGAGATGCTGTTGACCTTCACGCGGCAGCGGCATACCATGAACTTGGCACCACACGGTTAAGGGCGAAGGCAGGCTGTTGCGGCGCGTCACACGAGGATGCTTTGTCCTGGGCATTTTTCTGGCAATCCTGGCGATTGGATTGCTGGCGGCGTTATTGTTCGCTGCCGACGGTCAAATCTATGAGAAGGCGCGGATGGCCATTCTGCGCGTCCAGCTGAGCAATCGAACGTCAGAATTGAACGCGCCGGCTGGCAGCGTGGTGAAGCCGGTCCGATTTCATATTCCGGCAGGAGCCGGCGCCAGCGCCATTGCCAAGGCGCTCGCCGACGCCGATCTCATTCGAGACGCCGACCTGTTTCTGGATTACGCACGCCTGGAAGGCTACGACCGGCGATTCGAAGCGGGCGTCTACTTCCTCAATCAAACGCAATCGATTCGACAAATCGCAGAAATCTTGACGGACTCCAGCAAGAGCTTCATCGCCTTCCGCACACCGGAAGGGGCGCGCCTTGAAGAACTGGCGGATCTGATCGACCGAAACGGACTTTTCGGATTTCATGGCGCTGATTTCCTGCCCCTGGTTGATGAAGGAGCGCCGCTCCCCGAGGAATTCGCCGACTGGGCCGATATCCCGCCCGGCGCGTCGCTGGAAGGCTTCATGTTCCCCGATACCTATCAGCTGCCACCGGATGTATCGGCAGCAGGCTTGCGCGATTTGTTGTTGCGCGCGTTTCAAGATCGCGTCGGCGATGACTTGCGCGAAGCCGCGCTGGCGCAGAATCTCACACTGCACCAGGCCGTCACCCTGGGGTCCATCATCGAGCGGGAAGCGGTCTGGCGCGACGAGCACCCCATGATCGCGAGCGTCTATCGCAACCGGCTGGACATCGGTATGAAGCTGGAAGCCGATCCCACGGTGCAATATGGCATTCAAGGGGCGCGCGGATCCTGGTGGCCGCAGATTACCCGCGCCGATTATTACGACGTTCAGTCACCTTACAACACGTATCTGCATGAGGGCTTCCCGCCTGGTCCGATTGCAAGCCCCGGGCTGTCGGCGATTCACGCGGCCATTTTTCCGGCCGAGTCCGGCTTTTTCTACTTCCGCGCCGCCTGTGATAACTCGCATTACCACAATTTTGCCGTCACCTTTGCAGAGCACGTCGCCAATGGCTGCTGAGCCGCGAACTTGCGATTGCCTTCGCGCGAAACCTTTCTTGCTTCTGCTGCTGGCACTTGTTCTGACATCCTGCGGCGCGTCAAATCCCGAGGCGCCGGGCAAGATCGCCTTGCTCGCGCCATTTGAAGGGCAATATCGCGAAATCGGCTACAACGCCCTCTACGCGGTTCGGCTGGCATTTGGCGACGCCGAGCCGCATGACGTTCAACTCCTGGCGGTTGACGATGGCGGAACGCCGGCATCCGCCCTCGCCCGTGTTAGGGCGCTAAATCTTGATCCGGCGGTCTTGGCGATCATCGCGCTGGGACCATACGCAACCGACTCAGCGGCACAAAAGCCGAATGACAAGCCGCTAATCTTGATCGGCAATTGGGGCCAGGACCGCGCCGATGCGGATAGTCTCTTCGCCGCCAATGCGCAGCAGGCGATGGCGCGGGGAAGGGGTGACCTCCAGCTGCTCAACTTGGCGCGCGGGCTAGCGGATGACAGTGATTCGAAGGGCTTCGTCAGCAGTGGCGCTCCGCCAGATGAGGAGTTCCGCGAGCGTTACCTGAACAGCGCGCAATACACGCCAGCGCCCAACTGGCTGGCAACGCTGACATATGATATTGCAAGACTGACACTGGCGGCATTGGCGGGCGGCAAAGCGATCAGCACAATGGAATACCTCGGCCTCAACGGACTCATTCGTTTTGAAGATGGCTATTGGGTCGATGCCCCGCTCAACCGTTATCGCCTGGAGGGTGACCAGCTCACCCTGATCGTGGATTAAAGCTCGCGTCCATCAATCACGCCATGAAACAGCGGGAGTGGATCGACTGGGTCTGGGCTGTATTCGATCGCGTCATCCAATTCCGCCAGCGCCGCCTGTAAACTGGCCTCGTCATTGGCGTGAATCGTCATTAGCAGATCGCCGGCGGTCACGGCGTCGCCCACATTGCAATGCGCTTCCATGCCGACAGCATGATCAATTAAGTCATCCTTAGTCCGCCGGCCGGCGCCCAGCGTCAGCGTCGCCCAAGCGATTTGGTCGGCGCGGATGGCGGCGAGGCAGCCACTTTCGCGCGCATGCAAATTGTAGCGAAGTATCGCCTGCGGCAGCTTGCGCGGGTCCTCAATCTGCGACACATCGCCACCTTGGGCCGCCACCATACGGCGAAGGTCCGCGAAGGCGGCGCCCGACTTCAAGACGCGATCGACTTCCGCCCGCGCTTCCTCCAGATTCGTCCAGCGCTCGCCCTGCCCGGCCAGGCGCAGCATGTGCGCGGCGACTTCGACACAGTGTTCATGAAAATCCGCTGGTCCTTCGCCCTGCAGTGTCCGGACCGCTTCCGCCACCTCCAGCGCATTGCCGACCGCCTCTCCAAGCGGTTGATTCACATCCGAAAGCAGCGCGACCATATCGCGCCCGGCGTCAACGCCGATCTGCACCATCGTGGTCGCCAGCGCCCGCGCTTCTTCCAGCGTCTTCATGAAGGCGCCCCGCCCAAGTTTGACATCCAATACGATGCCGCTTGCCCCGGCCGCCAGTTTCTTGCTCATGATACTGCTGGCGATTAAGGACCCGTTTGCCACCGTGCCCGTGACATCTCGCAGCGCGTAGATTAGCCCATCGGCAGGCGCCAGCGACTGGCTCTGCCCAGCGATTACGATGCCGGCCTCGCGCGCGATCCGCCGAAACTCCGCCTGGGACAAATTGACATCGAATCCGCTGATCGACTCCAGCTTGTCCAATGTGCCGCCGGTTGGTCCCAATCCGCGCCCGCTCATCTTGGCGATCGGCACACCAAAGGACGCCACCAAAGGCAGCACGACCAGGCTGGTCTTATCGCCGACGCCGCCCGATGAATGCTTGTCCACCGCATAATCGCAGATATCTGACAGATCGAGCATCTCGCCCGACTCTGCCATCGCCATCGTCAGATTCACCGTTTCGGCTCGGTTCATTCCTCGGAAGTAAATCGCCATGAGCAGCGCCGCCATTTGGTAGTCGGGGATATCTCCCGCTGTGTAGCCCCTGATGAAGAAACGGATCTCGCTCTCAGTCAGCGCATGGCCATCGCGCTTTCTCTCAATCACTTCGTCCATTGGCATAAGAACTCAACTCCCCGCCGAACATAGCATGACAGCGTTTCGACTTGCGCCCATACAGTATACGGCAAGTTCGATTGTAAATCAGATGTAAATGCTCGCCGGCCGCCCGGCAACGCAATTGACTAGCGGCGGAATGCTATGTAGGATTCAAGTATCGGCTCTGCCCAGTTTCCAGCGCCGGTAAAAATGTTTTCTAGAACTCAAGTAGTGGAGAAGGATCTTGTCGTGGCGCAGAAAATCAAAAGCGCGCCCCAGCGCAATAAGCTGATCCTGGGCGCAATCGTAATGGTCGCGGTCGCGGTCGCCGCGATTCTGGTCGTCTTGTCCAGCCAGAGCTCGATTAGCGACGGGGCATTCGATTATTCGCAGATCCCGCAGGGTCGGCGTGACGATGGCGGCTTCGTGCTGGGTGATCCGGCCGCGCCGATCACCATTGTCGCCTTTGAAGACTTCCTCTGCAGCCATTGCCAGCGCTATAAATCAACGGTCGACGAGCTCATCAGCCAATATGTCGCGAAGGGCATGGCGCGCTTCGAGTATCGCTTCACGCCTGTCGTCGATCCGGCATATTCCAGGCTCAGCGCGCAACTCGCCGAATGTGCCGATACCTTGCGTCCAGGTTCCTTTTGGAATGCGCATGACCGGCTCTTCGAATTGGCCAGCGCCCGCCGCTTCAACGACAGTTCGGCGCGCAACTTCGCTGAAATGATGGACATGTCTTATGCTGACCTGCTCGAATGCACGCGTGACGCGACCCAAGTTGATATCGACTCGCAATACGCCACAAGGTTGGAAGTACGCGGCACACCGACAGTCTTCTTCCAGATCGGCGACAACATGCCGCAGCTCACGCCCTTTAGCAACCAGCCGAATATTGAGCAACTGGGCACACTGATCGCGCAGTTCAACTAGCGGCGGCGCCCGTCGGCAGCATGTCACTTCCATCCTTCTATGATAGCAGCCGCGTCGGCGCACTCTTCGCGCCACAGATTCAGGCGGCGGTCGATGCCGGGCTCGCGCTGAACCTGCCAGCGGCCAGCAATGACGTCCCGCGGGTCGCGCTGGTGCTGGTCGATATGCAGATCGACTTCATTCATCGCGATGGCGCTCTTTCGGTGCCCGGCGCCGTGGAAGACTGCCGCCGCGTCGTCGAGTGGATCTATCGGCATGTCGGCCGAATCAGCAAGATTTTTCTCTCTTTGGATAGTCACTATCCTTTGCAAATCTTCTTTTCGACCTGGTGGCGCGATGCCGCCAATCGTCATCCGCCGCCGAATACAGTCATCAGCGCGGACGAGGTGGAGGCGGGCAAATGGCAGCCGCTCTACGAGGCAGATTGGTCCAAGCGCTACGTCCGGCTGCTGGAAACGCGGCACCGGAAGCAGCTGATGATTTGGCCCTTCCATACGATGGTGGGCACTGTCGGTCATAATTTGTCGCCTTCTCTGTATGAGGCGATCTGCTATCACTCGGCGGCGCGGCAAAGCCAACCGCTGAAGCTGAGCAAAGGATCCATCCCGCAGACGGAACACTACTCGATTTTGGAGCCCGAAGTCAAAGTCGCCGATCATCCGCAAGGCGGCTTGAATCGCGCCCTCTTGAGCGAACTGAATGAATACGATCTGGTTTATCTCGCAGGCCAAGCCAAAAGCCACTGCGTCCTGGAAACAGTAAACTCCATCATGCGCGCGCTGGCGCCTCGTCCCGAGCGCATTCAACGGCTGCGCGTCCTGGAAGATGGCATGTCCTCAGTTGTGGTTCCCGGCATTGATTTTAACGCCATGGCCGATGAAGTCTTCCAGCAGCATCGCGACCATGGCTTGACCTTCGCCAGGACGTCCGAGGCGATAGGATAAAGCCCATGCGCACGGTTGAATGGCAAGACGGCGCCCTCAAGATGATTGACCAGCGCGCTCTGCCCTGGCAACTGGAATTCGTCCGGTTGGAAAGCGTTGAAGCTGTCACCGAAAGCATACGGAACATGACCGTTCGGGGCGCGCCGGCGATTGGCGCGGCGGCCGCTTTCGGGTTGGCGCTGGCGGCGCGACAGAGCAAAGCCAAAACCATCGACGCGCTGATCGCGGACCTGCGCAATTCTGGCGACCGGTTGAAAGCGGCTCGACCGACGGCGGTCAATCTGGCTTGGGCGGTGGACAAGCTGTTGGATATCGCGACCTGCGGCGAATTCCCTAACCCGGACGATCTGCGCGAGGTTTTGCTGACGGCGGCGCAGCAGATCGCCGATGATGATGTCGCCATCAACAGTCGAATGGGCGCGCATGGGGCCGCTCTGGTCGAAGACGGCGTGACCGTCTTGCATCATTGCAATACCGGCGCGCTCGCCACCGTGGATTACGGCACCGCGCTCGGCGTGGTCCGCGCTGCTTTCGAAGCGGGTAAACACATCCACGTCCTGCTCGATGAGACGCGCCCGCGATTGCAGGGCTCGCGGCTCAGCGCCTGGGAACTGGAGCAGTTGGGCGTCAGCTATGAGATCATCCCCGACACTGCCGCTGGCTACTTCATGGCGAGAAGCGAAGTTGATATCATCCTGGTCGGCGCCGACCGTATCGCGGCCAACGGTGACTTCGCCAACAAGATCGGCACCTACCAACTGGCGATCATGGCGCGCGAGCACAGCATCCCCTTTTACACCGTCGCGCCAACATCAACCATCGACCTGGAACTTGCCAGCGGCGAGCAGATTCCCATCGAGCAGCGCGATCCGGCTGAGGTGACGACGCCCTACGGCAGCAAGATCGTGCCGGCGCATTTCAAGGCGCGCAATCCCGCTTTTGATGTGACCCCGCATCGCTACCTGAGCGGCATCGTCACCGAAAACGGCATCGCGCGACCGCCCTTCACCAAGAGCTTGCGGCGGGCGGTCGCCGGCAGCAAGTTGTAGCGCTGTTTTCGACAGGACTCGCGGCCGCAGCTTGATCAGCCAATCTCGCCGAGATCAACCCGTTCCAAATCGGTATTGTCGCAGGCACGCCGACCCACCTTGTGCATATCGACCCAACGTCCATCGACTTTCACCCGAACAATGTCCATCGTGAAATCGACATTGCTGTGGCGATCATTTCTCAGGAAGGCCGAGCCGATGCCATAGCTATCGACCGGCGCGCCCTCACGCTCGAAACGGGCCACCCGCTCCAAATTGAATCCGCCGGAAACAACGATCTGGGCGCCGCGGCAGAAGTCGCGCGCGACCGTCTCCAGCTCGCGCGGGACGCCCCAACTCTCCCAGGCAGTGTTCAGCGCTTCTCGCACCGTGAACACCAACTGCGGACTGACGCCTTTCTCCGCCTCTGTGGGCAGCGAGCGGTCGCGCAAGTTCGCGCTGGTGTCCAATCTGACGCCGTTCAGCCGCCAGCGCGCCAAGCCATCGCTATCGGACGCTTGATAAGCGGCGGCGTAATGGGGCCAGAAGGCGGCCAGCGTCGCCCGGCTGTCGGCGACTACATCATTGTTGAAGTCAGCCAGCAATATACGTGGCGTGTCCAGCGGAATCTGGCGCGCGAACTGCACCATCGTCTCGGCGCTATCCGCCAGAAAACAGGCGATCATCGCATGTGGTATCGTGCCAACGCCGGCGCCACGCCAAAGCGACGCCTGGGCATCCGTGCTGGCCAAAGGACTCAGTTCAATGCCGGTGTCGCGGTGAAAGCGCCTCAGCGCCAGCCAATAGGCATAGCCGTCAATCGCTTGCGTTTCGGGCAGGTCAAAACGAGCCGGGAAAAACAGTACCGCTTTGCCGGCCGCCGCCTGCAAGACCTCATAGACATTGGTGGCGATCCTGCTGGCGCGCGACAGCACGCCCAGGATTGACGTCTCGAGCACGGCGAAATCGCGATATGAGCCGCGGATTTCAATGACAGTCGATACCTGCTGCGGGTCGCCATCGTAGGCGGTCAGCACGCCATCCTGCACGGCGTCGACTTCCAGGTCGCGCCAGGTCTCCACCCAGTTCTCGTCTTCATCATAGTAGCCGGTCGCGCAGCGTAACTGGGCCAGCGCATGATCCACGCCGGCAATCAGCGCCGTTGGCGACCGGCGATTGAAAATCTGCGCCTCCACCTCGATTTCACCCACATTGAGCTTTTCCGCGCCAGCGATGTCGTGCGGGTTCGCCCCGCGGTAACGATAGCCTTCGCTGGCCAGCGCCGAGAGCATCGTTCGGCTGTTGGCGAAGTAGCGGTCCGCGTAGTAGCCTCGGCGCAAAGCCTCGACCGGCAGGCTGAAATCCTTGGCTCTCAAGCGCTTTCGATCAAATATCGACAAGTTCTCACACTCCCCAAATTGCCGGCCGCTCGCAAGTCACGACTTGGTTCACACAGAAAAATGCTCCCACCAAATATGGAGTCGGTAGGGGCGTTTCGCCGAAACGCCCTTCCATGCTATAGCGCGAGCGTTTGGGCGAGACAAGTCTCGCCCCTACGGATTTCGCGATGATTGCAACTGGAATCTGGCAAGTTCATCAAAATAGAGAGTATATCATCGGTCAACCCGCTCTTCACCCAAGCGCAAGACATCTCCGAGCCAGCCGCTGAAGCACAGAATCTTCCGTACCCCGTTACGGCCAACTGCGCTATACTGCGCGTTTGTGCCATGAACCTGACAGTGGACTGCAATGATGGAAATCCTTGTAACCGGCTCTATCGCCTACGATTATTTGATGCGCTTCCCCGGCAGTTTTCAGCAGCACTTCATTCCCGATGAGCTGCATAACATGAGCCTCAGTTTCCTGGTGGACGACATGACCAAACATTGGGGTGGCGTCGCCGCCAACATCGCCTTCACGTTGGCGAAGTTTGGCCTGCGACCCAAGTTAATGGGCACGGTCGGCCGCGACTTCGGCGATTATCGGCGCTGGCTGGAGGGTAGCGGCGTCGATTGCAGCACCGTGGTCCAAATCGACGAGTTGTTCACCGCATCATTCTTTGCCAATACGGACGACGACAACAATCAGCTTGCCTTCTTTTACGGCGGCGCGATGAACCTGGCGCGAAATTATCGCATCGCCGATGTCCTCAGCCAGAAGCCCGATCTGGTGGTCATCTCGCCGAACGATCCCGTCGCCATGGTCAGCTTGTGCGACGAGTGCCGGGGAAGCGGCGCCCGCTTTATCTATGACCCGGGACAGCAGGTCGCGCGCTTGAATGGTGACGAGCTTAGGCGCGGCATCAACGGCGCATTCATGGTCGTCGTCAATATCTATGAAGCGAGCGTCATCTATGAGAAGACCGGGTTTGCGCTCGCGGACCTGCGTGAACTGGCTGAGATCGTCGTGATCACTGAGAGCGAAAAGGGATCCAAAGTCTATCAGGCAGATGACACCATTGAAGTCGAGGCGTTCCCGCCGACGCAAATTGCCGATCCTACCGGCGCTGGCGACGCCTATCGCGCCGGCTTCATTCTCGGGCTGAGCAAGAACCTGCCCCCTAGACTCTGCGCCCAGATCGGCGCGTTGAGCGCCACCTACGCCCTGGAAGTCGTGGGCACCCAAAATCACAGATTCACCTTGGCGGATTTTGTCGAGCGTTTCCGCGCCCTTGTGGATGACGATGGACAACTCGATTGTCTGCTCGGCGCGAATTGATCCACACGCCTACGCTCTCACGAAACGACAGCAGACAAGCCTTGTGATAGAATGCGGAAGTTTTGGCGCCAGCGCCCCAATACAGGAGAACCACAGGAGAAAAAATGACAATTGCGAATGACATCAAGGACATTGAATTGGCGACCGGCGGCCGTTATCGCATCGAGTGGGCTGGGCAGGAAATGCCGGTGCTCAAACAGATTCGCCAGCGCTTCGCCCGTGAAAAGCCGCTCGAAGGTCTTCGCGTTTCCGCCTGCCTGCACGTGACAACGGAAACAGCCAATCTGATGCAGACGCTGCAAGCGGGTGGCGCCGATGTTGTGCTCACCGCTTCCAATCCCCTGTCGACGCAGGACGACGTGGCGGCGTCGCTGGTGGCGAACGACGAAATTCCGGTTTACGCCATCAAGGGCGAAGACAACGAGACCTATTATCAGCATATCCATGCGGCGCTCGATCACAAGCCACATATCACCATGGACGACGGCGCCGATCTGGTCGGCACGATACATAAAGACCGGCGCGAGGTGCTGGACGAAATCGTCGGCGGCACTGAAGAAACCACCACCGGCGTCATTCGCTTGCGCGCGATGGCGCAGGATGGCGCCCTGCAATTTCCCGTGATCGCCGTCAACGACAGCGCCACCAAACACCTCTTCGACAACCGCTACGGCACGGGCCAAAGCACGATTGATGGCATCATCCGCGCGACCAACATACTCCTGGCCGGGCGGGTGGTCGTGGTGGCCGGTTATGGCTGGTGCAGCCGCGGCATCGCCATGCGCGCCGCTGGCTTGGGCGCCAATGTCATCGTCACGGAAGTCAATTCGCTGCGCGCGCTCGAAGCGGTCATGGACGGCTACCGTGTCATGCCCATGCTCGAAGCGGCGAGTCTTGGCGATATATTTGTCACCGCAACCGGCGACGTCAACGTCATCGACAGGCAGCATTTTGCACTTATGAGAGCTGGAGCCATCGTCTGCAACAGCGGTCATTTCAATGTCGAGATCAATCTTGACGCCCTCGCCGAAATGTCTGACGGACCGCCGACCTTGGTCCGTCCCTTTGTCGAAGAATACAGAATCGGCGATCGCTCGCTCTATGTCTTGGGCGAAGGGCGTCTCATCAACCTGGCTGCCGCCGAGGGGCACCCCGCCTCCGTGATGGACATGAGTTTCGCCAATCAAGCGCTCGGCGCGGAGTATTTGATGCGCAACGTGGAAAATCTGGCGGCGCAAGTTTATACTATACCTACCGATGTAGATCAGGAGATCGCGCGCCTCAAGCTGCAGGCGATGGGTGTGCGGATTGATGAGCTGACCGAGCAGCAGGAAGCCTACCTCAATCAATGGCAGGAAGGCACCTGATTGATACGCCGAAGCCAGGCGCACTACGATAACAACTCCGACCCTCTTGCGCTGATACGAATTAACGATTAGCCGACTCTCGAGGAACGGGGTTAGTACCCATGACAAACAGAAAAATCTTGGCGGCGCTGCTTGCGATAATTGTAAGCTCGGCGTTTTGGACCGCCAGCACTTTTGCCCAAGCTGCCCAACGCGCCCGAATCATCCACGCCGCCTCCAACCTGCCGGCGATCGATGTCTACCTAAATGGCGAGCTCGCCGTCGGCGATCTGTCATACGGCGAAGACTCCGCCTATTTCAGCCTGCCTACTGGCGCCGCCGAGCTAAGGGCATACATTGCGGACACGACCACGCAACTGAGCGTCCAGACCCTCAATCTGGAAAATGCGACCTCGGCCATTGTCCTCTCGTCGAGCGCGGGCGCCCCAGCAAGCATCATCGCCGATGACCTGAGTCCGCTAGAATTCGGCATGACACGCCTCTTGATCGTTAACGCGCTTGAAGACGATTCCGATATTGATATCAGCTCTTCCGCCGATGAACGGTTGAGCGCCAGCAATATGGCGCCGGGCGCATCGCTAGGCTCATTCGAGTTACCTGCGGGCCAGGTCGAATTCAACCTGCTTAGGTCCAGCGCCAACGACGAATCGGCGCGTCGTCAATTCAGCGCAACGCTGTCGGCTGGAACAAGTAACATCTTGCTGATCCATGGCGATTCAGATGATCCACAGTTGATGCGCGCGAGGGCGGCCGCGGATGCCGCTCCTCACAGCGGCCACGTTCGTTTCGTCCACGCCGTGCAAGGCGCCGCTCCCATCGACTTACAAGTCAATGGTCGCATGATTGTTCCCTCTTTGGCATTCGCCAATCCGTCAGAGCACATCGCGCTGCCAAAAGGATCGCATGAACTGAAATTGAGCTTGCGCGGCGCCGTCATTTCCTCCCTGAGTCTGGACGTCAACGCCGGCGAAATGCAAACGGTAGCCGTCATGGGCACCCCGGCCTCGCTCAGCGTATTTACCTATCCAGATTCGCTGCGAGATCTAAAGGCGACGTCAACAGTTGTCAGTCTGATCAATGCCGTGCCGAACGGTTCAGTCAGCCGCCTGAAGCTCGACAGCGGCGCCATTGTTGCGGCAGATGTCGCCTTTGGCGTGCACGGCGGAGCGGCGCAGATCGTGCCTGGGGCGCAATCCCTGTCGATGACTCTTGAAATCGGCGACGACCGTGGCACGGTCGAAGTACCTGCTATCCACTTTTATCCTGGTTCCTATTACAGCCTGATCGCCTTGCCCGGCAGCGCCTTCAGCGCGCCCCGCCTGCTTATCGCCGAAACCAGCCTCATGCGCCACCTGACCGCCACCCTACCGACCGTCAGCGTTTCTACCGACGACGAGCCTGAGCTGATCACTGAGGATCCCGCGGATGACATCGACGAGGCCGAAACGCTGGCGCCAGCTGAAGAAGCGGCTGAATCTCTCGCCGCCCCGGATCCGGAAACCGAAGTCGAGCCGATGTCTCCCGCCGACGCCGAACCGGTCACTCCAGGCGATAGCGTCGGCGAGCTTGAGGCTCCTGCTGATTCCGGCCCAACTCTTGTAAGCGGTCCCTACGCCATCGTCGACTTGGACCCGGGCGCGCGATTGCAGCTTCGGCAATATCCTTCCAGCGACGCGATGTCCCTTGGTTTGCTTCCTGGCGGCACGGAACTCACGGTGCTGGGCCGCCGTGGTCTGACCGTTTTCCATGCCGGCGAAACGCCCGACCTGCCGGTCGATCTCAGCGGCTATCATACCGATCCGGCCGCGGCGCTGTATCCCGCGCAAGATCTGCAGCCGGCTGAAACCTGGCTCTTTGTCATCCATCAGACCGAGGACGGTGGCGCGGTAGTGGGCTGGGTCAACGCCCTTTATCTGCAAGTCTATGACACAAACGGAGAAATGCAGCGCTTGGCCAGCCTGCCAATGGTACGGCAGAATCGGGCGGGCAGCGGCTTCAATACAGAAATGCGCCCGCCTGATCTCTCTGACCATGTGACCGCCCACGTATACCAAATCAATCCGGGCGCCCTGCTTAATCTGCGCATGGCCAACAGTGCCGATAGCGAGGTATTGGCGCAGTTGCCGCTAAACGCCAGTTTAAGCCTTGTCGGGCTCGATGCTTCGGACGCCTGGGCTTATGTCGATTACGAAGCGGCAGATGGCAAAATCTATCGAGGCTGGGTGAGCGCCGCCTATGTTCAACTGCTATTGAATGCAGAACCTGTGCAGGTAAGCACGCTGCGCGCCCTTGATGAAACTGTCGCGCCGCATATCAGCGATCAGATGCGAGGCAGCATCCGCAGCGGCGAAACCAGCGGACCGACTCCGATTCCTCCTACAGACGACATGATGAAAGGCATCGTCGGGGAAGTTGCTCTCGATCCGGGCGCCATGCTCCATTTGCGGCGGCATCCAAACATCGATGCCGAGTCGCTCGCCATGATTCCCGCCGGGACGAAAGTCACCATCAGCGGCATTACCCAGAGTACCGAGTGGCTCAAAGCCAGCTATAGAGAGAAAGACGGCTGGATTTCCGCCCACTATGTGGCGCTGCTGCTTCGCGGTCGGCTATATCATCGAAACTATGTCGAGAGTTTGCTGCCCTTGCATGACAACCGGGGAGTCCTAACCAGCTGAATGCAGCGCGGCTTTGCAAATCTAGCGTGACGCGCTGCCGCCGCCTTTGGTCTGGTAGACGGTCGCCCATGGACTATAATGTCGCAGGCAAGAGTCCTTGTTGCAGGCAGGCGGCAAGCCATACTATGATCTCGCAAGTTGTCCCCTACCTTGAATCCAACATGAAGATGTCCGCCACGACAGGGCGCCGACTGTGCGTGTCCTAATCACCGGCGCCGGCGGTTTTGTCGGCCACCATTTGTCGGCTCATCTCGGTCGCGTCCAAGCAAAAGCGCGCCTGATCGGGACGACGCTATTCCCCAGCGAAACCGTCCACCAATCCGTGCATGAACACCGCCGCGTTGACCTGAAAGAATACGAGGCGGTTCGCGATCTGCTCGAAAGTTGCCGTCCCGACGCCATCTACCACTTGGCGGCGCAGGCTTTTGTGCCGCGCTCCTTTGAAGATCCCTGGGAGACGCTGGAAAACAATATCCGCGCCCAACTCAATATCATTAGCGCCTGCCTGGACCTCAAATTGCAACCGCGCATTCTGATTGTCAGTTCCGCCGAAATCTATGGCGCGGTCGCGCCCGCACAACTACCGCTGAACGAAGACGCGGCGATTCGCCCAACCAATCCCTACAGCGTCAGCAAGGTCGCCCAAGACATGCTGGCACTGCAATACTACTTGAGCCATGACTTGCCAATCATGCGCGCGAGACCCTTCAATCACATCGGTCCCGGCCAGAACGACCGATTCGTCGCGCCGGCCTTCGCCAAGCAGATCGCGGCCATTGAGGATGGCGCGGGCGACGCGGTTATATACGTCGGCAACCTGGATGCAAAGCGAGACTTTACCGACGTGCGCGATATCGTCCGCGCTTATCATATGATCGTGGAAGAGGGCAAGCCCGGCCAAGCCTACAACGTCGCCTCAGGCTTGGCGCATAGTATTCGTCATCTTCTCGATAAGATGCTTCAACTATCCAATATTGAAATCGAGGTTCGCGTCGATCCGGCGAGGCTGCGCCCAGTCGATGTGCCGGAAATTCGCGGCGATTCCAGCAAGCTCCGTCGTGATACCGGCTGGCAACCCAAGTTCACCTTCGAAGAAACGCTGCGCGACGTGCTACTGGATTGCCGTGGACGCCTAAAGGAAAGCTGAGGGAATCAATCAATGACCAGGAAAGCCCTGATTACCGGCATTACCGGGCAAGATGGATCGTATCTCGCCGAGTTCCTGCTGGGCAAAGGCTATGATGTCTATGGCATGGTGCGGCGAACCAGCACCGTGCGCTACGAGCGAATCCAGCATATTCAAAACCAACTCCAGCTTGTTCAGGGCGATATGGGCGACTTGAGCAGCTTAATCACCACCATTAGCGCTGTCGAGCCCGATGAAGTATACAATCTCGCCGCGCAAAGCTTCGTGCCCACATCCTGGAACCAGCCCGTATTCACCGGCGACATCACCGGCCTGGGCGTCACGCGCATGCTGGAAGCATTGCGCACGGTCAATCCGGCGATCCGTTACTATCAAGCCTCGAGCAGCGAGATGTTCGGCAAAGTGCGCGAAGTGCCACAGAAGGAGACGACGCCCTTCTACCCGCGCAGCCCGTATGGCGTGGCGAAGGTCTACGGACACTGGATCACCGTCAATTACCGCGAAAGCTACGATCTGTACACCTGCAGCGGCATTCTATTCAATCACGAGTCGCCGCGCCGAGGCATGGAATTCGTCACACGCAAAGTGACATACCACGCCGCCAAGATCAAGCTTGAGTTGGCGGACGAAATCCGCATCGGCAATCTCGATTCCAAGCGCGACTGGGGCTTCGCCGGCGATTATGTGCGCGCGATGTGGCTGATGTTGCAGCAAGATGAACCCGACGATTATGTCATCGCCACCGGCGCAACCCATTCCGTCGAACGCCTGCTCGAAGTCGCCTTCGCCCATGTCGGCTTGAATTGGCGCGATTACGCCGTGCAAGATCAGCGTTTCATGCGCCCGGCCGAGGTCGATCTGCTGGTCGGCGATCCGACCAAGGCAAAGCAGGCGCTCGGCTGGACGCCCCGGGTCAGCTTTGAAGAACTCATCGGCATGATGGTCGAAGCGGATCTGAAGAAGCTGCGCGACAACCCGACCCTGGTCATCTGATGGAGTTGGTGGACAGCCACTGCCACCTCAATTTCAGCCGGTACGATCATGATCGGGCCGAGGTATTGAGGCGGGCATTCCAAGGCGGCGTCAAGCGCATCATCATCCCGGCGATCGATTTGGAGAGCTGCCGGCAAGCGCTCGAGTTGTCATGGTCGGAAACAGGCATCTACGCGGCGGTCGGCATTCATCCCAATTGGAGCGGCGACTTCGACGAATCGGATCTCGACGTGTTGCGCGTGTTGGCTGGCGACTCCAAGGTCGTGGCGGTCGGCGAGATCGGTCTCGATTACTATTGGGACAAGAGCCCGAAGCCCCGGCAGTGGCGCGCCTTCGAGTCTCAGCTTGCGCTTGCCTCTCAACTGGAATTGCCCGTGATCATCCACAGCCGCGAGGGACGCGTAGACACAGTCCCGCCGGCGCGCGTAGACACAGCCCAGTCGGCCAGCGATGATTTGATGGCGATTCTGGCAAACTGGGCGCCCACCGTCCCGGCCAAGCTGCGCGGTCGTTTGGGTGTGCTCCATTCGTTTTCCGCCTCGGGCGCAATCGCCCAACGCGCGCTTGAGCTTGGCTTCTACCTGGGCTTTACAGGACCGGTTACCTTCAAGAAGGCGGATGCGCTCAGGGACGTCGCCCGGCGCATTCCCATTGACCGCCTGTTAATCGAAACTGATGGACCCTTTCTCGCGCCCCAGCAGCGGCGGGGGAAACGCAATGAACCCGCATACGTACGCTTTGTCAACGCCAAACTGGCCGAACTGCATTGCGTGCCGCCTGAGGAGATGGCGCGGCATACCACCCACAATGCCGAGCGGCTATTCGCCCTGCCCCCAGCCTAGTTGATTCCAGCGACAGGCGCTCTCAGAATCGACCAATCGCTGTTAAACTGCGGGATGAAAAACAGCTCGAGGGATTGCAATTTGGTCGACCTTTCCGTCATCATCGTCAGTTGGAATGTGCGCGACCTGCTTGACAAATGCCTGGAAAGCTTGCAGCGCACACGGCGCTCAAATATGCGGCCCGATCCACTTCAGTTCAGCATGGAAGTCATTGTTGTGGATTCTGGCAGCGCCGACGGCAGCGTGGAATTGCTGCGCGAAAAATACCCGGACGTGACGCTACTGGCGCAAAGTCAAAACGTAGGCTTCACGCGCGGCAACAATATCGGTCTGAAACGCGCGCGCGGCGCATTCTTGCTCCTGCTCAATCCGGACACGGAAGCCAGCCCCGACGCCCTCAGCCTTATGATGGACTTCATGACCGGGAATCCGCGCGTCGGCATCCTGGGACCGCATACGCTCAACAGCGACGGCAGCCATCAGTCAACCCGCCGCCGCTTCCCAACGCTACTGACCGGCATCTTCGAAAGCACCTGGCTCTCCGCTTGGGCGCCCGCTGCTGTTGAGCGCCGCTATCGAATGCTCGACACAAATGACGATGACATCCTGGAGGCGGACTGGGTGCAAGGTTCGGCGCTCATGCTGCGGCGGGCGGTATATGATGCGATCGGCGGGCTGGACGAGGGCTTCACCATGTATTCAGAGGAGCTCGACTACTGTCGGCGCGCCAAGGCAGCCGGCTGGCAGGTCTTCTATCACGGTGGCGCCCAAATCACTCATCATGGCGGCAAAAGCAGTGAACAGGCGGCCGCCTTCAAGCAGATCCACTTCCAGACAAGCAAACTCCGTTATTTCCGCAAGCATCATGGCCGAGCGCAGTATTTGATACTGCGCGCGATCCTGCTGCTGCAATTTGGCTGGCAGCTATGCCTGGAGAGCCTCAAGGGCGCGCTGGGCCACAAGCGCGATCTCCGAGCGCAGCGCGTTCGCGTCTACTGGCAAGTGCTGCGAACCGGCTTACGGGTCCGGCCATGAAGATCGGATTGATCAGCGGCGAGTTTCCGCCAATGCCCGGCGGCGTTGGCGACTTCACGAGACGCCTGGCCGAAAGCCTCCGCGATCACGGGCATGAAGTGCACATCCTAAGCCGCCTGGGATCGACCAGCGCAACCTTGCGCGTCAGCGCCGTCCACGGCTGGGGACCCGGCTGCCTGCCGGCGATTCGAGGATGGGCGCGCCAGCTTGATCTCGACATCGTCAATCTGCAATATCAGACGGCCGCCTACGACATGTCCGCCTATATTCACTTCTTGCCGGCGGCGGTAGAAAGGCCGATCGTCACAACGTTTCACGATCTGCGCTATCCCTATCTCTTTCCCAAAGCTGGTCGCCTTCGTGAATGGATCGTGAAGCGCCTGGCGCATTCATCGGCGGGCATCATCACAACCAATCACGAGGACGATATCTGTTTGTCCCGCTTGCCGAAGCGCCGCCTCATTCCGATTGGCAGCAGCATCCCGAGCGCGAATTGCCGCGACAGCGCCCCACTGGCCGCGCTTTGGCGGGCCCCCGCCAGTGCACACAGCTTTGTACTGGGTCATTTCGGATTCGTTAAGGCGGTCAAAGGAATCGACTATTTGATCGAGGCGCTGGCCAATCTGAGAAACGCCGGGCACGATCTGCGGCTCCTGTTCATCGGCGCAAGGCGCAACAAAGTCGATGCGGAAGCGGACGCCGACTACTTGTCTGCGCTGGAAGACCGAATCGAGCGCCTTGGGCTCGCCGACGCCATTGACTGGACCGGCTACCTGACCGACCACGAGGTAGCGGCTTGTTTCGGGGCAGTTGACCTGATGGCGCTGCCATTCACCGACGGCGCCTCTTTTCGGCGCAGCAGCCTGATTGCGGCCATTCACAGCGGCTGCGCAATCTTGACAACTGAACCGTCCG
The DNA here is from genome assembly GCA_026707665.1 of Chloroflexota bacterium. Taxonomy (GTDB): domain Bacteria; phylum Chloroflexota; class Anaerolineae; order Aggregatilineales; family Phototrophicaceae; genus UBA6055. Next base: position 103,256 of record JAPOWK010000122.1, read on the forward strand.
TCCCCCTAGCGCCCTTTGTACACGGCTCGAATCTGTGGTTGGTCCCGCGCTGTTCCGCGGACGCGATAGAAGGAGCGATTCTCCAGTTGATGAGCGAGCGCGAACAATTGAATCGTCTGCGCGCGGGCGCCCTAAAATTGAGGGACCAGTTCGACTGGGACGTAATCGCGCGCGAGACCATCGCCTTTTATCAGACGATCATTTGACAACTGCCCCTGATGACGCGACTCCAATCACTGCCCAGAAACAAGGATCTCCTCGCCATTGGCGCCCTTCTTTTGCTTTGGCTGCTTTTCTTCTGGCGCCTTTTCACGCCGATAGCCGCCGATCAAGCCTCGCTGACGCAAGGCGATTTCTCCGGTCAATTCGTCGCTTTCGGCGCTTATCAGTATGACAGATTGACGCGTGGCGAGATCCCGCTTTGGAACCCCTACAACAATGGGGGATTGCCCTTCATCGCCGATACGCAGGCGGCTGTCTTTTATCCGCCGCGCTGGGTCACCATCGCCCTTAGCGCATTGGCGGGTGGCTGGACCTACAACGCGCTGCAAATGGAAATGACCGCCCACGTCCTGCTCTACACCTTGCTCATGTATGCCTTTATGAGACGGCTGACCCTGTGCAAAGAACTGAGCCATCTGGCGGCGCTGGCCGCTTCGGTGATTATAGGCTATGGCGGCTACACCACCGGCTATCCACCGCTGCAGCTGGCCGTCCTGGAGGCGGCCGCCTGGCTTCCGCTGACGCTTGTCGGCATTCTCGAAGCGACGCGCCGGCGCGCGATCGATCTTCGCTTCATTGCGTTGGCCGGCTTTGCGCTGGGCTTATCCTGGATGGCTGGTCATCCGCAAACGAGCTGGTTCATATCCTATCTCGCGGCGGCCTACCTGGCGTATTGCTGTCACAGCCGGCGCATTAGTTGGAGACAGTTCATAAGCGCGTTCATTCTCTTGGGGCTGGTTGCCATCGGCGTAACCGCTGTGACCCTATTCCCCGGCATCGAGTATTTGCTGCATACTTCGCGCGAGGGGCTGGGATTCGCCGCTAAGGGCAACGGATTTCCTTTCCGCGATATCGTTCAATTCGTCTATCCGGGTTCGGTTAGCCAATGGTCGCCGCTATACGTTGGCATTCCGGCGCTCTTCTTCGCCGCCGTCGCCATCTTTTGCCGCACGCGCCAAAGCCGCTTCTGGCTGCTAGTTGCCGCCCTGGCCATCCTTCACAGCTTGGGCGAAAACAGCGCCTTCTATCATGCCAGCTATCATCTGATCCCCGGCTTGCGCTTCTTCCGCGGGCAGGAGCGCGCTGCCTTGCTGGTCGCCAACAGCCTGGCGATTCTGGCCGGTCTCGGCGTCGCGGGGGTCGCCGATTGGTCCAATCAAGCCCAGCGCAAGCGCGCTCTGATTTATTGGTTTCGTTTCACTGCCCTGCTGGTTGTCATCGCCCTCGGGCTATTCTTCGCCTTTAGCGATGACGCGGCCCGCTGGGGCAAGCTATTCGACATCGCCGCTCGCAGCGCGATTGTCGCTACAGCGTCGTATGCCGTCTTACGCCTGTTCCTGCGCGCGCCCCGCCGATCGCCCCTGCAATTCGCCTTGGTCGCGCTAATCGCCTTCGAGTTAATCTCGGTGAACATCGATCATCCCGCCAACTACGATTCAGTTTCCTACAGTGAACAGGCGCCGATGGCGCCGCCGCCAGTGATCCAGACCGTATTGGATGACGCGGATTCGGGACCTTTTCGCGTCGACGGTTTCCGCGGCTTGCGCGACAATTATGGAAGCCTCTACACAGTCATGGATATGCGCGGCATCAGCCCGCTCTTTCTCAAAGGACCGCAGGCGATTATATACCGCGATTATGTCAACAACCCGCTCGCCTGGGAATTGTTCGCGGTGAAGTACGTATTCAGCGGCTCCGATACGCTCTCTCTGCCCACCGTGGTCATCGACCGCGGCCGCGATCACGAGGGCGACGTTTATCTGCACCGGCTTGAGGACCCGCGCCCCTTCGCCATCTTGTATTATGAGGCAGACATTGTCGACAGCGATGCATGGGCGCTAGAACTCATGAATGACCCGCGTTACAACGAACGCGCCAAGATCGTTCTGCATCAGCCGCCGACTCTCGAGCTGACCGCTGGCGCCGCCGCGGGAAAAGTCCAAGTTACATCATTCGCGCCGGAAGAAATCACGCTCGATATCGACACGACGGAGAACGCCATTCTTTCGCTCTCACTGCCCCATTATCCCGGCTGGCGGGCGCTCCTCAACGATACTGCGACTGATATCAATCGCGCTTATGCGGGCTTGATTGCTATCGAAATCCCCGCCGGGCAGCACCGGCTCAGTCTTGAATTTGCGCCGCTCAGTTACGCCGTTGGCGCTTTGATCAGTCTGGCTGCGTGGCTTGCTTTGGCGTTGCTCGCCCTGACGACGATTTGGCGGAGATGAGGCATGAGGTCAGCCAACGGACTGCAAGTCTGGATCAGTCAACTTGATCGCCGCCACTACGCGCTGGCGGTCGGCTTGGGGGTCGGTATTATTGGCGCAGGCTTGGGCTTGTTGATTGCCGTTGTAGGTCCCTGGCTGGCGCTTGCGGTGACCTTGGGTCTGCTCGCCGGAATGTATATCATCACGGATGTCAGCGCGGCGCTTTATGCCATCATCGCTGTGGTGCTGCTGCTGCCATTCGGCGTCTTCCCAGTCAAGATCGCTATCACGCCTACCCTGCTCGATCTGGCTTTGGGCGGTTTCTTGCTGGTATACCTATTCCAGTGGATGACCGGTCGCCGGGGCGGCTTGCGCTTGACGCCGGCGCATGCTCTGATCAGCGTCTATGTGATGTGGCTCGTGCTCGCCTTCGCACTGGGCCTGCGCCATGCCAGCCCCACATCCGCCACGATACGCCAATTCGCCGAGACCTTTCTGAGCATTGGCATGGTGTTCATCCTTGCCGATCTTTTGCGAAGCCCCGCTCTGCTGCGCCGGCTCACGAAAGTCATTATCTTGGCAATCGGCGCGCAAGCCATTCTGGCCATCGCCCTTTACCTTGCGCCCGACACCTTGGCCGAGGCTCTGCTGGTGCGGCTTTCAAGGATCGGCTACCCCGCTGGCGGCGTCATCCGCTATATCGAAGACAATCCGGCTTTGGCCGAGCGCGCCATCGGCACCTGGGTGGACCCCAACGCCCTGGGCGGCATCCTGGCGACAGCGGCCATGATGATCGCGCCGCAAGTTGTCGCCGAACGGTCCCTCCTGCCCGCGCGCTGGCTGACATTTGGCCTGTTCGCCTTCGTCGCCTTGGCGCTGCTGTTGACATTTTCGCGCGCTTCGTTCCTCGCTTTGGGCGCCGGCTTGCTCTTCATTGCTTTCCTGCGTTACCGCCGCTTGATCCCGGCACTGCTCGTCGCCGGATTGCTCTTTCTGCTTTTGCCACAGACGCAAGCCTATATCGATCGGCTGATTCAAGCTTTTCAAGGCGCGGACCTGGCGACCCAGATGCGCATCGGCGAATGGACGGACTCGCTCCAGGTCATCGGCCGTTATCCCTTTGTCGGCGTGGGCTTCACCGGCGCGCCCGAGATCGACATATATGCCAATGTCGCCAACATGTATCTAATGATGGCGAATCAAATCGGCTTGACGGGCGTGATGATCTTCCTGGCGTCAATGCTGGGCGTATTCGCCTACGGTCACAGAGCTTGGCGATTAGCGCGCGGCAACCCGGAATTCGCCGCCATTCATTTGGGCTTCCACGCGGCGCTTTTCACCGGTCTGGTCAACGCCATCGCCGACCTCTATTTCTTTCGCCTCGATTTCCAGTCATCAATCACTTGGTTCTGGTTGATGGTCGCGCTTTGCGTCGCCAGCTCGAAACTGGCATTGGAGGAGGCGCCCAAGAACTCGGTCAAAGGCGCCATTGCATAAAGAGACCGCCTGTATTAGCATGGCGTGTCAACAAACGAATGACAGCTTTCCGCTTCGCGACTTCCATGCGCGCGAGGCTGCTACCCGAGGAAAGGAACACCATGAGAGACTATGAACTCACGTTCATCGTTCGCATACTCCCCTCAGACGAAGAAGTCAACCAAGCCATAGATCAAGTCATCAGTTTTATCGAACTGGGCGACAACGGCGTGGTCAAGAGCGTCGACCGCAAGATCTTCGGTCGGCGGCGCCTGGCCTACCAGATCGGCGGCCAGCGCGAAGGTCATTACGTGCTGATTCGCGCCGCCATTCAAGCCGACCACATTCACGAACTGGAGACCGAATTGAAGCTCTTTGATCCGGTGCTCCGTTATCTGCTCGTGCGTGAAGAAGGCGAAGTCAAACAGCCGGCCTAATCGCGGTCGGCAAGTCTGCGCGCATTGTCAGCGCGGCGCCAATTCCCGCTTCAAGATACGCTACCAATGGAGAAACAAACTCGTGAGCGAAAACCCGGAAAGAAGACCGACTCGAGCTTCATCCAGCTTTCGACCAGAGCGCGGCGCTGGACGGCGCGGCGGACCGCCCGGCAGGAGACGCGGACGGCGTCGTCGGGGCCGATCCACTTATTGCCCGAAGGGCCGCTGCTTCGATTATAAGGACCTCGATATGCTCTCCCGTTATATCAATGAGAGTGGCAAGATTAAGCCGCGACGCCAAACCGGCAATTGCTCGCGCTGCCAACGTGAACTGTCGCGCGAAATCAAACGCGCCCGCCATTTGGCTCTGCTGCCTTATGTCGTCGCCGATTAGGCGCATTCCGCCTCACACATTCGCAAGATCCCGCGGACGGCGCCGCGATGCCAGCCCTTCGCGTAACACGGATTCCATCTGAGGAGCTCAGCGATTCATGTCGAAGAAGGCTCAAACGACAGGCGCGCCAAGACGTCGGCGGCGCCGAAGACAAGCGACCGATGCGGCGCCAGGAAGCGAAAACATCCCGCGCGACCAATCCGACCCGGCTTACGTCAGCCGTGCCGAAAAAGAAGCGCAATTGCAGAAATGGGTGATTCGCGGTGTCATTGCCTTGGCCGCGGTCCTTGCTCTGATCGTCGCCGTCACCTTCGCCATCGAACAGCTTATCGTCCCCAATCGGGCGGTGGCGGTAGTGCATGGTGTCGAGATCACCGTGCAGGAATTCCGCCAGGAATATCTGCTGGAGCGAAACCGGCTGCTGCTACAGCTTAACCAAGTCCAGTCTGCAGGTTTCGATTATCAGCAGTTGGCGCAGCAAGAGCCCTACAAGACTTGGATCAGCGAAGTGAACGTGCCCGACCAACTCGGGCTGCGGGTGATCAACGATATGGTCGACGACCGTCTGCTCGCGGAAGAGGCGGCATCGCGCAGCATCCGAGTTGATCAGGCAGATCTGCGCCAGGCGGTGGAAGAATTCTTCGGCTTTGACCCCACCCAGGTCGCGCTAATCGGCGTCGAACCGACCGCTACCATCGAGCCGACAGTTACACCGACGCCATTCGTTTCGCCAACGCCGACGAACATACCCGAGCCGACGGCAACTCCCGATCCCGCCGCGAGCGACGGGGAAGAAACGCTTGAGCCAGAAGTGACGCCGCAACCGACGGTTGTCGAGCCGACACGCAGCGCCGAAGAAGTGCGCGAAGACTTTGCCCAGAACGAACAAGACTATCGCGCCTATTTCGATCGCGTCGGCGTCGCCGCTGATACGGTCGATGCTTTCTTCGAGCGCAACGCGTTGGAAGCTTTGCTGGCCGATGCCCTTATGCCCGATGACGGCAGCTTGCTTTATGCCGATGCCCGCCACATCCTCGTCGGCGATGAGGAGAGCGCCATGCGAGCGCTGCAAGCATTACAGCAAGGCGAATCTTTCGCTGCGCTGGCGCGCGCAATCTCGACCGATCCCGGCAGCGGCGCGCGCGGAGGCGAGTTGGGCGAAGCATACGTTGGCAATTATGTGCGCGAGTTCCGCCAAGCGATCGAAGAGGCGGCGGTCGGCGCGCTCATCGGCCCGGTCGAGAGCGAGTTTGGCTTTCACATTGTGCAAGTGCGCAGCAAAGAAGAACGTAGCGGCACTGACATTGAATCACAGCTTCAACGCGCGAAGATACAGGAACTGGAGCATTTGAAAGAAACGCTGCGCGAAGACAACCGAGACCGCTTTGAAGTATTTGACACCTGGCTGGATAACATCCCGCGAAATTGAGCGCGAAATCAGCCGGATAGCGTAGCGTTTTCAGCGCTGGCGTCGAAAGCGATTTGCTGCCGCTCATCCTGCAATCATAGTCAGTGCCCTCCAGTTTGCTCCTATTGGCGTCTCGCTTATAATGCAGGCATGAGCGCGAACCCAATTGACAAGCTGGAACGCCAACTTCAGGAATTAATCGAGGGCGCCTTTTCCCGCCTCTTCCGCCGGACGATTAAGGCCCGAGATATCGCCCTATTGCTCCTTCGAGCGATGGAAGACAACGCGGCGCTGGCTGAAACCGCCGAGACCAAACCCATCGCACCAGACAATTACGCCATTTGCCTGCAACCGGAATATGCCGCGCGCTTCCTGGCGCGGTATCCCGATTTGCCAGCGCGCCTGGCGAATTTGCTTGCCGAGTTGAGCAGAGAGTCCGGCTTCCAGCTGCTTGCCGCGCCCAAAGTTGCCGTTCTCGCCGACAGCCAATTGGAAACGCATCAAGCCAGGGTCACCGCTGAACACAGCCCGGCCTTGAGCGCCAACACCGAAAGCATGACCCCGCTGTCGACCGATGCGCCGCCCCGTCTGCCGCTAGTCAACGCGCATCTGCACATCGTGGGCGCGGGCGCGGTGCCGCTGGCAAAGTCTGTGATTAACATCGGTCGAGACAGCGCCAATGATGTCGTCATCGATGATGACTTTGTCTCGCGCCATCACGCCCAACTGCGGAAACGCTTTGGCGTCTATACTCTGTTTGATGTAAACAGTCGCGGTGGCACGATGGTCAACCGTACAGTCGTCAGCGAACACCGTCTGCAGAGCGGCGATGTGATTCGAATGGGTCATACCGATCTCATTTACGCCGACGACTATCGGCAGGGCGTCGCAGATGGTACGACGCAGGTCCTGCCGCCGGACTAGGTTAATATCTTGAGCGTCGAAGTCGCCATCTTCATCTTGCGCCTGGTGGCGGGCTTTTGCCTGATCGGTTTTCTGGCGGTCCTCTTTGCCATTGTCTGGCGTAGCATGCGGCAAGTTGATCGTCAACTGGCGTCTGCGCGCATGCCGCACGGCTACTTGACGCGCCAAAATCCGGATTCCGGCCAAGCCAACGGGGTAGCGGAACGTTTCCCGCTGCTTGCCATTACCACGCTGGGGCGATCCGCGAGCAACACGGTCGTCGTCAACGACGACTACGCTAGCGCTCAGCACGCGCGCATTGTCCTGGAGGACGGGCAATGGTGGCTGGAAGACCGACGCAGCCGCAACGGCACCCGCCTTAACGACCTGGCCATTGATCAGCGCACCATTCTCACCGATAGCGATGTCATCGGCATCGGCAATTTCAGCTACCGGCTCACACTGATAAGCAATTTGAGCCGGTAAACGCGTCGATTTCTGGCGCGGCGCCGCCGGGACGTGGAGCGACGGGCAAAACCCAAACAGGAGGAAACGATGGAAGCGATTCGGACTGCTGTGATCGGTGGATCAGGACTCTATAATATGGCCGCGATCTCCGATGTTGAAACGATCGATCTGGATACGCCCTTCGGGGCGCCAAGCGGCGCCATCCGCATCGGCAGCCTGCGCGGAAAACGGGTCGCCTTTCTGCCGCGCCATGGCGAGGGTCATTTGCTGTCGCCCTCAACGCTGCCGTACCGCGCCAACATCTTTGCCCTGAAGACACTGGGCGTTCGCTTCATCATCGCCGTTAACGCGGTCGGCTCGCTGCGGGAGGACTTCGCTCCCGGCCATATCATCACGCCCGATCAGATTGTTGATTACACTATTCACACGCGAGCGCGTTCCTTCTTTGAAGATGGCGTCGTCGTGCATGTATCGGTGGCCGAGCCAATAAGCCGTTACTTGCGCGATCTCATCGCTGACGCCGTAGAGACGGTCGGCGGCAAGGTGCATCGCCGGGGAACCTTCCTGATTGAAGATGGACCGCGGTTCGCCACCCGAGCGGAAAGCCATCTTTTCCGCGCCTGGGGCTGCGATTTGATCGGCATGACGGCCGCGCCCGAAGCTTTTCTGGCGCGCGAAGCCGAAATCGCTTACGCCTCACTGGCTCACGTCACCGACTACGACAGTTGGCACGAAGCGGAAGCAGCCGTCACATCGGATATGGTGATACAAACCCTGGCAACCAACATCGAAACCGTGCAAAAAGCCTTGGTTGAGGCGATCGCGCAGCTCGACGAAGAGCTCGAAACGCCCGCGCATTCCGCTCTCGATACGGCTCTGGCGACGCCGCGCGCGGCCATGGATGACACGGTGATCGCCACCCTGCGCCCGATTCTCGCGCGCGTGCTCGGGCTGGATACGCAAAATTGAGGAAATCATGAGATCCGCCGTGGAGTCGCTCGCAAATAAGCGCCACCATTTTCTCTTGCTCGCTTTTGCCGGCCTGTCCGTCTTCGCTGGCATGGCCGCCATTTCATTGACGCGCCAGTCTGGGCCGGACCTTTGGCTAGGACTTGCGATCTGGATTGCTTGCGCATTCGCGGGAACGGCGCTTTTGAATCGCTACCTGCCCTCGTGCGACCCGGCGCTCTTCCCGATGGCTATCTTTCTGAGCGGTTGGGGGCTGGTCGCCATTCAACGCCTGGCTCCGTCATTCGCCGCTCGGCAAGCGCTTTGGCTTGCCATCAGCGTCGGCGCCATGCTCTTCGCCGCCGTTTTTCCGCAGCTTTTGCGCTGGTTGCGCGTCTATCGCTATGTAGTCTTGGCGGTGGCGCTGTTGCTGCTACTCGCTACGATCGTTTTCGGCAGCAATCCTTCCGGCTTCGAATTCGCCCCCCGTCTTTGGCTGAAACTAGGCGCCGTCTATTTTCAGCCATCCGAATTCATGAAGGTTGTTCTCGTCGCTTTCATGGCGAGCTATCTGGGTGAACAAAGCGCCGCCATCCGCGCTGAACGTGGCGATGCCAATATGAAGCTGCCTCTTTCGCCGCGGCTGGCTGGACCCATGCTGTCTATGTGGCTGCTATCGCTGGTGATCCTAGTCTGGCAGCGCGACCTGGGCACCGCCATGCTTTTCTTTGTGGTGTTCCTATTGCTTCTCTACACGACGAGCGGCGATTGGCGCATCTTGATCGGCGGCCTCTTGCTGGTGATGATCGCAGCAGCAGCCGCCTATCACTTGTTTGACGTCGTGAAACTGCGCGTCGATATCTGGCTGAATCCCTGGCCCGAATCCGACGGACGCGCCTACCAGATCGTCCAGAGCCTCATGGCTTTCGGCGCTGGCGGCATCTTGGGGACCGGCGTTGGCTTGGGCTCGCCCGGATATATTCCAGTCGTACATTCCGACTTCGTCTTTGCCGCGTTGGCGGAAGAATGGGGGTTGCTCGGCGTGATTGGCGTATTGAGCTGCTTCGCCGTTCTCACATTGCGCGGCTTGTCAATCGGGCTGACGCATTCGGGCCGCGACTTTCATAAATTGCTGGCGGTCGGTTTGACCATGATGCTGGTGGTGCAGGCGCTCATGATCATGGCCGGCGTCCTGAAGCTCCTGCCATTGACCGGTGTCACGCTGCCTTTCATCAGCTACGGCGGCAGTTCGCTGCTCGTCTGCTTCGTCATGATTGGCCTCCTGCTTCGTCTCTCTGCCGAGGTGGCGTCCGCGCGCCATCCAGGAGCGCGCTAGGTGGCCTTCTCGCGCGGGATTCATCACCTGCTTCTCGGTACGCTGGCCTGTCTGCTGGTGATCGGGTTGTCGGCGACATATTGGGCGATCGCGGGCCAAGACTCACTTCTGCTGCGCGATGACAATCCCAGGCGGATTGAAGCGCTAGCATCAGTTCAGCGCGGCAATATCTTTGACCGTCACGGGCGACCGTTGGCTGAAACCGTCGGCCAAGCCAAGGCATTGCAACGCCGGTATCCGATGCCTTCGACTTTCAGCGCGGTCGGCTATTATAGTTTGCGCTTTGGAGCAAGCGGCGCCGAAGTTGCATACGACCACCTGCTGGCCGGCTCGCGCGAAGTTCGGACTTTACGGGAGTTTTTCGACCGTCGACTGCTGCATTTGCCGCAGACCGGATCCGATATCAGGCTTTCTATAGACGCAACCTTGCAGGACGCGCTAGTCACCGCATTTGGGGATAGCCGCGGCGCGGCCGTCGTGCTAAATGCTTTGAACGGCGAGATTCTATCTTTGGTCAGCCAGCCTGGCGTCGATGCCAACGCGTTGGACGAAGATTGGGAAAAACTCGTAGCGGCCGAAGGACAACCGTTCTTTAATCGCGCGCTGCAAGGCAATTATCAGCCTGGCGGCGCCATCTATACATTTTTGCTGGCGCATGCGATCACTTCGGGATTCGATCTGACGCAGCCATTTCCACAGGCGGCCGCTCCAATTAAGTTCAAAGATGGCATGACAATCGCCTGCGTTTTTGAGCCGGATTCAAACGAACTGACGCTGACCGACGCCTATGCCTACGCATGCCCTGCTCCCTTTGGCGCCTATTTTCTCAGCGAGCCAGGCATTGACTTGGGCGCAATTCTCAAACGCTTTGCCTTTGACAATCCGACCGCGTTGGACGGTTTCCCGCTACCGGCGCCGATCAATTTGCCCGCCGCGCCTTCAGATATACCGCTCACTGGCGAGGCGCTGGAGCTTCGCGCAGCGCTCGGCCAAGGCGATGAGACTACGGCGCCTCTGCACATGGCGGCCATCATGGCGGCTGTGTCAACCGATGGCAACCTGAGGACCCCATTCATGCATGCCGCGACACGACTGCCGGGAACGCAGCAGTGGCGCGACGCACCGGCCGATCCGACGACCATCCCTCTTGTCAGCGCTGAAGCGGCGCAGGAATTACGAGCGGTCATGCGCAGATCCTGGTCCACTCTTCCGATTGAAACAAGCGCGGCCGACGTTGGCGCGCAAGTCGCCATGTCTCAGTCGGGCGAGGGCATCCAGCTCTGGCTGAACGGCTTCGTCGATTATGCCGATGAAGCGACCTTCTCTTTCGTCGTTCTGCTCGAAGAAGACGAGGGCTTGTCCAGATTGTTCTCGATTGGTCAAACGCTGGTACTAGCTCTTGACCCATCATGACAGCGATTATGCGGGCGCGTATAGCGAACAGGCGCCTTCATCCGATCAGCGCGATTCCTTTATCCTTGATCAACTGATTGAAGGCAGCGATTTCGCCCTGGCACAAGGCATCAAACTCGACCATCCGTCCGCGGATCTGCCCTGCCAGCTTGTCGTAGACCGCGTATGACTGCTCGGTCGGCGGGAATTCACCCAAGCCCACCACCGATGGCAAAGCGCTCAGCCGCCGCAAGGGGTCGGTGCCCTGGTTCAGCCTGCCGGCCCAGCCTTCGCGCAATTCGGGAATGAAAATGCCCTTTTCGATTTCAAGAATGCGATCTCGCAGCGCGGTCGCCTGATCGACGATGTCGCCCTGCTGAACATTGCCCGCCAGGCGCTCTGCCAGACTCTTCAATTGGCGACGCTGTCGCCGCATCGTGTTGAGCTTTTCAGTGGCGTCCGAGTAAAGCTGATAGATCGCCATCAATAGATCAAACTGCTTCCGCGAGTCTTCTTCGCTTGCCTCCGAAGCAGCGTCCTTGATCAAGTTGAACGACTGCCTGTGTTCTTCATCGCCAGCCCGCAAGGTCATCTGATACGTCCCCGGCGTCACCGTCGGACCCGGCATCCGTTCGAATTGCGGATCTTTACCGTCAATTGCCGGAGATGTCGCGGTGCGCATATCCCAGATGAAGCGATTCCAGCCGGCCTCTGCCGTGAGATATAGGATGGACTTGTCCGGCTTTTCCTTCTGCTTCTGTCGCTCGGCATCGTCCAGGCTCGTGAATTCGCGCAGCAAGTTGCCATCGGCGTCGGCGACACGTAATGTTATTTTGTCGGTTGGCTCCTCCGCCAGGAAATAACTTATGAGGACACCACGTGGCAGATTTTCTCCGGAATCCAGAAACTGGCGCTCGATTGCATGCTCCGGCGTCACGGTATGCGTATAGGCAGCCATTGTGCCGGTCGAACTCTGGTAAGTCTTGCCCGGCTGGTCGACCAATCGACGAGCGTCAATGCTTTCCAAGAGTCGCTGCGTATCGCGCGGTTTGAGCAGCAGCGCGCGCTGTCCATCCAGGTCGTCGGTCAACTGATGAATGCGCGTCAGATCATCCAGAATCCAGAACGAGCGGCCGTGCGTGGCGGCGATCAGGTCTCCCTCCTTCACCAGCAAGTCGTGAATAGGCGTCACCGGCAGATTAAGCTGGAAACGCTGCCAGCTCGCGCCATCATCAAGGGAAATGTAGACGCCTGTTTCGGTGCCGGCATACAGAAGACCTTGCCGCGCCGGATCACAGCGAATGACGCGCGTGAAGTCGTCATCCCGAATGCCGTCATTGATGCGCTGCCAGCTCCGCCCATAATCGCTCGTCTTGTAGAGATAAGGCGCGTAGTCATCGAGCTTGTAGCGGGTGGCCGCCAGATAACAAGTCGCCGGGTCATGCGGCGATAGCTCTAGCATGCTGATCAGGGACCATTCTGGCAGCTCCGCCGGCGTAACGTCCTGCCAGGTCTCGCCATTGTCCTTGCTGATATGCGCCAAGCCGTCGTCCGAGCCCGCCCAAATCACGCCCGGTTGATGCGGCGATTCTGCCAAGGCGAAGACGGTCGCGTAGACTTCAGCGCCGGCGCCATCTCGGTTGATCGGTCCACCCGTAGTCTGCATTGTGGCCGGATCGGCGCGAGTCAAATCCGGGCTGATCGCCACCCAACTGTGCCCTTCATCTGTCGACTTCATGATGCGATTCCCGCCGACGTAGAGTGTATTTGGGTCATGTGGAGAAAATACGATCGGATAAGTCCAGGCGAATCGGTACTCGAGATCGGCAGCCGCCTCGCCCGATGTCGTCTCGGGCCAGGTCGTCACCAGACGCAGCTGCTTGCTGCGATGATCGTAGCGCTGCAAGCAATTGCCACCACCCGGCGAGCTGCCGATCGCGCCGACGAAAATGATGTCGTCATCATCGGGCTTGACCGCGATGTAGCCGCTTTCACCCGAACCGGCGATGAAACCGTCCATCCACATCAGCGATGACTTTTCATTGCGGCTCGGGACGGCGATGCTGCTGTTGTCCTGCTGCGTTCCGTAAACGAAATAGGGATCGCGGTTGTCGGCCGCGACATGATAAAACTGCGCTGTCGGCTGGTTGAAGATGCTCGACCAGGTCGCGCCGCCATTCAGCGATACGCAGGCGCCGCCGTCATTGCCCTGCACCATGCGTTGCGGATTCTGCGGGTCGATCCACAGGTCATGATTGTCGCCATGCGGCGTACCAATCATGGTATACGTCTTGCCGCCGTCAACCGACTTCCAGAAGCGCAGGTTGTTGACATACACCGTGTCCGGATCTTGCGGATCGGGCGTCAGGTGCATGTAATACCAGGCGCGCGAAATAATGTCGTTGTTGCGCGCGACAAATCGCCAGTTGTCCCCGTAGTCATCCGAGCGGTACATCCCGCCCTCTTCATGCTCAACGAGCGCATATACCCGTCCCGATTGCGCTGGCGACGCCGCGATGCCAATTTTGCCCAGGATGCCGCGCGGCAAGCCCTTCTTGCTCGAGATATTCTCCCAAGTATCGCCGCCGTCCATAGAGCGCCAGATGCCGCTGTCTTCGCCGCCGCTGCTGATCATGTGGAAGTTGCGGTAAGCCTCCCAGATCGTCGCGTAGATGATGCGCGGATTGTTCACATCAATGCTCAGATCGACCGCGCCAGCTTTGTCGCTGACGAATAGCACGCGCTCCCAATTCTCGCCGCCGTCGGTCGAGCGGAAGACGCCCCGCTGCTGATTGCGCCCAAAGGCATGCCCCAGCGCCGCCACAAAGACCGTGTCCGGATCTTGTGGATGAATCCGAACCTTGCCAATGTGGCGCGTGTCATCCAAGCCGATATGCTTCCAACTGCGCCCGGCATCGGTGGATTTGTAAACGCCATTGCCATGCGAGACATCAATACGAATCGTGGCTTCGCCCGTGCCGGCGTAGATGACGTTCGGATCCGCTTCCGAGACCGCCAGCGCGCCGACAGAAGCGGTGTTGAAGTAGCCGTCGGAGATATTGCGCCAGTACTGCCCGGCGTCGTCCGTCTTCCAGACGCCACCCGCGCAGGCGCCGAAGTAGAAGGCGCCGATATCGCGGGGGTCGCCGGCCACAGTGACGACGCGCCCGCCGCGGAAGGGTCCGATACAGCGCCAGCGTCCGATGTTGTCGAGAGGGAGGTTCATGGGCTTTGGGCTTTCTTGTGTGGTGGGTGGTAGGTGGAGGTATTGTAGCGCTAACGGTCACTTATAAACCAGTAAACAGATGTTCATTGAACAATGGAAATCATGCGGTACAATGAAACTTACGAGATTTTTTCTCGTTTCACGTAGGAAAGAGAACAGAAATCATGCTGATTCGATTCACAGTTGAGAATTTCTTGTCGTTTAAGGACGAAATCGAATTCTCGATGGTGCCCGGGCGTGCACGTAAGCACAGCGATCACATTTATGTTGACGAGCGACGCCAAGATCTTCGACTCCTGAAGACGGGTATAGTATTTGGTGCAAACGCTTCGGGCAAAACGAACATAATGAAAGCCCTAAGTTTTTCACAGGACTTCATCGTTGAAGGCAGAAAGCCCGATCAGGATGTGGCGGCCCACCCTTTTCGGCTAGATCTCGCATGTGAGTCAAAACCATCTCGATTCACTTTTGAAATAAAGTCTGGTGCCAAGGCATACATTTATAAGTTTGTAGCTGACATGAAGAGAGTACATTGTGAGTCCCTTTCTGAGCTACGGTCTACAAGCGAAAAACTGCTTTTTACACGAAACGTCTCCCCCAACGGCAGAACGCAAATCCAATTCGGTAAGATTCCTAGAATGACATATCATACTGTTGACGATCTCAACAGTGCGGCTAGATTGACCCGTCCAAATCAATTGTTTCTTTATGAAAGTGTAGATAGCAATATCGCGTATTTTCGTGACGTATATAACTGGTTCAAGAATCAGCTGGTACTGATATATCCATATACCAAACCTGGGGCTGAACTGGGCGCTCGCTTCGTTAACAACGAAGATGGATTCCAGCAGAAATACCGAGACTTATTGCAGTTATATGATTTAGATATAGACGATATTGAGTTGCGAAAGATCAACATCGATATTGATCAGTTGTTCTCAGAGCAGGACAAGTTGAATATCAGCCAGTATGTTAGCCAACTGCCAGATGATCCCGCCGCGTCAGCCATATATTACAATCCTGTGCTGCAGCTATTTGTCTTTGTTAACCGACACAATGACTACCAAGTGTATCAATTTGTTACAGTGCATAACGTGGAGCACGAAGAACGCACCGTTAATTTCGAGCTCTTTATGGAGTCCGATGGCACTATCCGGCTATTTGAATTGACTCCAGCCCTAATTCGACTGTTGAACAGCGAGGAAGAGATAGTCTTTGTAGTTGACGAACTTGACAGAAGTCTCCATGCGCAAATGACGCGCAATATTCTAGACATATTTCTGTCAAACAGTGTTGGCAAGCCTAGCCAAATGATTGCTATTACTCACGAGTCCAGCATGCTGGACTTGGATCTCCTGAGACGAGACGAAATATGGTTCATCGAAAAGGACCGGTATTCGGCTTCGCAAGTTTATTCGCTTGAAGAATTTGCGCCGCGTTACGATATGGACGTTGAAAGGGGTTACCTTTTGGGCCGGTTCGGAGCCATACCGATCTTGCCAAGCTACAATCTGTTGGAATGGTCAAAATAGAGATGCCTCGACCTAGACACAAGTCCCAGAAACGTAAACGTCCGAACAAGACTCAACAGATAATTGTCTCTATGGAAGGTAGCGAAACGGAACCGCAGTACTTTCATGCTCTGAAAAGCGAGTTTAGGCTCGGTAATGTTATCCTTTTGAAGTCGAAAACCCGGTCATCGCCGCGGCAGGTTCTGAAGAGACTCGACAAAGAGAAACGCAAGGTAAGGCAAACGCGTGAAGTAAACGCAGAAACGCAATTCTGGGCGGTATTCGACCACGATAATTTGACGCAAGAATCACTTGAGGTAATTCTTTCAGAGGCTCGACAGAAAGGATACAGAGTAGCGGATAGCAGACCCTGCTTTGAACTCTGGCTACTAATGCGCTTCGGCAAGCTGGCAGACTTCAAGGGCCTTGAGGGTCAAGCGCTAACTCATGGATGTAGCGGCGTTGCTCGCGAATTGGAAACACATGACAAAACGTATGACAGTGGTAGCAAAGGGAGATATGACGCTTCGGCCTACATTCGGCACTTGCAAATCATGATCGAAAACGCCAGGGCCGTCGATTCTCAACCCGATTCCGTGTGGCTGAACCAAATCGGCTCCCGCGTGTACAAACTAGTCGAATCCATCATCAACTCCTCCACCTAACCAACAACCCCCTCTACTAACTCCCCCGCCCTTTCCACACCACCCAGCGCCGCCATCTCCCGCGCAAGACGCCGCGCATTCTCCCGCACCCAGTCCGCTTCCATGATCGCGTGCGCGCCTTCGCGCAGCTGACCCTGCCGCACATCAAGCGCCGTCAAGTGCAAGCCCACCTTCGCCTCGGCCGCGCGCCGGCCCTGTATCCGCTGGTCAGCCGCGTGCGGCACAATTATCTGCGGTAGGCCGTGAATCACAGCGCTATGCGTCGTACCGACGCCGCCATGATGAATCGCAATCTGGCAGCGCGGCAATAGATGATCGTAGGGCGCCCAATTTAACAGCCGCGTGCCCGATGGCAACGCCCGCTTCAGCTCGGCTTTCTGGTCGGCCGAGACCGGATGCCAGCCCAGCGTCACGATGGGGATCAGGCCCGCGCTCGCGACCGCCTGCGCCGCCCAACTGTAAAAGCCCAGATCGCCTGTGAAGCTCGTGCCCAAGGTAACGAGCCCAAGCAGCTTTTCGGGCGAGATATCCATTAGCCACTGCGGCGGCGGATTGGTTGGCGCCTCCGCGCAGCCGCCGACAAACTGCGTCTGCGGCAAAATCGTCGGCAATTCGGACTGATACCAATCTGGCGTGAAATAGCTAATATGCAGCCACTCGCTGATGATGGACGGCGCCGCGCCCTTCGAGAAATTGCGTCCTTCTATGCCGAAGCGATCGCATAGGCGCTGAATCCGCTGCTGGCTTTCGCTGCTCAGGTCGCGCTGCACCGGAAACAGGCTCTGTTCGTCGAGCGTCGCTTGCGCGGGCCAGCCGCAGATGACAAGCGGGATATCTAGAATGTCCGCCGCGATTGCCGACGCACTCAAGAAGGGATCGGATACAATCGCGTCCGGCGCGCCGACTTCGTCCTCGAGGTCCAGCAAGGCTTCGACCGCCTCCGCCACCAGCTCCTCGCTGAGCCAGGTGTCCAGCGCTCGCCGATAGCGCAGCGTCACCGCCTCCTGCGGCGAGATTGCGCTCAAGTCGGGTTGCGGCGGCGGCGGCCATAACCAGCCAGTTTGGCGTATGGCGACGAATGGGATGCCGCTCTGCCGGATTGCGCTTTCCAGCGGCGCCTCGCTGAGCCAGAGGATATCATGCCCACGCTTCTGCAGCGCTTGCGCTGTTTTGAGGAAGCCGCCCCAATCCGTGTGACTGTAAAGCGGCGCGGAAGCGAACCAGAAGGCGGCCAAGGTGCGATTCCCTCCGACTGGTCTTAGACAGGCTGAGGCATTTTCAAGTAGGACTGCAAGTATTCGCCGGTATAGCTGCCCGGCGTCGCCGCGACTTCTTCCGGGCTGCCCTGGGCGATCACTTCCCCGCCGCCGCCGCCGCCTTCCGGACCCAGATCAATGATGTGATCGGCGACTTTGATGATGTCCAGATTGTGCTCGATGACGATGATGGTATTGCCCGCGTCCGCCAGTTGCTGCAAGACGTTGATCAGCTTCTCGACATCGACGGCGTGCAAGCCGGTCGAGGGCTCATCCAGGATATACAGCGTCTGCCCGGTGGCGCGTTTGGAGAGTTCCCGACTCAGCTTGATGCGCTGCGCCTCCCCGCCGCTCAAGGTCGTCGCCGGCTGACCAATGCGAATATAACCCAAGCCGACCGCATCCAGGGTATCCAGCTTTCGCCGGATGCGCGGCAGATTCTCGAAGAATGCCAAGCCCTCGCTGACGGTCATATTCAGAACATCCGCGATGGATTTGCCCTTGTAAAGGATTTGCAGCGTCTCGCGATTGTAGCGCGAACCGCGGCAGACTTCGCACTGCACATATACATCGGGCAGGAATTGCATTTCAATCTTGATCAGCCCCTGGCCCTCGCAGTTCTCACAGCGGCCGCCCTTGACATTGAAGCTGAAACGCCCCGCCTTGTAGCCGCGGATCTTGCTCTCGGGCAATTCGGCGAAGAGGCTGCGGATGTCATCAAACATCTTGGTATAGGTGCCGGGATTGCTGCGCGGCGTCCGCCCGATCGGGCTCTGGTCGATATTAATGATCTTGTCAATCTTGTCCGCCCCAATGATTTCATCGTGCTCGCCGGCCCGCTCACGGCTGCGATTGATCAGCTGCGCCAGCCGCCGATACAATGTTTCCACCACCAGCGAAGACTTGCCGCTGCCGCTGACGCCGGTCACGCAGATCAGCTGGCAGAGCGGGAAATCGATGTTGATGCTCTTGAGATTGTTCGCGCGCGCACCCCTCAACGACAAAAACTGGCCCGAGCCTGCCCGCCGCGCTTCCGGCAAGGGAATCTGAAAGCGCCCGGCGAGGAAAGCGCCGGTGCAGCTCTCGTACACCAGCGTCACCTGATCCGGCGTGCCCGCGGCGACGACTTCGCCGCCGTGCTCGCCAGCGCCGGGACCCAGGTCAATCAACCAGTCGGACGAACGCATCGTATCTTCATCATGCTCGACGACCAGCACCGTATTGCCGATATCGCGCAAGCCCGTTAGAGTGCGAATCAGCCGCTTGTTGTCCCGCTGATGCAATCCGATCGACGGCTCGTCCAATACGTAGAGCACGCCGGTGAGCTGACTGCCGACCTGGGTCGCCAAGCGGATCCGCTGCGATTCCCCACCGCTCAATGTCGCCGCGCTGCGTGACAAGGACAGGTAATTCAACCCCACATTGCTGAGGAAACCAACGCGGGAATCCAGCTCGCGCAGAATCTGATGTGCGATCTGCTGTTCGCGCTCCGTCAAGATGGCATCGGATCCCCGCAGCGAATCCACCCAAACTTCCAATTCGTCAATCGGCAAATGCGTGACGTCATGAATCGTTGCGCCGCCGATGGTCACCGAGAGCGCTTCGGGCCGCAGCCGCTGCCCTCCGCAGGATCGGCAGGGTATTTCGCGCATATACTCCTGTATCTTGCTGCGAATCCAGTCCGACTCAGTTTGTTGATAGCGCCGCTGCAAATTGGGTATGACGCCTTCAAAGCGGGTCGACCAGGTGCGCTCCGCCCCGTTGGAATGATAGTAGGTCACATCAAATCGCCGGTCACCCGAGCCGTAAAGCACCAACTCCTGATGCGTTTCGCTCAGTTGGCGCCAGGGCACATCGAGACGGAAATCATAAGCGCGCGCCAGGCTGCGATAGACATTCCAGTTCCAGCCGCGCTTGTCTTCCACGCTGTGGCCGTTCGCGCTGACGGCGCCATCAGCGATGGACTTGCTCTTGTCCGGCACGATCATGTCCGGATCAATCTCTAGGCTGAATCCCAAACCCTGACAGGTCGGGCAGGCGCCGCTCGGCGTATTGAAGCTGAAGAGCCGCGGTTCCGGCTCCGGGACGCTGCCGTGGCCCTCCGGGCAAGCCAGATCCTCACTGAACAGGTAATCAATCGATTGATCGCGATCGGTCACGTCTTGCACGATCATCCGGCCTTCGCCAAGCTCAAGCGCTGTTTCGACCGCGTCGGTCAGCCGCGTTTCAAAGGCGGTCGCTTCTTCCGCCTGATCCGCTTCATAGTGCCGTACCACCAAACGATCGACCACGATTTCTATATCGTGAATGACATAGCGATCGAGCTCAATCTCTTCATCGAGATCGCGAACGACGCCGTCTACGCGAACGCGCGCGAAGCCTTGCTTGCCGATATCCTCCAAGACTTTGACGTGGTTGCCCTTCTGCCGGTGAATCACCGGCGCCAGCACCTGGATACGGCTATCGGCTCGCATATTCTGAATCTGATCAACAATCTGCTGCGCGCTCTGCGCCGATACTTCCGCGCCGCATTTCGGGCAATGCGGGATCCCCACCCGCGCATACAACAGGCGAAGGTAGTCGTAAATTTCGGTGACTGTACCGACCGTCGAGCGCGGATTGTGGCTGACGCTCTTTTGATCAATCGACACCGCCGGGCTCAGTCCTTCAATCTGATCGACATCGGGCTTTTCCATCAGCCCGAGAAACTGACGGGCGTAGCTGCTCAAGCTTTCGACATAGCGCCGTTGGCCCTCGGCGAAAATCGTATCGAAAGCCAGCGATGACTTGCCGGAACCGGACAAGCCGGTGATCACCACCAGCCGATTCCGCGGGATCTCGACATTGATGTTCTTGAGATTATGTTCGCGCGCCCCGCGCACGATGATCTTATCTTGCGTCATGCCCAATTCCATTGCCGATGAGCGGGACTCGCAACGCAGCCGTCGATTCCCTCATGTTGAATGTGTCCGCTGGGAAGAGTCAAATTCAACTCTTGATTATAACCGCAGGTCCCCCGAGCGAGAACGGACAAATCAATGGGGAGCCACTCCGCAAGCCTTGATTCCCCGGGCAATCGCTTCGAATTTTTTCTGAACTACAGAGAGCGCAGAGGGCACAGAGCTTAATTTCTTTCGACGGTCTTTTCCCAAATCTGCAGTTCAAATAGAATATCTACGCTCTATTCTGTCGATACGATCGCTTGCAGTTCAAAGAAATATGGTGCTGAGGTTTGTGCTTTTCAGATAAATGCCTTTTCTCTGCGCTCTCTGTGTCCTCTGTAGTTCACTTTCAGTTTGATTTAGTTTCATTGTGATAGACACTCATTTTGAAGCGATTGCACTGCCTTGATTCCTCGTTCAAATTGTCGCGCGAAATCAGTATGATAGGGTCCAAGGGCAAGGCGAATACGACGGGGCGGCCATGGCCAGTCAATTTCAATGGGACGATCCCTTTCTGCTGGAAGACCAGCTCGATGACGAAGAGCGCATGGTGCGCGATGTCGCCCGCGACTACTGCCAAGGCAAGCTCATGCCGCGCATCCTTGAGGCCAACCGGCACGAGTCATTTGATCGCGATATCTACTATGAGATGGCGGAGCTTGGCATGCTGGGCGCGACGCTGCCGGAAGAATATGGCGGCGCCGGCCTCAACTACGTCAGCTACGGTTTGATCGCCCGCGAGGTCGAGCGCGTCGACAGTGGATATCGCAGCGCCATGAGCGTGCAGAGCGCGCTCACCATGTACCCCATCTTTGCCTACGGAACCGAGGAACAGCGCCGGAAGTACCTGCCCAAACTGGCCGGCGGCGAATGGGTCGGCTGCTTCGGCTTGACCGAACCGAATCACGGCAGCGACCCCGGCGGGATGGAGACGCGCGCGACCAAAGTAGACGGCGGCTGGATTCTTCATGGCAGCAAAATGTGGATCACCAATTCGCCGATCGCCGATGTCTTCATCGTCTGGGCAAAAGCATTTGGCGACTCCGACGACAGCGACGGCGTCATTCGCGGATTCATTTTAGAGCGGAACATGGCTGGCTTGTCGGCGCCGCCCATCGAAGGAAAATTCAGCCTGCGCGCCAGCAGCACCGGAGAGATCGTCATGGACGAAGTCTTCGCGCCCGATGAGAATCTGCTACCGCATGCTCGCGGTTTGAAAGGCCCCTTCGGCTGTCTGAATCGCGCTCGATACGGCATCGCCTGGGGCGCACTCGGCGCGGCTGAATTTTGCTGGCACGCCGCCCGCCAATATACGCTGGACCGCCATCAATTCGGGCGTCCGCTGGCCGCCAATCAGCTAATCCAACTTAAGCTGGCAAATATGATGGGCGATATCGCCTTCGGCTTGCAGGGCGCGCTGCGCGTCGGGCGCCTGTTCGACCGAGGCAAGGCGACGCCGGAGATGATCTCGCTGGTCAAGCGCAACTCGTGTAGCGCCGCGCTCGATATCGCCCGCATGTCGCGCGACATGCATGGCGGCAATGGCATCGCCGACGAATTTCACGTCATCCGCCACGTGATGAACTTGGAAGCGGTCAACACATACGAAGGCACCAGCGACATCCACGCGCTTATCCTGGGGCGGGCGCAGACGGGCATACAGGCTTTTATGTGACCGACTGCGCTCCACGAGCTTTTCGTCGGCTGTGGCAATATCTGTAGGGACGATACTGTTGATCATTGTGCTTTAATGCGATCCGTGCAATTCTTCACCACAGAGGAACTGAGGCAACACGGAGAACACAGAGGATCTAAGTTAAATTTGCTGCGCCAATTGTCAGCACGCCCAAATCTCGCGGCATAGCTCTGGCATAGACAACTACAGTTTATAACTCGGTGCACTCGATTTTTCTCGGTGCACTCGGTGGTAAGAAAAAAGGGAGACAACAGCATGACCAGCAAGACGTTTGAAGTTCCCAACGTTCACTGCATGGGCTGCGTGCAGGCGATAAAGAACGAACTGCACGAACTGGACGGCGTCGCCAGCGTCAACGGCGATGCGGCCAAGCGGACCATCGAAGTTGACTTTGAAGCGCCGGCCACCTGGGAAGCCATCGTCGCCGCCCTGACCGAGATCGAATACCCGCCGGCCGCGAGCTAGGCATTGGTCTCATCACATAAGCGCCCTTTCTCAATCAGGCGCGACGCCAGGTGCAAGCCCGTAGACCATGCCCCTGACAGCAGCCGCGATAAAGGACAAAGCCCGTGCCCTGGGCTTCAATCTTTGCGGAATCACGCCGGCTGAGCCCTCGCCCACCCTGCGCGCTTACCTGCGCTGGATCGAACGAGGCATGCACGGCGCGATGGGCTATCTGGCCCGGATCGACCGCGTGCGCCGGCGGCAAGACCTGCGCGAGATCATGCCAGGCGCCAAGTCGCTCATTCTTGTCGGCTTGGATTACTTCGCGCGCTTCGCCGATGAGCAGACGCTGAGCGACCCGGCTCGCGGCCGAATCGCCGCCTATGCCTGGGGGCTGGACTACCATAAGGTGATGGAGTTGCGGCTGGAGCAATTCGCGAGCTGGCTGGCGGAAGCGAGCGGAAGGACGATTCAGCAAAAGGTCTATGTCGATACCGGCGCCCTGTTGGAGCGCAGCCACGCGCAGCAAGCCGGTCTGGGCTTCATCGGCAAGAACACCATGCTCATCCATCCGCGGCGCGGCAGCAGCTTCTTCATCGGCGAGATTATCACCTCTCTCGCGTGTGATGATTACGACGAACCGCATCGCGAAACCATGTGCGGCACCTGCGCGCGCTGCCTGGCCGCCTGCCCGACCGACGCCTTCCCCAAGCCCTACGTGCTCGACGCGCGCCGCTGCATCAGCTACCACACCATCGAGAACAAGGGCTGGATCGAGCGCGAGTTGCGCCCCGGCTTCGGCAACTGGATCTTCGGCTGCGACATCTGCATGGATGTCTGCCCCTTTCAGCGCTTCACCGAGGAGACGGACGAGGTCGCCTTCCTGCCCTTTGATATCGAGCGGGTCGCGCCGCTGCTGACCGATATTCTGATGTCCACCGAGGCGTCGTATCGGGCGTTGTTCCGGCGAAGTCCCATCGAGCGGATCAAGCGCGAGCAGATGGTGCGCAACGCCTGCATCGCCGCCGGCAACTGGCGGAACGAAGTCGCCATCCCCTACCTGATTCAGCTGCTCTATGACGAGAGCGCGCTGGTTCGCGGGCACGCGGCCTGGGCGCTCTGGCGGACGATGGAACTGGACGCCAGCAAGCTCCTCAGCGACCTTTACCGCCGCGAAGAAGACGCGCGAGTGCGAGGCGAGGTGGAGGCGCTGTTGGCGTAGTCGAACCCCCACCCCAAACCCCTCCCCCATTTAGAGGGTGGGGCTTTTTCGCAAAAGCATAAGTAACTGGCTCCCCTTCCCTCCTTGTGGGGGAAGGGGCCGGGGGATGGGGGGTAGATTTCCGCGTCAAATTGCCAGATAGCGGACAAGCCCTAATTGTCCTCCTTTGGCGCAAGCGCCGCAGCAAGATCCGGATGCCGCGTATGCCAGTCAGTGGCGTCTTGGTAGGCTTTGGCGACAGCGAGCGTCTCGGCTTCCTGGTTGAGCCCGCCGATGAAGGTGATGCTTGTCGGCGTATGCTTGGCGGTGAAGCCGTTGGGCAGGACCACCGTGGGATGCCCGGTGAGGTTGGTCAGCCCCAAGCTGCTGCCGCCATAGCTGGGCGAGATGAAGACATCGACTTCGCTCATGACGCGAGCCATGTCGTGCATCAACTGCGTGCGGACGCGGTTGGCGTTGATGTACTCGACCGCCGGGATGAGGCGGGCGGCGCGGAAGACGTTGGGCCAGGCGCTGTTGTCTTGGCGCTTCATCGACTCGACCGAGCCATCGCGCGTGATCTGGTCGAAGGCGGCCGCCGCTTCCGCCGCGAGGATAATCCAGAGCCCGCTCAAATCGGCATCGGGCAATTCGATCGGCGTCAGTTCGAAGCCCTGCGCGCGCATCACATCAAGCACGGCGGCGCTGTTGACCTGGTTGACGCGCTGCAGTTCCTCGCCTTCTTGGCGATGATGGGCGTCGGTCTGGCCGGTTTCCGCAGCTTCAAAGGCGCTCGCGACATAAGCGATGCGCAGGCTATGCGGATCCAGGGCCGGATCCCATTGAAATGGCTCGGGACTAATCGTCATATCTATCCCATCGGGACCGTAGATGGCGCTGAAGACGAGGGCGCAATCCTCGACCGAGCGGC
>JAPOWK010000097.1 GCA_026707665.1 Chloroflexota bacterium
CACGAAGTCGAGGATGGCGATGGAGCCGATGATCTCGGCGCCGTGGATCGCGCCTTGCAGCATGAGGGTGGGTCCCGGCTCGGCGCCGGCGATGAGGTGGACGGGAATGTCCAGCCGCATGCCGGAGCGTGACTGCGCCGTCTCCAGATAGCCGAAGGTCTTTTCTCCGGGTTTAGCGGACAGGTTGCCTACTTGTAACATAGAGTTTCTCCTTTGTTTGGCGGGCGAGCCACCGTCTCGCCCCTACGGATTCGATTGTTTGGCGGGCGACCCAATGGGTCGCCCCTACAGCGAAACCTTCACGGGGTTGGTGCCCAGATGTTTTTTGAACCAGCCGAGGATGCGGTGATGGCGTTCAATGCGGTTGCCGGGGCGTCCGCCGCGCGAAAGACCGTGATTTTCGCCTTCGAATATAACCAGCTCGACCGGTTTGCCGCGCCAGCGCAGGGCGGCGAACATTTGCTCGGCTTGTTCAAGGGCGCAGCGGTGGTCTTCGTCGGCGTGGATGATGAGCAGGGGCGTATTGACCTGGTCGATGTAGGCGACGGGAGATTGGGCCCAACTGCTCTGCAAGTCGCGCCAGGGATCGGTGCGCGTCTCGCCGCCGGTGCATTCGGGACCGATGTCTGATGTGCCGAAGAAGCTGATCTGATTGACGATCGAGCGCTGGGTGACCGCTGCGCTAAAGCGATCGGTGTGGCCCACGACCCAATTGGTCATGAATCCGCCGCAGCTGCCACCGGTGACGCCCATGCGCGAGCCGTCGATGTAGGGTCGCGCCACCAACTCGTCGACGCCGAGCATGATCTCATCGAATTCGGCGCCGCCCTGATCGCCCTCGCTGGCTTTGGTCCAGGCTTGGCCGTAGCCGGCGGTGGTGCCGCGCTGATTGAAATAGGCGATGGTGTAACCGGCATTGGCATAGACCTGGAATTCATGATTGAAGTCCCAGCCGAACATGGAACAATGCACGTATTGAATATGCGGGTAGGCTTTTCCCTCCTCAAAGTTGATCGGTTTGATCAGCCAGGCATGGACTTTGACGCCATCGACGCCGTCGTACCAGTAGCTCTCTGGCGGCGACAGGACATGGTCGCGCAGCCAGGGATTGAGATTGGTCAGCTTTTGTGACTCGCCATTCCGCCAGATGTAGAGTTCGCCGGGGTTTGCCGGATTGGATTGGCCAAAGGCGGCGATGCTGCCCACTGCCGGGCTGTACTCGAAGGTGATGCTGTCGCCGCTGATAAGGCGCTCGTATTCGCCGTCGGTGTTGATGCGGAAGAGATTGGCCGCGCCCTGCTCGGTGAGCAAGAAATAGATCCACTCATCGCCGGGCGCCCATTTCATGGTGACGTTGGACAAGCTCACGCGTTGATCGGCGACCGAATAGTTGCCGACTTCTTCGTCGATATCGGCGCCGAGTTTCCAGGCTTTGCGGGCGGCGACATCAGCCAGATGCGGCTGCCAAAAGTTGCGGCGGTTGACTGGCGGCGGCTTGTTGTGGCCCGCGAAGGCGATGTATTTGTCGTCCGCGCCCCAGACCGGGCTGGCGGCAGTGCCTTGCCAGTCGGGGATGAGCAGCTCCGGTTCGCCGGCGGGATAATCGCAGGTGAGAATCTGTCCGTAGCCGAGGGGCGTATTCTGCTCGCGCGCCATGCCGATGAAGGCGATCCGCGCGCCGTTGTTACTCCAGCTAGGCTCCGAATAGTCGCATTCGCTGTGCGTAACTTGGGCGAAGTCGCCGGTTTCCAGCTCCAGCACCCAGATTTGCTTGAACTTGTCGTGCACCCAGCCGACGCCATCTTGTTTGTAGCGGAGGCGCCGAACGACTTTGATGGTGGGTTTGGGGATGCCGGGCGCCGGTCCACGGTCGTCGGCGGCGCGCATCGGCGTCCAGCGAACGCCAACGAGTTTCGAGCCGTCGGCTGACCAATCCAGGCCCGACATGGGCATGCAGTCCGTGGGAAAAATCGCTTCGAAATCATCATCGATCTCGATCACGCGCAGCGAGTCGCCATCTGCGTCGCTATGAGAATAGGCGAGGCGGCTGCTGTCGCGGCTCCAGGCGATGGACGAAACTTGACAATCGCCGTCGGTCAAACGGCTGGCGGAATCGGCGCGGAGATCGTGCAAATAGAGGTGGGAGATGTAACCGTTGGATGGGCTGTGAGGGCGGCGGACGGTGTAGGCGATTTGCGAGGCGTCAGGGGCGATGGCGATTTCGGAGAGCCAACTGAACTTCATCAGGTCTTCGGGGATGAGCCCGCGGCGCCGGTTGACGGGTGTGCTGGGAAAACTGTCCATATTCTACATCCTGTAAAATTCGTTTTCAGTTAGGGGATCAAGTTTGTGACTGTCTCCTCGACGACGCCGAAAAAGCAGCACCAGTGGCCCTCAATGACCGAGGGGCGGGCGCGCATGCCAAAGATGAGGCCAGCCTGCGGCGCGCGCACTTCGCCGATGACATCGCCATATAGATCATGGATTTGGCCGATGAGGGTACCGGCCGGGACTTCCGTTTCAAAGGGCAGATCGGGGGCGCCCACATACATGCCGGTGGCGGGCGCCAGCAGGGGAATCTGATAGCCCATTCGCCAGGCGCTTTCGTATTGCGCCTCGCCGCTGATCATGTTGTAGTGGCGCATGACGTTGAGGTAGCCGGCCGCCAGATCATTGGCGACAGCGTGGAAATCGCTGGTGAGCGTGCGGCAATTCCCGCCGAGCTCGACGGTGATGCCGCCTTTGCCCAGCGCGCCCATTTGAGAGCTGGGGTTGTTGCCGCCGGTGCCGCTGCGGAAGACCAGACTCCAGCCCGGACCCATGGCGGCCGCCAGCTCGAGACTTGGCGGATTATCGGAGGCGAAGATCATGTGCGCGAGGTAGGAATGTTCGCCACCGGAGTGAATGTTGATCTGAAGGTCGCAGTTGTCTTTCATTGCCAGCCAGTGGGACCAGGCGACGCGATCAGTAGGGTAGCCATCGGGCTTGCCCGGATAAAGGCGGTTCATGTCGTAAGAAAAGCTGTCGAGCGGGTCGCCCCGGGTGCCGGCGATGAATGCGTTGACGTTCATCACGGGTACGGCGACGACGGTGCCGCGCAATTCGCTGGGGTCCAGCTGGGCCAGCGCTTTGAAGATGGAGAAGGGTCCTTCCGGTTCGTCGCCGTGGGTGGCGCCATTGAGCCAGAGGACCGGTCCCTCGTCGACGCCGCGATACACGATGATGGGGATCTCGCGCGGGCGCCCGTACATATCGCTCATGATGGGGATGCCGCCGCGCGCGACTTCGCCGGGAACGGCTGTGGCTGTGCCGATGGTAATGGGTTGAGGCATGTGTGTCCTTCTGTATGGACCAAGCATTGAGTCTAGGCAGAAAGTACGTTTAGTTAAGGCGCGATTTTACCGTATTTCGATGTCACATTACCAATGAATTGGTAATGAGGAGCAAGATTGCGCGGAGCCGGCGTGAAAATGCTTGCTTTCGCAAGGGCCGAACCCAGGCTTCTCGTCGCATTGAAGCAGCCATTGAGGACATTCAGCAACTGTCTCGGAGGAATGCAGGCCTCACAAGGTGAAGGCGACACCGATATCGGCGGCCAGCTCTCTCAATTGAGCGACGGTATCGCGCGAAACGGGAATGCCATTGTCTTGACGTTCGCTCATGCGACGGAATTCGACCTCGCCCGGCAGCATGACGGGGCGCGCGGGATTGATGGGCTCGGCGCCTTTGACCTGTGCCACAAGTTCATTAAGCCGCCGGTCGAAATCGGCCGCGGGCATCAGCGCGGCCGGATCGATGGCGACCATCATGTGGCCGACGTCAAAGTTCTGATCATCTTGAAAGACATCCAGCCCGAAGAGCGCGCCGGTCATCACGCCGGCGATCACATCGGTGAAGAGGCTCAAGCCGTAACCCTTGTATTCGCCGATGGGCAGCAGGGGACCGGTCATCGCCGCTGTTGGATCGGTGGTGGTTTCGCCCGCCGGCGTCAGCGCCCAATTATCGGGCATCGGGCGGTTCTCGCGTTCATACCAGCGCATCATGCCCTTGCCGGACATGGTCAGCGCCATATCGAGAACTATGGCCTGATCGTCGCTACGCGGGATGGCGATGCCCCAAGGGTTGGTGCCGAGCACGACTTTCGCGGAACCCCAAGGCGCCATTTCGGCGGCGGCGTTGGTGCAAGACCAACCGATGAGTCCCTGCTTGGCGGCGGTGAGGGCGTGGTAGCCGGCAATGCCGAAGTGGTTGCTATGGCGGACGCCGACCATGGCGATGCCTGAGCTCTTGGCTTTTTCGATGGCGCGGCTCATCGCGCGGTGGGCGGCGACATAGCCAAAGCCCTTGGCCGCGTCCAGCAAGGCGTAGGCGGGCGCGTCGACAAGCCAGGACATGGGCGCGTCGGGCAGGATGCCGCCATTCTTGACGCGCCGCGTATAGCGGAAGAGCTTTTCCAAGCCCTGGCCTTGACCTGGGTGCCACCACTGCGAGGCTGTCATCAAGCCATCGCTGATGATGGCGGCTTCGTCCGCGGTCGCGCCCAAGCCTCGCATGTAAGCGATGGCGAAGGACCGCAGCGTCTCCAGCGAATAGAGATTGACCAGCGATGCGTCTTGTACTTCGTATGCCATAGACCGGACCTTACATAAAGGGATATGCTAGTGGGTTGAGCACGGCTTCGTTGACTACAAACTCGGGCGGGCTGGTCACCAGATGAGCGATCATGTCGGCGACAGTGTCGGGGTCCATGCTTTCGCTGCGGGGCAAGTCGCCGATGGGCGCGCCGCGCCAGCCGGTGTCCATGCCGCCCGGATAAAGAATTGTTGAGCGGATATTGTGTTCGACGCCGGCTTGCGCGATGGCGTAGTTCAAACCGGTCAAGCCGAACTTGGAGCTTCCGTAGGCTGGGCTGCCGCCGCCGCGCAAACCGGCAGTGCCGGAAATATTGATGACGCAGGCTGATTCGGCGCTGAGCAGACAATCCCACAAGGCGCGCGTCAGGTAGAAGACGCCGGAAAGGTTGACGCCGATGACCTCGTCCCAGTCGGCAAAGTCGGTTTCCGCGAAGCTGCGGGGCGCGGGAATGCCAGCGTTGTTGATGAGGATGTCGACTGTGCCGAAACTATCCTGGATTTTCGCGGCGGTGGCGCGAACTTGGGCCGAATCCGCCAGGTCGCATGGATGGGTAGACGCTTCGCCACCACTGGCGCGGATGGCATCGGCCGCCGCATCGAGTGGCTGGGGCCGGCGCGCAATCAAGGCGGTGTGGGCGCCGAGGGCGGCGAGTTTGATCGCGACGGATCGTCCCAGGCCGTGGCTGGCGCCGGTGACGACGGCGACTTTCTTCTTTAGGCTCTTGTCCATATTTCTACTCGCATTTCCTCTAGCGAAGTAGCCTCAAAAAGGCCGCCCCAAGCGATCAGGTCCGAGTTAAAGTCGTAATCAGTAATTCGCGTCTAAAGCGTTCACCGGTAAGGCTAACGATACCAGGCACACTGCGCTTGGACTCATAATTGTAAAAGACGAGCTTGACTTCGTAATCACCGGGCTCCAAGTCGGAAACATCAAGGAGATAGCGGTCAAGCGATATGCCGCCGATGGTTGTGTCTTGCCCGAGGACCTTGGCGCCGGCGGCATCAACGACTTGCAGCGAGACGGAGTGCGTTTCGCTGGGCAAGTTGCTCCACAGAATCTGAAGCGCCAATTGATCTTGCGTGATCTCAAGTGAAACGTTAACAAGCCTGGCGCCGTTATCGTAGTCCACCTGAAGCGGCTGTCCAGAGGCAATCAGCGCGCAAGAGAATTCGCGACTGAGATAGTGCTCAATCACGGAGCCGTCTTCATGCTCGTCACGACGGCACAGATTGAATGCTTCGAGAGTCAAATGGCTGGGCAGCGTTGCCGCTTCGATGTCGTGACGATTGTAGATCAGGTAAATCAGCTGTTTGTCTCGCGCGAATGACTCCAGATCCGGGATGCTCTGTCCGGCGCTTTGAATGACAGGTTTGCCGTCGTCCAGGTACAGATGAACCAGGCTGCGCCAATCGGAGAAGAGAGACGCGAGGTAGGCGAAGAGGTCTTCGTCGATGCGTTCGCTGGGGCGAAAACTGAGGATTGAAGACTGGCGGCCGGGAAATACCGACGACGATTCCGCGAAGTGTTTATACGGAGACAGCTCTAAATTTCTGTAATCGCAGCTCAGGCGAAGATCGCGCAGTCGGAAGAAGCCGACGAAGTGATCATCATAGGCTGCTGGAACATTCTTGAAGCTGTGAATGATGAACTGCTCGCCATAGAGCCAATAATGCACGACGACATGGGTGAAGCCGTCCTCCAGCAGTCTGTCCAGCGCGGTCAGGAAGGTCCGCTCATTGTGGGGCAGGCAATGAACATTTTGGCTGTTGCCCCAATGCCGCAGAAGGAAATTGTCGTTAATGTACGTCCGGGCGCTCTGAGGATTGCGACTGCTGAATCCGTCCGCGTGTGGATAGCCGGTCAAGGTCTGCAAATACATGAAGTAGTGCGGATTGCCAACTTCGAGCGGCAGGTTAATGAGCTTGATAGGATCATCGGCTTCGGATTGCAACCAGTCGATATATGCTGTTCTGTTTGCGTCTAGTGCGCGCTCGCCACGCGGGACGTAGTATTCTGCCATCAAGATGAGCGTGGATAAGAGCACGACAGCAATGCGTGCAGCGGCAGGCTTCGCCTTCAGTATTGCCGCCAGCCCAAAACAGGATAGCACGGCGAGGGGTATGATCAGGCCGGGCTGGTAATACTCCTGCTGATGAAAGGCGCCGAAGACGGCGGGAAACCAATCGCTGAGGAGGCGTTCGGGCAACACAATATTCGTATATTCGTTGCCTCGAAATTGGAGATAATGGCCCAGCCTCAAGATGGCGAAAACGGCCAGCACGGTTAGCCAGGGAAGCAGCTTGCGCCAGCTCGGCCGCCACAGGATCGCGCAGGCGAGCAAGAACAAATTGATGTAGCCCAAATAGGCATTGCTATGTCTCTCTGCGGGCGGGGCTTGGAACAAGGCGCGCAGCGAGTCCTCAGTAAATGGATTACGTGTGGGAACGAAATAGTGTAAGACATCGTGGCTTCGCGGGAGATCGTGCTGATGACCTTGCAACCCTTCATCAAGGACTGAGGAGTCGGCGATCATGGGAAAAACGCGCAAGGCGCTTATGAGACCAGCTACCGCTAGAAACAGCAGGAGATGGCGCCAGAAGGCAGCCTGCCGCCAGCGCGACAGCGAAAGATAGAATCCGTAAATGCCAAGCGTCAGAAGCGTGATGACATGTGTATACATGCCGATGAATGTGGTGAAGCCGACGCAAATGCCGGCAAGCGCGGCGAAGAGCCATCGATCCTCCATCAGCGAACGGTGGAAGCAATAGATGGCCAAAGGGAAGGTCCCAATCAAAATGATATCGGGAACCGTCGTGCCTTGCAGAAAATGCGGGCTTAAGCCGACGACAGCAGCGCCGAAGAGCGCAATCCATTTGTCGCCGATAAGATGTTGAGTTAGCACATAGCCGCATAAGGCGTTGAAGCAAAGCATCAGCAAATACAGCGCATTGTAGGCATCGTCCACCGGCATGAACTTGTTGAGTACGATCAGCAGCAGCGCATGAGGAAGCGCAATGTGCTGAAACGCGAGGGACAAGCCCTGGGGATGGAATATGGTGTCGGTGAAGTAGTACTCGGCCTGCCCAGCGAGTACGCGTTCGACGTGCCAGGCATTCCAAATATCGAGCCAGCGGTCGCGCTGCCCGCCATGCAGCCAAAACTCGTTCGCATCAAAAATGCGAGCGAATGTCGGCCAGGTCATGCCGATGACGATCAGCGGCAGGAATAGCAGGGCGTGCAAATGATTGCGCAGAATCAATGCGCAACGCTTTCCCATGCAAATGATCCTATGGAACGGACTTAGTATTGAGCATGGCGAATTCAATCGGCTCCAAACCTACTATAGACTGATTTGCTTCGGCAGGCGGGTTACACCGAAGCAGACTTTCCCATCTACGGAGTTTGCAGAGCTTTCAAGGGAAAGAATGCGCTTTGCAGTCAGCGCTCCAACAGTGGGCAATACCCCACTTTCGCTAGCGCGTCGCTACTCTAGTATCAGTTGTGAACCATTGTAGCTAGATCTAGCTCACGTTCAAATCGTGTACTTGTCCCGGTTACAGTACCGGGCGCGCTAACACGCGTATTGAAGTTGTATACAATCAGCTTGATCACATAATTGCCAGGCGGCAAGGATGAAATGTCGATGCGATGAAGGTCAAGCGCCGCCTCGCCGATGACGGCATCTTGTCCATGAATCTTGACGCCTGAATCATCAAATATTTGCAGGGACAGGGCATGCTTTTCGAAGGGCAAATCGCCCCACAGGATTTGAAGGTCAAGATACTTCTGATCAAAGTCATATATCAAGTTTTCAATCACAGGTCCGTCATCATACTC
The DNA here is from genome assembly GCA_026707665.1 of Chloroflexota bacterium. GTDB lineage: Bacteria > Chloroflexota > Anaerolineae > Aggregatilineales > Phototrophicaceae > UBA6055. Next base: position 8,473 of record JAPOWK010000097.1, read on the forward strand.
GACGCGCAGGGTGTTGCTCGAATCAATAAGTGAGCAGGAAAACGGCTCTCTGAGATAAAGTTCAATGACGGCGCTGTCTGTATGAGTTGTTCGCTGGCACAAGTGAAAGTCGTCGCGAAATGCAACGCTCACCGGAAGCCGTGGCAGGCGTTGACTCGCATCATAGGTGAAGTAAATGACTTCCCCGAAATGCGGTGACACGTCGTCGTCCGCCAATGAGGCGCTGGCGCTCTGTACCATCCACTTGCCGTCTTGCACGTACAAGTGAATCAGGTTGTCCCAGTCCGACAAGAGCCAGTCGAGGTAGGCGAATGTGTCGTTGTTGATGCTTTGACTCGGGTGATAGCTAATAACCGAAGAGCCGAAGTCCGGCAGGATCCATGTCGACTGTAGAAAACGATTGAGCGGCGCTGGAATCTGGGGAGGCTGGCAATTGAGGCGCATATCGGCCAGCCGATACACACTGACCATCCCATTGTCATAAGCAGCCGGCACAATTGCAAAGCTTGGTTCTAATGGCTCATCGTCACCTAGCCAGTGGTGCACGACAATATGTGTGAAACCGTCCTTAAGCAGTTTATCCAGCGAGGCGAGATACGAAGGCGACATATAGTTGGGAAGGCACGCTACCGGCTGATGGTCGTGCCAGGTGCGCAGCAGCAGATTGTCGTCTATATGCTTTCGCGTGGTTTGTCTACCGCGATTGGCCATTCCATAAGCAGTTGGATAGCCAGACAGTGTCTGCGAGTAAAGATAATGCACTGCTTTCACTCCGCTTCGTGGCAGGTTTATTAGTTTGATTGTGTTTTCATTTTCTGATTGCAGCCATGCAATATATGCAGTCTTTTCGTGCTCAATTGCATATCCTTTACGGGGGTTAAAATACTCGACCGCCAGGACCACAGTGAATAAAAGAACGATTGACGCGCGCCTCCGAGTCTGTGTAGAGCGCAAAAGTACCGAGAGCCCCAAGCACGACAGGACCGCGAGTGGGGTTATCACACCGATTTGGTAGTATTTCGGGTTCGAAACCTGAGCAAAGACCAGGGGAAACATCTCGCGCAGAGCGCGTCCAGGAAGCGTAAAGAGGGTATGCGCCTGCGTGTTATAGGTTAGATAGTCTCCCAGTCTTAATATGATGAATAGGATCATAACCGCCAACCAGGGCGCTATCGCTGGCCGGACCGGTTTGTGCACGAGCGCGCAAGCCAGAAAAAAGAGGTTCAAATATCCAAGGTAAGCTTTTTGGAAATCTTCGTCGGGCGAGGCGTCAAATACTGAATGCAAGAAGTTGGCGGTGAATGGATTGTGCGAGTTCACCAAGAAATGCAATACGTCGAAGCTCTGTTCTGGCATGAGGAAATTGCGCGTCAAGCCTTCGTTTAGCACGGCGTCGTCCGCGAACATTGGATAAAATCGAATGGCTGAAATTGGCGCGCATACACCGACAAATAGCAGGAGCCGAAGCCAGAAAGCCGGTCGCCGCCAGCGCGAGAACGACAGAAACAGGCAGTAGATAGCGGCCGTCAGCAAGGCAAACAGAAATATGTATATGCCAATGAACACGGTGACGCCCGCCGTTATGCCGGCGAGCGCAGCGAAGAGCCATCGGTTTTCCGTAAGCGAACGATGCAAGAAATATACGATAAGAGGCAGTGTTCCTATCCAGAGCAGGTCTGGCGCGGTTACATAATCCGTGAACCACACATTGACGCCAAGGACGACGGCGCCAAACAGCGCGATCCATTTGTCCTTCAACAGATGGTGGATCAGCACGTAGGCGCAAAATGCATTGAAACACAGCATCAGCAGGTAAAGCAGATTGTAGGCGTCGTCCACCGGGATCAATTTCTGCAAGACTAGCAACAGCAAGGCATGGGGGGCGGAGGATGCGTGGAAGGCCAAAGAGGCGCCGTGTGGGTGAAACATCGCTTCGGTGTAGAAATAGTCAGATTGCCCGGCGAGTACGCGCTCCAAATGCCAAGCATCCCAGAGCTTTTGCCCGGCGCCAACAATACGCGCGCTGTGTAGCCAGAACTCGTCTCCGTCAAAGATGCGGGCGAAGGTAGGCCAGGTCATGACGATGACGACCAGTGGTACGATCAGCAAGACATGCGCATGACGGCTTAGTCCAGAAATCAAGCGAGTTGGCATCTGCCAATCCTGTCAGGACAGACGGCTGTTTAGGGCAGCCCTGCGTGCATTTATCTCTAGCGGAACTGCAATTATATCGTCCATGAAGGATTTAAGTTACGCCAGATTGGTCGTTGGCGGTGAAGTGATACGCTCTGTCCGCTAGTGGCCCGCTCAGTTATCTCCGACAGTTTGGGAAGGGGGATATTCTCAGGTGGTACTGCCATTTGTTGGAGATCTTCGAGCAGGCAAGGGGAATCAGGCGCGGCATAGTAAAGCGCTCGGTACCCGACTTTCACTTGCCTGTCTTCACAATAGAATCATGCCCGATCAATTGTCCCTATGTCTAGCTCGCGTTCGAAGCGTTCGCCGATCCCGCTCACCACGCCGGACACGCTGCGTTTGGTTTCGTAATTGTATACGACCAGCTTGACGGCATAGTCACCGGGCGGCAGGTGGGAAACGTCCAAGTCATAGCGGGCCAGCGAAACGTGGCCAATGGTCGAGTCTTGACCGAGAACCTTGACGCCGGCGGCATCAAGGACTTGCAGCGAAATGGAATGCGGCTCGTCTGGCAAGCTGCTCCACATGAACTGAAGATGCAGGTGGTCAGGCGAGCGGTTGAGAAGGGCGTTATTCAGTCGGATCCCGTTATCGTAGTCGACCGGAAGCGGCTTAGTGGCTGTTATTAACTCGCAGGAGAACTCTTGACTGAGATATTGTTCAATGACCGAGCCGTCTTCATGCTCGTCGCGCTGGCACAGATTGAAGCGGTTAAGAGACGAATGGACGTGTAGCGCTGCCGCGTCGGTGTCGCTCGTATTGTACAGCAGGTAAATCACCTGATTGTCTTGCGCGAAAGACTTTGTATCCGGGTAATTCTCACCGGCGAATTGCATCGCGAGCTCGCCGTCGTCCAGATACAGGTGAAGCAGGCTCCGCCAATCGGAGAAGAGCGAGGCGAGGTAGGTGAAGAGGTCGTCGTCGATGGCTTCGCTTGGGTGAAAACTGAGGATAGAAGACCGGCTCCCGGGGATAGCCGCTGGCGATGTCGCGAAGTGATCAATGTGTGGCAGGGTCGGTTCCAGGTGTTCGCAGCTCAAGCGAAGGTCGCGCAGTCTGTAGACGCTGACAAAGCCATCATCGTAGGCTGCCGGAATGTTAGTGAAAGTGAGCTTGACGAGATGTTTGTCATAAAGCCAGTTATGCAACACGACATGGGTGAAGCCATCTTCCAGCAGCCTGTCGAGTTCTGTCAGGAACATGCGCTCAGTGTGGGGCAGGCAGTGCGTGTGGCGAGGACCGGTCCAGCCAAGTAAGACTTGATTGTTGTTGATGTAGCTGCGAGCGGAAATCCTATTACGATTTGACCAACCATACACGGTGGGATAGCCGGTCAAGGTTTGCGTGTACAAATAATAAGGGTTATCTTGGGTGCTTTGCGGCAAGTCGATAATTTTAATCGGGCGCTCATTTTCCGATTCTAGCCAGTCGACATAGGCTGTCTTGTCTCCGTCAAGCGTAAATTCCTGGCGAGGGGCGGCGTATTCTACCAAGAGGATAGTCGTGGAGAGCAGCAGGACTGCAAAGCGAATCTCAGGGAGCTTTGAGCGCAACAGTGCGAAGAGCCCAAAGCAAGACAGCACGGCTAGCGGCGTTGTTACACCGATCTGATAGTAGTGGGATTCACCGATCTGCCTAAAAATTGAGGGAAACAGATTGTTCAAGAAATGTCCAGGCAGGGCGAAGTCGGCATAGTCCTGACCATTGATGACAAGATAGTCGCCCAGAATCAAGACGGCGAAAACGCCGAATAGAAGCAGCCAGGGCAGCAGCCTTTGGCGAATGGGTTTCTGGCAAATGGCGCAGGCGATCAAGAAAATGTTGATGTATCCAAGGTAGGCGCGGTTGCTGTTGGTATCAGATGAGGTATTGAAGAAAGAATTGAAGAAATCGCCGAAGAATGGATTTGTTGTGTGGACAAAGAAGACAAGGATATCTTGCCGAGGATTACGGAGGAGATATTTCCCCAGTCCCTCTTCGAGCACTTGGGCGTCAGCGATGAACGGGTATAAGCGGAACTGTGCAATTGACCCGCATATTGCCAGAAGCAATAGAAGCCGAAGCCAGAAACTGGGCTGCCGCCAGCGCGAGAGTGCTAAACAGAAGGCGTAAATGGCGACTGAGATTAGGAGACACATAAACGTATATAAGCTGATAAAGGCGGTAACGCCGCCGCAGAAGCCGGCCAGCGCCGCGAAGCGCCATCGACTCTCTATGACCGACCGGTGGAAGAAATACACGGTTAGTGGCAGCGTACCAATCCAAATGAGATCTGGTGCGGTCACATAATCCGTGAACCCGACATGAACACCGGCGACGATTGCCCCGTATACCGCGACCCACTTGTCCTTGAGCAAATGCCGAATTAAGACATATGCGCAAATCGCATTGAAGTAGAGCATCATCAGATAGAGCAGGTTGTAGGCGTCGTCGATTGGAAGACGCTGTTGCAGTGCGTGTAGCAGAAGCGCATGAGGAAATGAGGCTGAGTGAAACGCCAATGATACGCCGTGCGGATGATAGGTTGCATCGGTGTAGTAGAGTTCGGACGTTCCGGCTAAGACAGAACCTATATGCCAGGCATCCCAGATTTTCTGCCATGCGTCCTTAGTAAACCAAGAATGCAGCCAGAACTCGTCCGCGTCAAAGATGCGGGCGAATGTTGGCCAAGTCATCATAATAATGACCAACGGCACGATAAGGAGGACTTGCCAATGATTGCGCAACAGACTGGCGAGACAAGCGCGCATCCGCCGCCTCTCAAGCTCGGCCACGATTTTCGCCTCGGCTGAACTCATCCTCTTGCAAGCGCGCGACAAATTCAAGTCCGATCAACGCTTGCGATCTCCAGTTCGCGTTCAAATCGCAGGCTTTCAGCGCTTACAGTACCGGGCACGCTGACACGCGTATTGAAGTCGTATACGATCAGCTTGACCACATAATTGCCAGGCGGCAAGGACGAAATGTTGATATGTTGGCGGGCAAGCGCCGCGTCGGTGATGGTCGAGTCTTGACCGAGAACCTTGTCGCCTTCGGCATTAAAGACTTGCAGCGAGACCGCGTGCGGTTCGCTGGGCAAGTTGCTCCACATGAGTTGAATCTCCAGCATGTCTCGCGTGGCTTCGATTGATGCGTTAGCGAGGCGGGCGCCGTTGTCGTAGTCCACCTGCATCGGCCGGCTGGACGCAACCAGACTACATGAGAATTCGCGGCTAAGATATTGCTCAATGACCGATCCGTCTTCATGCTCAATTCGGTGGCACAGCTTGAATCCATCGAAAGATATATGTGCGTGCAGCGCCTTGGCGTCGGTGTCGCGCTTATTATACAGCAGGTAAATTACCTGATTGTCTCGCGCGAAGGAATCCAGATCCGCGCTACTCGCGCCAGCGACTTGAATCACCGGTTCGCCCTTGTCCAGGTGGAGATGAAGCAGGCTGCGCCAATCGGAGAAGAGCGACGTGAGGTAGGCGAAAAGGTCTTTATCGATGCTTTCGCTTGGGTGAAAACTGAGGATTGAAGACCGGCTGCCCGGGATAGCCGCTGGCGATGCCGCGAAGTGATCAAAGCGTGGCAGGGTCGGATTCAGGCGTTCGCAGCTCAAGCGAAAGTCGCGCAGTCTGTATACGCTGACGAAGTGATCATCATAGGCTGCCGGAGTGTTCCTGAAGCTGTGAATGATGAACTGCTCGCCATAGAGCCAGCGATGCACCACGACATGGGTGGCGTCATCCTTCAGAAGTTGGTCCAAGGCGGCGATGAAAGTCCGCTCGTTGTGAGGCAGGCAATGAACGCTCTTGTTTTCGTCCCAGCGACGCAACAGCAAGTTACCGCTGACGTAGCCCCGGGCGACAACGGGATTGCGATACGCGTGCCCGAGCACAAGCGGATGCTGGGTTCGTGTTTGGAGATATAGATAGTATGTTGAATAGGCGCGCCAACGCGGTAGATTTATGAGGGTGCCAGCGCCATCATTTTCCGATCTCAGCCAGTGGATGTAGGTAGTGTGATTTGGATTGATTGTTACTCCATTCTGAGTCTCGTAGAACTCTATAGTTACCACCAGCGTGGAAACCAACGCGACCAGAACGCGCGTCATCGCCCGTTTCGATTGGAGAAGCCGCCACAAACCAAAACAGGAAAGAACGGTAAGCGGCAGGACTACTCCGATTTGGTAAATGCCTATATTGTGAATCTGACCAAACAGCGCTGGAAGCCATTTTCTAAGGAAGTGTAACGGCAGCAGGACATCTTGATATTCTCGCGCATTTATCTTTAGGAAATGGCCAAGGCCAAGTATGGCGAAGCAAGCGAGAATCGCGAGCCAGGGAATCAGCCTGCGCCACAGCGCTTTGTGGAAGATCGCGCAGGCCATAAGGAACAAATTGATGTATCCAAGATAGGTGTCGGCAAGTTTCGCGCCGGGCGCAACGTTGAAAACCGATCGTAGAAATTCGCTGGTGAATGGATTCTTCGCGGGGACGAAGTGGCTTAGGATTTCGCTGCCGGAAGAGCGGCCACTGAAGCGTTCCATGCCTTCTTTAAGCACCGCCGTGTCGACGAGCAGCGGATAGAAGCGGAAAAAACCAATTGCGCAGCATATCACGCTGAACAGCAGGACAAGGCGCCAGAAAGACCGCCGTCTCCATCTCGATGCAGCCAGAAACCATGTGTATATGCCGATGGTCATCAGCAAGAATACGAAGGTATAAACACCGATGAAGGCGGTCACGCCGGCGCAGGCGCCAGCCAGCACAGCGAGATGCCATCGCTTCTCCAAAATAGATCGGCGAAAAAAATAGACCGTCAGCGGCAACGTTCCTATCATTATAAGATCGGGCGTTGTTGATCCGCCGGGAAATGGAACACACAGGGCAAAGACAACAGCGCCGAAAAGGCCGATCCATTTATCATCAAACAGATGACGCGTTAACACATAAGCGCTGAACGCGTTGAAACAGAGGACAAAAAGGAAAATCAGATTGTAGGCGTTGCTTGCAGGTATCACTGTCTGAAGCAGGAGCAAGAGGAACACCGCCGGCGTCGAAGTACCGTGGAAGGTGAGGGACAGACCCTGAGGATGAAATATGGCGTCGGTGAAATAGTAATCGGCTTGTCCGCTGAGGACGCGCTCAAGATGCCAGGCATCCCAGAATCTTAACCAATGGTCAGGATGGTCGTTGACTAACCAGAATTCGCCGGTATCAAAGATGCGGGCGAAGGTTGGCCAGGTCATGACGATGACGACCAGCGGCACAATCAGCAAAACATGCGCGTGACGGCTTAATTCAGAAATCCAACGAACTGGCATCTGCCAATCCTGTCAGGACAGTCGGCTGTTTCGGGCAGCCCTGCGTGCATTTATCCCTAGCGGAATTACAATTATAGCGCCCATGAAGGATTTAAGTTACGCAAAATAGATCTTTGGCGGCGAAGTGATACGCTTTGTCCAATAGTGGCGCGCTCAGGCGTCTTCGACAATGTGGGAGGGGGAAATATTCCAAGGGTTGAAGGACAGGTACTGCATATTTGATTGGGCAGAACAGGTCGTACTATTGGGTGTCTCTGTCCGCCATGATGTTGCTCATGGCGACTTTCATCCGCTCCAAGCCTTCAGTCAGTTGCTCTTCGGGCTGGAGGAAGGTCATGCGGAGATAATTCTTGCGGTCTTTGGAAAAGGCCGAGCCGGGATATGTCAGCACGTGCTGGTCGCTCAGGATGCGCTGGGCGACTTCGCCGCTGTCCATACCGGTGAATCCGATATCGGCGAAGACGAATTGCCCGCCTTGGGGCAGGCCGTATTCTATGCCCATCGAGTCCAGGGCGTCGAGGACGAGGCGCCGGCGCCGGCGATAGGCGTCCGCCATCATCTCGACCGCGTCTTGAGGGCCGGTTAGAGCGGCGATGCCGGCGTATTGGGATATGATTGACGTGCCGCCGCTGATGGCGGCTTTGAGTTCTCTGACGCGCGCCATCAAGTCAGCCGGTCCCACGATCCAGCCGAGGCGCCAGCCAGTCATGGAATAAGCTTTGGAAAAGGCATTCAGGGTGAGCGTACGTTCCAGCCCGCCGGGCAAACAAGCCGGGCTGAGGTGTTCGAAATCGTCATAGACAAAGAGATCGTAAATGTCGTCAGCGAGGATCATCAGATCATTTGATATGGCGATATTCAGCATTTCGCGCATATCGGGCGGCGAGATGACGCTGGCGGCGGGATTATTGGGCGAGACGATCAGCAGCGCGCGGGACTTGTCGCTGAGGGCGGCGCGGACATCGGCGGGGTCGGCGCGGAAGTCGTCTTCGGGGTAGGTCTCTACCTCGACTTTGACACCGCCAGCGAAGGCCAGCGAATCGGCGTACGTATTGTAGTTGGGCTCAGGCACAATCATTTCGTCGCCAGGGGAGAGGACGGCGAGGACCATCAAGAAGAGCGCTTCTTGCCCGCCGTTGGTGACGACGACTTCGGTCGCGGGATCAACTTCGATATTGTTGACGCGCTTGACACGGTCGGCGATCGCTTCGCGCAGGGAGGGCAAGCCTTCCGGTGGGCTGTAGTCGGCATGGTGGTTGACCATGGCGTCTTTGGCTGCGGCGACGATATGGGCCGGCGTGTCGAAGTCGGGATCGCCGCGCCCCATGACGATGACATCATCGTAGGTTCGCGCTTCGCCGATCAATTGGTAGAGCAGATTGGTGCCTTCGGCTTTCTTTTTGCTCATCGTTTTTCCTCGCATCCGGTTAGCTGAGCGCTTGCAGCGCGTCGGCAGTGGCGGCGTTTACATTCAGGCGAATAACAGCGGGCGCGCCAAATAGGGCGCCGTCGGCGATTTCGAAGCCGGCGCGGCGCAACTCGGCAGCTCCCGCCTCGGATGCCCGAAGCGCAATGATGTTCCGGGTGTCACCAGTGGCGACATCGAGACCGAGGTCGGCGGCAGTTTCGACAAGTCTGGTCTTGAGTTGAGACAACTGCGACAACTTGAGACCGCGCGCTTCCTCGAATAAATTGCTCGCTTCGAGAGCGGCGTATTGAGCGGCGGTGCTGGTGCAGATGGCCATGATTTGCTTTTGCGATTGCATGGCTGGAATCTGATCTTCGGGCGCGGCGATGTAGCCGATGTGCCAACTTGCCAAACCCATGCCGGGAAAGGCTTCGCCAATGCTTGTGAACAGCGCCGGCGAGTCTTCAAGGGCGGCGAGCGAATGGCAGTCCCCATCCACCCAGGGGGCGAGGCCCTGGTCCCAGATTGCCGCCGCGCCGCCATCCTGCAGGGCTTGACCGATGTGGGCAACCTCGTCGGTCGTAAAAGCAGCGCCACTCAGGCGAGACGGCGACTCGAGATAGACCAGGCGACAGCCGCTAGCTACAACCTCTGAAATCGATTCTAGTGTGGGGAGGTAGCCGCGATTCGCATCCACGGGCAGCGAAATCACGTTGCGCGCTCTGACGCCGAGCGCCTTCTGCACGCCGGGGTGGGCGACCGCCGGTACCGCGATGCTCTCGAAGTTTTCGCCGATCTTCTGAATCGTGAGAAAACGAGATTCCTGGACGCCCGCGGTGACGATGATGTTGCCGGTCTCGTAGCCCGCGCCGGTCGAGCCGTTGAGGCTTTCGGAGATGGCGGCGCGCAGAGGCGCGATGCCGGGGACATCGACATAATGTGTCTCCCCGGCTTCCAGCGCTTCCGATGACGCGGCGATGATTCGCTCGTCGAGCGGGCTGAACATGCCGTCGGCGCTCAAGTCCTTTTCGTATCGCGCGACTGGCGCCAGCGCCTGCATGTTCAGCGCCGAATTGGCCTGATGCGCAGCCAAGATTTCTGATTTGTTTTCTGATGCCAAACTAATTTCTCCTTAATGTTCGTCCAAGCGACTTGTAATTGATCCAGCGACTTAGCGTGAAGGGGCTAAATTCAACCCTCGTAAGATCGGGGCTGCGCTGGTTGATTGCGACGCCCTTCAGCGCCCAGACCTGACCCTTCACTCTATCACAAGCGCTGAAGTATGAAGTCGACGGCGATTCTGTTAGTATTTAGTACTGTCGACAATGACCGCGCGAATGCGGCAGATTATAGACTTGCGGCTGTGAGCCTGTCAAGCATTGCGTCTTGGGTAAACATGACCGTTAACCTCATCCCCCGGCCCCTTCCCGAAGGTCAATGTCTACGTGACCCAGCAAGCTAGGGAAGGGCGGTTTTCCGCGCTCTTCGACATGCTCGGTTCTGTGCGGATACGACTTCGATTAGACAGACGGGGCTCGCTTGCGTGGCTTGAAGAAGCTTCAGGTTGCGCCACCAGAAGGGCGCATGAACGGCTTATTGCCTAGATGAAATCTGTGCTTGAGATGAGGATTCGCGCCGGACGCATCGCTCGCTTTCCTGGCTTGAACGGGCAGGTGCTGCTGTTCTTGTGCCACAGCCTGCTATTTCATATTGGCTTGCTAGGCATCGCCGACATTCTGCTGAACTTTTATCTGGTCAGCATCGGTTATGACACGGCGACGATCAGCCTCTTGCAGTCGCTGCCGCGGCTCAGCGGTTTTCTGATTGGCTTGCCGATTGGTCTGGTCGCCAACCGCGTAGGAAATCGCCGGCTGATTGTGCTGTCGACGGCGGGCATTGCCATTGCGGTGGCGACAACGGCGTTGACACAGAGTTTGCCGATTATCGCCCTCAGTCGCTTTCTTTGGGGGGCCTGCTTCGGCGCCAACCAAGTGGCGAAGCCGCCGTTTATGGTCACGCTGACGGACCGCAGCGAGCACACAGCGATGTTCTCGTATCACAACCTGGTGGCCATGCTTGCCGTGGCTATTGGCAGCGTGCTTGGCGGAGCGCTGCCGCTTATCGCCAGCCAGACGCTGGCGATTGCCGGCGTCGATGGGCTGCGCCCGGAAGAGATGCCTTTGGCTTACCGCGCTTCCATCTTGAGCGCCGCTATCTTGCTGCTGCTGAGCGCCGTACCGATTCTGTCCTTGCGTTCTGGAGCGGCGATGTTCAATCGCGTTGGGACAGCGGGAATCGGGCGTTGGCGGTTGGCGCCTTGGCGTCGCCTGATTCGATTGACGTTTCCGCTATTCGTCTTCGGCATCTCGGGTGGATTGACCTTTCCCTTTTTCAATCTCATCTTCCGCGAGTTGTTCGGGATTACCGATAGCGCAGTCGGGGGCGTGATTGGCTTGGGCTGGCTGGCGATGGGCTTGATGCCGCTGCTGAACCCGGCGGTGGAGGCGCGATGGGGACGGGCCGGCGGGCTGACGGCGTTGATGTTCGCCAGCGCGGTCGCCTTTGTGGGCTTTAGCGCGGCGCCGGGGCTGGCTATGGCGATTCTGTTTTTTGTGCTGGCGATCGGCATCCGCAATACAATGCAGCCGCTCTTTCAACCACTGCTGATGGACTCGCTCGATGCCGGCTTGCACAACGTCGCCAGCAGCCTGTGTCTGGTGATGTGGAATTTCGGATGGTTCGTCTCAGCCTTCGGCTTTGGGTTTTTGCAATTGGCGATCGGCACGCGCAGCATCATGCTCGTGGTGGCTTTCTTTGTCGTTTTGAACGGGTTAAGCATACGCGCCACCGCCGAGCGGCGTTGATCATATTGGCGAGATGGATTGGGGGAGAACAGACGTGGCGATGGACAATCATGTTAAGTTTGAACGTATCGCCGAGCAAGTGGAAGGCTGGCGCCAGGAACTGGGCGTCCCGGGCGCGACTTTCGGCCTGCGCGTGGCGGGCGAGACCTATGCCGGCGGTGTCGGCGTTACGAATGTTGAGCATCCGCTGCCGGTCACCGATGAGACGATTTTTCAGGTCGGCTCGATCACGAAGACTGTCACGGCGACGGCGATGATGCGCTTGGTCGAACGGGGGCAGTTGGACTTGCAGGCGCCGGTGCGAGCGTATCTGCCGGACTTCCGGGTGCGGGATGACGAGGTGTCGGAATGTGTAAGCGTGTGGCATTTGCTGACGCATAGAGCCGGATGGACAGGTGATATATTCACGGATACCGGCGGCGGCGATGACGCGGCGGCGCGATACGTCGATGGCATGGCGGACTTCGAACAGCTGGCGCCTTTGGGCATGCACTTCTCTTACAACAATGCCTCGTTTTGCGTCGCCGGCCGGATCATTGAAATATTGACCGGCGCGACCTACGAGGATGCGCTGCGGGAATTGATCTTCGAGCCGCTGGGCATGGACCGTAGCTTCTTGATTCCCGATCAGGTGATGCTGCATCGCTTTGCTGTCGGGCATCAGGTGGCTGAGGGCGGGGACCGCGTTTTGCGCCCCTGGGCGATTCCGCGCGGGATGAATGCCGCTGGCGGAATCTGCTGCCACATTCATGACCTGCTCCGTTATGGCACCCCTCACCTGGGCGATGGGTCGCCGCTGCTGCGCCCGGAGAGCCTGGCGGAGATGCATAAACGCCAGACGCCCAGCCTGCCATATATGGGATACTGCGGCCTCGCCTGGATGATCAGCGGGGAGGCCGGAGACACGCGTATCTGGCATACGGGCGGCACCAATGGACAGAACGCGATTTTGACCCTGGCGCCGGAACATCAACTGGCGCTGGGCATGATGACAAATGGGGACAAGGGGACGGCGCTCTACGATCGCTTCAACAAGGCGGTTTTGCGCGAGTATTGTGGAGTCGAAATTCCTGAACCCCAGGTCATCGAGTCTTCGGTTGAGGAGCTGGCGCAATATGTCGGGCGCTACCGGGGCACAATGTGGGAAATCGATATGCGGATGGATGTGGGGCGATTGCTCGCCGATTTTCGATACCACGGCGGATTTCCGAGCGACGGGGAAATGACCGATATGCCGCCGGCTGAAGTGGCGCGCTGCGGGCCGGATCAATTGCTGATTCTGGATGGCGCCTATGAGAGAACGCGAGCTGACCTTCTACGAGACGAGGCGGGCGAGATAAGCTATCTGCGTTTCGGATCGCGCCTGAACCCGCGGCAGGATTAAACCAGCATCTCGCCGAGCAGCTGCCAGCAGAGCCAGAGCGCGCGCGGCGTGTGAAAGAAGCCTTTCCACATGCCGCCCTTGAGCGGGGTGGACAAGCCTCCGTCGCGATGCAGGTAACCGAACCAGCCGCCATATTCGGGATCGGGAAAATGGTCGAATGTCCAGTCGTGCATTTGCTTGAAAAAGCGGGCGTACTTCTCGTCGCCGCTAAAGCGGTAAGCCAGCAGCAAGGCATAGAGCGCTTCGGCGTGGGGCCACCACAACTTCATATCCCATTCCAAGCGGGTTGGCGGTTTGCCGTCGATATCGACAAAGTAAAGCAAGCCGCCGTATTGTTCGTCCCAGCCGCGCTCATACGAATAATCGATCATCTTCAGCGCCGGCGGGATCAGCGAATCGTCGGCGCGCTCAACGGCCTCGTGCATGACGAAGGCGGCCGATTCCATGGCGTGGCCCGGTGTGAGGCGCCTGCCATCGACGGTGTCGAGGCGCTCGCCGTTGCCGCCGAGGACTTCAAAGACGGCACCCGCGTCATGGTCCAGAAAGTGATTGAGTATCTGATCGAGCGCGTCATTAACGACTTCGGCGTAGAGCGGGTCGGGCGGGGCGGCGAGGCGCAGTTCTTGCGTTGTCGACAGCATGATCATGGATACGTTGTGGGCTCTGGCGCGGCGGGTTTGGGGGAAGATTTTGGGCTCGACCCGGCCGGGATTGCGCAGGTGATCGACGACAAGCCGGTACGTGTCGATTGCTCGGTGGAGCGCCGTCGCGTCACCGGTGGCGCGGGCATACTCCGCCAGGCCGATGACCCCGAAAGTCTCGGTGAAGAGATAGCGCCGCTTGCGCAGCGGTGCGCCATCGGCGGTGACGGCGAAGAACATGCGGCCGTCGTTGTCGAAGCCACAGCGCATGATGAAGTCGTAGATATGGCGGGCGGCGGCCAGCCATTCCGGGCGCTGCTCGACCTCGTTGTATAGCTTGGCGAACATCCAGAGCGCGCGGCCCTGCAGCCACATGGATTTGTCCGTATCGAAGACCGAGCCGTCGCGATCGAGCGAATTGAACTGCCCGCCGTTGACGTGATCCAGCGAATGATTGAGCCAGAAGGGGACGACGCAATCAAAGAGTTCGCGGCGATAGATTTCGCGCAACTCGAGCAGGCGCTCGCGCATCATCCCTTGATGCCGGAGACCATCATGCCTTCAATGAAATAGCGCTGGAAGAAGAGGAAGAGCAGAATAACGGGGATGGTCGCCATGGTGGAAACGGCCATCGCCACCGCCCACAAGGGCTCCCGGTCGAGGGACTGGGAGAAGTAGGTTAAGCCGACCGGCAATGTGACCAGGTCACGATCCTGTGCGATCACCAGGGGCCAAAGGAAACTGTTCCAACTGAAGAGGAAAGTGATGATGGCCAGGCTGGCGGCGGCCGGCTTCAGCA
>JAPOWK010000031.1 GCA_026707665.1 Chloroflexota bacterium
GGGACAGGGTAAAACGCCTATCGGTTTGTTTTCCGAAACGGCCGAGGAGAACCCGTGACCGGCTACATCGAACGAATCTCCGCAGAAATCGCCGACATCCTGCTCCGCGAAGGCATCGACTACACACAGACAAAGGCCGTCTTCAAGGCCGCACGGGAAAAGGCAGGCCTCCACGCGCCGAGGGAAAAGCGAACCGCCCCCTCCCGCCTGACCCTCGAGGAACAGCTCGGGTTCATCGATGCAGCCTATGCCCGGGACGGCCAGGTCGGCCTCATGATCCAGACCCTGCTGGAAACCGGGACGCGCGTCTCGGAGTTCGTCGCCCTCCGGGTCGAGGACGTCAGCCTCGGAGAACGGATGGTCGTCGTCGAGAGTGGCAAGGGCGGCAAGCGGCGGGAGATCCCGATCCGCACCGAACTGGCCCGCCTCCTGTCCATGCACATCGGAAAACGGCGCTCCGGGCCGCTGTTCGTCAGCCGCGAGAAGGGCACCGGCGGATCACGTGTCTACTCCCGCCAGCGCATCGGGCAGATCGTGCGCGAGATCGCGCGGGAAGCAGGGATCGCGAAACGGATCTATCCCCACCTGCTGAGGCACACCATGGCAACCAGGCTGCTCGCGATTGGCATGGACATCGCTGATATCCAGAAGTTCCTCGGCCATGCGGACATCAGCGCGACGCGCATCTACGCAGAGACCAGCATCGCCATGCTCAGGCGAAAGTTCGACCGGGTCACCGAACCGGACGGCCGCGACCTGCTGGGAACTGTCCGGGATCGTCATGGCGAAGTCGTCGGGGCGTTTGCCGCGGACCTGCTATCCGGAGATCATAACCGCATGACGCTAACGTCAACTGCCGATGCGTGAACCGGTTCCCGGCCAAAGAAGATGTGTATAGAGTATGTATAGAGTATCGTATTCGCAAAGAGTGAGGAACACGATGCCCGTCGTTTTCCTGGCGGAGCTTCAAGAATGGAGTGTTCCATGAGCCGCCGCCTTCCGATCGGGATCCAGTCTTTCCGGAGACTCCGGGAAACGGACAGTTACTACGTCGACAAGACTCCCTTCATCCGGGAACTAATCAACCAGAGCGACTACTGCTTTCTCTCTCGGCCACGCCGGTTCGGTAAGAGCCTCCTGCTGGATACGCTGAAGTCGCTGTTCGAAGGACACGAGGACTTGTTCCGGGGCCTGGACATCCACGGGCACTGGGACTGGTCGGCCCGTCATCCGGTGGTGCGGCTCAGCTTCGACGGGAAATACAATGATCCCAAGGATCTTGAACGCAGCATCCTCACGCAACTGGAGGTGATTGAGCGCAACGCTGGTCTCCTGATCACGTCCTGCAGGACCGGGCCTGAACGTCTGTGGGATCTTCTGGATCTTCTTCACCGCTCCACCGGGCAGCAGGTGGTTGTCCTGGTGGACGAATACGATAAACCGATCCTCGACGTGCTTCACGACCCGAAACTGGCGACCGCCAACCGGGACTATCTGCGCGGGTTCTACGGCATCATCAAGGGCGGTGCCGAACATGTCCGCTTTGTCTTCGTCACCGGCGTGAGCATGTTCTCGAAGGTCAGCCTGTTCTCGGGCCTCAACAACCTTGAAGACATCAGCCTGAACCCACGATACGCCACAATCTGCGGCTACACCGACGATGATATCGACGAGGTGTTCGGACCCGAACTTGACGGGCTGGATCGGGAGGAGATCCGGACTTGGTACAACGGTTATCACTGGCGGGGCGGGGCGCAGGTTTACAACCCCTATGACGTGCTTCTGCTGCTACGGAACCGTGAGTTCCGACCATATTGGTTTGAGACCGGCTCTCCGGCGTTCCTGTTCCGGATGCTGATGGAGAAATCCGTCAGCCCAATGGAACTGGAGAACCGGATGGCAGATATGTCACTTGTCTCAAAGTTCGATGTTGGTGACATCGGGATTGAGGCGCTCCTGTTCCAAACCGGATATCTGACCATCGCAGATGAGCAGAGGGAAGGCTTCAGGACGTACTACCGGCTGGACTATCCCAATCTCGAGGTGCGGATCAGCCTGAATGATGAACTTCTTGGGTATCTGGGGAAACCGGGAAGAGAACCACGGGAGCAAGGCCGGGCGCTCTGTGCGCTTCTTGAGGCGAATGATTTCGGTGGCTTTGCCGAGCGGCTCCGTACGTACCTTTCGGGGATCCCCTACCAGTGGCATGCGACTGGCGATCTTGCCCGCTACGAGGCCTGGTACGCGAGTCTCCTGCATATGTGTTTCCGGTCGATCGGTGTCGACCTGCGCGTTGAGGATACATCGAGCCATGGGCGGGCGGACATGGTGGTACTGACGGGCGGGCAGGTCTTCGTTCTGGAATTCAAGATGGCTGATGGAGAAGGCGACACGAATGCTGTGCTGGATGCAGCGATCGGCCAAATGCGGGAACGCGGCTATGCCGAGAAATACCGTGACCGCGGAGAACCGGCCCATCTGATCGGCGTGGCGTGTGGCCGCGAGGCCCGGAACCTCCTTGCGATCAGGGCCGAGCCTGCGTGAGATCACTTTCGGTGGATCCTGACCGTTTCAGCCTTCCTTCACTGAATGCGCTCAAGGCGTTCCACGCGGTGGTCCGCGACGATTTCCATCCGTGGTGCGGCCAATGAATTGTTGGTGACATCCCAGACTGTCAGCCAGCAGATCAAGCTGTTCGAACGGCGTGGCCGATCGATCGAGGTCACAGAAAGGCCGACACCAAACTGACCTCAGACGGGCTGCCGGTTCACAGCCTGACGACGCTTCTCGCCGACTTGGCCACGCTGAGTTTGAACGAGGCGACGGTTCCAATTCAGCGTCAAGGCGAATCGGCCCTAACCCGCATAGCTCAGTGCGCCATGGAAAGGCGCGTCATCCTTGTGGGTGCGAATCCCACTCAGCAAATTGTCGCTTC
>JAPOWK010000082.1 GCA_026707665.1 Chloroflexota bacterium
CCAGCGCCCCCTTCGCCTTCGCCTAATGACCACCCACAAATTTCCCATCCCCGCCACCACTGCCAACTGTAGGGGCGACCTATCAGGTCGCCCTCCCGCCAATCCCAGCCCCGCATACAGCGTCACCCCCTCTCGAACTGCTGTGTCTACGCTCGGCTCGTGTCGCCCTCTCTGTGCCCTCTGTGCCTCTGTGGTGAATCTACCCCCCCCCCCCCCCCCCGCCTACCCATACCCTATCTATACACTTGCCCAAAACCACCACACATTGCGGAATCCCGGCGCCTTCGATAGTATACGATCCAGTTTCAACAGAGGGAGAGATGACTTATGTCCGACGATATTCGCTTCGACCTTCCGCAGAGCGCCATTCCGCGCCAGTGGTATAACGTGCAGGCCGACCTGCCGCGGCCGCTGCCGCCCGTGCTGCATCCAGGCACGCATCAACCGGTAGGTCCCGACGATTTGGCGCCGCTCTTCCCCATGCAACTGATCATGCAAGAAGTCAGCCAGGATCGCTGGATCGAGATTCCGGGCGAGGTGCGCGAGATCTACAAGCTCTGGCGGCCCACGCCCCTGCTGCGCGCGCGAAGGCTGGAGAAGGCGCTGGATACGCCGGCGCACATTTACTACAAATACGAGGGCGTGTCGCCTTCGGGCAGCCACAAGCTGAATACGGCGACGGCGCAAGCCTGGTACAACAAGCAAGAGGGCATCAACGGGCTCACCACCGAAACCGGCGCCGGGCAATGGGGCACAGCGCTGGCGCAAGCCTGCAACTTCTTTGATATGGAATGCATCGTCTACATGGTGCGCATCAGCTATGAGCAGAAGCCTTATCGGCGCGCGATCATGCAAAGCTTCGGCGCGGGGGTCACCGCCAGCCCGAGCGACACCACCAATGCCGGACGCACGATCCTGGAGGCGGACCCCGATAGCACCGGCTCCCTGGGCATCGCCATCAGCGAAGCGGTTGAGGTGGCGGCGACCAGCGGCGGCAAGTACAAGTATTCCTTGGGCAGCGTGCTGAATCATGTCTTGATGCACCAGACGGTCATCGGGCAAGAAGCGCTGAGGCAGATGGAAATTGCCGGCGAGTATCCCGACGTGATCGTGGGTCCGACGGGCGGCGGCAGCAATTTCGCCGGCATCGCCCTGCCCTTCCTGCATCAGAATCTGACGGCGGGCAGAGATACCAAGCTGCTGGGCGTGGAGCCAGCCGCCTGCCCGAGTTTGACGCGCGGCGTCTACGCCTACGATTTCGGTGACACGGTCGGCATGACGCCGCTGCTGAAAATGTACACCTTGGGGCATGGCTTCGTGCCGCCGCCGCTGCACGCCGGTGGCTTGCGCTATCATGGCATGGCCTCGATCATCTGCGAGCTCTGGGATCAAAAGCTGCTCGATGTGGCTGCCATCCCGCAGTTGGAGACCTTCGCCGCCGCCATCACCTTCGCCAAAGCCGAGGGCATCATCGCCGCGCCGGAAGCGGCTCATGGCATCGCCGGGGCTCTCCGCGAGGCGCAAGCAGCCAAGGAAGCGGGCGAGGAGCGCGTCATCCTCTTCAACCTCTGCGGGCACGGGCACTTCGACATGAGCGCTTATGACGCCTATCTGGGCGGCGAACTGTCGAATTACGAGTACCCGCAAGCGGAGATCGAGCGGGCGATGGCGGCGCTGCCGCAAGTGGGATAGCGCGCCCGCCGCTCGCTCCATGGCTGCCATCGACTGTACGGGCGAGCCGGTGGCTCGCCCCCAAGAGCGACAACTGTAGACACACGCGCGACAATGCCGCCGCCCACACGAATTAACATGCGTCCTGCTATGGACAAGGCACGGGATGTATACTGTTTTCGCAAGATTTAGCTCCCCTTCCTTAGCTCGCTGGGGAAGGGGCCGGGGGATGGGGTTGTAGTGGTCTCGCCCGCCAAAGCACAAAAAATGTACGCCCTGGCTGGCAAGCGCGTCCCGGACGACTCCACTATAATGAATCATAGCTTGATCTAAACTTGAGAGAGAGCTTGACCTCATGAAGCCCAGACTGATTCTTTCGCTGCTGATGTGCGCCATGCTGCTGGCCGCCTGTTATCGCCAGGCTGAGGAGCCCTTCCAGCAGATTGACAGCGCCGAAGTCGTGGTGGAGGCGACCGTAACTCAAGCCTTGGCGGCAGACGAATCAGGCGGGAACGCGGCCGGAGTTGAAGGATCCGATTTCAACACCACGCCCGGTGAATACATTACGCCGGAAACGGCGCCGGGCCAGGTAGAGCAGCCGACACTCGCGCTTCAAACGACTGAAGCGGCTGAGCCGGCCCCAACTCTGGCGCCATTTGTGCGCCCAACGGCCACACTGTCTTTCGAAGAACAGCTTGACCCGGACGATGAGTGCGTCTATGCGGTACAGGCGGGCAATGTCCTGTTCCGGCTGGCGCTGGCTTGGGGCACAACTTATCAGACGATCATGGAAGTCAATCAGCTGGATACTGAAGATCTGGCGATTGGACAACTGCTGCTCATCCCAGACTGCCAATCAACCGAGCCGGAAGTGAGCATACCGGAACTGCCGGCGACGGTGGGCGCCATTGAAATCGCGGACGATGAAAAAGTCACTGCAACAGAGCCGGTCGATAGCTCGGCCGAAGCAACTGCGGAAGAACAGGCGACGCCCGAGCCAACATCGACGCCCGCGCCGACAGCGACGCCGAGACCTGAGATTCACGTTGTTTCCGCCGGCGAGACGATCGAAAGCATATCGCTGCTTTACCGCGTGGATGTTAATGAACTGATCGCGCTCAACGAATTGACGAACCCGAATCAGGTTAGCGTCGGGCAGGAACTCAAGCTGCCGCCGGGCTAGCGCCTGGTCAGTCGCGCCGAAACGTATCCGGCGTAATCCGCCGCAAGACCGCCTGCGACAGGCGCAGCACAGAAGCATAATCCCCGAGATGCAGGAGCGCCGCCGGCGTATGGATGTAGCGGCAGGGTGCTGAGATCGGCATGGTCGGGATGCCAGTGTGAGCGATGTGAATCGCCCCGCCATCAGTGCCGCCGCCATCCATGGTCTTGACTTGATAGGCGATGTCGTTCGCTTCGGCGGTTTCGCGAAGAAACGCGAAAACGCGCGGGTCGGTGATCATCTGCCGATCAGACAAGGTGATGACGGCGCCATGCCCGAAGCGGGTTCCGGGGTTCGCATGCAGATCGCCAGCCTCGGGCTCGTGGTCTGGCTGGGGTAGATCGTAGGCGTATGTGCCTTCGAGGACAATGGCGGCATCGGGCTGCAGGCGCTGCGCCGCCACTTGAGCGCCGCGCAAACCAATCTCTTCCTGCGCGGTAAAGGCGACCGCGACCGTCACCGGATAAGGTCCGTTCTGGACGATATCCGCCAACACGGAACAGCCGACGCGATCATCGAAGGCTTTGCCACGAACGACTGTGTCACTGAGCTGCGTGTAAGCGCCGTCGAAAGCGATACGATCACCAGGTTGGGCAGCGCTTTTGTCGCTCGCGCCGACATCAATACGCAGAGCGTCGATCGCTACCGTTTTCATATCGCGCCACAAATGAATCGGCTTCCACAGAATCACGCCGGGAGTGCGATCGGCGCCGACTTTGACGCGTTTGCCTGGCAGGATGCGCGGATCTATGCCGCCGACACTGGTGAACTGGATCAAGCCGTTGGATTCGACCGCGGTCACCATCATGCCGATTTCGTCCATGTGGGCGGCGATCATCACGCTAAAATCGGGACGCTCCGTGCCGCGCTGCTGGGCGGTGACGTTGCCGAGCGCGTCAACCTGAAGGTCGCTGACGTGACCGCGGATGGCTTCGATGACGATCGCGCGCACGTCATCTTCTTCGCCGCTAACGCCGATGGCGTTTGACAGTTCTTCCAGTATCATCCGCTCTCCCCTTGTTTAGAAACGCAAGCGCTGCCAGTTTAGCCCCTCGCGATCGGAACATACCCAGACGCTCTTGCGAGTATAGCCGATTACAAGCCCGGCGGTAAGGCGGCGGCGCGATGCTGATTCCAGGTAGTCCGATTTTGGCGGGCGACTCACAGCCGCGCGTAGGTCGCGAAGGTCGCGCCGACACTGACCGGCGACACCGACCGCCGACACAGCGGGTCAGTCGCCCCTACATTTAGGAAATTCCTTGCGTGGCTACAAGGTAGACAAACAAGGGCGGCAAATCAGCCGCCCCGGCTTCTGTTGTCGTTCCGATTTGGGTCAGCCGCCGTTGGGTGTCGGCGTTGCGGTTGGATTCAGACTGTTGATGATATTGGAAAAGATATTGCCGATGGCCGGTCCCAGCAGCGCGAGAATAACAATGACCACTACGGCGACGAGCACAAGTATCAATGCGTATTCGACCAAACCCTGCCCTTCCAGGTGACGTGGATTCTGCGGCATGAGGAAACTCCTGCGATAAGTGTTTGAGCGGTAATGAATAGTGTGCGGTCACTTGCTGACAATATAGCATAGCTTGCATATCTAGGCAATCAGAGCGCGGTCCGGGAGTAGGGCAATCGCGCAAGTCAAATGGACACCTAGCGCCGCCACGGACCGCCAGTCGCCACTGCATGGTTAGGCTCCAGCGGGAATGCTAATCGTAGCGCAGCACGTTCATCACACGTTCCTTGAGAGCGACGCGGGCGCTGAGGAAGGTGGCGATCCAGCCAATGATCACAGAGGCGACAAGCAGAGCGAAGGCGGTCAGGCGGGCGTCGGCGGGCAAGGGAATGTCGATGCCTCCCGCGGCCGCCAGCAGACTAATGATCAGCGCGCTCAAGCCAATGCCCAGGACGGCGCTTAGAAGGCCGATCAAGCTGGATTCGATGAACATAACTTGCAAAACGCGCCGGGATTTGAGCCCAATCGCTTTCAAGATGCCGATTTGACGGCGACGCTCCAAGGTAGAAAGAGCGACGGTGTTGGCCATGATGACGGAGGCGGCGAAGAGCGAGAGCAAGCCGACGATGGTGGGGATGGCGGCGAATTGATCGATGAGGCGGCCGAACAAGCCGTCGATGAATTTGACATCGACAGCCAGGGCGAAGGTCACGGTCGAAAGCTGCGCCAGGGCGCGATTGAGCTCGGATTCGGGAACCTGATAGGCGTAGAGCGTATAGCTAGCGGAGGCCGAAGCGGGCAGAACAGCGGGCGGGACGAGACCGGTCGCTGGACTGAAGACCAAGCCTTCGCCGCCGCTAAGGATGCCGACCACTTCCAGCTCAAGGCCTTTCGCAACCGCGATAGCGATGGTATCGCCAATGTTTATGCCCAGCGAATCCGCCAATTCAGAAGGCAGGACAATGGAAGGCTGGCCGCGGTCGGCGGGGGTAAGCATGCGCCCGGCCAAGGTAGGGCTCTGCCCGTCGTAGATATCGGGCTTATCCGAATCCCATACGGTGACTTCGAGCGCGCTGCCGTCATTCATCGCTTCCCCTTTGATAGCGACCAGCTCTGTCTCGTAGCTCTTGATCATCGTGCTGTAATCGATGTCGACATCTTCCAGGGCGCCATCAATGGCGTTCTTGACCAGGTTGGCTGGCGCCCCGGGAAAGGGAAAGACGAGCACATTGCCGCCGAATGTTCGGCTGAGCTGGAGGAAAAGCAGATCGCGCGTGCCCTCGCCGACGAAGGTGATGCTGCTGAGCGCGAACATGCCGGCGCTCAAAGCAAGCAAAGTGATGGCGGTGCGCAGGCGGTTGGTGGACAGGTTGCGTAAGGCCAGGCGCCAGGTGACCATGCCAAGTGATGGCAGCTTGCCGATCAAGAAGATGATGAACCAGAGGAAGGCGATAAGCAGCATAAAGATCAGGAAGGTAACGCTGACGCCGATGACGCCTACCAGATAAGCGGATGGCAGCGTTTGATCGCTTGGCTCGGACGCAGGCTCAAACGGGCGCGAGTTGCGGATTTCGACGCGACCTTCTTCGGTCTCCATGTCACCGGCGCTTGCAGCCGCCTCCGCCAGACGCCCTTCGGTCAATTCGAATGAGGGTCGCAAGATTTGACCGACGACCAGACCGAGGCTGATGGTGACGAAGATCAGCAGAATGAGGGATTGAATGAGGCCCAAGGCGACGAGGTGATTCTCGTTGGGGCGCAAAATGATGCTGGGGCGGACTTTGACGGCGGTCAGAATCGGGGCGACGCCGAAGATGGCGGTGACGACCATGCCAAGCGCCAAGCCGAAAATCAGCGCCTCGGGATAGACTCGCCAGATCAAGGGTTGGCGCAGCGCCACCGAGCCATATTCGTTGACGATCACGCTGAGGCCGATGCCGAGGATGATGCCGAGCAGGCTGCCGATGAAGCCGAGCATCAAGCCTTCGGTCAGGAAGAGCGCGGCTACCTGGCTTCCGCGCAAGCCAAAGGTCTTGACCGCGGCAATCTCGTTTGTGCGACGGCGCACCAAGACCAGCATCGTATTCATGATGCCGACGCCGCCGATCAAGAGCGCTCCCAAGCCCATCACCACAACAAAGTCGCTGAGATACTGCGAGACCACTTCATAGCGCTGCAGAAAATCGGAGATGACGGTGGTGCGGACGCCGGGCGCGATGGCTTCGATTTCGGCTTCCAGCTCCCTCAAGCGCTCGTCGTCGGTCGCGTTGGGCAGGAGGACGCCGATGCGATTGGGCGCGAACTCCTCGTTGATCACGGCTTGGGCATTGGCGAGGTCGAAGTAGGCGAAGCCGAAGAAGGCGTTGAGGAAGTTGGTGACGCTGCTCTCTTCGGCGACGGCGACGATGCCGCGGACAGTGTAGAGTTCCGGCGTGCCGCTGACGCGCACCAGGTCGCCGACGGCGATATCGCTCTGGGCGGCCAGGTTGTCGCTGATAACGACATCGTTGCCGCCGGTGAAGAGCTCGGCGAGCGGTACATCGGGCGGTTCAAGGGCGCGGATGGTATGGGTGGGCGGGTAGGTCCCCGGGTCGATGAAGTTGCTGCCGATGAAGCTGGGGCGCCCGAAACCGCTTTCGCCAGCCTTGCTGATCTGCATGTTGCGCCCGCTCATATAGGCGGTGGCGGTCGCGCCTTTTTCCTCGGTCCAAGCGAGCAGCGCCGCCAGCTCCTCGGATGAGAAGGCGCTGGGATCATTGCTGCCGAAGCCGCCGAAAATATTGTCATTGCGAATCAGCAGATCGCCCTTGATTTCGATGCGCACGTTGTTGGTCAAGGTGTCGCCGATGGCCAGTCCAAGCGAGCGCAGAGCGACGACGGTGGCGACGCCGGCGGTGATGCAAAGGATTGACAGCGTAGTCCAGCGACCGCCGCGCCGAATGTTGCGCAGGGCATAGTTGAAGTAGAAGCGCCAGCGGTGGAACATAAATCCTGCTTTACAATAGTGAATTGGGTGTATGCGAAACGCGCTGAAGATCCAGGGCGTGGCATGGCTGATGCGAGATGATCGGGCACTTATGTCATATAGAGCGATACGTAAAGAATGATGAAGTGTTGCGCGGCTCGCGGATGTCTTCTCACCGCTCACGCCCCGGCCCCCTCTCGCACAAGGGGCGCACGTAGACTTTGCGCTCCGAGAGCGGGGAGCTATGCGCAGGCAGACGCAAGGTATTTTGCGCGGGCGGCGGCATTGTCGCGCGGGTGTCTACAGACTTCGCAGTAGAGGGAAGAAACGTATCACCCGCAGCGGTTGCGGACACGGCGACGATTCGTTTATATTATGCTGCATTCCGTCGCGCAAGGACTTCGAGGATACGAGAATGAGCAAGCCCATCATAGGCGTCACCACAGGCGGTCGCAGCGAAGGCTATATCCAATCGCGGCATTATGATGCGTTCTTCAGCGTGCCAGCGCCCTACGTTGACGCCGTGCGTCGCGCCGGCGGGATACCGCTTCTGCTGCCTCCGGGCGAGCATGCCTGGGAACCGATTCTGCCTATGCTGGATGGCGTCATTATCACCGGCGGCACCGATATTGATCCAGCAGAATATGGCGGCGATTGCGGGAATCCGCATGTGCTGCCCACGGACGGCGAACGCGACCAAAGCGAGTTGACCTTGGCGCGCCGCCTGCTGGACGAGCGGGAAAAGCCGCTGCTTTGCATCTGCCGGGGCTTGCAGGTGCTGAATGTGGCCGCGGGCGGCACGCTGCATGAGCATATCCCCGATATACGCGATGAGGACATCCACCGGAACGAAGCGGGATTATGGGCGATGCAGGAGGTCCATGTAGAAGCCGACAGCCTGATCGCCGAAGTGATGGGATTGACGACTCTGCATACATCATCGGGGCATCACCAGGCGGTCAAGGATGTCGCGGCGGGTTTGCGCGTCGTGGCCTTGGCGACGGATGGCATTATTGAGGCGCTTGAGCTGCCCGGTCATCCCTGGCTTATCGCAGTGCAATGGCATCCTGAGGTGACGGCCGCGAGTGATCCGTCGCAGCAGGCGCTGTTTGACGCGCTTGTGGCAAAGGCGCGGCAAGGCAAGCGAGATCTTGTGCTCGGTTGAGCGCGATCAGCCGATCGTGATGGACCCGATTTCCAGTTCACGCACGAAGCGAGATTGCGCGTTCACAGCGACGCCGGCCACACTGGCGCGCGTCTCAAAGTGGTAGAGAATGAGCTTCACGGTGTATTCGCCTGGATCAAGAGGCCGAAGGTCCAGGCGGTGTCGGGACAGCCAATCATGGCGGATGGTGAAGTCGCTCCCCGCGATCTTCGCGCCGTCTCGGTCAAAGAGCTGGATGGACAGGCCGTGAGCGACCTCTGGCAGCTTGTTCCAAAGGAGATAGGTCTCCAATTCCTCACCGCTGCCATTCAGCAGAACGTTCGCCAGGAAGACGCCGTTTTCGTAGCTGACGGCGAACGGATCATCGCTGATGAGCAGAGCGCAAGGAACTTCCGCCCTGGTGAAATACTCGATGGCGGCGGCGCCCGGCTTCTCGATGCGTCCGCAGGACTTGAGCTCGAGGGCAAGTCGGCTGGCGGCGGCCTCAACCACATCGGTCTCCAGATGAACTGGATAGAACGCGATGACCGCGAGGCCGTCGTCCGGAAGCAGCTGGTCGCCGACGGGCGCGTTCGCAAGTGTAATGGGCGCGCCGAGCACAATGCCGTTGGCGGAGAGTTTGAGCGCCAAGGGCTGCGCTCCCGCGGAGGATGAAGCAAATCCATCATTGTCGAGTCGCGCTTCGTCGTTGGGGAGATCGCTCAAGTCTCGCGCGTTCAGGTCGCTTGCCATCGCGGAGAACTCCATAATGTCCGCAAGCTCAGGCAAGACATTGGAACCGAATAAAGCAGAATCTTCGCAGGCGCCATGCATATCCCGCAGCCGGTACACTTTCGCGTATTGATCTTCATATGCGGGATGAATAGACATGACGCTGTAGTATTCGAATTGAACAGGACGAATGAAATCGTTATGAAAGACGGCGTGTGAAAATCCGTCCGCAAGTAACTGGTCCAAGGCATGTTTGAAGGCGCCCTCATTGAAGGGCAGGCACATAATCCCCTTCTCATTTCGCCAGGCGGCAAGGAGGGTATTTTCCCGTATGTAAGCGTAAGCGGCCGAGGGCGTGCGCGACGCCAAGCCTTCGGCATGCGGATAACCGCTAAAGGCGTGGTAAAGCGCATATCTCTTGGATGGACCGCGTCCAAAGGGCACGTTAATCAAGCGGATCGCATCCTGCTTGTCTTCGCTGCGCAGCCAATCCATGAAATGCAACTGTTGAGCCGGAACGATGTAAGCGGGCAAGGGCTTGATCGTCTCCAGCAGATTCAGTGTTAGGCAGGCAAGAATGACAATTCCACCAATCTTGACTGGCAGCGCGTCGCGCAGGCGCCTTAGACCAAGCACGGCGAGGGTTGCGAGCGGCAGCAGCAGGCCGGCATGAAAGTAAGCGGTTATCCAGAATGCCTTGAAAACGGTCGGGAACCATACATTCAGGTGATGTTTTGGCAATATGATCTCGGCATAGGTGTGGCCCTTTATGACCAATGCTGGACCCAATTTGAGTACGAAAAAGGTCAGGAACAGGAAGAACCAGAACAGGGTTGTACGACGAGGCTTTGCTTTCAAGAGCGCGATGGCGGCCAGAATCAGGGTGACATAGCCGAGGTATCCGTCCCCACGAAGGGGCGGGACTGGCTCGCGCAGAACCGAAGCAAATATGTGCTCGGTGATACGATTCTCTCGATGAACAAAGTGATCGAGCAGGTCGCTGCCAAATTCGCGCCCGCCGCCTTTGTATAGAGCTTCGTCCAAGGCGGCGCCCTCGCGCAGCATCGGATAGATCCGCAAGGCGCTTATCGCCCCAGCCACAACCAGTAGCAGCATGATGCTGGCCCAGAAGCCCCTCGCCTTCCATTGCTTGGGAAACTGAAACAAAAGGAAAACGCCCACGGAAATCACAAGGCATACGAAGATGTACATGCCGGTGAAGGCGGTGATGCCGATGAGGGCTCCGGCGAGCAGGATCCAGCGATGTCGCCCTTCGTCGAGCCCGCGCTGCAATCCATACATCACCAGTGGTATAGCCGCGACGGTATTGAGACCGGGGTGCGTCGGATGCCGAAGGACAAATACGCTGAGTCCAAATACGACCGAGCCAAACAGGCTAAGCCAGCGATCACTAAACAAATGAAATAGGTAGATGTAACTTGCCGCCGCGTTGGAAAAGACTATTAGCATGAAGACAAGGTTGAATGCGTTTGTCGCTGGCAAAAGGCTTTGCGCCCCGAGCATGAGGAGCATGTGCGGAATGCTGAAGTTGTGGAAAACCAGGGACAAGCCCTGGGGATAGAAGAGACGATCGGTAAAGTAGAAGTCCGCGTTGCCAGCGAGAATCTGGCCGCCGTACCAGGCATCCCACATCTTCATGCCGAGATCAAGATCTTTGCTCGGCAGCCACATTGTGTTCCCATCAAATACATATGCGGCTGTGGGCCAGGTCATTACGAGAGTCAAGAGAGGGACGAACAGGAAGAAGGGCCAATGTTGGCGCAAGGCAGCGGCGATTCGACTCATTCTAATTTCTGTCCATTCCGGGACATCAGAACAAAACCCTGGGCAGCGGAATGTTGACCAGTATACGCGCTGGTCTGGCATCAGCAAGCGCAAAAGGAGCAAGGACAGGCAGCGGATTTCTCAGTCGTGCGTGCGCGTCGGTGCGTCAGTCACTGTATCGCAATGGATCCGATTTCCAGTTCCCGCTCGAAGTGAGCTTCGGCGCTCACGATGACGCCCGCCACACTGGCTTGCGTCTCATAGTGGTACAGGATAAGCTTCACGGCGTAATCGCCGGGCGCAAGCGGCGGCAGGTCCATGCGGTGGCGGGAAAGCGATTCATGGCGGATGGTGAAGTCGCTGCCGGTGATTTTCGCGCCGGCTTGGTCGAAAATCTGGATTGAGACGCCGTGCGCGTCTTCGGGCAATCTCGTCCACCAGGTTTCGAGTGTCAATGCCGCGCCATCGAGTTCGAGGCGCCGATGACGCAGCCGAACGCCATTCTCGTAGTCCACGATCAGTGGATCCGACGATAAGACGAAGGCGCATTCAAAGTCGCTTCTGAGGTAATACTGTGCCACAAGGTCAGGCGTGTCGATGATGGGTTGGCAGGCCTTGAAGTCCATGGCGAAGATTTCGCCGAGCGCGCGCAAGGCCGCCGAATCAAACTGGCTCGGACTGTAAGCGGCCAGGAAAAACTGGTTCTCATTCAGAACCTTCTTCAGGTCAGTATCATCCGGATTAAAACTTTGCAGCTGGAGTTCACCGTCTTGCCGGTAAACATGCGCGAGACCCTTCCAGGCTTCAAACACGGAAGCCCAGAAGTGATAATCTTGGTCGTCGATGCGTCCGGAAGGATGAAAGCTCAAGATCGTCATGCCCTGGTCGGGGATCAAGGCTGAAGAAAACGCCAAGCGCTGGAGATATGAGAAGGGCGCTGGCGCCGCGAGCGTCTCCGGCCGGCAGCTGTCTTCCAGCTGAGCGACCCGGTAAACTGTCACATAATTGTCATGGTATGTGGGCTGAACACCGGCGAAGCTTATGGGAATGGAATCGCGCCAATCCAAATGATGATGATAGACCACGTGGGTAAATCCATCGGTTTGGAGCTGTTGCAAGCCGTTGAGATACTGGCTGCGCATCCACGGGAGACAGAGAATGAATTCATGGCTTCTCCAACTGCGGAGCAGCAGGTTGCTTTCAATGTATTCAAAGGCGGAATCGGGCGCTCGCGTTGGACGCCCTTCAACATGCGGGTAACCGCTGTACGACTGGTAAAAGTCATAAATCTTTGATTCGCGCGGGCCCATTGGCAAGTTGATCAATCGGATCGGGCTTCGGTCGTCTTCCTGCCGCAACTGAGACAGGAAGGCCATCTGCGCGTCCGGAATCACGAGCGGATCAGGCGCTTGATAATATTCAAAAGCGACGATGCCCGCGGCGATGAGAATGACGGCGGCATGCCGCTTGGCGGGCAGGCGCTGAAGCAAGTTCTTCATTCCGTAGCAAGCCAGCAGCGCGAAAGGGAAAACGGCGCCGGCAAAAAACGGGTCCGTATTCCAAAAGGTTTGGAATACCTGGGGAATGACCAGCGCCAAATAATATTTGGGCAGGCGTATGGCGTCAAATGCGACGTCGTTGACCAGCAGCGTGGAACCGAGCCGCAGCGACAGAAAGACCAGCGAAAGCGCCAGCCAGAGCCAGACTCGGGAGCGCAAGCGGGCGCTCGCCAGCCCCAAGGCGATCAGCAGCAGAGGAAGATAGCCGAGATAAACCGTCTGCCGCCAGCCGTCTTCGACGATTTCTGAGCCGTATGCAGACTTCAAGAGCGGTCCCGTCGCTGGATTCTCGTAGTTGACGAAATATCCCAGCAGGTCCTTTCCGCGTTCGGCGCCGATGTTTTTGTCCAGCGCGCTGGAGATGCCGGCGGAATCGGCCAGCATGGGAAAGACCCGAAGGCCGCCGATTGCGCCGACGACGAGAACCACCATCAGGACTTGGAGCCAGAAGGATTGATGGCGCCAGCGCGAGCGGGCAAAACAGAGCAGATACAAGGCAACGGTAATCAGCAGACAGACCAATGTATATAAGCCGCTGAAGGCGGTCAAGCCAATGAGTACAGCGGAGGCGATGAGGGGCTTGACGCGATCTTCCGCGAAGCCGCGGTGAAGAAAGTACAGAGACAGAGGCAGAGAGGCGATAAACGATACATGCGGGGTTGCCGGGCGCGCAAGCACAAAAGCGCTGGCGCCAAATACAATCGCGCCGAAGAACGACAGCCACCTGTCGCTCAGCAAGTAATGAAAATAGAGGTATCCCGCCAGCATCGTGGCGAAAACGAGCAGCAGGTACGTCAGATTGAAGGCGGAAGCGCGCGGCAGAAAGTTGCTCAAGCCACTGAATAAAAACATGTGTGGCAGGCTGAAGTTATGAAAGGCGAGCGAAACGCCCGGCGGATAAAACTTCAAATCGGTGAAGTACAGGTCAGCTTGTCCCGAAAGGAAGAGGCTGCTGTACCAGCCGTCCCAAAAGAGCATGTAGATGTCGTTGCGCGCTGTGGGCAGCCAGAACGTGCTTGTGTCAATGATTTGCGCAAGTGTTGGCCAGGTCATGACGACGATAGCCAAGGGCCCGATGACGAGGATGCGCCAGTGGTCGCGCAGCAAAGCAGCGAATTGCTTCATGATCGACGCCATCCAAGGCTGGACGCCTCAAGATCACTCGGCGAGAGAA
Source organism: Chloroflexota bacterium (assembly GCA_026707665.1). Lineage (GTDB taxonomy): Bacteria > Chloroflexota > Anaerolineae > Aggregatilineales > Phototrophicaceae > UBA6055. The sequence continues at coordinate 13,709 of JAPOWK010000082.1, forward strand.
CCGGGCTGGGCACGGTCATATGGCGAGCCTGAGAACCTGACATGAGTCGGCGCGCTTCCGCTAATCGAAGTCAATCAAGCCCAGATCAAGCGCGCGCTCGAATCGGGATTGGGAGTTCACCACTGTGCCGGCAACGCTGACACGTGTTTCGTAGTTGTACAGGATCATTTTCACATTGTAATCGCCGGGAACAAGAGACGAGAGGTCAAGTTGGTGGCGGGACAATGATTCGTGGCGGATAGTGAAATCGCTGCCAGCGACCTTTCCGCCGTCTTGGTCGAACAACTGGATCGAGACGCCGTGGGCTTGCTCGGGCAAGATGGTCCACCAGGTTTGGATGTCCAGACTGTCGCCGTTGGAGACGAGCTGCCGGTTCGCCAGCCGAACGCCATTATCGTATTGGACCTCGAATGGAGCGGAGCTTGCCATGAGCGCGCAGTCGTAACCCTTGCGCAGGTAGTAGACGGCGAAAAGCTCGGCCGTATCAATGATGGGATGGCAGGCTTGGAAGTCTTGCGTTAAGGCTTCGCCAAGCGGGCGCAAATCGCCCTTTTCAACCTGGCTTGGATTGTGAAAGCTCAGGATGAGCTGCTCGTTGTCCAGGAATCGGCTCAAGTCGCGGTGATTCGGCTGAACGCTCTGCAGAATCAGTGCTCCGTCGCGCAGATATACATGCGAGAAGCTTTTCCAATAGGTGAACACAGACGACAGGTAGTGCAAGCGCGCGTCATCAATGCCTTTGGCGGGATGAAAGCTCAAGATGGACATCCCCTGATCGGCGCTGATGGCTGAGGACCGCGCCAGTTCTTCGACCTGCGCGAATGGCACGGGCGCCAGAATCGAGGCCTTGGCGCAACCGTCTCTCAATTGCTCGAGTCGGTAGATGCTAACGTGGCTGTCTTCGTAGGCGGGCTTTAGGCTTGTGAAACTCTGCGCGAGGGAAGCGCTCCTGACATTGGCGTGGAGGACGACGTGTGTGAAGCCGTCCGCCTGAAGTTTATCCAGCGCGGCAAGATATTGCGCGCGACTTGCCGGCAGACAGACGATGGGCCGATCGCGCCTCCAATTGTTGAGGATAAGATGCCCGCTAATGTAGTCGTAAGCCGAGGGGGGCGTTCGGCTGGCGAGACCTTCAACATGGGGATAGCCGCTCAATGACTGAAAATACCCGTATAGCTTCGACTCGTGCCGACCCATCGGCAAATGCACCAAGCCAATCTGATCCTGGCCTGGATCAGTCTGAAGCCAGCTTAGGAAGTCCAAATGGTCTGCGCCTCTGATAAGCGGGCGCGTGGGCAGATAATATTCAAAGGCGGTCAGAATGAGTACCGATAAGACGAGCGCGGTTCGACGCCGCGGTGATATCGAATGCAGCACTGTCATCAGGCCGAAGCAGGCGAGCACGACCAAGGGCAAGGCAAGGCCGATATGATAAAGCGAAGTATCCCAAAACGATTCAAACAGGAATGGCAGCAATGGATCCAGGAAGTGCTTGGGCAAGACGATGTGATCGTAGTGCTGGCCGAATATCACCAGGTTGGAGCCCAGCCGCAAGGTAAAAAACAGCAGCAGCAGAATCAGCCAGGGAGCCATCCGTCGGCGGTTGCCCCCGCGCAGAAGCCCATAAGCGACTAACAGCAGAGGAACATAACCGAGATAAGCGCGGTCGCTGCTGGTCTGCCGATTCTGTTCGAGTCGCTGGCGTAATTCGGTAGGAACGAGCGGATGTCTGGAATTCACTAAACTGGCAAGCAGCTCGTTGCTCTGTTCGCCGCCGCTGCGCTTGTCCAGCGCTTCATCGAATGCCGAGCTATTCTCGATCAAAGGGTATACGCGAATGAAGCTGAAGGCGCCGACGATAAGCGCCAGCAGGATGACGCGCCGCCAAAATGCGGGGTTCGACCAGCGACTTTTGGCGTAGCCGAGCAAGAACAAGCCCACGGTGAAGACCAGGCAGACATAAATGTACATGCCGATGAAGAGTGCCGCGGCGATAATGAAACCGGACAGGGCGGTCCATAGCCAGCGCCCCTCCGAGATGCCGCGATCCAGAAAGTACAGCGACAAAGGCGCAACTGCAATCAGGATGACGTCGGGATGATGCGGCTGGCTGAGCACGAATGGGCTAAGCGCGAAGATGACGGCGCCGGTGAAGCCGAGCCAACGATCGCGAAACAAGCGCAGAAGAAATAGGTAGGCGGCGCCCCCATTGGCGCCGACGATCAGCAGGAAGCTGAGATTGAAGGCATTTGACGGGGGCATGAGTTTCTGCAAAGCGCCAAACACAATCATGTGAGGAAAGCTGAAGTTGTGATAAACGAGGGAGAGCCCGTCTGGATAGAAGAGCCCGTCGGTGAAGAAATAGTACCTGGAATCGGCGATGATAAAGGGCAGGCGCCAGGCGTCCCAGAATTTCATCCAGACATCTTTATTGCCAGTGGGCAACCAAAAGACGCCCCCATGGAAAACATGAATGATGGTCGGCCAAGTCATTGCGATCATGAAAAGCGGAAAGCCGATGAGAAAGCGCCAGTGCCGACGCGCGCTGGACGAGAGTCGCATCATCGAGTTCGGCATCGTCATTGGCGGGGCAACATGGCGGTGGACGGACGAAACCTGGCATGACCGCCGGCGAGCGAAGGGCGCTTGTTTCGCTCGTGTCTGCTGCAGATGCGCAGTTGAAAGTGATCCATTATTGGCGCTGCCCAGGCGGATTCGCCGTCATACTCGCGATTTCCAGCGCGCGGTCAAAGCGAGCTTGGGTAGCCTGTACCGTGCCGGATACGCTGGCGCCGCTATTGTAGTCATAAAGTATCATCTTCACCTGATAGTCGCCGGCGGTCAAGGACGATGTATCAATGCGGTGATGGGCGAGCGGCTCAAGGCCGATGACAAAATCTTCTCCCCCCGCTCGAGCGCCGTCAGCGTCGATGAACTGAATGGAGATGGCATGAGCGTCGACGGGGAGGCGCGTCCAAAGCAGGTGAAGGTCGAGAGCGCCATCGCTGATTTCCACCAGCAGGTTGCCCAAGTGGATGCCTTTTTCGTAGCTCACCTCCAGCGGGACGGCGGAGAAAGCCAGTTCGCAGGGGAAGGCGGCGTCCAGGAAATACTCGACAAGCGCCTCATCGGTTTCGGTCAAGCGCCGGCATGATTGGAAGCGAGCGGCCAGCCAGGCGCGGTAGCTCTGTATCGCGTCGGCCTCAGTCGACTGCGGATTATAAGCTAGCAGAATGACGCTATTGCTGGCGAGCACGCGGTCGACATCAGGGTCGCCCTCGCCGGCGCCCGGCACTGCGACGATATCGCCATTAACCAGCGTCAGGCTCGTGTAGCTATGCAAGCCGAATAGCGCAGCGCTGTACTGCCCGTCAAGGGGCAGCAAGCTCAATATGGCGGACCCCGCCTGCGGGACGATAGCGGGAACTGCTTCAAGGCGCCGAAGCTGATCCAAAACCGGCGGGCTGACGGAGTTGGGCAAGTCGCAGGCTTGGCGCAGGTCTTCCAGTCGAAAGACGCTCACGTAGTCATCGCTGTAGGCAGGGCGCGCATCCATGAAACTGCTGGCGATCTCGATATCTTGACCGATCCCGCCATGCCAGAGGACATGCGTAAAGCCGTCGTCTCGCAGCTGATTTAAAGCGTCAATGTAGTTGGGCTGATGCGGTGGAAAGCAATGAACGGGGGCGCCGCTCCGCCAGGCACTGAGCAGGAAATTGCGGTCGATATAGGCGTAAGCGGACGGCGGGGTGCGCCCGCTCAAGCCTTCGACTTGCGGGAAACCGGTCAGCGACTGGTAGAAGCCGTAGAGCTTGGACGGCTGTCTTCCCATTGGCAGGTTGATCAAGCGAGGCTCCCGGTCTGCGCCCTCTCCCCGCAGCCAATCGACAAAGGCGACTTGCTCCCGGGGAAGGACCCGCACGGCAGTCGACTCGTAGGTTTCAAACGCAATTAGGGCAATGACAGCCAAGGTGATAAGGTTGCGCTGATGGCTCGGGAGGGCAGCCAAAAGGGATTTCAGCCCATAACAGGACATGACGGCCCAGGGCAAGAGGGCGCCCATTTGGAAGTGATCAGTCGCGTGGAAGGGGCTGAACAGCGGTGGCAGCAGATCCGCCAGGAACGCTTTCGGCAAGACGATATGGTTAAATTGCTGGCCATCAACTTGCAGAACCGAGCCGAGACGCAAGAGCAGAAATGGCAGCGCCAAGGCGAGCCAGGCCAGCATCTTACGGCGGCAATCGGAGCGGGTGAAGCCGATGATTATTAGCGCCAGCGGGAGATAACCCAGATAACTCGTGTGCGGCTCATAAAAGGGTGAGCCCGCCCCAAATAGCGTTTTGAGCAGCGGCGTCGTCAACGGGTGCCAATAGTTGACAAAATACGATAGCAGGTCCGTTCCCGTCTCCTGGGTCGTATTCTTGCCGATGGCCGACGCCAGATTGGCCGTGCCGGTGAGCATCGGCAGGATTCGTCCGGCGCTGAAGAGAAGAATGACAAGGGCGAGTATGACCATCCAGCGCCAAAAGCGCATCTCATACCAGCGCTCCCCTGCGTAGTAAATGATGATCAGCGCCAGGGTGATGAGCAGGCAGACGAAGATGTACAGGCTCAAGAAGGCGGTGAAGCCAACAATGATGCCGCAGACGAGCAGATCGTTGCGGCGCGCTTCCGTCATAGCGCGTTGGAAGAAGTAAGTGGCGAGCGGAAAGCTGACGATCAGATTGATATCCGGGTGGGCGGCGTGGGCGGTCACGTGTTGGCTGAGGCCGAAGACGACCGCGCCCATGGTCGCCAGCCAGCGATCGCGAAAGAGATAATTCAAATAGACGTATCCGCTCAAGGCGACAGCAAAGACGATCAAGAGATAAGTCAGATTGAAGGCGCTGGAGGTTGGGAGAAACGCTCCCAGCAGAGCGACAGAGAACATGTGCGGCAGGCTGAAGTTCTCATAGGCGAGCGAGAGGCCGCCGGGGTAGAACATGGCATCCGAATGATAGAAGCTGGTTTGACCGGCAAGGAACTGCTCCCCATGCCAGACATCCCAGAGTTTCTGCCAGACATCGGTATTCCGCGTGGGGACGGCGAAGGTTTCCCCATCAAAGACGTAGACGATCGTGGGCCAGGTCATGACGATAATCAGCAGCGGCACGATGACGAGGAAGGGGCGATGACGACGCAGCCATAGCGGGAGGCGGGCTGGGAAACGTCGCGGATGAAGGCTAGTTGACAAAGGTCGCATTGATTCTTACCACTGCCGCTTGATGGTCACGACGTGGCTCACACAAGTCACGAATCTACAAAAGTACATGCTGTAGGTGCGAGCCGGTGGCTCGCCCGTTGATTTCTATAAGGATTCGGAGACGGGCGACTCACCGAGTCGCCCCTACAAATGTCTGCTGGGTGGAGCTTCAACCGCCGCCGAGCCATCGGATCGCGTCTTTGGCGAAGTAGGTTACGATCAGGTCGGCGCCAGCGCGTTTGATGCAGGTGAGGCTTTCGAGGGCGGACTTTTCTAGATCGAGCCAGCCATGACGCGCCGCCGCATGAATCATGGCGTACTCGCCACTTACCTGGTAGGCAGCCAGGGGCAGATCAAAGCGCCCGCGCGCTTCGTTCAAGATATCGAGGCTGGGCAGCGCCGGCTTGACCATCAGGATATCGGCGCCTTGGTCCACATCGAGCGCGATCTCTTTCAATGCCTCGCGCCGGTTGGCGGTGTCGAGCTGGTATTGCGCTCGATCGCCGAAGCCGGGCGCGCTGTGGGCGGCGTCGCGGAAAGGTCCGTAGAAGACGCTGGCGTATTTCGCCGCGTAGCTCATCACGGCGATGTGGGAGAAGCCGCCGTCATCGAGTGCGGAGCGGATGCCAGCGACCATGCCATCGATCATGCCGGAAGGCGCGATAATATCGGCGCCGGCACGGGCGTGAGCGAGCGACGCTTTGCCCAGCAACTCCAGGGTCGGGTCGTTCAGCAAGTAACCCAGCGGCAGCGCAGGATCGAAATGCACATTCTCAGGCGAGTTGATGATGCCGCAATGGCCGTGATCGGTGTATTCGCAGAAACACATATCGGAGATGACCGCGAGATCGGGCGCGGCCTCTTTGATGGCGCGGATGGCGCGCGGGATGACGCCGTCGTCGCTGAAGTTGTCACTGCCGTGCCAGTCCTTGTGCTCGGGGATGCCGAAGAGGAGGACGGCGGCGATACCAAGCGCGGCGACTTCTCTGGCTTCGTCGGCGAGCTTGTCGACCGTCAGTTGCGAGCAGCCGGGCATGGAATCGATGGGGACATGCCGGTCGCTGCCATAGCGGACGAAGAGTGGATAGATGAAGTCGTCGGCGGTCAGTTGGGTCTCGCGCGCCATCCGCCGCAGGGCGAGCGACAGACGCAGGCGGCGCGGACGGACGCTGATGCCGGCGATCGCGGCTTCTGATATTGACCGGGTTTGGACCTTAGCCTCCGCCATCGTCCGACGCCCCCGTCACCAGGTCTCCCAATGGACGACATCGGCGAAGACGCGGCGGCCACCGGCTTTGAGTGGCTGATCCGCCGCTAAGGCATCGGCCGGATAGCCGAAAGAAATCACCAGGCGCGTTTGGAATCCCTGCGGGATGCCCAGGATTTCGGCGGCTTCATCGGGCTCGTAGATTGTACCGAGGCAAGAGCCGATACCGATCTCGGTCGCAGCCAGCTGCATATAAGCGGCGCTCTGGCCCGAATCGAAGAAATGCCACAGGGTGCGCTCGTTTTGGGTCGGCACGACGATTACGACGCAGAGAGCGCAACCAGCGACATGTCCCATGCCGGCGCCGGTGGCGGCCAGATTCGCCAGGCGTCCTCTGTCCTGCACCGCAATGAAGTGCCAGGGCTGGCTGTTTTTGGAGCTTTGCGAGCGTCTGCCGGCGTTGAGGATGCGATCGATATGGTCGCTCCTCAGCGTTTCGGCGCGAAACTCGCGTATCGCTCGCTTGGTCTGAATGGCTTCCCAGACTTGCATGTTTGTCCTTTCCTGCGCCGTTCGCGGCGGTCTAGTCATCCACTTTGGTCGTGGCGGCGAATTCCGCATCAGCGACGGCGCCGACCGTCTGCATCTCTTGACGCAGCAGGTCATTGATCTCGGCTTCGTAAGCGACTTGCGCCTCGACATCGGCCTCCAAGGCGAATTCGATCATGACTTCTGCGACCGATTTTTTCACCGTGCGGCTGATGATCTCTTCCAACTCGCCAACTGTTAGCTCCACAATCTTGCGATTGTCCATAGGACTTTTGCCGGGCATTCCGTCATCGGCTGTCGGCGCCCGCTCCTTTCGACTTGTCAATACAGAATTGTATCGCCGATTGCATGAAACTGCTTCGGTCCGCGCCGATAATTGCGCAATTCTAACGGTCGACGCCCGTGGCGCGGTATGTCTATCTATACGCGTCAGGGACGAGATGGTATCAGCATCTGTGCAGAATGTACGACTGCGCCTCCATCATTGGCGGCTAGCCGAAGCGTGGACAAGCCTTGTCTATCGAGGCGGTCTGTGTGAAACTGCGGGTTGCGGAACCGGCGCAATGGAGCGGCTATGGCGCTGATCTTGGCGGGCATCATCATGTTTGGCGGCAGCCTGGTACAAGGCGCCATCGGCTTCGCCTTGGGATTGATCGCGGTGCCGCTACTGGTCGAAGCCGGCTTCAGCCTGTCGCAGGCCGTGGCGCTGACCACGCTGACGATCGGCATTCAAGTGATGTTCGGCGCCTGGAAGTTGCGGGCGCATATCCCCTGGGACGATGTCAAGCCGGCGGCAATCGTGCGCCTTCTTACGGTGGCGCTCGGCGTGGTGCTCCTGCTGAATGTCGAGGCGATGGATACAGTCGGGGTCAAGCGGCTGGTGGGCGTCGGCGTGCTGTTGGGCGTGATTGCGCGCGTGCTCGCCGGGAGAGCGGCGCAGCGCGAATGGCCCAAAGCCGCTTCGATAGCGGCCTTTGGCGTCAGCGGCGTTTTGCAGGGCTTGGTGGCGATGGGCGGTCCGCCCTTGGTATTGTGGATGACAATGCGCGACTTTCGAGCGCAGGAAGCGCGCGCCTTCACCATGACGCTCTTTCTACTGAACACACCGGTGCAAGTGCTGCTGCTGCTTTTCCTGTCGCAGACGATGAGCCTCGAGGTTATTCTGATGGCGCTGGTGATGTCGCCACTTATTTACGTCGGCACGATTATCGGCGTACGTATTGGCGATCGCTTCAGCAAGCAGCTGCTCAACCGTGCCGCGCTGGCGGTTTTGGTTGTGATTGCGTTGAATGCGATTGTTTAGTCAATAAGAATACGAAATTGCTGCCACATTCAATTCATCCCCGAAGGACAATGTCTACGTGACCCGGCCCCTCCCCGAAGCATCAGGGATGGGCGCGCACTTGTTGCGGAAGGCTTATGGTCCAAGCACTCGCACAGGAGGATGCTCCTTCACAGGATTCGCTATAGCGAGAGAGACAGACTAAAAGATGGACACAGGGGTACCGAGAAGCACACTGGAATTCAGCAGCGATGAGATGCGTGAAATCGGCTATCAGGTGATCGATATGCTGGTGGACTATTATGATGGCCGCGCTGAAAAGCCGGTCGCGGAAGCGCTGGACTACGAGGCGCTGGACGCGATCTTGCGCGAGCCGCTGCCGCGAGCGGGCATGCCCTGGAGCGAGGCCTTGGAGCAGTTTGAGCGGCAGGTGGTAGACAGCTCGAATCGAGTTGATCATCCGCGTTTCTTCGCCTACATCCCGCTGGCGAATAATTTCATCAGCGTGATGGCCGATGCCTTGGCGGCTGGCTACAACATTTTCAACGCCGTCTGGCTGCAGGGACCGGGCGCGGCGCAGATCGAGCGGCTGACGGTGG
>JAPOWK010000131.1 GCA_026707665.1 Chloroflexota bacterium
GCGAGGCGCTGCTCGGCATCGATGTCAGCACCGTCAAGGCGCTGGCATTCGTCGGTTTCTTCGTCGCCTTTTGCATCAAAGTGCCGATCTGGCCCTTCCATACCTGGCTGCCTGATGCCCACGGCGAGGCGCCAACCGCCGGCTCCATGCTGCTGGCTGGCATCATGCTGAAGCTGGGCGCTTACGGTTTCATCCGCCTCGTCATCCCGCTCTTCCCCGATGTCTGGCTGACCGACGTCATCATCATCGGCGTCAATGTCGCGGCGCTATTCGCTATCTTGTCCGTGATCGGCATCGTGCTTGGCGCCTTCGCCGCTCTTGGCCAGAACGATTTCAAGCGACTGGTAGCATATAGCTCGGTCAATCACATGGGTTTCGTCGGCATCGGCATCGCCGTCTTCGCCCAGACCTACGCCCAGCTCTGGAGCGGCGCGAATCCGAACGCCGATATTCAATCAGCCATCCTGGCGGGCAATGGCACGGTCTTGCAGATGTTCAATCATGGACTCAGCTCGGCTGGCATGTTTTTGCTCGCCGGCGCCCTCTATCACAAGACGCATACGCGCGACTTGACCGAATATGGAGGGCTCTGGGTGAAAGCGCCGATCTACGGCGGGATTCTGCTCTTCACCAGTTTCGCCAGCTTGGGGTTGCCCGGCTTGAACGGCTTCGTCAGCGAGTTCCTGATTGTGCGCGGCAGTTGGCCCGTGTTCACTGTTCTGACCGCCATCGCCATGATCGGCTTGCTTTTCACCGGCGGCTATATCTTGAAAGGCATCCGCGCCGTCCTGCATGGACCCTTCAACATGCGCTGGCGCGATTATAATCTCGAATTGACGCGCGCCGAGTTCTTAGGCATCGCGCCGCTGATGGCGCTGATGTTGCTCACCGGCGTCTATCCCAACTGGATTCTGCCGATGATCAACACCACGGTCTCGACCATCTTCGCCGGCTTGGCGAGCTAGGAACCGCCTTATGGAAGCGACGGGCTTCTCAATCCTCACCGCCATCATCTTCATCCCGATCATCGCCGGCGTCGTCATCCTATTCCTTGATCGCAAGAATCGCGACCTGGTGCGCGGCGTCGGCGTGACGGCGGCATCGGCTGTGCTGGCGCTGTCACTCGCTGTCTTCTTCGGCTACGACAATTATGTCAAGACCGACGGCGGTTTGATTGAGCAGCAAGCGGCCATGCTCGAATCGGGCGTCGAATTGAGCGGCACACAGATGTTCGTTGACGCGCTCGCCTTTGAGCAGCGGGTTGTCTGGGTCGAATCGCTCGGCATCGCCTATCACGTCGGCGTCGATGGCGTCTCCGCGCCCATGGTGCTGCTGACTGGCATGGTGGCGGTCGCTGGCGTCTTGATCTCCTGGAATATCGAAGACCGCCTGCGCGAATTCATGGCTTTCTTCATGTTCCTGGTCGCTGGCGTTTTCGGCGTTTTCATCGCGGTCGATCTCTTTATGCTCTTCTTCTTTTATGAACTGGCCATCTTCCCGATGTACTTGCTCATCGCCGGTTGGGGCTGGGTCAAGCTGCGCGAATACGCCGCGATGAAGCTGACGCTCTACATCCTGGTCGGCTCAGTCTTTGCCCTCGTCGGTGGGGTCGCCATGTATTTCGCGGCCGGCGCCTACTTCAGCGGGAGCGGCGCTGATGTCTTCGAGGCCGCCGTCGCGGGGGGACTCTTGCCCGCCGACAGCGGACCCTATAGCTGGAGCATTGTGCAGCTGACGCTAGCCGCCGAAAACGGCGCTTTCGGCATCGACATTCTGGGCATCGAAGGGCTGAACTTCGCCAAATTCTGGTTCCCCTTCATGTTCATGGGCTTTGGCGTGTTGGCCGGCGTATTCCCCTTCCACAACTGGTCGCCCGATGGTCACGTGGCCGCGCCCACCGCCGTCTCGATGATCCACGCTGGCGTGCTGATGAAGGTCGGCGCTTTCGCCGCCCTGCGCTCCGGTGTGCAGTTGCTGCCCGAAGGCGCGGATATTCATCTGCCCTGGATGGTCTTCCTGACGCTCATCAATGTCGTTTATGGCGCTCTCATCGCCTTCCGCCAGCGCGACTTCAAATACGTCATCGGCTTCTCCTCGGTCAGCCACATGGGCTTGGTCAGCATGGGTTGGGCGACGATGAACCTGACCGGGATGACCGGCGCCGGCATCCAGATGTTCAGCCACGGCGCGATGACGGCTCTCTTCTTCGGCGTTGTCGGCATGGTCTATGACCGCTCGCACACGCGCGACATCCCCAGCCTCGGCGGCTTCATGAAAGTGATGCCCTGGGTCGGCGTCGCCTTCGTCATCGGCGGTTTGACCAGTATGGGTATGCCCGGCTTGAGCGGCTTCATCGCCGAATTCCCGATCTTCCAGGGCATGTGGGCGGCGTCAGAGCAAATTACGCTGCAGCTCGGCGCCTTCCAGCTCAGCAACTATTACAGCGTCATCGTCATCATTTCTGCTCTCGGCATCGTCATCACCGCCGCTTATGTATTGCGCGTGGCGGGCCAGGTCTTTTTCGGCGAGTTTGACGCCGATCGCTTCCACGATGTCGGCAATATTGAAATGACCGACCGAATCGTGTTGATCATCCTGGGCGCGCCCTTGATCATCCTGGGCTTGTATCCGCCGATCATGGCGCCGATGATTGAATCCGGCATCCGACCCCTTATCGCCTTGTTGGGAGGTGGCTAGATGGAACTTGATCTCTGGGCGCAGCTGCCATCCGTCTTGCCGGAGATCGGGCTGACCACGCTGGCAGTGGTCGTGCTGTTTGCCGATATCTATGGTTCAGCCGCGACGCGCCGCAATGTGGTCGTCGTTTCCGCCTTTGGCATGGCGCTGCTGGCGCTCGTGCCGCTGATCTGGCAGCCGGATCCCGCGCTTTATGAGAATGGCGCGTTGCTCTGGGGCGGCATGGTCAATTACGATCCGCTCTCGCAGATCTTCAAAGTGATGCTTCTGCTGGCTGGAGCGGTCACCTGTTTGATGGCGGCCGGCGACAAAGGCGTCGGCGACAAAGGCGAGTTCTATTTGATTGTCATCGTCGCCACCCTGGGCGGCTTGATGATGTCCAGCGCCGCCGATCTCATTTTGGTCTTCGTGGCTTTGGAGACGCTTTCGATTCCGCTGTACATGCTGGCGAGTTTCCGCCGCGGCGACCAACGGTCAGCTGAAAGCGGCATGAAGTATTTCCTCTATGGCGCCTTCGCCTCGGCGATTATGCTCTTCGGCTTCAGCTTGCTCTATGGCTTCGCCGGCACGACCAATCTCGCCGGCATCGCCGATGCCATAAGTGGTGGGCTCGAAGAGGGTCTGGTCGCGGTGATGACCGCCCTGGTGATGGTTGTGGTCGGCTTCGGCTTCAAAATCAGCGCCGTGCCCTTCCACTTTTGGACGCCCGATGTCTATGAGGGCGCGCCCACACCGGTGACCGCCTTCGTCAGCGTCTCCAGCAAGGCGGCCAGCTTCGCGCTTTTGCTGCGCTTCTTGACCGCCGTCTTCCCCGCTGACCTGGCAATCGCCGGCGTCTTCATTCAAGACTTCTGGGTGAACCTGCTGGTGGTCGTCTCAATCGTGTCGATGACGCTCGGCAATGTGGTCGCGCTGCGTCAGAGCAATATCAAGCGTCTGCTGGCTTATTCCTCCATCGCGCAGGCGGGCTACACGCTCATCGGCGTCGTGGCGCTGCAGGGCGCGGACGACAGCCTGGCGGTGGCTTCGGTTTCGTTTTACATGTTTATGTATATCTTCACCAATCTGCTGGTCTTCGGCGGCGTCATCCTCTTCATCGCCAAGACGGACACGGAAGAAATCAGCGATATGGCCGGCTTGAACCGCCGCAGTCCCTGGCTGGCGCTCTTTATCACCATCGGCTTGCTCTCACTGGGCGGGATTCCTCCCGCGGCCGGTTTCTTCGGCAAGTTCTTCCTGTTCCAGGCGGCGGTGAATTCCAACCTGGTTGGCTTGGCTCTGATCGCCGTCACCAACGCCATCATCGCCCTTTATTATTATCTGGTCGTCATCAAGGTGATGTATGTCGATATCGGCCCTGACGATGACAAGCCAATCGCGATTCCGCGCTTCTATGGCTGGTCCCTTGGCATCACCGCGCTCTTGGTTATCCTGCTCGGTACGGTCGCGGTGACGCCGATTTATGATTGGGCCGCTTTGGGCGCGGCCGGTTTGTAGCTGTGAATCGCTGTGGCTATGCTAATTCGTTTGTGATAAAATTCTCGAAGTTTGCCGAGGGAGCTGGCTCACTCTAGACAGTTTGATGACAAGACATGGGCTAAATGAAACCGGATAACAACCCGCTCTCGACATACGGTCTCGTTGCGGGGGTGGTGGGGCAAGTGGGATGTATGATCCTGCTCGTCATTCTGGGAACATTGTTGCTGGGCTTGGCACTGGACGAAGCATTTGGGACGCGCCCGACATTTATCTTCATCATGTTGCTGGTGAGCATCCCAATAAGTATTGCATCAATTTTCTTTTACACGCGATACAAAACCAAACAGCTCCAAGGCAGTACTAGAACGAAGGAGGAAGATATAAGTGAATAGCTTTTGGAACGGAAAACGCCGTTTCGTCGCTTTACTCATGTTCCTGGCTGGCGTGTTCGTCGCGCTGCGCGTGCCACCCGTCATTCCCTTCATCCAGCTGCCCGGCGAGAAGTTCCCCGAAGGCTTCAATATCCCCTTCGTCGATATCCGCTGGACGAACACCATGGTCGGCTCGGTACTCGTCTGGATTGTGCTGCTGCTCTTCGCGGTCTATGTGACGCGGCGCCGCCCCAAAGATGGCAACGAGGTGCCACCCGGCGGCTTCTACTACCTGTTTGAAGTGCTGTTCGAAGGCTTGATGGGTTTCGTCGGCGGCATCGCCGGCGGCCGTCACTTCCGTCTCATCTTCAACATGTTCATGACGATCTTCCTGGTCGTCTTGATGGCCAACTGGATGGAACTCGTGCCCGGCGTCGATACCATCGGCTTCATTCATCCACACGTCAAAGAAAAGTACGATGCCGAAGCAGACGAATACAAGCTGGTTACCACTGACGGCTACGAGATCTACCAGGGCTTCCTTGGAATCTCCTACGTCAACGGGCAATGCGACTGGATTAGCCCGGCCGATGAAGCAGCTGCTGACCAAGCCGCGCTCGCGAACGCTGAACTGGCTCGGCTGGCAGCGGCGGAAGGGGTAGCTGTCAAAGCCGCTTACGCGCGCTATCAGGCCGAACATAACGGACATGGCGACGATGCGACGCAGGAAGGCGGCGACGGACATGGCGCTGACGATCACGCTGATGAGGCGGTCGAATCGGACGAAGCCACTGCGGCCTACGACGAAGTGCTGGCCGCCCGCGTAGCTGAGAAACAGGCGCGCCGCGATCGCAGTTGCTACACCGGCGTGGCGGCTGCGCCCTGGCAAGACGGCTACGAGCCCTACGACAAGACCAAGTCGAAGGATATTTCGCTGCATCCGGACCCCAGCAGCGACGCGGCCAAGTTGGTGCCCTGGGTGGTGCTGCCCTTCGTGCGCGTGCCCTCGACGGACCTGAACATGACGCTGACGATCGCGCTGATCTCTTTTGTCATGATTCAGTTCATCGGCTTCAAGGCGCTCGGCATCGGCTATCTCACCAAGTTCTTCAACTTCGGCACGCTCTTCAAATCGCCGCTGGGCGGCATTGACGTGGCGGTCGGCTTGCTGGAATTGATTGGCGATTTCGCCAAAATTCTCTCGTTCAGCTTCCGTCTTCTGGGCAATATCTTCGCCGGCTCGATTCTGCTCTTTGTCATGAGCTTCTTGGTGCCGATCTTGCCGTGGCCCTTCTTCATCCTCGAATTCTTCGTCGGCGTCATTCAGGCGCTGGTATTCGCGCTCTTGACCGCGATCTTCATGAATCTGGCGACCATCAGTCACCACCATGATGACGATCACGATCATGCCGAAGCGCATTAGTCACTTCAACTGGCAGATTTAAGCGCATATCTGGAGGAAAGATAAATGGATCCACAATCAACGATTATCCTGGGTAAAGCGATAGGCGCCGGGCTGGCCATGATCGGCGCGGCCGGCGGCGGTATCGGCATCGGTCTCTCAGTGGGCGGCGCTGTACAAGCGATGGGGCGCAATCCCGATCATACCGCGACCATTCAGACCAATATGATCCTCGGCGTCGCCTTCGCGGAAGCGGTCGCCATCTACGCCCTGGTTGTGTCGCTGATTATCCTCTTCGTACTCAGCTAAGCTGGGTTGGAGACGCATAGGAGGAGATTATGAGCGTACTTGACAACCTCGGCATTAATCCGGGTCTGATGCTAATTTGGGCGATCGCCTTCATCGTGCTCTACACGGTGCTGACGCGCTTCATCTACGATCCCTTGACCAATGTGCTGAACGAACGGCGCAATCGTATCGCCAAGGGATTGGAAGATGCGGCGGCGGCCGCCCGCGCCCGGGAAAACGCCGAAGCCGAAGCGGAAAAAATCTTGGCGCAAGCTCGCGCCGAGGCGCAAAAGGTGATTGATGAAGCCCGCGGACGTGGAGAAGATGTCGCCGGAACCATCGAAAGCGACGCCCGCCAAGAGGCTGCTCGCATTCAGTACGATGCCCAAAACGAAGCGGTCGCCATGCGCAACGCTGAACTCGGCAATTTGCGCGATCAGGTGCTGAATATCTCGGTCGCCGTCGCCGGGCGCATTCTGGGCGAGAGCATCAGCAAGACCAAGCAGAAGGCGCTGGTCAACAGCTTCATCACCGACCTGCCGGATGGCGCCAAAGGCATTGGCGGGAGCGTTCAAGTCGTCAGCGCCATGCCCTTGACCGCGGCTGAACAGAAGAGCATCACGTCTGAAGTCGGCGCCGATGAAGCGGAATTCACCGTCGATCCTTCGATCCTCGGCGGATTGATCGTGCGCTGGCCCGGCGGCATGGTCGATGGCAGCGTCCGCTCCCAGCTGAATGAGCTGGCGCGCAGCTTGAGCTAACAGTTCGGACGGACTCTGTAGGGGCGACTGACCCTTAGTGTCGGCGGTCAGTGTCTACGCGACCTACGCAAGCCTGTGAGTCGCCCACTATTATTACGGATTTGCAGTATCGTCATCTCTAACGCGCTGGATTAGCTCCGGCGCGTTTGTATTTGTCAGTGGACCGCAATCGTGTTTGAATAAAGGAGCTTCGCATCGCTGTCGGAGGTCGCTGCGCGAATCGAATGTCACAGCCATTGCAGGACTTGCTCGCCTCTATTCCGGCCGACCAGATTGTATCTACGAGCGGCGACCTGGCGACGCCGATCAGCGCGCCCGTCGTCGAATCGAGCCTCGAGGTAGAGCCCGGCGGGCTCTTCGTGGCGCGGGTCGGCCAGTCACACGACGGTCACGCGTTTATCTCGAAGGCCATCGCCACCGGCGCCGCCGCCATCGTCGGCGAAATCAAGCAGCCAGAACTCCCCGTTCCCTACATTCGCGTCAGAAGCGCGGGTCAAGCCTTGGGTCTGCTCTCGGCCGCATACCACGACTTCCCCTCTCGCAAGCTGGTCGTCATCGGCGTCACCGGCACCGACGGCAAAACCACGACCTGTCTCCTGCTTCACAGCATTTTGAAACGTGTCTCAGATATCAAAGCCGGTTACATCAGCACGATTTCAGCCGACTTCGGCGACGAAACCTCAGCCACCGGCTTGCACGTCACTACGCCCAGCGCGCCGCGCATCCAAGCCTACCTGGCGAAGATGGTCCATGCCGGACTGACCCACTGCATTCTGGAAATGACCAGCCACGGCTTGGCACAGGGACGTCTGCAAGGCGTCGACATCGATGTAGCGGTGCTGACAAACGTGATGCACGAACACCTCGATTATCACGGCAGCTGGGAAGACTACCGCGCGGCGAAAGCCATCATGTTCAGAATGCTGCAAGGTAGCTGGCGCAAACCAGGGCAAAAGAAGGTTTCGATCATCAGCGCCGATGACCCGTCCGGCGATTACTTCGCCGCCATTCTCGCCGACCGTCATATCAACTACAGCATCGGGAAACAGGCTTGCTATCGCGCCTCGGATATCGCATACACGACGGCAGGCACGCGATTTCAAGTGGCTGGTCAGGCACTCGCCCTGAAGTTGCCCGGCGAATTCAACATCGCCAATGCGCTGGCCGCGGTCTGCGCCGCGCGAGCGTTAGGCATTGGCTGGGACGCCATCAAAGCTGGCATCGCGGCCGTCGAAGGGATTCCCGGGCGCATGGAGCGCATCGACGAAGGCCAAGATTTCATCGCCATGGTCGATTTCGCCCATACGCCCAACGCCTTGAAGCGGGCGCTGGAGGCGGGCCGCCAAATGTTAGCGCCTGGCAAGCGCTTGATCGCCGTCTTCGGCAGCGCCGGACTGCGCGATGTCGAAAAGCGCCGACTGATGGCGGAGACCTCGGCGCAACTAGCCGATATGACGATCCTCACGGCGGAAGATCCGCGCACGGAATCGCTCGAAGACATCCTCGCCATGATGGCGGCCGGCTGCCTGACGGCTGGCGGCGTCGAAGGCAAGACCTTCATGCGCATTCCCGATAGGGGCGAAGCCATCTACGAGGCCTGCCAAATGGCGCGCGCGGGCGATCTGGTGATGGCTTGCGGCAAGGGCCACGAGCAGAGCATGTGCTTCGGCACAGTCGAGCATCCCTGGGATGATCGCGAGGCGCTGCGGTCGGCGCTGCTTGGCGCTCCGCTCAGTACGCTGCCCACCGCCAAACAGGATCGCCATGCGCCCGATTGACTGGCTGGCGGTCACGATTCTCCTGCTCTTTGCCGCCGCCTTGCGCATCATCGGCATCGGCTTCGGCCAGCCCAATCCAGAGTTCTTTCCCTCCTACGCGCCTTACGGTATGGTTCACGAGCATCTGCCCCTTCATCCGGATGAGTTTTATACTGTGGCATTGCCCTTCGAGATGGCGCTGCGCAAGCGGCTGAATCCGGAATTCTTCAATTATCCCGCATTCCTGATCAACTCTAACTTGGTACTGTATCATCTGACGGGAGCGCTGGCGGGCGCGCAGCTAGCCGATCGCGATGGCGCGCTGCTCAACTCTTATGCGCCATTCTCTCTGTATGTGCTGTCTCGCGCATACTCGGTCTTTGGCTCGCTGCTGGCGGTCTCCTGCGCCTACGCCATGGCGCGGCTCCTCCGCGGACGATTCGCCGCCATTTGCGCCGGATTGCTGGTTGCGGTCTCCTATACCCTCGTGCAACACGCGCATTACATCAAACCGGGCACGCTGGCGAGCGGCTGGATGATGCTGGCGGCTTGGGCCAGCCTGGGCGCGCTCCTTGCCAGCCAGCGACGATCGCGACTTCGCTTCTACCTGTTCGCTTGCGGAGTCGCCGGGTTGGCCGCAACAACGCGCTACAACGCGGCTATCGCAACGATAATCGTTGTGTCAGTGGGCATCTTCTTGGTCGTTCGCGGACGATCAAGGCGGATGTTGCTTCAAATCGTGGCCGGCTGGCTGCTCATTCCGCTCGTTTTTCTGCTCGGCTCGCCCTTTACACTGCTGGACTTCGACCATTTCTGGCGCGACTTTTCCTATATCGTCGGACAGTACGTGGCTACCGGCGAGGATATTCATTCCTATTTCCTTGTCGACCCGTGGACGGGCTTGGGCTTGATGTTGACCTACGCTGGCTTGTTCGCGCTCGGCTTTCCTGCCATCGGCTGCGCTTGCCTGAGTCTGATATCCGCCGCGTGGAAAAGAGAAGCAGGCGGTCATCGGGATCAGAGCGGGCCGCGCCTGTTTGTCCTGTTGTTCGGACTGATGATACTGGTCTACGGCCTGGTCGCGCTGCGCACGGTTCGGCCAGGTCATAGTGACGGTCTGCTCATTCTCATCATTCCGTTTGTTGCCGTGCTCGCCGGCTCGGGCGCGGAATGGCTGGTCAGAAATCTACGACTCCCCAGCCGCTTGGCCATGCCCGCCATCGCGCTCATTCTGATCATGCAGCCCTTGTTCCTGTCTGCCCAAGTCGTGAAAATGTTTTCACAGCCTGATACGCGCGAAATCATGTTGGCCTGGATTCACAGCCGAATCCCACGCGGCGCCCGCTTCTTTCTAAATGGTCCCTACAATGTGCCGCTGGACAAGGCGCTCTATCCCAACGTTGCTCATAACTTGTCTTATGCTTCTGCCTTGCCCGACGGCAGTGAGTACGACTACCTGATCTACTCAGACACCAAAGCCTTTGATGTGCTCCGTTCACAGAGCATCGTTGGCGCTGAACTCGCCGAAGAAGAGCGCGCTTACCTGCGGGAGCTAGAGGCCGCTTTTGATAGAGTCGCGGAAATTCATCGCCCGCTCTGGACCGGCTCGGAAGCAATGATGAATATGGCGCCGTTCTGGCACAATCCGACATTGATTGTCTACTGCCTCAATCGGGCAAGCTGTGAGAACCACCGCTGAAACTCCTGTATCTATAGGCAACATTGCGCAACTGTCGGTTGTGTTAAAATGATTGCGGACGAAGCAAGCGCCCGAGGCGAATGTGCTTGATCTTGGTATTGTCATCGTCAACTGGAATACTCGCGACCTGTTAGCGCGCTGCCTGCGGACGGTCCTCGATAGCGAAGGCGACCTCCGCTTTCGCGTCGTCGTGGTCGATAATTCCTCGGACGACGGCAGCCCGTCGATGGTTCAGCGGGAATTCCCTGATGTCGAGTTGATCGCGAATCCGGTCAACGCCGGATATCCGCGGGCGAACAATATCGGTCTGCGCGCTCTGGGTTTTCGCGGAGCGCGCGATGTGGATCCGTCGGCGCCGCGTTACGCCTTGCTGCTGAATCCCGATACCGAAGTGCCGCCCGCTGCCCTGTTTCAAATGGTGCAATTCATGGACTCTCGCCCTGATATCGGTGTAGCTGGGCCCAAGTTGATCTTGTCCGATGGCAGCCTGGACAAAGCCTGCCGCCGCGGTTTTCCCACGCCCATGGTAAGCTTTTATCACTATTCCGGCTTGGCAAGGCTCTTCCCGCGTAATCGACGCTTCGGTCGCTACAACATGAGCTTCGCCGATGAAAACCAAGATCTCGAAGTTGACTCCGTTGTCGGCGCCTACATGCAGGTGCGCAAGGCGGCTATTGAACGAGCGGGCTTGCTGGATGAAGCCTTCTTTATGTATGGCGAGGACCTGGACTGGGCTTTCCGCGTCAAGCAGGCTGGCTTCAAAGTATGGTACCATCCGGCTGTTACCGTGCATCATGTGAAGCGCGCGGCCAGCAGCAAAAGCCCCAAAGCGCAATTTGAGTTTTGGCGCGCGATGCTGATCTTTTATCGCAAGCACTTTCGGCGCGGCACGCTTTATCCCGTGCATTTGATCATCCTGACGGCGCTTTTGTTCAAGGGAGGTCCCGGCTTATGGCAGGAGATCCGCAACCCGTCTCATACCGGGTAGAGCCGCGCTCGATACGCTTGAGCAACGACCACCTGAAGGCGCTCTCCACGCTAACCTTGCTGCTCACCGACACGGCGATGCTGATCGTCGCATTCATCATCGGCTACGAGGCGCGCGAGTTCTTGCCCTTCTTCCCCCGCCCGGAAGAGCAACCGGCTCTGGCGAGGTATATGCCCACCATCGTCGTGCACACTGTCACGATCGTGGTCATGTTTTACTTTTCCCAACTCTATCATTTGAAACGCGCCTTCAGTCGTATCGAGCAGCTACGACAAGTGATTGGCGTCGTCACGCTCGGTACGCTTCTAGCGAGCGGCACTCAGGAATTTCTGCTGCAGAACACGGCGATGGAAGCCGTCTATCCGCGCAGTCTTCTGTTCTATGTCTGGTTCTTCAGTGTTTTTCTGACCGTCTTCGGGCGTGAATTGCATCGCCGCAGCTGGACACTTTTGCGCCGGCGCGGCGTCGTCCGCGACAATCTGCTGATCGTTGGCGAGGGCGACATCGCGCGCAAAATCACGGAACATATTCGCAACAGCCCCGAGCTCGGATATACCATCGTCGGCATCGTCACCGCGGCGGAGCAAGAAGGCGAAATGCTCGGCTATCCCTACATCGGCGCCTATGATGATATCCCCCGCCTCATAGACGATCGGCAAGTGGAACAGGTGATTGTCGCGCTGTCCGATTATCGGCGCGGCGAACTGGTCGAGCTGATCAGCCTCTGCCAGCGTGGCAAGGTCGATATCAAGGTCTATCCGGATATGTTTTCGTATATGGCTGGCGATCTCAATGTCGACGATCTCGGCGGCACGGCGCTTTTGACCGTGCGCGATATTGCCCTGCGCGGCTGGAAACTCAGCCTGAAGCGCGCCCTGGACTTAATTGGCGCCACGGTGGGCTTGGTGCTGCTCTCGCCTTTTATGTTGATTACAGCGTTCCTGATTCGCCTGGAATCTCGTGGGTCCGTATTTTACTGGCAGGTGCGCATGGGTCTCGATGGCCGTCCCTTCCCCATGATCAAGTTCCGCTCCATGCGCCAAAACGCCGAATCCGGCGGACAAACCTGGACGGTGGAAAATGATGAACGCGTCACCCGGCTGGGCCGTTATATGCGCCGCAGCAACTGGGATGAAATCCCGCAATTGATCAATGTCCTCGTCGGACACATGAGTCTCGTTGGTCCACGGCCCGAGCGGCCGATGTACGTGCAGCAGTTTCGGCGCCAGATCCCGGATTATATGGTGCGGCACCGCGAGAAATCCGGCATGACCGGTTGGGCGCAGATCAACGGCTTCCGCGGCGATACCTCTATCGCGCAGCGCACCGAAGCCGACCGATTCTACGTGGAGAACTGGTCCCTTTGGCTCGACATCGTCATCATCATTCGTACCATCTGGCAATCGATTACCCGCTCCAACCCGCACGCCTATTGACCGGAGCCTCGTCGTGGAATTGGAAACTCTGACAAGCGCCATGCATGAATTCGTCGAGAGCAAAGGCTGGCTCGCGCACGATTCACCCAAACAGCAGACGCAACGCAACCTGGCGATATCGCTTGTGTTGGAGGCGACCGAAGTCCTCGAGCTTTTCCAATGGAGCGAAGAAACCGGCAGACCCGACGAATTGGCTGATGAGCTGGCGGACGTGATGCTCTATCTTCTGCAATTGGCCAGCTTCAGTGATATTGATTTGGGCGAAGCCGTGATGACCAAGCTGCGTAAGAATTACGCGCGCGATTGGTCCCCTGAAACCCCAAACGCGCGCGATACGGGAAACAGCGCCGCTAGCCAGCCGCATCGGTAATGACGACTGTCCGCATTTGCGTCACATGCAGGTCTTTTAATCTGCCGCACTGGCATTATAATACCTTGCGCTTTGCCACATTCTGGTCGAGGCGCTTGCTCCTGACTTATCACGCCAGGTCGGTAGTGGGCGTCGTTCCTTGCAGCGGCATCAGTTCATCATTATCCGCAACTGAGGAAGCGAAACATGTCCGAACAGGCAGTCACCGCCCAAAGCGAAGACTTCTCGCGCTGGTACAACGAAATCGTCTACCGCGCTGACCTCGCTGCGCCCTCGCCAGTGCGGGGCTGCGTGATCATCAAGCCCTACGGATACGAAATCTGGGAGGGCATCAAATCGGGCTTGGACCGCCGCTTCAAAGCCACCGGTCACCAGAACGCCTATTTCCCGCTCTTTATCCCGGAGAGTTACATCAAGCGCGAGGCGCAGCACGTCGAAGGGTTCAGCCCGGAACTCGCCGTCGTCACCCATGCCGGCGGCAAGGAACTGGAAGAGCCGCTTGTCGTCCGTCCCACATCGGAGACCGTCATCGGCGAAGCCTTTAGCGACTGGATTCAATCTTATCGTGATCTGCCGCTGCTGATCAATCAGTGGTCGAATGTCGTTCGTTGGGAATTGCGCACGCGCCCCTTCCTTCGTACTGCCGAATTCCTCTGGCAGGAAGGGCATACCGCGCACGCTACCCATGACGAAGCCGAAGATGAAACCCTGCAAATGCTCGACATTTACGCCGACTTCGCCATCGAAGACGCCGCCATTCCCGTCATCAAAGGTGAGAAAAGCCGCCTGGAACGTTTCGCCGGCGCTCTTCGCACCTATACGATTGAAGCGATGATGCGTGACAAGCGCGCGCTGCAATCGGGCACGAGCCATAATCTAGGTCAGAATTTCGCCAAAGCCTTTGATATTCGATACTTAACGGAAGCCAATGCCCAGGAATTCTGCTGGACGACATCCTGGGGCTTGAGCACGCGCATGGTCGGCGCGGTCGTCATGACCCATGGCGATGACAAGGGGCTGCGCCTGCCGCCCAAACTCGCTCCCTATCAGCTGGTGATCGTCCCAATCTATCGGCGTGATGCCCAGCGGACCGCTGTTTTGGAAACCGTCGAGCGGCTGCGCAAATCTTTCGAGGCGGCAGGCCTGCGTGTTCATGTGGACCTGCGGGAAGGGCAGTCTCCAGGCTTCAAATTCAATGACTGGGAGATGCGCGGCGTGCCGCTCCGCGTCGAGATTGGACCCAAAGATGTTGAGAATAACAATGCGGTGCTGGCGAGGCGTGATGTGATGGGACGCGCAGGCAAACAGTTCGTCTCGCAGGACAATGTCGCCGCGGTCGCGTGCGAATTGCTCGGCGATATTCAGCGAAATCTGCTGGAAGACGCGCGGGAATTCCGCGATGCGCATATTCAGGACGCGTCGTCGTACGATGAACTCCGCGCGATCGTCGCCGAAGGAGAATGGGCGCGCGCCTTTTGGGATGGGTCGGATGACGATGAACTGGCTGTTAAGGACGAAACCGGCGCCACAATTCGCTGCTTCCCCTTTGAGCAGCCCGATGCAAAAGGCGAATGCGTTTATTCCGGTCGGACGTCGAAGAGGGTCGCGCTATTCGCCAAAGCATATTAAGTCGCGGGCTTGTATATTGTCTCGGGCGTGGTGTCGGCTCTTGCCCAAGCGCGTCGCGCGGCAGGGTCGCCTTTGCTGTCAGGGGTCGATTGTTTACACATTTCTAAGAAACTAATTTATTGTGAAAATTGACACAATCAGAATTCTATCGTAGAATGAATGTCGGAACGTAATATCGCGTTCAAAACTGTCACTTAGTGAGAAGGCAAGTATTAGCCAGCTTGAGTCACACTTATGGTAAATGCCTTGCTTGCGCAAAAACAAGGCTTGCAATCAGGTGTGAGCGCGGCCGACCGTATCGCTGCCGTTGAGCGGTTGAAATGGGCGTCACAGAGCGGCGCAGCTTGCGGCAGGTGTTTTTTTACTTAATCTCTCATAAGCGATGTTATGACTTTACGCCGTAGCATATATCGTTTTTTGGATACCCATGCCTTCACATGGATATTTCAAGTTGAGCGCCAGCTATGGTTCGCCTTGGCTGACCGCTGGGTTTTTTTGGACTAAATCATGGCTGCTTATTTGATCGCCGACGTTGACGACCTGCTTAGGTTCACCGCGCAAAATGGCATAGACCTTCATGAGCTGGCGGTTGCTCTGCGCGGAAGCGCCGGCTTTGTCGCCGGCTTGTATGACACCACGTCCCTTAAGGCTGTTGCCGTTGCCGATTGGCGCTCCCAGTTGCGTGACGAAAACATGCCCTTGGAGCCCGAGGCGATTTTCCGCAGCGCCGGTTACCAGGTTATTGACGTGCGCGACCGATCATGCCTGCCCGATTGCCTGATGCAAGACGTATTTCAACTTGACCCGAGTCCCATTGAGGAGCTGATTCTCGCTACCACCGGCGCCGATCTTCTGCCGCTGATCGACCTCGTCAACGTGACCAGTAACGCGCGTATCCGCGTTTGGGGCGACGATGAAAGCGCAGTGCGCGCTGCTGGCGTATCCCGCGACGTCATCTTCCAGCCACTCGTTGGTTTGCATGGCATCAAGGGCAAAAACGTTTGGGTCTACATTGACTTCGAGAATATCTCCATCAGCCTGAATGAGCAGGGATTTGTGGTCAACCTTGATCACCTGATTGAGCGCCTGGTCTCGCAGGCGCAAGCCCACGGCAAGCTCGTCAAGATGTCGGCTTACGCGCCTTGGGGGCATCGTGGCGCCTTGCCGCCGCTGGTGGATTCTTCCGGGCGAGAAGTGGCTGACGATGCGCCGGCCCGACTCATGATGGCGAATATCGACCCCGTCTTTCACTTGCCGGGCAAACAGAGCGCTGATATCCGCATCGCCCGCGATGTGCTCACCGATGCCGGGCACCCCGAGGCTGGCGACGTCATTATCCTGGCGACGGGCGATCGCGATTTCAATGATGTGATCAATCCGCTCTTGCAGCGCAACAGGACGGTTGTTGTCTGGGGCGTGCGCGGCAGCACCGGGCGCCTGCTGCAAAGCCACCCGTCGCTGCAACTCGAATACATCGATGACTTCACCGATCTGCAGACCCACCAGTCGCTGAGCACGGTTGAACCCGAAGCCCATACGGAAAGCTTTGTTCCCTCACAATGGTCAAGCGTTATCATTCAGTGCTTCCGGCTCAATACCGCTCACCCGGAAAAATCAGTCACCGTCAAGGAGCTTATTGATCAACTGATCGAAGTCGGCGATGTTATTTCGGCGGAACGCGGCGATGACTTGGTATCACAGGCGATTTCGCTGGGCGTCTTGCAACAGCAGAGCGCCTTGGGCGTGATCGAATTGAACCACCAGCATCCAGTGGTGGATAAGACTCTGCTCATCGTCAATCGCATGGTGCGGCGGGTCGCCAACACCTTGCTTTCTCGCAACTGGGAATACGTAAATTATGGCTTCCTTCTGAAGGGCTTGGCGATGGAACGCGACCTCGACCGGCCCGGCATGAATGAAAGCGACCAGTGGCGCTCGCACTGGATCGATTGTCTCGTGCGCGAAGGGGTGCTTCAGCGAGACCTCGTGCCCCATCGCCACAATCCGGATGACTTGGTGCCGGTCATTCGGCTGCCGGCGGTCAGCGAACACCCCTTGGCGCAGAGCGTTGCCGAACAGACCGGCGCCGATGATTTCTCTTCGCAAGAGTGGCAGGGCTTGCCACCGCATTCGCTGTACGAAACCGACGCCGAAGTGGCGCGCATGGTGACGCGAATCGTCGTAAGCGTCCAGCAATTCACCAGCTTCCGCAATTTCGCCTGGTGCCCTTTGGGCAGCTTGCATCGGCGTCTGCGCGAATTCGATAGCGGCGTCGTTTTCCAACACGCGGTCGAGTACTTACTGGTCAACAATATGGTGACGGTAAACGAGTATCCAAACCCGCGGAGCGAATATAACACCAAGGGCATCGAACTGGACGAAACCTACCCCTTCGTCGCCGTCATATTGGCGGAACGGGATGAATTCATCCGCGTGCTGCTGCAGATGTACCGAGCGAATGTGACCATCTCCGAGGCCAATATTGCGCAGCATCTCAAGGGACAATGGGACATTCCCTTGTGGATCTCCATAATGAAAATTGAGAATGTGCTGAACGCCTTGCCCGGGCGCGCCGATCAATTCAGCCTCTTCCGCACGCATCACACCGTCAAGCTGGTCGCCAACGATGATGTCGGTGAAGTCGCCGAAGCCAAGGGGTAGCTTGGGATTGCCCGCGATGGTTTGAACTGATAGAATCAGCGCATTGTATTGACCGACAGGCAACCGATCCTGCCTGCCCGGTGGCTTTAGAAGGGACGGAAACCATGCCATTGGATAAAGCAACGAAGAACCAAATTATCAACGACTACGCCCGCGAAGATGGCGACACCGGTTCGCCGGAAGTACAGATTGCGCTGCTCACCGCTAGAATCACGCAGTTGACCGAACACCTGAAAGTGCACAGCCACGACGAGCACTCGCGTCGCGGGCTGCTCAAGTTGGTCGGTCAACGGCGGCGCCACCTGAAGTACATCGCGCGAAAAAAGCCGGCAGTCTATTATGACCTGCTGCAGCGCCTCGGCTTGCGCCGCTAGTGGCGATATTCGGGGGGCGGTCGGGCGCCCGAGTCCCTGTTAGAAATTGGCATGCCTGGCGCCCTGGAATATGCCGACAGGCAAATCTCGAAGGAAATAAAGCGCGTCAATTGTGGCGGCTGTTAATTGGCGTCAGCGCTTGATTCGCTGACTGCTGTATCGAGGCTGCCATCGAGACGCGCTTCGACAAGATGGAGAAGGCAATGACATTGGATATACGTGAATATCGGGGCTTGGTCGGTGGAAAAGAAATCATCATCGAGACTGGCCGTTTTGCCCAGCAAGCGGGCGGCGCGGTAACCATCCGTATGGGCGACACCATGCTGTTCTGTTCCACGACGATGGGCTCGCCGCGCGCGCACTTGGATTTCTTCCCGCTGAGCGTCGACTACGAAGAAAAGATGTACGCCGGCGGCCGTGTGCCGGGCGGCTTTTTCCGGCGGGAAGGCCGGCCCTCCGAAGGCGCGATCCTAACCTCGCGCGTCATAGACCGGACGCTGCGTCCGCTCTTCCCCAAGAATATGCGCAACGAGGTGCAGGTGATTTTGATGTCCTTGTCGCATGACAAAGAGCATCACGTCGACATGCTCGGCATCATCGCCGCCAGCACCGCGCTCACGATCTCGGACATCCCCTGGAATGGCCCCGTCGCTGGCGCCCGCATCGGGCTGGTCGATGGCGATCTGACCGTCAACCCGACCTATAGCGAGATGGCGGCAAGCGCGCTGGACCTGCGCGTATCGGGCACAGCCGACGCGATCAACATGGTCGAATGCAACGCCGATCAGGTTGATGAAGAGACCATGCTCGAGGCGCTGTTCATGGCGCACGATTCGGTGCAGGAAATCATCGCGCTGCAACATCAGATTCGTTCCGAAATTGGCAAAGAGAAGAACGAGCCCTCAACCGATGACCTTGATGAGACGCTGCTCGCCGAAGTCAACGCCAAGGTCGAGGGACCGATCCGCGAGGTGATGATCGCGCATGTGGACCGGGGCGAACGCCGCGAACCCCTGCAGCAGATTCAAGCCGCGCTGCTCGAAGAATACGAAGTCAGAAATGCAGCGACCGCTGACGAAGACTCCAAGGTCGATATGAAATATGTCGATCGCGCTTACGACCAGGTGATGAAAAATGTGGTGCGCCAGCGCATCGTCAACGATGGCGTCCGCCCCGATGGCCGCGAATACAGCTGCATGCGCGAACTGGCCGCCGATGTCAATCTGGTGCCGCGCGTGCATGGCTCCGGCATGTTCATTCGTGGCGAAACGCAAGTGCTGACGATCGCGACGCTTGGCACGCCGCGTGATTCGCAATTTCTGGACGGCTTGAGCCCCGAAGACGACAAACGCTATATGCATCACTATAACTTCCCGCCATATAGCACGGGTGAGACATATCCCATGCGCGGTCCGCGCCGGCGCGAAGTCGGCCACGGCGCTCTGGCGGAAAAAGCGCTCGTGTCCATGATTCCGTCCGAAGAAGAGTTCCCCTACGTGCTGCGCCTCGTCAGCGAAGTGATGAGCTCCAACGGCAGCACTTCGATGGCCAGCGTCTGCGGCAGCACGCTCGCGCTGATGGATGCCGGCGTCCCGATTAAGAACCCCGTCGGCGGTATCGCCATGGGATTGATCAAAGAAGGCGACAAAGTCGCGGTATTGACTGATATCCAGGGGATGGAAGATCATCTCGGCGATATGGATTTCAAGGTGGCGGGCACGGTCGCTGGCATTACTGCCCTGCAAATGGATATCAAGATTTCCGGCGTGACGCGCGATATCATGCGCCAGGCGCTCGCCCAGGCGAAAGACGCCCGCCTGCAAATTCTTGATGTAATGCGTTCCACCATCGACGTGCCGCGCGACTCCATGAGCGACTTCGCGCCGCGCATGGAATCGGTCAAGATCGCTGTCGACAAGATCGGCGCCGTTATCGGCCCCGGCGGCAAAAACGTGCGTGCCCTGCAAGACGAACACCAGGTCAAGGTTGATATCCAGGAAGACGGTCTGGTATACGTTGCTGGCGAATCCGGCGCTGAAGTGGATCTGGCGCTGGAAAAGATCAAAGCCATGGTCGAGGAACCGGAAGTGGGCACCATCTATACCGGCACCGTGAAGCGTGTCGAGAATTACGGCGCCTTTGTCGAGTTTCTGCCCGGCACCGAGGGTATGGTTCACGTCTCGCAGCTAGCCGATTACCACGTCAAAAGCGTCGAGGAAGAGGTCAGCGTCGGCGACGAGATTATGGTTATGGTCATCAATATCGATGGCACGGGCCGTGTGCGCTTGAGCCGCCAAGCCGTGCTCGAAGGCTGGGATGTCGAAGAAGCGAAACGCCGAGACGCCGCCGGCAGCCGTGGTGGACCGCGCCGCGGCGGGGGCGACCGTCGCGGTGGACGGCGCGATGGTGGCAATCGGCGTGATGGCGGACGTGGCGGCGATCGCCTTGGTGGCGACCGGCGCAACTAGGCGCTTGACAATGCGCGGCTCTGAGCGCGCCGCCTAAGCGTTGCTGCGCATTTCCTTGCCTGTACGAACCCTATTCCGCGGAGGCCTCCCCCCATGCCCGACAAAAGTGACTCGCCCAGCCGCGCCATCGCCGAGACCGAAAATTACCTGGTCTGGGAGGTCACCGAACCGGACAGCGAAGTCACCTATCATGTCGAATTGGGCGCGGTCACGCTGCACTTCTTTCGCGAAGAATGGGACGAATTCATGCAGTTGACCAAGGTGGCGGCGAGCAACAGTTGATGGATGCCTCGCGCTTGCGGCGCCACTTTGTCGCCGTCATGGCGAAGCATTTGCCGCCCAGCAGCTCAACCTTGCGTCTGCTCGATCTCGACGGCCAATCGGGCCGCTTCCTGGCGCAATCACGCGAAGACCTCCAAATTTGCCATATCCCCGCAAGTGAACTCGCGGAGCGAGGCGTCAAGCAAGCTGCCTTTGATGCCGTGCTCGCCTACGACCTGGACCTGAGCCGATCCCAACTGAAATCCTGCCTGAGAGCGTTGCGACAAGGCGGCCGGCTCATCGCGCTGCAACCGCGCGGCGCGGCTAGCGAGTCGCACTGGCGCCGCCTGCAAGATCAAGGCTTTGTCCGCATTTTGATCGAGCCGGCGCTGGACCAACTCGGTGTCTTGATCCGTGGTGAGAAGCCTCATGCTAGCGCCGATACCAAGGCGCGCATCCAGTCTGTCGCCCGCGCCGATGGCGACGCGCTTGATCTGGCTCAATTCAGCGGCCGCTACATCCATCTGCTGATTCAGCAGCATCCCAACAAGCCCGTCTGGAAGCTGGCGCGAGGCGAAAAGATCGCTTGGCGCGCTGCCGCCATTCGCCGCCAGTCGACAGCCATCTTGCTCGGCTTCAGCAGTTTGCCCAAAGCCGTGGGTTTTATGCAGCCGGCCGTCCTCGCCGGCATCATCAGCGATATCAACAAGGTCGGCAAATTCAGTGTGGAGCAGGCGCGCGCATGGGAATGGGACATCATCTTGAATCCGATGCTGGATTCACTCTGCGGCCAACAGCTAACCTTCATCGATATTGACCCCGCGCTGGCGGAAGCGCCGGACGAATAGCTGCCTGCCAATGGCGCTGACCCTTGAAGACATCGAGTTTCTGCGTGGTGATCGCGCTCGCGACCTACTGGCCGCCTACGCCAATAGCGACCTAATCGAAGCGAGCACACTAGGGATCCTCACTCGCCTGCGCGCGTGCCTGAAGCCGAGACAAGCGTCCGCCGTACTGCAGACGCTTCAGCTGCGGGAAAAGGCGAAAACAAAGTTCCCGCTTTATGGTTCGTCTATGCTCTTCACCGATGACGCCTTGCAGCAAGCCAGCCAGCCAGCGGCGCGTCGATATCGCGCGCGGCTATTCGGCGCCCGCTCCCTGCTCGATCTATGCTGCGGCATCGGTTCGGACGCGCTCGCGTTCGCCGCCGCCGGGGGGCAAGCGCTGGGCTTGGATATCGACCCCGTGCGAATCGCCATCGCCCGCCATAACGCCGAGGTGATGAATCTCGACGCCCGCTTTGAAGTCGCGGACGTCAGGGCGTCGATTCCCACCGGCTACGATTGCATCTTCTTTGATCCGGCGCGCCGAGATGAGCAGGGCAGACGCATTCGCGGTGTCGAGCGTTATATGCCGCCACTCTCGCTGGTGAGGGACTGGGTTGCAGACGAAATCTGCGTGAAGCTTTCGCCAGCCGTCGATCGGCGCCAGTTGGAATCTTATGGTGGCTACCTTGAATTCCTATCGGTCGCCGGCGATCTCAG
>JAPOWK010000145.1 GCA_026707665.1 Chloroflexota bacterium
CCGTCAGGAAGATTAGTTCCATATATCCGTCGGGATCGTCGACGTAGTAGTCGCCCTCCATTTTTCCGTCGACAAAGAAGTAGTGCGCCGCATTGTAAAGCTGGTCGGTGAAGGTGCCGTCGCCATTGCTCGATAGCCCGTAGTAACCGTCTCGCCCAAGACGTAAGCGTGTGCCGTAACCAGCGTAGAGGCAGGGAGAGGTGGGATAACCTCTTACGCGGCGGGCGGTCTGCAAGCCAACCGGATAGCGAACCACCGCCAGCCACTCAGGTCCCGCGCCTTTGTAGTAATCGTGTACCTTCAGAATGGCGCTGAATCCGCGGTCGTCGACATCCATCACAGTCGCACGTACCCAGAGATCCATCTTTGGCATATTCGCGTAGTCATAGGGGGCTGGTCCCTGGCATGCAAATGTGGTCGACGCATTGATGGCGAACAGAAGAAGTGGAAGAGCGGTCAGTAGCCTAAGAAACAGTTTCATCAGAGTTTTCCTTTACAATGTCGTACCGCTCGAATTCTAGGCGATAGATGGTGCGCACGTTGCCAGCGTGGGAATATCGCGGATGCAGCGTAGGTTACAGTAGGTTTCGCGCAGCCCAGCCGTCGGTTTCGCCCTCAACTTGAACCAACAGTAGACATCTCCCCGCGTGTCCACCACAATAAACCGCGTCATCGCCCAGCCAGGAGAAGCCATGCCTGACCCACCCAACTTGTACGACTCGCACATGCACACGCCTCTCTGTAAACATGCCCGCGGACCGCTAAGCGCCTACGCCGATCGCGCAGAGCAGAAGGGATTGCGCGGCATCACCTTCACCTGCCACAGCCCCATGCCCGACGGTTGGGACGCCGGTTTGCGCATGACGCTTGCCCAGCTGCCGCAATATGTCGACATGGTCGAGCGGACGCGCGAAGAATTCGCCGGGCGCGTCGATGTCCGCCTGGGGCTGGAAAGCGATTATTTTCCCGGCATGGAAGGCTGGATTGCCGATGTCCACAGCCGAGCCGACTTCAGCTATATCCTCGGTTCGGTCCATGCCTTGACCAAGGAATTCAAAGCCCGCTACCTGGACGGGGCAACGCGCTTGGAATACGAGAAGAGCTACTTCGAAAATCTGGCGAAGGCGGCCGAGACCGGGCTATACGATTGCCTCAGCCATCCCGATATCGTCAAGATCGCCCACCCCAAGCAATATGATGTCGCCGACCATCTGGATACCATAAGGCGCGTTTTGGATCGCATCGCGGCGGCCGGCATCGCCATGGAGTTGAATACCAGCGGTCTTAACAAGTCATATCCCGAGATGAATCCGGGGATGGTGATGCTGACGGAGATGGCGCTGCGGGAAATACCGGTGGTGCTCGGTTCGGATTCGCACGACGCTTATCGCGTCGGCGCCGGTTTTGACAAAGCGCTCGATAATCTGCGCGACGCCGGCTACGATCGCGTCAGCTATTTCCTCATCCGCGAGCGCCACGAACTGGCGATCAGCGAAGTCTACCTGTCGGACCGGCAGCCGCGCCTCGTTTAACTTGCTAGTTGCCTGAGTGTCGAGAGCCCAGTGGCTTTCGCGATCTCCAAGAATGCGAACAATCTCCCCTCCTTGATGCTTCGGAGAGGGGCTGGGGGAGGGGTTGAAATCCTGGCGGACCGGCAGCCGCGCCTAGTTTAACCCATAGAGCATTCGTTCAAAGCGAAACTTCGAAACAGTGAGTGGCAGTGCACGGGAAAAGCAGGCGGCCCACAGGATCGCACCTACAATAGCTTCTATTTCCTTGGTGATTTCTTAGTTGGCAAATTCGTTGTCAATACTTAATTTGATTACTTGACCAGCCACAAACTATTTGAAAATGTAGGGGCGACCTACCAGGTCGCCCGCGTGCCTATCCTGATCTCGCTCGCGGCAAACCAATCTTTTGCAGTACATCTCACGAATTCAATTGTCGGATGCGCCCAAGTACCAATCATCGCGATTGAGAGGCAGGTAGCCAGCCGCGCCCTTGCCGTCCACCGTCTTGTAGAGCAGCGCCTGATGAATCGAGTTGTAGCCCGATTCGAAGACCCAGCGCGCCCCCGCCAGGTAAATTCGCCAACGCCGATAACCGACCGGCCCCAGCATCTCCAGAATCGTCTCTTGATGGGCCTCGTAACGCGCCAGCCAATTCTTCAGCGTCAGCGCGTAATGCTCGCGCAGGCTTTCCACATCGCGTACTTCAAAGCCGGCCTTCGCCGCGACATCAAGCACGTAGGCGATATGCTGGCTGTCCCCATCGGGGAAGATGTATTGCTGCACGAAGGAGTCCTTGGCTTGGTATTGCGGGATTTTCGGCGCCTGGAACAAGGTGATGCCGTGATTCAGAAACACGCCGCCATGCTTCAATAGCCGGAAAGCTTTTTCAAAGTACACCGCCAGATTCTCGCGCCCGACATGCTCGACCATACCGACGCTGACGACCTTGTCGAAGGGCCGGCTCTCGTCCACATTGCGATAATCCAGCAGTTCCGCCCGGCAGCGATCCGACAGTTCGGCCGCTTCAATGCGCTCGTTCGCCAGCGCCAGCTGCTTTTCGCTCAGGGTGATGCCCAGCGCCTCGACGCCGTAATGCTGTGCCGCGTGCATGATCAGCGCGCCCCAGCCGCAGCCGATATCGAGCAGTCGATCGCCCGGCTCCAGCCGCAGCTTGCGACAGATGTAATCCAGCTTGCGGCTCTGCGCTGTATCTATGCTCTCGTCGGGATCCTTGAAATAGGCGCAGGAATATACCATCTTGTCATCGAGCCACAGTTGATAAAACTCGTTGGAGACATCGTAGTGATATTGAATCGCCTGCATATCGCGGTTGACCGAATGCTTGGCGCCCGATAGATGGGCGATCTGATTATTGCTGCCAGCATCGCGCGCGGGCAGGCGCAGCAGCTTGGGCGCGAAACGCAGCGTATCCGACCAGCTCCAGCCCTCCCACAGATAGCGCGCCAAATCGATCGCCGCGTAGAGCTCTCCTTCAATCTCAAAATCGCCGAACATATACGCTTCGCCCAGCTTGCGCTCCGTCGGCGGGAAGAACATGCGCCGCAGCGCCGACGGTCCGTTGAGCACGATGGTGAATTGAGCGCCGGTCGCGTTGCGCGGTTCCCACACGGTGCCGTCCCACAGCCGAATGGCGAAATCGCGACCAGGATAATTCTCAAACACAGCCGTCAGCAGATCCAGCGTATTGGCCACATGGCTATCACGCCCCATGACATGTACCTCAACCACAACCAACCTCCTCTATTCACAATGCCGCGGGATGGACTCGGCATTTGAAATCGAAAAAAACCAGTTCGGCGCACATTATAACAAGATTGACACCGAAGTGCGAAACCCCGCGTATAGGGTTGTATCAGCGGCCGCGCCAACCCAGACTGGGTCCGCGGGATGCCCGCCAGAGCCACTCTCGACCGCGAATCGGGCCGGGTCGCTGCCAGAGATGTCCAGAAATACAACAGCCATTTCAGAAGCGCAATTGCTTATCGTCGCCGCCAGCCACTTGAGCCGAGCCGGCTTGACTGCCTTGCTGGAAGAGCGCGGCTGCTTCGTGCTGGGGCAGGTTGACGGCGACGATTTGGGGCGAGATATGGATCGCATGGAGCCCGATGTCCTGGTCATTGATTTCGGCTGGGAGACCGAGGCCATGCGCGAGCGTCTTTATGGAATCGACAAGGATATTCCGGTCCTGGCATTGATCGCCGAGGCGGCCGACGCCCCCTTGGGGAGCCTGCTGGCTACTTTGCGCGCCTTCCCGCGCTTTGCCCTCTTGCTGAACGACAGCGATCCTGATGCGATCGCCGCCGCGCTGACGGCCTTGGAGCAGGGGCTAACAGCGATCGATCCGCGCTTGACCGACCTTCTGCTTTCGCCAGCGCGCGACGATTACCCGCCGCCATCGGAGCCCTTAACCGCGCGTGAAAATGAGGTGCTGCAGCTATTGGCGCGCGGGCTCACCAACCGCGCCATCGCCCAGGAACTGGGCATCACCCAGCATACGGTCAAGTTCCACGTCAACGCGATCATGACCAAGCTGGGGGCGCAAAGCCGCACGGAAGCGGTCGTCCGCGCCACCCAGCTGGGCATGATCATTTTGTAAGGGCGATAACCTGTTTCCTCCCGGAACAGAGCGATTCCAAGGAAGCAGTGCGACGAAATAATGGAATGTTGTAGGGGCGATTCTGTGAATCGCCCACCGCTGTTATCGTGCATATTTTGGGCGACACACCGTGTCGCCCCTACAGTAACCCATGGTATTGCCGCATTTCTTTATTGGTATTGCTTCTGTGTCCTCGGAGTCTCTGTGGCAAAATATGTTTTGAAGCGATTGGACGTAGGGATTCCGCATGAAAGCTCTCGTCACCGGCGCCACCGGCTTTGTCGGCTCGCACCTGACGCGCCTGCTCATCGAGCGCGGCTGCAGCGTACGCGCACTCTACCGCTCCGAGAAGAAATTTAGCGCTCTGGGGGACCTGGACTACGAAGCCATCGCTGGCGATCTTGACGATATCGCTATCCTGGAAGCCGCCTGCGCCGATTGCGATGTCGTCTTCCATGTCGCCGCCAAAGCAGATTACTGGAAAGATGACGACCGCGACGCTCTATGGCGTATCAACGTGCACGGGACGCGCAATCTGCTGACCGCGGCCCGTTCCGCCGGTGTCGGCCGCGTCATCTTTACCAGCAGCGCCTCGACCATCGGCATCTGCCCCGGTGACGCTCCCGCCGACGAAAGCGTCGCCTTCAATCTGCCGCCTGAGCGCTTCTGGTACGCCTTTAGCAAGGTCAAAGCGGAAGAAATCGTCGCCGAATTCGTCGCCGACGGCATGGATATCGTCACGCTAAACCCGACGGTTATCATCGGGCCGGGCGACCTCAACGCCATCTCCGGCAGCTTCGTCATCGAGACCGCTCGCTGGCAATGGCTGACGCCCTTGTCTTCCGGCGGCTTGGCCGTCATTGATGTGCGCGATGTGGCGCGCGCCCATGTCAACGCAGTCGAGCGCGGCCGCAGCGGCGAGCGTTATATTCTCAATAGCGCCAATCTGTCTTATCGCGAGTGGTTTGGACTGATCGCAGCTGCCTGTGGCGTGCGCGCGCCGGCCTTTTTCATGCCCGACTGGCTGCTTGAGCCCACCGCCCGTTGCATCGAATTGCTGCGGGCGCTGGGCTTCCAGACGCCGATGGACGCGAATCAGACGCGGCTCGGAAGCGCCCACGTCTACTTCGACGGCGCCAAGGCGCAGCGCGAAATCTTCACGCCAAGCATCGATATCGAGACCAGCTTGAAAGACACGTTTGACTGGTATGAACGGAATGGCTACATCAAACGCGATCTGCTGACCCGCCTGATTGGGTTGCTCTAAAGGCCCGCGCCCGCCGTATCAGATCCTCAAACAGGGGCTGCCCTCGCTCACGCATCCGCTCCGGATGAAACTGCGCCCCCAAGACGCGCCCATCGGCCGACTCCATCGCCTCGACAACACCATCAGCCGCCCACGCCGTCGCTCGCAGTCCCGCGCCCAGAGCCGCCACCGCCTGAATGTGATGCGAATTGGCGCGCAGCCGCTCGACGCTCAGAATCGCCGCCAAGCGACTGCCCGGCTCAATTTGAATCTCGTGTTCGCGGCCGCCGCGCTCGGCGCTATGAACGGCAGTCGCGCATTTACGCTGCACATCGCCATAAATCGTCCCGCCGGCCATGGCATTGGCGAACTGCATGCCGTAGCAGATGCCGAGGAAAGGCCGATCCGCCATCGCCCGGTAAATCAGCTCATCGCTGAGATCGCGCACTTTGTCCACCGCGGGCAAATCGTCCGGCAGCGCGCCGATCAGCCCGCGGGTGATGCCCGGTCCGCCCGTGATAATCAACCCATCGAGCAACGCCGCGAAACTTCTCGCTGCCTCGGCCGATTCCAAGGTCGGCACGATGACGGGCAAGCCCCCAGCCCGATCCACCGCGAGTACATACAGCCGATCGAGCGTCTGCCGCCCGTCCTCCAAGCTTGTCGTGATGCCGATGCGCGGGAGGGACATGACTCGTCAATGGGGACGATAGGGCAGGTCGTCCATGCTGCCCACAAACTCGGGCAGATTGCGCGTGCCCATGATCTGTCGCGCCGCATGCGCCTCGCCCAAGTGATACCAGTAGTGGTAGATGACCCGCTGCAGCATCGTGCCGATCGACTCGTCCAGCGCTTCGCCTTTCCATTGGAGATGCTCTT
This sequence comes from Chloroflexota bacterium, assembly GCA_026707665.1. GTDB lineage: Bacteria > Chloroflexota > Anaerolineae > Aggregatilineales > Phototrophicaceae > UBA6055. Next base: position 6,254 of record JAPOWK010000145.1, read on the forward strand.
GCAGCTTTTCCGTGTCCAGCGTATCCAGGAAGATATCCGCGCGCGCCGTCACCTCGCGCCAGGCGTCCCACATATCGTCCAGTTTGGGCGTCGACGGCGGGCAGCCAAACGAGCAGATCTTGCGCAGCTCCGGCTGAACAACCAGCCCCTGCGCCAGAAAGACGAAGGTTCGATTCTCATGGTCGGCCAGATGCCCAATCGTCCAACTAATGCAATTCATCTGTCCCTGCCGCGCGTAAGCGTCCTGCAAGCTCAAGCCTTCGAGGCAGCGCAGGAATTCGCCGCGCGTGAATCGCAACTGCTCCACCAGCGGATGTGCCATCGCCCACCCCCTTTCCTTTCGCTCTCCCATTTGGAAACCTGTAAGGGCGATACTTGGGTCGTGCAGGTCGCGTAGACACTGACCGCCGATACTGACCAACAATCGCCCTCATTTGCAAGTTTTACCTGTAGACGAAGCCGGTCAGCAGCAGCGTTGCAACTGAGCTGGCGCCAGCAGCGAATCACCACCCACGACAGGTATCGCGTCAATTGCAAGCAGAGCGGGTTGCGCCGCTTCCGCCGGGCTGCAGCAGACTTCATCAGCCGCGTAATCCGTGACGCAAACGCCTGTCGCCGGCAGGTTCAGCCTAACAGCGCGCGCCGCTACCCAATCGCCGCAAAGCGCCGCCGCCACCGAGCGGACCTGCTCGTAGCCGGTCGCCGCCAGGAAGGTCGGCGCTCGCCCGTAACTCTTCATGCCGACAATGTAAAAGTCCGGCTCCGGCTGGCGTAGCTCGGCTTCGCCATGCGGTCTCACCGTCCCGCAGCTATGCAAGTTCGGGTCGATTAGCGGCGCCAGGCTGCGCGCCGCTTCCACCGCGGGATCCAGATCCAGCCGCAATTCGCGCAGCATCGCCAGGTCGGGTCGCGCGCCCGTACAGACGATGACCTCGTCGGCGTTATAGCCTTGCATCCGGCCATCCAGATCGCCGCAAACACAGAGACCGGCGCCCATCTCCACCACTTCCCGCAGGGCGAATGGCGCCAGAATCTCGAGCGCGCCCGCTTCGACCGCCGCCCGGATGCGGGTGCCCAGTCGACCGCGGGCCGGCAAGGCATCGTCCTCGCCGCCGCCATAAACCTTGCGCAAGTTGTCCCCGCGCATGACCCAGATGATTTCCGTCCCCGGCCGCTCCTCGCGCAATTGGATCAGATCGAGCAACCCGTTGATCGCCGAGTGGCCGCTGCCGACAACCATCACGCGTCGATCTCCAAAGCGTTCGCGCTCGCTTCCAAGCACATCGGGTATGCCATAGACCAGTCGCCCGCGCAAACTCGTTTCGCCAATCGCCGGCAGGCCGTTGGCCCCCAGCGGGTTCGGTCGGCGCCAAGTGCCCGAAGCGTCAATGACGGCGCGCGCCTCAATGACTTCATCGCGACCGTCGGCCGTAACCGTATGCAGTTGAAAGGGCGCCATCTCGCGACCGGCATCTTTCATCTTGTCGTGATTGCGCCGGCTGATGTGGATTACGCGCGTACCCGTGCGAATCACGTCGCGCATCGCCGGGTTTTCCGCCAGCGGCTGTAAATAGCGCTCGACCCATTCGGCGCCGGTCGGCAATTCCTCAGCCGGCGGCATCTTCCAGCCTGCGCTCTCGAGCAAGCGGACGCTGGCCGAATCCACGTTGAATTCCCAGGGCGAAAACATGCGCACATGACCCCATTCCAGTACGCTGGCGCCCACGCGCTCGCCCGCTTCAAAGAGGATCGTGCCTTCGCCGCGCTCAAGCAAATGCGCCGCCGCCGCCAATCCAACCGGTCCGCCGCCGATGATCGCCACTGGCAAGTGATTCATAGTGTCACCCTTTCTCCCGGCTGCTACAGCTAAAGCAAACGAAAAAGCGTAACATCAATAGAGTTCTGTACGGGCGAGCCGGTGGCTCGCCCACTCTTGCCGAAAGTGCCAGTCAGATTTCGTCTGACTGGCTTAGTTCCAATATAGTAAGTCTTTGACCAGCGTGGGCGCGCGAATCTTACCTAATAGCCCAGCTTCAATGCCACTTCTTCCAGGCTTTCGGTGGGACCTATCAGCGTGACCTCGTCCTCCAGGTGCAGATTGGTATAGCCATGTGGCACGATGGAATGCCCGCGCCGCGCGATCGCCATCACCAGCACATCATCAGGCAAGATCAACTCGCGCAGGTGCAAGCCGTCCACGCTCGGATCGGTGATCGTCACCTGTATCACATCGTGATCGGGATCGTCTTCAAAGACCATCGCCGCCAGCTGAGGCGCGCGCACGAAGTTATCCAGCAGATGCACCATCGCATTCGCCGGATCCAGCACGTGCACGCCCAATTCGCGGAACTGCTCGACGAGATTGAAAGTGTTCAGCCGCGTGATCTGCCGCGTGATGCCGAATTCCTCGTAAAAGATCTGGCAGAGTTTCAAGCTGTCGGCGTCATCAGGCAGCAGCGTGACCGCCGCTTCGGTCTTGGGTTCAATCAGTTCCCGCACGCGCTCGGCCGTAATTTCCGGCAGCCAGTGCTCATGCCGCAAGCCGTCGGACGCGGTCAGCGTAGTCACATGCGACTGATCGATATCGAGCAGCTTGACCCGCCAGCCGTGCGCCAATAGCCGTTCCGCCAACTGCCGCGACTGATTCTCGATGCCGACGATGACCACATCGAGGATTTCATCGTCGGCGATGTCCTTGGGCAGATGCGATTCGCCCACCAGCCGAATGGCGAATTTGAAGAAGGGCGGTCCCGCCAATTGGCTCAAGACAATCGCCGCCACCATCAGCGTGGCGAAATCATTGCCCAATTCCGGGAACTCAATTGCGACTTCCTTCGCCAAACCAAGCCCAACGCCAGCCTGCGTAATATAAGCCATCCAGGTCAAGCGATTGAAACGCGGCGGATCCCCCGCCAGAGTACCGCCGACATAACCGCCTACAAACAATGCCGCCAGCCGCACCGCGAATATCACCAGCGTCACCGGCAGCAGCGCCTGCAAGACGCTCAGATCCAGCGCCTGTCCAATCAGAGTGAAAAAGATAACGAATATGGGCGTCTCCACCTGATGCAGCAGATGACGCAACTCGCTGCGGTACGGACTGCGATTGGTGATCCAGAAACTGGCGACCATGCAGATCAGCAGCGGTTCGAATAGCAGGTCGACGGGGAGATTCTCATGGCTGAATTGCCGGATTTCGCCCGATAAGGCGAAGACCAAGTAGCCGATTAGCAAAATGAGCGGAATCTTCACCCGGTCTTCCCAATGGCTGCGCAGCACCAGAGCCATCACTTGCGCGACCAGGATGCCGAAGCCAATAGAAGCCAGAATCTCGAAAACGACCAAGATGATGAAGCCCAGATCAAAGTGGTGATCATTCAGCAAGGTCGCCGCGATCGACGTGCTCACAGCGAACAGCGCAACAATTAGCACGTCTTTTACCAGCGTGACGCCCAGCACCCCTTTTACAAACGGACCGCGCGCGCGCAGTTCGTTGATGATGGCGATCGCCGACGACGGCGACCGCGCCGCCAGAATGGTGCCCGCCAGCAAAGACGCGGCCAAACGGCCCCCAGTCGATAACCCTTGCATGAAAGGGATGGCGTCGGCCAGCAGGAAAACCGCGGCGCCGCAAAGTAGGTAGATAGCGGCGATTTGCGTCAATGTATTCCAGCCGATGCTCCGATAGCGCCCCCGCAGTTCGTCGAGCGCCATCTCGCTGCCAGCGGCGAAGGCGATGAAAGCCAGCGAAACCTCGTCGAGAAAACGCAGACTCTCTACGCTCGCCATATCCATGAAACGCAAAATGAAGGGACCCGCCACGATGCCGGCCAGCAAGTAACCGCTGATCAACGGCAAATGAAAACGCGTCGAAAATCTCCCAATCTGAAATGCCGCCAATGCAGTGAATGCGAATGCCGCGAGGGAAAACGCCAGCAGACCGTAATCCAATGTTCGATTCCTGAGCTCGTGAGTAGCGAGATTGATTGCCGGAATTGTCGCTATTCTAGCAACTTAGATTCCACTGTACAGCCTGTAAAGAGGATGGCGTGGTCGATGGCTCAGCCAGCCTGTGGCGGCGCGTCCTTGAGTTGCCGCTCCAAATCTATGGCCAACCGCCCCATAATCTGAACTGTCTGACGCAGATCGGAAGCTGTCGTGCGCGGATTGTTCGTGACCAGACGCATGACCGTCTCTCCATTCAGCTTGGTGGTCGATGCGAAGGCAAATCCATTGGCGGCCATGGCGCTTTGCAGCTCGTCCGTGACTCGGTCTGCCAGCATTTCATCACCATTATCCGGTTTGTAGCGGAAGGTCACGATCGCCATTTGCGCAGGCGTGACGATCGTCCATTGGCCCGCCTTACGCAAAAGCGATTCGGCCAATTCCGCCAGTTCAAGACCGCGCTCAATCGCTCGCCGCACAGCCGCCAAGCCGAACACTTTCATGCTCATCCAGAATTTCAGCGCGCGAAAATATCGCGTCAGCTGTATGCCCTGATACATGAAGTTCATCTCTTCACCGACCTCGTCTTTACTGTGCGCTTCGGCATCTGAGAGGAAGTGCGCTGTATCTTTGAAGGTTTCACTCAGCCAATGGCGATCGCGCACCAGCACTGCGCTGCACTCGACCGGCTGAAACATCCATTTATGCGCGTCCCAGGTCAGCGAATGCGCGCGTTCAATGCCCGACAACAACTGACTTCGATATCGGGTTAAGCAGGCGGACGCGCCATAGGCGCCATCAACATGCAGCCATAGACCCTCGCGCTCGCACAGATCGGCCAGGTCATTCAACGGGTCGACCGCGCCGGTATTGGTCGTGCCTGCTGTCGCCGCCACACAGAATGGTCGCTTGCCAGCGGCCCGGTCTTCCGCAATCGCCCGCTCAAGCTCGGCCACCGGGAGGCGAAAGTTGGCGTCGGACGGGATTTCGCGCTGTTGATCCGGCTCAAAGCCGAGGATCCGTAGCCCGCGCGAGATGACGAAATGCGTCTGATCCGAACAATAGGCGACCGCATCGCTCATATCGCCGTTCAATTGGACATGCCGCGCCACCGCCAAGCCGGTCAGATTGGCCACGGCGCCGCCGCTGACAAATATGCCGCCTGCATCTTCCGGCATTCCGCAGAGCTTGCGCAGCCAGCCGATGCACGCCCTCTCGACTATCGCCGCTCCCGTCCCCAGCGGATACAAGGCGTTGAAGATGTTGTAGCCGGACGCCAGCGTGTCCGCCATCGCGCCGACAAAATTGCTGGAGGACGGAATGTAGGCGAAGAAGCGCGGATGATCCAGATGGTCGATGGTCGTCAGCACCTGTCGCTCGAATTGTTCCAATACGTCTCGCCAATCCGCCCCCGCCTCCGGAAGCGGCTCGGTCAAAATCTCCTCGAATGTCGCATGATCAAGCGCTCGCGTCACCGGAAACTGCGATTGCGCTCCCGTATAATCCACCAGCATGTCGATAATGCGGTAGCCCATTTCGCGCATTTCATCAGCGTCCAGCTTCAGTTGGTCGCGGGGGTTCGTGCTTCTCATGCTTATTCCTTAGCAATTTTTACTAGCAAATTAATATCTCATGAATGGTATCATCATTTCTTGTCTCTGCCCAATTTCAAATCGCAGCCCAGCAAACGCGACTAGCTGAAAACAGCGCCATTGAGCTCCGCTTCCAACTGCGCCGCCAGCCGCGTCATCAGTTGAATTGTGCGCTCCAGATCTTTCGGCGTCGTCCGCGGGTTATTGCAGCACATGCGCATGACCGACTGGCCGCGCAATTGCGTTCCCGATGCGAAGGCGAAGCCATCGTCCAGCAGCCGCCCGACGAGATCATGCGTCACCCGGCTCGCCAGCGCCGTGTCGCGATTCGCCGGCCGGTAGCGGAAGGTCAGGATCGCCATTTGCGCCGAAGTCACGATCTCCCAGCAGCCCTCCGCGCGCAGCAGCCGCTCAGCCAATGCCGCATTCTCGAAGCCGGCCACAATTGCCTCGCTGATGGCGTCCAAGCCGAAGACTTTGAAGCTCATCCACAGCTTCAGCGCTCGGAATTGCCGCGTCAGTTGTATGCCCTGATACATAAAGTTGAGTTCTTTGCCTTCGCTCTGCACGTCTTTCAAGACTTCCGATGTTTCCTTGAATGTTCGTGGCAGCCAGCGCCGATCCCGCAGCAGCACGACGCCGCATTCAATCGGCTGGAACAGCCACTTGTGCGCATCCAGCGCCAGCGAATCGACGCGCTCGATTCCCTTTAGCGCTCGCGCCCCTTGCTCCGTCAGCACAGCCGGCGCGCCATAAGCGCCATCGACATGCAACCACAGTTTTTCACCCGCGCAGAAATCAGCCAGCTCATCCAGCGGATCTACCGCGCCGGTGTTGGTCGTGCCCGCGCTGGCGATCACACAAAATGGACGCAAGCCCGCCGCTCGATCTTCCGCGACAGCCAGCCGCAAACGCGCCACTGAAAGGCGAAATCCCGCATCGCTGGGTAGCTTGCGCAGCTGCTCGGGCGCGAAGCCCAGCAGCCGCATCCCGCGCGAGACGGCAAAGTGAATCTGGTCGGAACAGTAGGCGACCGAGCCGGCCGTATCGCCCTGAAGCCGGATCTCGCGCGCCACCGCCAGCGCCGTCAAGTTGGCCGCCGAGCCGCCACTGACGAAGGTCCCGCCGGCCGCCGATGGCAGACCAAACAGTTGCCGCAGCCAATCCACCGTCAGCCGCTCGATCTGCGCCGCGCCCGGTCCCTGCAGCCAGACGGCGTTAAAAATGTTGTAACCGGCCGCCAGCGCGTCCGCCATTACGCTGACGAAGTTGTTGGCCAGTGGGATGTAGGCGAAGAAGCGCGGATGATCGACCCGATTCGACGACTCCACCACCTGTCTTTGGAACTGCTCGAAGACCTCGCGCCAGGGCATGCCCGCGCGCGGCAATGGTTCGCGCAGAATCGCGTCCAGCGCCGTATGATCCAGCTTCTCCGCCACCGGTCGGTCGGCCCGGCTTTGGTGATAATCCACCAGCATATCGATGACCCGATAGCCGATTTCGCGCATTTCTTCGCCGCTGAATTCCAATGCCTGCCTCGGTAATGAATCGCTCATTTACGCTCCTGATTCGCAATGTAACTTTGTAGGGGCGAGCCGGTGGCTCACCCACCGAAGCGCAAGAAATGTTCGCCCACCTATCAGAGTGCCCGACTTCTATCCCCGGCTAAAGAATCGCATTCAACCCAATCACAGCCAGCACGGCAAGGGCCGCCCGGTTCAGCATCGGTTTGCTGAATCCATCGCCGATTCGCACGCCGATCATCGTGCCGATGTAGATAAGCGGCGCAATAACAAGCGCCATTAGAATGATTTCAAGATTCATCGTCTGCGAAAAGATGAATAGCAGCGCGACCTGCACCGGCGTGTTCAAGAGGAAGAGCGTCATGGTGAATGCGCGCGCCTCCTGCGCCCGAAAGTCGCGCGTCGTCATCCACAGCACCAGCGGCGGACCGCCCATCGCCACCAGCCCCTGCAAGAAACCGCTAACGCTGAATGCAGCGATCGAAGCCGCCTTCGGCCATTCGCGCCCTACCAGTTTGCCAGCGACGACGCGCGCGAAGACGCCCAGAAGCACGCCACAGCCAACCAGCCGCTTGACCGCGACCGTATCCATCGCCTCGACGTTTAGCAGCAGCAGGACGCCAAGCGCCACCGTCACAAAGCGCGCCAGGGCAGCTGGCTTGACATCGTCCCAAGGTATGTTCGCCCGCAGCTTCCAGGCGCCAAACATGACTTGGATGCCTATCGAAAGCGTGGTCAGCGCCACCGCTTGCGACAGACTGAAACCCGCTTCCACCAGCAGCGGCACCGCGATCATGCCCAGCGCGAATCCAATGGCGCCTTGCACCAGGCTGCCGCCAAACATGATGATGCCCGCCCAAATCAAAGGCATATCCGCTGCGCTGAACTCTTGATCAACTTAGGGCAGTTTCACACAGACTGATACGAACGGCAAGGTTCGCTACTTCCTTAACCTGCCGCTAGCGACCGTCCGCCGACTCGATGGTTGTAGGGGCGACTGACCCACAGTGTTTACGCGCGGCTGTGCGTCGTCCGCTTGCGCGCAAATTGTAGACACACGAGCGCTGAAGCCGCCGCCCAAGCAAAATACCTGGCATCCCGCGAAGTCTGGCTCCACCTCCCTGATGCCTCGGGGAGGGGGCCGGGGGGTGGGGTTGGCTGCCCGCAAGGTAAACAGGCGCGAACTTGTAGGTAACCCGAATCTGTCACCCACGCATATGCTATTTCTCCAATGCCTTGATGCAACCGCAGCTTTACCATCGTACATTATGCACAGTCGCTGATACGATTCCGCCCCGGACGCGTATAGACAAGTGAATCGCGCCGTCCGTCAGAATCACGCAAGAGTCGGCGCGGACATGAGCGGGCTCGCGCAATCAGCGTTACAATTCTCTAATGTCAAGACGAAAGGAGCCGGCCGCGACAGCCGATTATTGACTGCCCGGCCCGACCGCAATGGACAATCGAACCATCGTCGAGCTAACGGTTAGCGAACTTGAGGAGATTATCAGCCGCACGGTGAAAAAGTCTGTCGCCGAAGTGATGATCGAGTTCGCCTTGGAGGCCGATGTCGAAGCGCAGGTCGCCTACGAAGCCGAGATCAATGATATGCTGCGTCACGAGATACGTACGGTGGGCGCCGTTGCCGACTCGGATGTCATCGCCGCCGTCAAAGTGGATGACTGACCAACGCGCGCCGCGCAAGAAAGGACTGATATGCACGTCTGGGACGCTATTCAAACGAAGAGAGCCTTACGCGAATTCCGCGCCGAGCCGCTGACTGACGACCATATCGACCGCATCCTAAACGCCGGTAGACGCTCGCAGAGCTCCAAGAACAGCCAGCCTTGGCATTTCATCGCCGTGCGGGACAAGGCGCGCCTGGCGAAGCTGGCGACGACCGGCGCCGGCATGGGGCATGTCGCCGGTTGCGCGCTCTGCGTCGTCATCGTCGTGCCAACACAAAACGAGCGCACGCTCTGGCATTTCTTTGATTCCGGCCAAAGCGCCGCGTATATGCAGCTGGCCGCGACTGAAATCGGTATCGGCTCCTGCCTCGGCACCATATACGAGCCGGAAACAGCAGCCAAAATCCTGGGCATCCCCGACGGTCTCCAAACGCGCCTGGTGATTTCCTTTGGTTATCCCGCCGACTCGTCGGCGCCTGCGCAACCGCTCAGAGCCGGTGGCCGCCGCGTCTTCGACGAAGTCGTCCACTGGGAGACCTGGTAACAGAGGCTCGCTAATATGGCTGGGGTTAAGGTCAGAACCGAGTCACGTGAAAGGATCGCGATCGCTGGCTTAAACGTCCGTCCGCGTCGTCTGCGCTTGTCGCTCGCCTTGCGCCGCATGGTGCGCGAGACCGAGTTGAGGCCTGACGACTTCGTCTATCCGCTCTTCGTTCGATACGGCAGCGACCTGCAAGTCCCGATCGACTCCATGCCCGGCTGTTCGCAGCTAACGGTCGACAGACTGGCCGCCGAAGCGAGAGAAATCGCCGCGCTCGGCATTCCAGCTGTGATCCTCTTCGGCATCCCCGAAAATAAGGATTGGCGCGGTAGCGACAACTTCAGCGACGAGGGCATCATTCCGCGCGCCATCCGCGCTATCAAAGAGGCGACGCCCGATCTCGCCGTCATCTCCGATATGTGCTTCTGCGAATACACCGATCATGGCCACTGTGGCATCATCAACGATCCAGAAAACACGCACTTCAATCCCGGCTTGCCGCTGGGCTATCTATTGAACGACCCAACCCTGGAATTGCTGGGCAAGGCATCGGTTGCTCACGCGCGCGCCGGCGCCGATATCATCGCTCCCTCCGGCATGATCGACGGCATGGTCGCCGGCATTCGCTCCGCGCTTGATGACGCCGGTTTCTCACACATCACCGTGATGAGCTACGCGGCGAAATACGCCAGCGTCTTCTATGGACCCTTTCGCGACGCCGCCCACAGCGCGCCCGGCTTCGGCGATCGCGCGCAATATCAACTGGACCCGGCAAACCAGCGCGAGGCTTTGAAAGAGATCGCCCTTGATGTGGAGCAAGGCGCCGACATCCTGATGATCAAGCCGGCTCTGCCCAGCCTCGATATCCTTAACGAAGCGCGCCGAAGATTTGAACTGCCGCTGGCAGCCTACCAAGTGAGCGGCGAATACGCCATGATTCACGCCGCTGAGCGACAAGGCTGGCTCGATCTGGAGCGCGCCGCTCTCGAAAGCCTCACCACCATCAAGCGCGCTGGCGCTGACCTGATCGTGACTTACTTCGCCAAAGACGCCATCAGATGGCTCGGCGGCGGTTGACCCCTGCGCTTGTCGCTTGAAAATTGCCGCTCTCTTATTCTGCGTCGCGCAGGTCGCCTAGAATCCGACCGCAGACATTGACTGTCGCTGAAGGGTTTGGGATGGGGTTTCACAATAGCGGGATGCCTTTGATGTCGCGTCTGCGCACACTCCTCCACAACCACCTGCCATTCATCATCATCATGCCGCTTCTCATCATCGTCATGACTTGGCCGACATTCGCCTATGTCGTCGACACGAGCACCGTCGCCTTCCCCTCACGAAATTATGATGTGTGGCAGAAAATGTGGGACGTCTGGCATGGGCGACAATTCCTCGCCGGCCAAACCAGCTTCTATCATTCAGACGCCATGTTCTACCCCGTCGGAATCTCGCTCGCCTTCGAGAACTTCAGCCTGCCGCACATGCTGTCTGTTGGTCTGCTGGAGATGATTCTCCCGACTTCAAACGCCTACACCTTAACCTACCTTTTGATCGTCTTTGCCGTCGCTTTGAGCGGCTATTTCTATCTGAACTATCTGTTTCGCGATCGCTGGCTTGCGCTATTGGGCGCCGCCGTCTTCGGGCTCAGCCAGCACGTGCTCGCGCACGCGGCCCATCCCGATGTTAATCTGATCGTCAGCCTGCCGCTGACCGCGTATTTCTTCCAGCGCGGGCTCCGGGAAACGCGCATTGGCTACCTGTTCTATTGCGGCCTCACCGTCGGTCTAACCGCCTTCTTGAGCCTCTACATTTTTGTCTGCGTGCTCATCACACTGGCGCTGTTCATTCTGTGCTACGCCTTTGGCCGCTGGAAGGACGCGCGTTACTGGCGCTGGATGCTGCTGCTCGGCATCGTCATTGCCCTCGCCAGCGCCGGGCGCATCTTGCCAATGCTCGCCGACGCTGAAGAACTGGCAGCCGCCTTTGAGAAAAATCAGACGCAGGAGATTGGCACGGACCTGCTCTCCTATTTCGTAAACTATTGGCATCCAATTCTTACGCCGCCGCTCAGATCACTCTTCGGCGCGGGCTCGCCATTTTACGAGCCGCACACGAGCTATCTGGGTTACCTGCCGCTAGCTCTGATAATCATTGGACTCTTGAGATCTGGCAGCCGACGTAAAATGCTGCCCTGGCTGGCACTGGCGCTGCCCTTTTTGCTCTTGCGCATGGGATCGGTTCTGCAAGTCGATGGCGAGCAATTCAGCCAAATCGTCTTGCCTAAGTCGCTCCTGGCTGAGCTCCTGCCCGCGATATTCGGGCCCTTTCACGCGACTGACCATTTCCAGATGGGCGTCCTTTTGCCCTTGGCCGTCATGTCTGGTTATGGGCTCAAGTCCATATTGGCCTCCCGCCCGGCAAATCTGCGCGCTCTATTCACTTTAATCGCTGTAGCCGTCATCGCCTTAGAATACTACGAATCAACCGCAATGAGGGAGATGCCCGCTGAACAGTTTGCCTTCATCAATTGGCTGCGCCAAGACAGCGCCGAGCGAGAGCCGCGCTTGATCAACCTGCCAATGGGTCGGCAGCCGTCGAAACTTTACGGCTTCTACCAGTTGCTGACCGCTTTCCCGCAGGTCGAGGGCTTGACCGGGCGCACCCCACCGGCCGCTTATGCCTATATCAGGGGCAATTACCTGCTCGGCTCTTGGGAGAAAGGCAAAGGCGTTCACTGCTTTCCACCGCGTCAATCGACTTTTGTCGCTGCCTTGGATCAGCTGCGCAATGACGGTTTCACGCACATTATCTGGCATCACTGGCCCGGCAAAGACGCGGCGATCGCCAGCGGCTTCAATGACGCGCAATCGGCCTACAGCGATGATTTTGTCAGCGTCTATCGCTTGGAAGATCTGCATCAAAGCTGCGACTTGCCGAATTCCCTCAGCCCGTCCGTCCTGCAGCCCTTGCGCAATCTTCAATCAACGCCCGGCATTATTCCCCAACAGGGAACAGCAATTTTGAGCATCCTGTCTGACGGCGAGCCAGACCATAGCGACAACCGTAACGATGCCGCGATTCTTTTCGGTCCCCACATCTACGCTAGCCTCGCGCTGGACGCTGACGGCGTTGTTGCACAGCCTAGCCAGAACGAGGCATTTGAAGTCGACGATTTGCTCGCAGACATTAGCGTTATCCTGCTCGCTTATGATCCGCTGTTTTCAGATGCCATTGTCATAGGCGCTTACCGCGGCTGGCTCGCAACTCGCTTCAAATCTTGCCGCCGCCTGGCCGACGCGGATGATGCAGTTGTGGAGATCTTCCTGGATGCTGCCTTCCCCTGTGAACTGGCCGTCTCGGTCCGCCCGCTGGCCGTCGATTACGTCAATGGCATTCAACTGGGCAATCTACTCGTTGATTCTTTCGAGCAGGATCTGGACCTCCATCTCCTGTGGAAAAGCCTGCCCGAGGTAACCCACGCCTACTCCATCCAATTCATAGACGAGGACGGCGCTCGCGCGGCCGGCGAAGACTTTGTCTTGCGGCAAGATCCGCTAGCCCATCACCGCATTGATACATCGTCCCTGCCCGCCGGACACTATCGCGTGATAATGATTCTTTATGACTACGATAGCGGCGCGAGCCTGTCCGGTATTGAGACCGCGAGCGGATCAAGCTTGGATCGCATGTTCGAGATCACGACATGGACTGTTGAGTAAAAGGTATTCGTCCTATATCCGCTCGTATGGCCGAAGTGCTTGCCTGTTGCAACCGCGACCGTCGCCCATTGTCGAATAAGTAGCGTGCGCCCATAATTCGGCGCATAGCCATACAGAATTCAAACTTGCCGACGCCAGCCCTGTACATATACTGGATGCAATTGTGTTTAGCCGGACCGTGATTTGAAGCCCGATTCAGGATAGCAATCAGGATGGCAAGAATCACCGCTGCATTATGCTTTCATTGGCCTTTTCTCCTTATCGTTCCTCTGATCATCATCGTGATGACCTGGCCAACGCTGCGCTATGTTTTCGATTCGAATACGCTCTGGCTTCCTAGCGATGACATCGATTTGCGCCTGAAGTTTTGGGATGCTTGGCACTTCGGCAGCCAGGTTTTCGCCGGTAAGGCAGACTTTTACTACACAAATTATCTCTTCTACCCCAAAGGAATCTCGCTGGTATATCACAATTTCAGCATTCCGCACATGCTCGTCATGCTGGCCGCGCAACTTGTTTTGCCACCTACAAATGCCTTCAACCTGAGCACTCTATTGGTCATATTTGCCAATGCGGCGGCCTGCTATGTCTACATACTCTACCTGTTTCGGGATCGCTGGCTGAGCTTGTTTGGCTCGGTGCTGTTTGCCGCAAGCGTCTTTGTCATCGTGCGGCCGGGCCAGACTAGCGTCTACACGGTCGCCGCTATACCTCTCGCATTTTATTGCTTGCAGCGCGGCCTGGACGAGCGGCGGAACCGCTTGATAGTACTGGCCGGTATCCTTGCGGGCGTTACGGCTTTCACCGGCTTGTATATCTTTGTGTGCTTGTTGATTTCCCTGGGTATCTTCATTCTGTTCCAGCTTCCCACGCACTGGAATACGCGCCAATTCTGGCTCAGCATGTTGCTGCTGTCGGCGGTGGCCGCGCCGATCAGCGCCTTGCGCGTTTACCCAATGATGAGTGATGAAGCGGCGCTGGATGAAGCCCTGCAAAAGGGTGGCGGACGCGAACATGGAAGCGACCTGCTGGATCACTTTATACATCGCGAAAACGTGATCACCGAATTCGTTTTTGCTTCGCTACTGCGCGAGCCCGTCCCGTCAGTGCGTGAGGACGGCTATTTGGGCTTTGTCGCGCTGGGTCTGGCCGTCTTCGGGCTGCTGAATTCTAAGCCTAGCCGCCGCAACCTGTTCTGGCTTGTCCTCTTCCTGACTTTCTTCTTGCTCAAGCTCGGTCCTTTCTTGATCGTAAACGGGCGCACATATGCCGACATCATTTTGCCGAAATACCATCTGAACAACATTTTCCCGGCAGTTTTCAGGGGCTTCTGGATTACGGCTTATTTTCACGTCGGCCTCTTGCTGCCGCTCGCCATTCTGGCTGTCTTTGGTCTAAGGCGCCTGCTCGCCGTCGTTCCTGCCAGAGCCGGTGTCATCGTTTTCATTGCCTGCCTTGCATTTAACTTTTTGGAGACGATAGAACCGCCTGACTCAACCATTGTGTCGACGCAACGCTTGGACTATATCGATTGGATGCGCAATGAAGACCGGCAGGATGAGCTCCGCTTGATCAATGTGCCGTTCGGGCGGGCGCCGTCAAAGCACTATGCCCTGTACCACGCCTTTGGCGGATTCGCCCATGCTGAAGGCGGGGCGTCGCGCATGCCCGCGATCGCATTCTCGTACATAGAGGAAAATGCGCTGCTTAGCGCCTGGCAAAACGATGAAGGGATGCTATGCCTGCCTTTCAATGAGGGCGCCTTCAATCATGCATTGAACCAATTGCTCACCGACGGATTTACGCACCTGGTTTACCACAGCGATGCCATCCGCCACGTCGGCTTTGCGAACTACAGTGTTGTGGCGATCGAGCCGGCTTATCATGATGATTATGTGCGCGTTTACCGCCTGCGGGATTTACGAAATATTTGCCGCGAATCCGCATTCTTCAGTTCAAATGTCATGGTTCAGCTTGCCTCGAACGTGCCGACGTCAACTGAGCCTGGAGGCAACATTGACGCCCCCGGGTCATCATCCGCGGCTCTTCCGCCTTTAGCGCTATCGCTATCCGCCGACGGCATTGTGCAGGGCGCGCCCATCTCACTCTCGAGTGACAT
>JAPOWK010000125.1 GCA_026707665.1 Chloroflexota bacterium
GAAAATCCGGATATATTTCACCAAAACCCTCACCACTTCACTCCGATACCAAACAACTAGACAATGAATATTGCGAAGATATTACAATGATATCAAGTCTGGAAGATTCGTCAACTCTTCCCCGGTTCGGCAATTGGCATGTTAAAGGCTCATCAGTGACTAAGAAACAGCAGCCCCATCGTCTGATGAGGCTGCTTCGCTTTAGCTAATCATCCGCGCCGCCAGCGCACTACTCCTCCGCCAGCTGATAAACGCGCACGTAATCGACGATCATCTCTTGCGGGAACTCGGTGGTCTCATCGGGATAGCCGGGCCAGTAGCCGCCGACCGCCACATTCATCAGCAGGAAGAAGTCGTGGTCATAGACCCACTGCGCCCCTTCCAGGTCATTGACGCTGGTCAAGTTGACCAGTTCGCCATCGACGTACCAGCGGATGACGTATTCATCCCAGTCGATGGCGTAGACATGGAAGCCCTCGTCGAAGTTGACGTCGGCGCGATTGACATGCCCGATATTGCCGGCGCCGCTGTAGCCGGGCCCATGCAGGGCGCCGTAAACCACATGCTTCTCGCCGATATTCTCGAGGATGTCGATCTCGCCACTGAGGGGCCAGCCGATCTCGGGGAAGTTGGCGCCCAACATCCAGAAGGCGGGCCAGATGCCTTGTCCGTTCGGAATATCAATCCGCGCTTCGACGCGGCCGTAGGTGAACTCGACCTTATCCTGGGTGATGCAGCGCGCCGATGTGTAGAGGCATTCGCCATAGTGGCAGCTTGAATCTGGCAGCGTCTCTTCGCGGGCGGTGATGACCAAGTTGCCTTCACCATCATGGGCGGCGTTCTCGATGCGGTCGGTATAGTATTCCAATTCGTCATTGCCCCAACCGTGCCCGCCGACTTCGCAAGTCCAGGATTCGCTGCTGATCGGCGCGCCGGCCTCGCCCTCAAACTCATCCGACCAGAGCAGCTCCCACTCGCGCGAGTCCCAGCTGATGCTTTCGTCGACTGCGACTTCGGTCAAGATCTCGCTGGCGCTGATCTGCACCTGCGTAGGGTCGTCCACAACCACCACTGTCAGGTCGTCGAGATAAGCAGTCTGGGCGCCGACGCCGGCGGGGAAGCCAAAGGCGTAACCCCAAACCGCATCCAGATTAAAGCCATCATCGGGCGCGCCACCGGGCTGCCAATCGGCGCGGCGCTGGAAGAAGGCGAAGGGGATGGTGAATTGCCGCCAGCCCTCGTAGTCGTCCAGCAGGTGATAATAGAAGCGCTCAGCAGAATCGGCATTGCTATCCATCAGACGATTGTCAAAGATCTCGACCTGGACGACGCGCCCGGTGCTGTTGCCGTAGAGCCAGAATTGCAGGGCGTTGTGACCCGTCCAGTCCATGCTCTGCCAGCCACTGCCATCGCTGAAGGCATGGGTGAAGCCGCCCCAGGCGCCGATATCGTAGTCGATACGCAAGATTTGATTGGGCGCGTTGGCGCCGGGGATTGCCAGTTCGGTGAAGGGCATGATCTGGCTGGTCCCGATGAGCGCATTGGCGGTCGTATCGCCCCAGGCGACGAATCCGACAGCCGCGCCGTCGGCCTGGCTCACATATTGCAAGCCGTCTTCGTAACCGGCGACCAGCATTGGTTCGGCATACGGAATCGCTTGGAGTAACGCTTCGTTGAGAGGGACTTCCGGTAGTTCGACAGTTTCCGGAGCGGGCGCGGCCTCCGCCACCGGCTCTTCGACGATGGCGGCTTCAGGCGAGGCGACGCCTTGCAGGACAACAAGCTGAACTTCGTCGATGATGGCGAAGGCGCTGCCGATGCCCCCGGGCAAGCCAAAGGCATAGCCGGATACGTCATCCAACCCCAAACCATCATCGGGCGCGCCGGCCGGCTGCCAATCACTGCGGCGCTGGAAATCGATGAAGGGAATCTCGATCAAGCGCCAGCCATAGGCATCGTCCTCAAAGTGATAAAACCAACGCTCGGCGCTATCGCCGGCGAGATCGCTATTGCGATTGTCGAAGATCTCCAATTGAATCACGCCGCCGGTGTTGTTGCCCAGGAAGGCGAAGCTGATCGCGTTGTAATCGCGCCAGTCCATGCTGATCCAGTTCTCGCCATCGTTGAAGACATGGGTGAAGCCGCCCCAAGCCGCGATATCGAAATTCATGTTCAGCGCGCCCGATTCCTGACCGCCGCGTTTCGCTCGGAAGAGGCTCAACTCGACATTGCCGGGCGCGTCGCCCCAGGTCACATAGCCGATGTCGTTGTCGGCGTCATCTACCCCGATGAATAGCTCGTCCATTTCAAAGTCGTCCAGCATCAAGGGCTGCACATCCAGCGTGACCAGTTGGACATCGTCGAGGTAGGCGGTTTGGGCGCCGGCGCCGGCCGGGAAGCCGAATGCCAAGCCCGTCACCGCATCCAAGCCCAAGCCATCATCGGGCGCGCCACCGGGCTGCCAGTCGCTGCGGCGCTGGAAGCTGCGGAATTCGACGGTGAATTCCCGCCAGCCTTCGTAGTCATCAGCGATGCGATAGTACCAGCGCTCGGCGCTATCGCCGCTGATGTTCGGATTGCGATTGTCGAAGATTTCGACCTGAACAACCCCGCCCGTATTATTGCCAGATAGCCAAAAATGAAGGGCGTTGTAATTCCGCCAGTCTTGGCTGATCCAGTTATCGCCATCAGTAAAGGCTTGCGTGAAGCCGCCCCAGGCGCCGATATCATAATTGATTTCCAGCACGGTGGAGTTTAGGTCGCCGCGTTCCTTCTGCGCCAGCGAAAGCACAACATTGCCGGCGATATCGCCCCAGGGCGCGTGGCCAATCGCGTTGTTGAATGGGTCGCGCCCTTCAAAGAGCTCGTCCACCTCGAAGTCGGCGAGAACGTGCACTTTCGCTTCTTGAGCGTTGCTGAGCCCGGCAATCAGCAGCAGCGATAAAAGCATCAGCGCTGTCGCAAGTCTTTTCATTATCATCACGGTTTCCTTCCTACAATTTGCGCGAGCAATTGAGCTGAAACAGATACTGTATAAGCAATCGCGGCGTCGCTGCGCCACTTGCGGACCGACACAGGTCATCGCCCTGGCGCCGCGGCAGATCGGCAGTAGACGGCCGCGGCTACGCGTCAAAACCGCTCGCTACTTGTCCACGCCGGTAACCACAATGCCCTGAATGAAGACACGCTGCGCCAGGAAGAAAATCGCCAGCGGCGGAATCATCGAGATCACCGCGGCCGCCAAGATCAACTGTGTCTCTGAGCTGTACAAGCCGTTGAATTCGGTCAAGCCGACGGTGATGGGATTGGCATCGCGATTGCCGGCCAAGTAGATCAGTGGCCCGAAGAAATCATTCCAGGCGAAGAAGAAATGGAATAGCGAGACGGCGGTCAAAGCGGGCACCGCTTGCGGCAGGATGACCGAGACGAAGGTGCGGATACGTCCGGCGCCGTCGATTTGCGCCGCCTCTTCCATTTCGCGCGGAATCGTCAGGAAGTACTGCCGCAGCAGGAAGATATTGTAGGCGTTGCCGAACATCGCCGGCACGATCAGAGGCAGCCAAGTCCCGCCCCAGCCCAGAATGTTGACGAAGAAGGCGTAGGTCGGCACTAGCGTCACGGCTGGCGGCAATACGATGGTGCCGATCATGATCATGAAGAGCAGATTCTTGAAGGGAAAGTTGAAGCGGGCGAAACCATAGGCGGCGCAGGATGACGCGGCGACCGTGCCAAACATGGTGATGAAGGCGTACATCAAGGTATTTCCGAGCAGGCGCGCGAAGTCGATCGTGTTCCAGGCGCGCGGGTAGTTATCCCACTGCACAGCGAATTCGCGCACCGGCTGCAATTGCCGCCAATTGCCTTCCCAGTCGATCAGGCCGGCAGCCACGTTTGCCGGATCAATGAATTGGCTGGCGCGGCGTCCCTTCTTGACCAAAGCCCAATGGCGTATGCCCGATTCGGTCGGCACTTGCAGCAGGTCGTAGTTATCGCCCTCATAGCTGAACTTAACGGCTTCGGCGGGCCAAACGGGCGCGCCCGGATCGGATGTCTGCGCCTTCGACTTCAGCGAAGTGATGACGCCGTAAGCCATCGGCATCAGATAGATTGCCAGTATCGCCAAGGCAAAGAGCGTCACCGCCGCGGTCAGCAGCAAGTTGCGCCGGCGCCGGCCGATTTCATATTCGTTCCAGGTGTTGCTCTGCAGCGCAGCCATCACTTGTTCTCCCCGGCGTAATAGACCCAGTAGCGACCGGTCGCGAACAAGAAGATGGTGATGCCCAGCCCGATGATGAACATGAACCAGGCGAGCGTGGCGCCGTAGCCCATGTTCTGGAAGGGAAAGGCCTGCTTGTAGAAATAGATCATGTAGAAATTGGTCGAACCCTCGGGGTAGCCATTGCCGCCGTTGAGCACGTAGGGCACGATGAAGTACTGTAGCAAGCCAACGACGCTGAGCACCAGGTTGTAAAAGATCACCGGCGTCACCATCGGGATCGTGACCGACCACAGTTGCCGCAGCCAGCCCGCCCCATCGATTGAGGCCGCTTCATATAGCTCGGTAGGCACACCCTGCAAGCTGGCCAAATTGATGAGGATGGCATTGCCGATGCCCCAAAGCCCGATGAAGGTGTAGGCGATATAGATCAAGTTGGGGTCATCCAGCCAGCGCAGTCCATCCATGCCGACCGCTTGAATGCCGGTGACTTCAATCATTTGGTTCAACCAGCCGGTTTGCGGATTGAGCACGCGCGACCAGATCAAGATGGCGGCGATGAGAGGGACCATGGTCGGGGCATAAAAGAGCGTCCGCATCACGTTTCGCCCGAGCAGATGCTTTGAGTTAAGCAGTACCGCCAGCAGAAAGGCAGACACCATGCCAATCGGGAGCGAGATCAGGGCGAACTTGAAGGTGACGAAAAGCGCCTCCCAGGTATTCGGGTCTTCCGCCAGCATGCGACGCCAGTTTTCCAAGCCGACGAAGCGTGCTTCATCGGGCGCTGAGAGGACAAAGTCATAGAGCGAGAACAAGAAAGAAACGATCATCGGCGCAAAGTAAAAGAGCGCGAAACCGATGAGCCAGGGGCTGATGAAGATCAAGCCCCACTTCGCTTCATCCCGCTGCGCGCCCGTCAGCCGTAGAGCCGCCTGCATGTCCGTCAGTCGCGGTATTCCCTTGGCAGCGTCATCTAAGCCGGTAAACATGTCCATAATAGATGCCTTGTAAATACAGCTATTCGTAGCGGCCGGCAGAGACCAATACCTGGTCCCCGCCGGTTGAGAAATTTCGCTTCAGGACGCTTTACATATCGGCATTGAAGATGGCTTGCAAGTCATCCCGCAGCGCGTCGAGGGCGGCATCAACGTCTTCATCGCCGTTGTTGTCGACCAGCTGACCATATTCGTTGTAGCGGGCGCTGGCTTCCAGGAAGCTTGGCATGCCCTCTTCGTGATTCGGGTTATCGGGATGCTGCAAGCCGGCGAGCACGACATCCCAATTCAGATTGGCCCAATCGATATCGGGGTAGATTTCGCTCTGCGCCGCGACCGTGCGCTCGATGAAGTCTTCTTGCAGGCTCAGGCGCGCCGGCATGCCACCGTAGAGGCTGGTGAGGTCGGCCGCCCGTTCGCCCAGCAAGTAGGTCAAGACGGTGAAGGCTTCATCCGGGTGCTCGCTGCTGTTCATAACGCCGAAGGTATCGGCATGCAGTTTGGCGGTGGTGACGCCGTTATGCGACGGCACGGGCGCGAAATCCCATGCCGCGTCCAGATTGGCGGTGCCCCAGCCGAGGAACCAAAGGTGAATCGTGATCATGCCCATATTGCCGGTGTCGAACCAGTTGGCGCTGCCGCCGCCCATGATCTCGCTGCCGCTGTATACGGCATTGGGGTAGAAGTAATCGTTCCACATCGCGTTGTGATACCAGTGTTCGGCTTCGCGCCAGACATCCGGGATGACAGCGTTGCCATCGGCATCAACGAAATTGGCGGACCCGAAGAGTGTGGCGCGGCCGCGGACATCGGTGAACTGATTGCCAAAGCCGAACTGCACAATATTGCCCTTGTCGTATTCGTCCATGGTGGCATCGTTGCCATTGATATCGACGGAGAGAATCTTGGCGACTTCGCTCAAGGCGTCGGTATTCCATTCGTGCTCGACGCCTTCCCAATCGGTGTAGGCTTCGCCGTAGGCGCTCGGCGGATAGGGGATGCCAGCTTCGTCGAAGAGATCGATGTTATACATCAGGAAGGACGGGAAGACGGCAAATGGAATGCCCAGTTGGCCTTCGCCTTCAACCTGGTAAAAGTCAATCAGCGCCGGATCGAAATCGCTAAGATCGTAGCTATTCGATTCAATCTGAGGCGTCAGATCCAGCCAGGCGCCCGGGAAGGATACGCGCCCGCGAATACCCATCGGACCGACGATATCGGGCGCGTTGCCAGCGGCGATCTGCGTGCTCAAGACATCGTAAGCCTGGGCGTTGTCAACGATCTCCAGCACCAGCTCGATTTTGTCTTGCGACTCGTTGAAGTCGGCGACGACGGCTTCCTGCGCGGCGACCAACGGGGCGTCGGTGCCGGCGCCCAAGCCGACATACCAGCGGATGCGGACGCGGTCCTGCGCCCCTGCTATCCCGGCCGTCAGGGCGAGAATCAAACTCAGAAGGACAATTAGGGTGGCTTGCTTTTTGCTGCGCATTTTCTGCTCCTGCTCATTGAATGACATAACGTTAGCGGACGAAATTGAAACCGATTTCAAAAGCGGCGAAAAAAAGACTGCGGCGATTGCTTTCCATTTTGGGGAGCGAAATTCATTGCCATGCCAACAACCTGCCGCGTGGTACGCTCTGAAAACAGTTTCAAGGCTGACCATAAGAATCTGCCATAACCAGTCTCCTCTCTGCGTTCCTTCATCATATCGATTGAACCGCGCCACAGCTTTCGCGGACAACTAACTTGACCGGCAAAATCGTTTTCTCCGCGCGAACGGCGCCGCCTTGGGCGATAATGCGCTCCAACTTTTCCACCGCCAACTGCCCGGTCCTGGCAATCGGCTGCTGGACGGTGGTCAACGGGGGGTCGGCTTGCACCGCCGGCGGCAGATCGTCGTGACTGACCAGCGCGATATCATCCGGCGCGCGCAGGCCCGCTTCGCGCAAAGCCCGCAGCGCCCCGAGAGCCATCGTGTCTGAGGCGACGAATACCGCTTCCGGCTTGTAGGGCAGCAATGCTTGCATGCTCGCATAGCCGCTTTCGAGCGAATAATCGCCAAAGGCAACCAGACGCTCATCAAAGGCCAGACCGCGCTGGCTCAATGCACGCCGGTAACCGGTAACGCGGTCTTCGCCGGAGGCATTGCGATTCGAGCCAATCGTCGCGATACGGCGATGACCCAGATCAATCAGATGGCTCGTAGCCAAATAGCCGCCTTGGACGTTGTCTACATCGACGTAGTGCATGCCATCCGCTTGGCTCGGCCGCCCGATGAAAACGATTGGCATATCGGGCGCCAACTGCTGCGGAAAGATTGAGGAGCCCTTTGCATCTGCAGTCAAAATGAGGCCATCGAAAAGCCCGGCCGCCAGAATGCTGTTGACGGTTCTGTGTCCCTGGCCATCCGCATGCGACATGAACAGCGCCATGATCAAGCCGCGGTCGCCAGCGGCGTCGGATACCGCTTCGGTCAAAGCCGGGAAATAAGGATCGTGGAAGACCATTTGCGCGCTGCTGGAAATAACGAAGCCGATGATGCTGGAGCGATCGGAAGCCAGCATCCGGGCGATATTGTTTGGCTGGTATCCGGTCTCCCTTATGACCCGCTGTACTTTTTCGCGAACCTCGGGGCGTACATGGGGATAGCCATTCAAGACGCGCGAGACGGTTGCTTTGGAGACATCCGCCAGCTCGGCAACCCGCTGAATCGTAATTCTACCGCTCATAACATCCAAATTTCTGAAACCGGTTTCACTCACTTTAGCGTATCAAAAGCGACTTGTCAAGCAATTTATTGAAACTGGTTTCAATCCTCGACTCGATCCGAGCGGGGCTGCACTAGCCAAAAAAGGCCCATCATCGGATGAGGCTGTCAGATTCGCGCCATTGTTGCGCCGCCAAGCAAACGAAAAGGGCGACTCACAGGGTCGCGTAGACACCGACCGCCAGTCGCCCCTACAGATTCCATACGAAAGTGTTATTCCAGCAGATCACCCGTGATCAGGTTCACGCCGGTCTCGATCTCCCCGGCGATCAACACCGCATTGAGCGCGTTCACCTTCTCCCAGACGGATTCCGGTATATCCGATTCGTGCGGCGGCGCCAAGCCAACGCCATTCATCGCCGCGTCCATCAAGAAGACATCGCCGCCAGGGAAGCCGGTCGTATCGCCCTCGGCCAGCATGGCGACCATATCATGGACGCCGACATCAACGCGCTTCATTGCCGATGAGATGATGAATTCGGAACCATCGGTCTCGCCTGCGCCGAAGCTGGTCAGCCATTCGTCTTTATCAACGCCGATGACGTAGACTCCCTCTTGCGCGCCCGCCAGGATGGCGCCGGTGCCGGTCGGTCCGCCGCCGCCGAAGAGCACGGTCGCGCCTTCGCCGATGAATTGCAACGCCGCCGAGCCGCCGCGATCAGGCGCGATGAAACTGTCAATATAGACGCCAAGGATGGTGAGGTCCGGATTGACGTAGCGGGCGCCTTGCTCGTAACCGTTGCGGAAGCGCTTGACCGGTGGGATATCGATGCCGTAGACACCGGCGATGGTATCCGAGCCTTGCCATTCGGCGACATAAGCGGCTAGCACGCCGGTCATGAAGCCGGATTGATCCTCGCGGAATTGGATGCCCACGTAATTGCTGGGACCATCGGCAACGAACTGATCGACGCCCAGGAAATAAACATCGGGGTTGGCTTCGGCCGCCGCATAGGTGGCATCGGCAATCAGGAAGCCGACGGTGATGATGGCTTCGTAGCCCTCGTCAACGCAGGTCTGGATATTGGCTTCGTAGTCGGTCTCGGCTTGGGTCTCGATGAAGTCATACTCCAGGTCGTATTCATCGGCGGCCGCCACCGCGCCTTCATGCGCCGACTGGTTGAAGGTGCCATCATTGACGCGCCCCAAATCGGTGACCAGGCAAACGGTCTCGATGCCCATCATCTCGGCCGCCTGGTCGTCCATCATGTCCATAGCCATCAGATCGCCGGAGACGGGATCGACGCCGGTGGTGACCGAGCCCGCGATCATCATTTGGGCGACGTCCGCCGCCACCTCAAAGAAGGCGTCGTCGATTTCGGCGTCGTGCTTTTCGGCCAGTCCCACGCCATTCAGCGCCACATCCATCAAGTAGATGCCGCCGCCGGGGAAGTCCGCCATCATGCCCTCCGCGATTGCCGCGACCATATCGTATACGCCTTGATCGACGCGCTTGATCGCGCTGGAGATGATGTATTCGGAGCCGTCGGTCTCGCCCGCGCCGAAGCTGGTGACCCATTCATCTTGATCGACGCCGATGACGTAAACGCCTTCCTGCGCTGCCGCCAAGATGCCGCCGGTGCCAGTGGGACCGCCCGCGCCGAAGATCACCGATGCGCCTTCGCCAATGAACTGCATGGCGGCGGAAGCGCCCCGGTCTGGCGCGATGAAGCTGTCGATGTAGACGCCGAGCAGGTTCAGATCGGCATTGATATAACGCGCGCCCTGCTCAAAGCCGTTGCGGAATTTCTTGACCGGCGGGATATCGATGCCGTAGATGCCGGCGATGGTGTCAGCGCCCATTGAATCGGCCACTTGCGCCGCCAAAACGCCCGCCAGGAATCCCGACTGATCTTCGCGGAATTGAATGCCGACATAATTCGTCGGACCGCCCATGACAAATTGATCGACGCCGAGGAAATAAACATCGGGATTGGCTTCCGCCGCGGCGTAGGTGCTATCCGCGATTAAGAAGCCGACAGTGATGATGATCTCGAAGCCCTCATCAATGCAGGTCTGAATATTGGCGTCGTAATCGGTTTCGGCCTGCGTCTCGATGAATTTGTATTCCAGGTCATATTCATCGGCGGCGTCCAGCGCGCCCTCATGCGCGAACTGATTGAAGGTGCCGTCGTTGACGCGCCCGATGTCCGTTACAAGGCAGAGTGTTTCCACGCTGCCCTGCGCCGCGCCGAGGGGGACAAGCCCGAGCAGCAAGGCAAGCAGACTGCACAAAATTATAAGTTTTTTCATGTCAATTTCTCCTGAGATGACTCGATTGCGAAGTTAGATTACCGCACCTACTTTACTATTCTGGGACCGGATTTTCAATGTAGCTGCGGATTGTGGGGTTGCCACCTAAGGAGACGCCAAGCGGCAGCGATCGGATTCGAGCGCTCACACAAGAGAATAAGCATTCTCCGTGCGCGAGCCAGAATAGGTCATCAAGAGAAGAGCGCCAAAGGGTCGTCAAAGGCTCGCTGCTTCGCATACTGTTCCATGCTATATTTCGGCGATTCTTCTTCTCATCTCGTACAAGCGAGCCAATGCAATTGCGCAGCCAGAAATGGGGTCGACAGAGGATTCGAGCGGGCCACAAGATCATGGCGTCGCTTAGATTCTTCCGGTGTCTAATTCTCTTCCACCGCCGTCTGCGCGGCAGCGCGATCGTAAGGAATGGTCTGCTCCCGCTCATCCGGCGCCGAACGCGCGATGACCGCCACTGCGGGCTCGGTTTCGCTAAGATTGTAAACTTCGTGTGGCACGCCCGGCTCAATGAACAGGAAATCACCGGCTCTGTTTTCCATGACCAACTGGCAGCCGTCGCCGTATTCATGCCGCACATGTCCTTCAATCATGTAGATCATCGTCTCAAAATCCACGTGGAGATGGGCGGGAATCACCGCGCCGGGCGGGATCACGGCGAGTTTCATCGATAGCCCTTTTGCGTCAACATTGCTGCTCGATAGTGCCGAGCCGCCGCGCAACATGCTGATGCCGCCCTCCCCTACGACCTGAGAATTCGAATCGTCGCTCATAGCTACCCGCCCTGAAATCTGCGCTCGCTTCGCAAACCGGATCGTTGCCTGCGCCTCGCCAACGAAATCACCTAAGTTCACTATATCACTCTCCAGGGACGAATATCAACAAGGGCGCTCGCGCAACCCACCGATTCAAGGCCATCGGTACAGAATGTTCATATCGAGGAATGGGTGGGTGTCTGAGCGTGCAGCGAGGTCATTGACTCAGCCAAAACGAATGTGTCTGCCGAGTCGAAGCAGCTAGTAGACTTTGTCATTCTTTGACATAAGGCTGGCCGACGGCTTTCGGCGGACTGGCGCGTCCGATGTAACCGGTCAGCACCACGAACGTTAGACTTAGGGGACGATCACAAAATAGTCCGTATGATCTGGCCGAACGATGAGGAAATCCCGCCTGTCAAATGTCGCAATCTTTCTGATTTGCAGGCGCTCTGCCATCGCCATTATGCAACAATCCACGATATCTATGCGCGCGTCAGCATATTTCGCCGCTATCTCGGAAATGCGCCCTAAATCCGCATCCAGCATGGGTACAATGGTCGCGTCCATATCTTTGAACCGCCCCAGGAACTGCACGAGCCCCGCATAACCAAGATCACGGCGAAACAGAAAACCCAACTCCGGGAGTATCACAGCCGGCAGCATAATCGGCTCAGTGTTGACATTGGCAAATGCCACCGCTTGGAGGTGTTGGGCGTCATCAGGATAGTAGAGCGCGTACACATAGCCGGTATCGGCGAGGATGCTCACTTGTCCCAATTCCGCGTGACGTAGTCAGCGAATTCGGCATTGAGGATTTCGCGGCTGCGGGCCGACGTGTCGACCCTTTTCTTGCTGAGCGCGCCCAGGTCTGCTTTGCGGGCATTCTCTGCCAGCGCAGCCAGCGTGCCCGGCGGCGGCCAGCCCTCATCACCAGGCTTGAGATCACATTTGGCTCTTGCCTCTGCCTCAGCCGCTGCCTTTTCCTCTGTCTGCCGAAACAACTCAGCGTTTTCCCGGCGGTTGCGTTCAGCGGCGATTTGGTCGCGTATCATCAGAATATTGACCATCTCACCTATAGTTATGCGACGTGCTTCCGCCATTTCCTGCAAACGCGCGGCGACTTCATCCGGCACTTCTATCAACATTTTGCGCTAGTCCTTTCTCAGCACAGCCCAATAATACCACAGGCGTGATCCATCCGAGCGCCGCTCACTCCTTCACATAAGGCTGACCGACGGCTTTCGGCGGACTGGCGCGCCCGATGAAACCGGCCAGCACCACCAGCGTCACCGCGTAGGGAACCATCTGCAAGAATTGTACCGGGAAGCCAACGCCGACCATCTGCAAGCGGATGCCTAGCGAATCGGAGAAGCCGAATAGCAATGCCGCGCCGAATGCACCGATGGGCGTCCACTTGCCGAAGATCATCGCCGCCAGCGCGATGAAGCCGGCGCCGCGCGTCATGCCATCGTTGAAGCTGCCGGTCGCCTCTAACGAGAACCAGGCGCCCGCCAAGCCTGCGATCATGCCGCTGATGAAGACGTTGATCCAGCGCGTGCGATTGACATTGATGCCAAGCGTGTCGGCGGCATGCGGGTGCTCGCCGACTGCCCGCGTCCGCAAGCCCCAGCGCGTGTAGAACATCACGATATGGGTGAAGCCGAGCATGACAAACATCATGAAGAAAATCGGCTGGTTGGTGAAGATTGCTTCGCCAATCACGGGCAAGTCGCTCAGAATGGGGATGGCGAAATTGCCCAGCTTGGCCGCGCCCGCTTCGGTCGATAGCAAATATTCGCGGCGCACGAAGCTGGTTACGCCAACTGCGAGGATATTGATGACCGTGCCGCTGACAATTTGATCGGTGCGAAAGGTGATCGAGAGCCAGCCATGCAGCAGCGCGATCAAGCCGCCGGCGAGAACACCGATGATCACCGCCAGCAGTTGGGCCGTCTCCAAGGGCAGCGCCGTGCCGCGCAAGAAGAACAGCGTCGTGAAGCCGAAACAGGCGGCGAAAAGCATCATGCCTTCAATGGCAATATTGACGACGCCGGCGCGCTCGCACCAGATGCCGGCGAAGGCGCCGATCGCAAGCGGCGTCGCCAGGCGCAGGCTCTCGGCAATGATCGTGGTGAGGTTGGTGTCATTGCCGGCCGCAGCGGCGATGATGACGGTCGGGATGAAGAGCGCGCCACAGAGCGCCATCAGCGCGAGACTGAGGCGACGCCAGCGCGGGATTTCATATTCATGGAGATTGAGCGCGCCCGTGACGATAAAAAGGAGCCCGACGACCAGCAGGTAAGATGATGTCGGCACCGGGATATCGGCGACCGCGGGGGCTTCGCCAGTCGAGCTTGACTCGAAGGTCAAGGTGGTGACGAGCTCGCTATCGAGCGTGCTCGATTCGAAAAAAATGAATGCGCCCAAAAGCAGCAATACGACCGCGATGATGCGCTTTCGCGTCAGCTTGAAGGTGAGCCGGCGCCCGCTTTTCTGCTTGCCAACAGCGGACATGACTAACTGCCCCACCCGGTCGAGAAGACCAACTCGCCCTCTTCTTCCGCGCTGCGTTTGGGCACGCGCCACAAGAAGCGGATGATCTGATCGGCGGCGACGAACATGATGATCAGCGCCTGCACGATCTTGACCAGATCAATCGAGATGTCAGCGCGAATCTGCATCAACGCCGCTCCGCTCAGCAAACCGCCCCAAAGCAGGCCAGCCCAAACCATGCTTTTGGGATTATTGCGCGCCAGCAGCGCCACCGCGATGGCGTCAAAACCGACGCCGGCGAAGAAGCGCGGCAGCATCTCATGTTCAACGCCGCTGATTTCAATCGCGCCGGCCAAGCCAGCCAGCATGCCACTGAGCGCCATCGCCAGCACCACGTTGCGCGGCACGCTCATGCCGGCGTATTTGGCCGCGTTCTGGTTGGCGCCTACCGTGCGCAGCTCAAAGCCGAGCGTCGTGCGCGTCAAGAACCAGTCCGTCAACCAGACAGCCGCGATCATCAGCCAGAAGCCAAAGTGCAGCTTGGATTGATCGCCGACGGCGATCAGCACCAGGAAGAGCTGGAGCGCGCTCATGACGCCCGCCCAGATGAGACCACTGCGCCGGGCCGCCCTGGGATTGTCGCGCCGGGCGGGCAGGTAATTCAGCAGGAAGGCGACCACAGCGACCGCCGCCATCAACAGGAGCAGCGCGAACGGCGAGCGGATCGTGTCCATCGTTGGCAGCATTGCCGCTGGCAAGATCTCCGGCGTCTTCGGCACGCTCGCGCTCACATCGCCAAGGATGACGGGATCGACCGACTTGATCAGCCAATCGACGATCAAGATGGCGATGAAGTTTAACATGATCGTCGTGATGACCTCGTGGGCGCCGGTATAGGCTTTGAGCGCGCCCGGCAATGCGCCCCAAAGAAAGCCGCCCAGGATGCCAAAGAATATGACCACCGGCAGCAGGAAGAGCGGCGACGATGCGGGCGGTGCGAAGGCGCCAAAAGCGGCGACCGCAATCGCCCCGGCATAGAGCTGCCCCTCGGCGCCGATATTGAATAAGCCCGCCTTGAAGCCCAACCCGACCGCCAAGCCAGCGATGATGAAGGGGATGGCGCGGACGATTGTTTTTTCCAGGTTCGAGGGGATGAATAGCAGCACCTGATCGCCCAGGCGCAGGAAAAGCACCTCCAGATCCTGATCGTTTTTGAGGATGCCGAATGTCAGCCCGCCGAGATCATCCGCGTTCAGTACGCGATTGCCGGGCCGGCGAATCACCAGATGCTGCCGCAGCGCCGCGTCCAACTGCTCGTCAAGCGCGGCATTGACGGATGCGCCCGAAAGATATTCCGACTCGTACATTCTGCCGACGATGCGGAATTGCGCGCCCAGCGCCGCCGGATCTTCGATACCGAGCGCATCCAGCGTCGCGAGCGTTTCAATCGCTTCGCGCACATCCTCATAATCCGACCGCACAATCGATAGGATGGTCTCGGCTTCGGGGCTGCTCGGGGCTATCTCCAGGGCGTCCAAAGTCATCAAAGCGCCGTGACTTCGCAGCAGCGAGACTTGGCCGTATTCATCTATCGTGCGCAATTTTGCCCAGGCGCGATTCAGTTCCCCTTCCGACAAATCAGCCAACATCGGAAAAATCGAACTGGCTTCAGCAAGCGCGTCCCCGCTAGGCTCAGCTGTGTCAGCAGCCAGTTCCGCCAGGGCGCGGGCATCGGAACGTTTGAGCTGGCCCAGATCGTCCAGCAGGGGCTTGATCTCACGCAGCCGTTCGTGGCCGACTTCGAGGATGGTCGGGATGCGTTCGGCGATGGCGGTTGCCGCTTCTTCACTGATTTCGTATCGGGCGAAGAAGGCGCCATAAGCACGGGTCTCTTCCATGCCGACCTCAAGCACGCGCTCAAAGGGACGCGCCTGCCGCGACAGACTGCGCCGCGTGGTGATATCATGGCTCGCCGCGTAGGCGCGCATTTCGGCGAAGTCATCGACCCCCGCCACCTCATTGATTGTCAATCCGGTAATCGATTCGACCAGCGCGACATAAGCGGTTGATGAGACGCGCAAGCCTTCGGCGATATCCGGCTGAAGGGCATTGTCGCTGACGGTGATAGTGATCAAAGGGATGCCGGCCAAGAAGGCGGTGATCACCGCCAGCAGCGGCACGAGGCTCGGGGATAGGCCCGACCACAAGCCGATGATGCCCCCGCGTCTTCCGCTCTGCG
This sequence comes from Chloroflexota bacterium, assembly GCA_026707665.1. Classification (GTDB taxonomy): domain Bacteria; phylum Chloroflexota; class Anaerolineae; order Aggregatilineales; family Phototrophicaceae; genus UBA6055. The sequence goes on from JAPOWK010000125.1 coordinate 15,734, forward strand.
TCGAAGCGCTCATGCCTCGCCTACCAAGTGGCTTTGGTCGCGGACGCCGGCCATGCGCAAGCCGACCGTATCGCGATCCGTCTCGTCAATTGACAGGATGTCGATGATCTCGCCTTCGAACATGACCGCCACCCGATCGGCCAAGCTAAGCACTTCGTCCAGCTCAGAGGACACCAGCAGAATGCCGGCGCCGGAATCGCGCATGCGCAGGATCTGCCGGTGAATGAATTCAATGGAGCCGACATCCAGGCCCCGAGTCGGTTGCGAGGCGATCAGCAAGTCTACATCGCGGGAAAACTCGCGAGCCACTATGACCTTCTGCTGATTGCCGCCCGATAAGCCGCCGGCGATATTATTGATAATCGGCGGTCGCACATCGTACTGCTCGACCAGCTTGCGCGCATTGTCGGCGATGGCGCGGTCGTCCACAACGATGGCGCGGGAAAAGGCGCTCTGATAATAGGTCGAGAGCACCAGATTGTGCATCACGGTGAAGCTTGCCACCAAGCCATCGCGCTGTCGATCTTCCGGCACATGGCCCAGGCCTTGCTCCGTGACATGTCGCGGAGAGGCATTTGTCATGTCTGCGTCTTTGATGAAGATGCGCCCGTCTTCGACCGCGCGCATGCCGGTCAGCGCTTCCACCAGTTCCGTCTGCCCGTTTCCCTGGACGCCGGCAATGCCCAGAATCTCGCCACGCTGCAAGGCAAAGCTGAGGCCCTCCACCGCCGGCAAGCCGCGATCGTCATGCACATGCAAGTTAATCACATTGAGGATTTCGTCGCCCGGTCTGGCTTGAGCTTTGTCAACTTCGAGGATGACATCGCGGCCGACCATTAGCGATGCCAGCGATTGTTCGGTGGATGCGCTTGGGTCCGCGTGGCCCGCGACTTTCCCGCGCCGCAGCACGACCACATCATCGCAGATCTCGAGCACTTCTTTCAATTTGTGGCTGATGAAGATGATGCTGACGCCTTTGTCCAGCAGCGTGCGCATAATCTTGAAGAGACCGCGCGTCTCTTGCGGCGTGAGCACCGCAGTCGGCTCATCGAGGATGAGGATATCGGCGTGGCGATAAAGCGCCTTGATGATTTCCACGCGCTGTTGAATGCCGACCGGAAGATCCGAGATTTGCGCGTCCGGGTCGACATCTAGGCCGTATTCGCGCGAGAGCTGCTCAATCTCGCGCCGCGCCTTATCGCGCCGCAGGAAAGGTCCGCTGACGGTCTCGTTGCCCAGCATGACGTTTTCGGTCACGGTCAAGACGTCCACCAGCTGAAAGTGCTGATGCACCATGCCGATGCCGAGTTCGATGGCGTCTTTCGGTCCGGCGATCTGAACGGGCGCGCCATTCACCAGGATTTCGCCTTCGTCCGGCTTGTACAGCCCGTAGATCATGTTCATCAAGGTGCTTTTGCCGGCGCCGTTCTCGCCCAGCAAGCCGAGGACTTGGCTCTTTCTCAGGGTCAAATCAACGTTGTCGTTCGCCAAAACGCCGGGGAAGCGCTTGGTAATGCCCCGAACTTCCAGCACAGGCGGGGCTTCGCTCATGCTTGCGCCTTTCGGCCTGTCGATATGCGCATAATTTTCCCGAGATTATAACGTATGTTGCCCGCAGAAACGCGCTGCCGAAGTCTAAACCAGGCCAAGTCAGCTGCGCCTATCTCAAGGAATGCGCCATCAAATGGTCCGTCATCGCCGCCCCCAATCGCGCTCGCTCTGACTGCAATGCCGGATCACTTGCACGATTCACGAACTCATGCGGATCGGCTTCGAGATCAATCAACTCGGTATGCCGCCGCTCGCCCTGCGCCACGCGCGTCAGTTTGAAGCGGCCATCGCTCAGCGCCAGGAAGCCCTCGCCTTCCGCAAAGACGTGGTCGGCGCCGCCTGAATCTATCCGTTGGTCCAGCGGAATGCCGTCGCAGAAATCATGCTTCAAGCCGGCGGCCGCCAGGCATGTCGGCAATATATCGACCAACATGCACATAGAATCGCTTGCGCGCGGCTCGTCACACTCCTGTTGCTTCACGATTAGCGGTACATTCCAAACATCTTCGTAGGCGCAATTGTTCTTGCCCCATAGTCCGTGATTCCCCAACATCTCACCATGATCGGCGGTGAAGATGATCAGCGTGTTTTCGCTAAAACGCGAACCCACTGACGCTAGGATTCGCCCGATGCAATCATCAATCTGCACGATGTTGGCGAAGTAGTTCCGCCGCAACTCTCGCCAGTAGGTTTCGCTGAAATGCTTTGTTGCGCCGCCGGGCGCTTGCCCCAGCCCATCAATGGCGCCGGTGGGGCCACCGTGGAAGGTCGCGCTATGGATGCGAGACGGGTCATCGAATTCGGTCGCGCTGATGACGCGCGCGTCAAGCGACATATCGACACGCTCGTAATACGCCGCCGGCGCGTCGAAGGGATAATGTGGACCGCTGAACGAGACCCAAAGGAAGAGCGGCTGCGCAGCCGAGTAGGAATCCAGCAGCTCGCAGGCTTTGCGCCCGACCCAGCTGTCGGGATGCCATTCAGCCGGACCCGGGAAAGGGAAGACTTTGGCCTTCTCTTTGCTCCACACGGCATCGCGGTAGGCGCTCAAGTAGCCAGCCGCGTCAAGCTCGCGTGCATAATCATCCATGAACCAGACTGACACCTGCTTGTCATCCTGCAGCGCAAGCGTGTCGATGCCCAGGTTGAGGTAGAAGTCGCGGAATTTGTCATAGGGCAGGGTTTGGTTCGGGCGCGTCTGACCATAGGGTACCGGCGCGTAATGACATTTGCCGATATGCGCCCTGTGGTAGCCCGCGCCGCGCAGCGTGGTATAGATGTTTGGCATATCGGGATCGAGGGGGATATCGCGGAAGTTGCTGTAGGCGCCGTTGCGATGCGGGTACAGGCCGGTCGCCAGCGAGCAGCGGCTGGGCAAGCACCAGGGACTGTTGGTGTATGCGCGTTCGAAACGCGTGCCGCGCGCCGCCAGCGAATCGAGATTGGGCGTGCTAATGACGCGATTGCCATAGCAACTCAAGGCATCCGCGCGCAGCTCGTCGCAAGTTATAAGCACGATATTTGGCTTTGCGCCGCTTAGGCCACTCATCCTTTTGATCCGGTGAAAACGACGCCCTGGATGAAGTAACGCTGCATGAAGAAGAACAAGATAACGATTGGGATGACGACAAAGACTGAGGCCGCCATAAGCAGATGCGTCTGCGAGTAATACTGTTCGTTGAAGAGTCGCAGACCGAGCGCTAGCGTGTACTTGGCTCTGTCCGTCAGATAAATCATCGGTAGCAGGAAGGAATTCCAATTGTTCTGAATGACATAGATGGCGACCACCGCAAACACTGGCTTCGCGTTCGGAACAATAATGCGCCAGAATAAGCCGGCAAAGCTGCAGCCATCAATGCGCGCCGCGTCTATCAGGTCTTGCCCCATGGTCATGAAAAACTGGCGAAACAAGAAGACGAAGAAGGCGTTCTCGGCGAAGAAACCCGGCACCAGCAGCGGCGCGAAAGAATTGATCCAACCCAGCTTGGTGAAGAGAATATAACGCGGTATCAGCGTCACTTCAGTCGGGATCATCAGTGTCAAGAGCACGATGAAGAAGAGCGTGTTCCGCCCCTTCCAGCGCAGCTTTGCGAAAGCGAAGCCGGCCAGCGAACAACTCAGCGTTAGACCCAAGATCCGCCCCACTGCCAAGAAGATCGTATTCAGAAAGAAGCGATCAAAGGGCATCGCGGTCAAGGCATCGGGGTAGTTCTCCCAGGCAACGGGATCGGGGATGAACTCGGGCGGGAAGGTATAGACTTCGCCGGCGGTCTTGAGCGAGGTAGAAACGACATAAATAAAGGGCATTAGGAACATGATCGAGCCGGCGATCAGAATGACATGCGCCAACACTTTAGCCCAGTCAATTGGGCGCTTCTGGGCAGACGCAACTTTAAGTGAAGTCCCAGCGGTAATCGGCGTCATCAGCGGCTCACTCGTTTTTTATCTCACCTTCGTAAAAGACCCAGGCGGCGGAGAAGCGGAAGATCAGCAGCGTCAATACAGCAATGTACATGAATAAGACCCAAGAAAGCGCCGAAGCATAACCCATCCGGAAAAACTCAAAGGCATTGCGAAACAGATGCAGTAGATAAAACAAGGTTGAATTCTGCGGCCCCCCCTGGGTCATGATGAATGGCTGGGCGAATACTTGAAAGGCGGCGATTAAGCCGACAACCAGTTGAAACAAAATCACGGGCGAGATCATCGGCAAGGTGACGTAGACGAAAGATGCCCAAGCGCCTGCGCCATCTACTTTCGCTGCTTCGTAGAGATCGCTGGGGATGCCCTGTAAACCGGCGAGATAGATCAACATGCCCGAGCCGACGCCCCATAGGCTCATCAGGATCAGCGCCGGCAGCGCCCACTCCGGCTCCGACAGCCAGCCGGGACCATAAACGCCAAACACCGACAAAAACCAGTTGATCAAACCCCAATCGCGCGAAAGTATCCAGCGCCACATCACCGCCACCGACACAATCGGCAAAACCGCCGGCAGGTAGAACAAAGTGCGATAGACGCCGATGAGCCTGATCTTGGTATTCAGGAGAATGGCGATAAACAGACCGACCACAATCTGTAGCGGCACCGCCACCAGCGCGTAAATCGTCGTCACTTTGAGCGACTGAAAGAAGAGCGGATCGCTGAGCATCAACTCGTAATTGCCCAAGCCAGTCCACACCGGCGGATTGACGATGTCCCATTCGGTGAAGGAGATGACCAACGATGCCAGGATCGGTCCCCCGGTGAAAAAGAGGAAGCCGAGTATCCAGGGCGCCACGAAGACCCAGGCGTTCAGGGACTCCCAGAAACTCAGGCGTTTGGGCTTGAAAAGATCGTGAATTAGCATCTAGACAAAAGGGGCAAGTTCATAAGTCAGCGGGCGACCCACCGAGTCGTGCCACTGCGCTCTTTTACCCCATCCCCCCAACCCCCTTCCCCAGCGAGCTAGTGAAGGGGGAGCACTCTCACCGCAAACAAGGTAGCTTGATTTCCTCACTGATATAGCACCCGCGTTTCCCAAATTCGCCAGCGAGTCACCCTTCCCCAGTTCACTGGGGAAGGGCCGGGGATGGGGTAAAACGGTGTTGGATACCGGCTTTCTTCAGTACCGAACAAGCCTTACAAAGCCATGCGTGGCAAGCTGGACTGCAATCTATGCTACTCGGCGCTCAGAATCGCGTCGACCTGCGCGGCGATTTCGGTCCCCACAGCTTCCGCCGTCTTGTCGCCACTGTAAAGCGCGTCAAGCTCGCTGTTGATGACGGTGCTGATTTCGGGCCAGCGCGGGTGTTGGGGCCAGGTCCGCGCCCAGCCGTTTTCCATGATGTCATTGAAGACCGTGTTAAGCCCAGTACCGATGGCATTGCCGCAAGTGAAGTTCACGTACCAGTCTTCTTGCACCACTGAGCGGCGCGAGGGATAAGCGTAACCAGAGCTGATCTTCAATGTCTGACCACGGCTGCTGTTGATGAACTTGAGCAA
>JAPOWK010000070.1 GCA_026707665.1 Chloroflexota bacterium
ATAATGCTTCCTTTTCGCAATTCGTTACGACACCATGATAAACCGATACTATACAACTAGGGAAGGGTGACGCGACGGCAGACTTGCGATATTCGACGCCGTGACAGTCAGAAGCCCTAAGTTCCGAGCGCACGGAAGGAGTGCTCCCCCTTCCTTAGCTTGCTGGGTCACGTAGACATAGACCTTTGGGAAGGGGGTTGGGGGGATGGGGTGCAACCGGCGAGAAAGCATGGCCCAGTAGCAGACAAGCCAGACAGCACATCCGTGGAACAGGGACTGAGACGGCGGTCATAGCGGTTTGTCAAAGATTGCCGCGCGTGATAGCATCTTATGCGCAGCCAAACCAAGCGAAACGGGCATCCCTGCAGACATGAACGATGAACGGCGCTTGCCCAATCTCAGCAGCCGGCAGGAGGACATCCTCACCTGCATCGTGCAAGCCTATTCGGAAAAGCCGGAGCCGGTGGGATCGCGCTATTTGGTGGAGAATTACGAGCTGAACATCAGCTCGGCGACGGTGCGCAACGAGATGGCGCGGCTGGAAGAGATGGGTTATATCGCGGCGCCGCATACATCGGCCGGGCGTGTACCGACAGCGGCCGGCTTCCGCTATTTTGTGCGGCGGCTCTTGCAGACGCGCAGCCTGACCCGCGGCGAACAGAGCCATATCTCGGAGCGGGTCGGCACATTGCAGGCGGGCATGGAGCAATGGATGCGGCGGACGGCTGCCCTGCTGGCGCGCTCGGTGCAAACGGCATCGATTGTGACCCCGCCGATCTCGCAGACAAATTCCTTCAAGCATCTGGAACTGATCTCGATTCAGGGGCGGCTGGCGCTGATGGTGCTGGTCTTGAATAGCGGCAGCGTACATCAGCGCATGTTGACACTGGCGGAGCCGGTGCCGCAGAGCAAGCTGGGCGAGGCGGCCAAGCGCGTGAACGAGACCTGCGCCGGCTTGGGCGCGCAGCAGGCGCGGCTGCGCAGCAACAGCTTGCCGATGCTGGAGCGCGAAGTGGCGGAACTGACCGCAGAGCTCATCGAGAATATGGACAACAATCGCGCGGGTTTCATTTATCGCGATGGCTTGAGCCAGGTGATCGAGAGCTTTGCCGATGAAGAAGGCGCGCAGCAAGCGATTCGCATTCTGGAGGAACACACGGTACTGAATGCGCTGCTCAGCGATATGCTGGATCGCCTGCCGGCCGAATCGGACGAGCAGGTCAATGTGCAAGTGGTGATCGCGGGCGAAGGCCGCTACGATGATCTCAGCCGCTTGAGCATGGTGCTGAGCCGCTATGGCGATCCGGAGAAGATGAGCGGCGCCGTCGGCGTATTGGGTCCAACGCATATCAATTACGGGCGGGCGATCAGCACGGTGCGCTACGTTTCGAATTTGATGACGAACGTGCTGGCGACTTTGTACCAGGATGGCGTGGAAGACGCGGGGCAGTCTGGTCTAAGTTAACTGAGCACTATGAGTCTGCTTTTACCACAGTCCCTCGCAAACGAGAACTTGGCTGACGTTATGATTTCGACAAACGCGTACGGATGTAGGGGAGACCAACCTGGTCGCCCGTCATGGCGAGAGCGAGAGAATGCGGGCGACTTGATAAGTCGCCCCTACAAGAATCGACGCGATCGAGGATGGGATATGATTGCGCCTAAAATTTAAGGCAGATGAGAAACTCTGAGGTAGATGGCAAGCGATACCTGTCTTGAAATCGTTCCAATTTCGCAAACATATAATCTTTGTAAGAGTTAGCGTGTCATCCTCGAAATGACCCCTCATCCCTAATATAATCGCTCCCATTCTGATGCTCGTCATACAGTGAACGGGCATAATGGTGAGGTATCACAATATCTTCAGGTTGAGCTGTTGCAGGGATAGTCGATGAGCGATGTCAAGGATCCGGCGGAGGAGTTGGAGCGCGAGGGTACGCTTCCCGAGCAGGGGGCTGAGCCGGCCGATGAATCGGCGCCTGAACTGGACGCCGAGCCGGTAGAGCGACCCGAGGAAGAGCTTGAGTTGCCGGAGGGCGCGAATCTGCTGCAGCTGTTGATCGAGGCACAGAAGGAAGCCAAGACCAACGAAGATGGCTGGCAGCGCGCCCGCGCCGAATTCGCCAATTTTAAGAGGCGCACGGCGAAAGAACAGAGCTCAGCATTTCAAAGGGGCCAGCTTGATGCCCTAATCTCGCTGCTCAATATCATCGATGATTTCGACCGCGCCTTTGAGAGCGTGCCAGAAGCGATCAGCGAAGATCCCTGGATCGGCGGCGTTTCGATGATTCAGCGCAAGTTCACGAGTTTGTTGGAGCATTACGAGGTTGAGGCGATAGACCCGACCGGCGGGCCCTTTGATCCCAATCTGCATCAGGCGATCGGCGCCGAAGACAGCGACGAGGTGGAGAGCGGTCACGTGATCGAGACGCTGCAAAAGGGCTACCGCGCCGGCGAGCAGGTTTTGCGCCTGGCGCTGGTGAAAGTCGCCACCTGAGAACATGACATCCTGGAGATGACCGGGAAGAGACAGGAGAAACAGACATGGGAAGAATAATTGGCATTGACCTGGGCACAACCAATTCGGTCGTCGCGGTGATGGAAGGCGGCGAACCGACGGTGATTCCATCGTCCGAGGGCGGCAATTTGATTCCGTCGGTGGTCGCCATCAACACCAAGACCGGCGAACGGTTGGTCGGACGGGTGGCGCGTAATCAGGCGGTGGTCAATCCGGAGAATACGGTGTTTTCGGTCAAGCGCTTTATGGGCCGCAAATTCAGCGATCCGGAAGTGAGCGATGCCG
>JAPOWK010000141.1 GCA_026707665.1 Chloroflexota bacterium
AATACTATTCATTGGATGAAATCAATACAGCCTTTGCTGTTGCACAATCTGGCAACGTGATCCGGGTCGCAATCAAGCCCAATAGTTGAGGTATGGTTATCATCAGAACACTGGACGCAATTTGGAACGGCTGTTGGCGAAGACGGTGATTAGTTTGACAACCCGCCTGATTGCAAAAGTCACCACTCACCTGTAATGAATATCTTGCGTCTTCACTATCATATTGATGTTCAGACAATTCAATGCTCAAGCAATTTCACATCAGACGTATATTACTCCTTCAGTGATCTGTTTCTTCTCAAGATGACCTTGAATTTTGCCAAATCCAGCGCGGCATATACACTATTCCAAATCCCCTTCCCGTCTTTGGCGTAGTCAAGAATTACGTCATACGCCCGTCCATAATTCTTGGAGTCATGGTGTGAGCCATAGCGCCGCCAAACTAACTGTCCGGGCAGATTCTTGCGTCCGAAAACAGCGTCAAGCAAGGCTTTCATGTAAGCAGATGCGGTGTCATCAGTGTGAAGATATAGGCTGCCGTCCTCCCGCAATACCCTTCGCATCTCGATTATCCGCACTCCCAGCCAGCAAAGAAATGCAGCCAGGTCATCGCCATAACTAACCCGAGCCGCGCCTATCATCCTTGATTAGTTCCCCCCACTCTTCTTGCACATCTCGATACCACTTCCAGCGATCTGCGAATTTGGCGCCTTTAGCCAAACTGTCAGGCGTAGCATGGAAATCGCGATTCTTGTTGAATGGGGGGTCAGGCACTATCAAATGCACCGTTTCGCTATTCATTCCGCGGAGAAATTCAAGATTATCGCCGTGAAAAAGGATCGGTTCTTGAAGTTCACGTCTGCCATCGCCTATCCCATACTTTCATCATCTGATACTAAACTAACCTTGGGCGCTATATCGCCAAAATGCTTGCAGGGCAACTATTGAAATCCTCTGTGCCCTCCGCGCCTCATTGCTGCATTACTCCCCTACCCGAAGCTTCGGGGAGGGGCCCGGGGATGGGGTTGATCACCCGCGACCATCCACTCACCCCTCACAGCCCCATCAACAGTACCCTGTCCACAGACCGCCGTTTAACAACTCCATATCCCGCCGCCAAACCAGCCCCCCCCCCGCGCCCAAACACCCTACTATACCGATACCATGTCGATACCTGTCAACAAACTGTCGCGGTTTTTAGGGGTCCTGTGGAGGCTTTAGCGCCACCGCATCCGGTTTAGCCACCGGCACCCCGCGCCTGCCATTCTGAACTCCTTACGCTACAATACGCCCAATCACCCGCAACCAGCTCAAGGAGACTCCCCATGTCCACGACCAACGGCGTCCGCGCCGCCATCAACCAGCGCAGCCGAACCCTCGTCCATGGCGCCGAACGCGCCGGCGCCCGCGCCATGCTCAAAGCGGTCGGCTTCAGCGATGACGACCTGGCAAAACCCCTGATCGGCGTCGCCAATACCTGGACCGAGATCGGACCCTGCAACTTCCACCTGCGCAAGCTGGCGCTCGATGTCAAGCGCGGCATCCGCGAAGCCGGCGGCACCCCCTTCGAATTCAACACCGTCAGCATCTCGGACGGCATCACCATGGGCACCGAGGGCATGAAGGGCTCGCTGATCAGCCGCGAGGTCATCGCCGATAGCATCGAGCTGGTGGCGATGTCGAATATGCTCGATGGTGTGGTCGCGCTCTCGGCTTGCGACAAGACGATCCCGGGCACCATCATGGCGCTCATCCGCCTCGACCTGCCCTCGCTGATGCTCTATGGCGGCACGATCTATCCCGGCAATCTCAATGGGCGCGATATCGATCTGGTCAATGTCTTCGAGGCGCTGGGGCAATTCCAGGCCGGCGAGATCAGCTATGACGAGCTGATGGATGTGGAGAATGTCGCTTGCCCCGGTCCGGGCGCTTGCGGCGGGCAGTTCACCGCCAATACGATGGCGATGATCAGCGAGATCATCGGCATTTGCCCGATGGGTATGGGCGATGTGCCGGCCGAAGATCCGGAGAAGGAGACCGTCGCTTACCAAGCCGGCGAGCTGATGCTGGATATTCTCGAGCGCGATATCCGCCCCTCAGATCTGGTGACGCGGCGCTCGCTGGAGAATTCGCTGGCCGCCTCCGCCGCCACCGCCGGCAGCACCAATAGCATCCTGCATTGCCTCGCCTTCGCCCGCGAAGCCGGCATCGACTTCACGCTGGACGATATCGAGGCGATCAGCCGGCGCACGCCTATCATCGGCGACATGCGCCCGACCGGCAAATATGTCGCGCTCGACCTCTTCAAAGCCGGCGGCGTGCCCATCCTCATCAACCGGCTGATTGACGGCGGCTACATGGTCGGTGATACGCCAACGGTCACCGGGCAGACCCTTGCGCAAGCCTGCGCCGACGCAGTCGAGACGCCGGGCCAGGATGTCATCCGCGACCTCGACGACGCGATCAAGCCGAGCGGCGGCCTGGTCGTGCTGCGCGGCAATCTGGCGCCGAGCGGCGCGGTGGTCAAGCTCAAAGATACGCCGCCTCCGATGACCGGACCGGCGCGCGTTTTTGATACCGAGGAGGACGCCTTCGAAGCGGTCTCGAATCGCCAGATCGTCGAAGGCGATGTGCTGGTCATCCGCTACGAGGGTCCGGTCGGCGGGCCCGGCATGCGCGAAATGCTGCAAATCACGGCGGCGCTCGTCGGGCAAGGGCTGGGCGGCAAGGTCGGCTTGGTCACCGATGGGCGCTTCAGCGGCGGCACGCG
>JAPOWK010000029.1 GCA_026707665.1 Chloroflexota bacterium
CTACAATGGCACAGCTGCGCACTTTGGCGAGCATTGGGACCTCCGTTGGGGGATAGCGAGGTGACAGCAGATGCGCCGGTTGTGGCAGACAGGCAACGGGGTTGAATCAATGAGTGCGACCCCTGTTCCCTGGCCAAAGCGCACGCGCAGATAGAGACACATGGCTGGCAGAGCGGATGGAATCAACTCCATAAAGCGCGTATAACTGACCAGAGCAGGGAAATCACTGCGCAGATGCCCACACACGTTTCATTTAGATGCGCCTTGTCGCATAAGTATTATGATGTCTCCTCCGGACCAGCTAAATGGAACAAACCAGATTCGGGAAAGTAGATAAGAACACGTTGAATAGTACTCTACTCCCCAAATTTCGCCGCTTCTTCCATCCGAGTGGGTATAAAACCCGTCTAGTTCGTACACGACAGAGACTATATCCCCATCAGTCCACACCTCGATTATATCAGGGTAACTTGGAGCTTTGGCACTGGGGAACAGAGTTCTGTATTTCGTCAGAGTCTCTCCCTGGATGGTGTGCTCTTGAGCCATTCGACACCATTCTGCATCCGGGGTAGGAGTAGAAGAAGACGTGGGAGTAGAAGCAGGCGTGGAGGCAGGAGGAGGACTTTGAACCCCACAACTTCCATCGGGGACTTCATACCACTTAGTGTAACTAGACTCTTCCCAGTTACTGTTATCCTCGGTTAGTACTGAGACCGACCTAAACTGTACCCACCCCCCTCCGGGGACGCAAACGTCTACACTGTTACTGTCACCGACTCTGGCGGCTTTGTGGTAGTAAATCCAGTTACGAACAGATCCGTCTAAGGGAGTCATGGAGACCCTGAAAGAGTTTCCATTTTGGGTTACAGACGGAGGAGACAAGGAGGCTAGGAGGGTTCCCGTAAGAACGAGAAAGGCTAGCACTGCCAGGATGGGTGAGATCTTCTTGAGATGATGCATGATATCTCCTTTAAACTGAGTGAGGACTCCCTCAAATGAGGGAGTCTCAAGGTCAGTGTTCTTGAAATCAAGACGGCTTCTCCTTTCAGGAATCACTACGGATTGATTTTGCGCCAACAGTGGGCAGGTTGCGCCAGGTTTGCAACAGAGCCGGACGGGCCCGTCCAGAGCCGCCTGCCTTCCGGTGCATCCCGATATATTGTGCGTGGCGTGGGGCCGATCATGCCGACAGACCGACCTGAGAGGTTTCTCGGCGTCTACCAGTGAATGATTTCGACTTCATCGCCGCGCAAGATGAAGACATATGGCTTGCCATCGGCATAGGATGTCACGACCAGTATCCCGTCCACCACCGGAATCATCTCATAGGATGGAGCGCCGAACAGATACACGCTGCCATTGGGACAGATTGCCAGGGGTCGACCGGCATGGTTGGGCAAGCACGGCATATCTCCATGCTGACTCCCAGTTTGGCTCCCGGTGGAAGAATCCAAATTCGCGGACAGCACCGGCGTTGACGTTGGTGTAGCTGCCTGCACCGGCGCGGACATCAGTGTAGCCGTGGAAGTAGCCGTGGGCGTATTCCCCTGCACCGGCGCGGACGTCGGTGTAGCCGTGGAAGTAGCCGTGGGCGTATTCCCCTGCACCGGCGCGGACGTCGGTGTAGCCGTGGAAGTAGCCGTGGGCGTATTCCCCTGCACCGGCGCGGACGTCGGTGTAGCCGTGGAAGTAGCCGTGGGCGTATTCCCCTGCACCGGCGCGGACGTCGGTGTAGCCGTGGAAGTAGCCGTGGGCGTATTCCCCTGCACCGGCGCGGACGTCGGTGTAGCCGTGGAAGTAGCCGTGGGCGTATTCCCCTGCACCGGCGCGGACGTCGGTGTAGCCGTGGAAGTAGCCGTGGGCGTATTCCCCTGAACCGGCGCGGACGTCGGTGTAGCCGTGGAAGTAGCCGTGGAAGTGGAGGCAGTTGTAGGTGTTGAGGTTACGGTTGGCGTGGCGGTGTCAGGCAAGTGCTGCGCGCGTGCTGCTTCACATGCACTCCGAGAGGGGTACGGACCTTGAAGATCGTCTCCAAGTTCAAAATACCAGTTAGTGCCTCCCAGGTCACTATGGCATGGCCCGATATCCGTCTGCTCTTGGGCCGCAGCGGGCGCTTTGTTGAGCATGGCGACAATCACGCAGAGAGCCAGAACGCCCGCCAGAACTGTCATTTCCCTTATATTCTTCACGTGCATCCACCTCCGCAGCGTAAGGGTGTACGGACCATATGAGGACCCCAAGCTCAAAATTGCTAAAGTTCAAGTATATCATGTTTGTATGCCATAAGGATGTCATTCCGTTCTTTTTTGGTGTCAAGGTTGTGCCAATATTGGAATAATCCGTCTCTGTACGGGACTTTGGACGGCGTTGTGACACGCAGCCCCAGGCACCGGCAGTCGAAACAGTTCTTAATTGTCCACGGAGGACACGGAGGGACACGGAGAGGATCTAACTGCTTTCATCCGCGAAGGGGCGCGAAGAACACCTTATTGTCCACGGAGGACGCGGAGGGGCGCGGAGAACATCTAACTGCTTTTATCCGCGAAGTCACGCGAAGGGTCGCGAAGAACACCATTTTGTCCGCGGAGGACGCGGAGGGGCGCGGAGAACATCTAACTGCTTTTATCCGCGAAGTCACGCGAAGGGTCGCGAAGAACACCATTTTGTCCGCGGAGGACGCGGAGGGGCGCGGAGAACATCTAACTGCTTTTATCCGCGAAGTCACGCGAAGGGTCGCGAAGAACACCATTTTGTCCACGGAGGACGCGGAGGGACGCGGAGAACGTCAACACCTTTATCCGCGAAGGGCCGCGAAGGACGCCGGCGGAGAGATATTTCAAGGGGATGTCCGCCGGCATGCAGTTGTCGGAGCTCGCGCGGGCTATGGCGCAAGGGGGACAAGGTAGACGTTTCCATTCTCGCTGTCGGTCAAGACCAGTTCGCCGTCGGGGCCGACGCCGATGCCGACCAGCTTGCGTATGGGGCGGCTGGTCGGGAGGGCCCATACCTCAGTTTTTTCCTCTTCATCCGCGGAGATGCGCAGGAAGCCGCCCTGTTCCGGTTGGGTTACGTACAGAACACCTTCGCTGTCCAAGGCCAGGTGGGGTCCATCGAGGCTGTTTGCCGCGGCCAGAGGCCACAGATTCAGCGGCTCGCCGCCGAGTGAAAAGCGGATGACCGCGGCGGCGCCTGCGGTAGAGACGTAGACGGCGTCGCCGGCACGGAAGGCGACGTCGACGGGCTGGAAGTCTCCTCCCGCCAGGACGGTGGGGATGCGCGCCAGCTCGCGGCCGTCGGCGTCGAAGGCGGCCACGGCCATCGCCGGCGTCATCGCCACCCAGATGCGGCCGTGCAGGTCTACATCGAGGCCTCTGCTTCTGTCTACCGTGTCGTCGGGCAAAGGGACGGCGCGCACGAAGTCACCGTCGGCGTCGTGGATGGAGATCCGCCCGCCGTTTCCGGCGTCGAGAACGTAGACGTTGCCGGCCGCGTCGGCGGCGACGTCGACCGGTTCGCCGAACCGTCGATTCGAACGGCGGATGCGGGCTATCTCTCTTCCCCCGGGATCGAGGACGAACAAAGACCTCTGGCCGGGGTCGACGACGTAGAACCTGCCGTTGGCCGCGGTGACGCCGCGGGGGCGTTTGAAGGCATCGCTCAGGAGTTCAAAGGGGGCCGTCTGCGGCCCGTCCGGCGGGAGAGGCGTTGCGTTGGGAGGCAGGCCGGCGGTCGTTGCCCCCGGCGGCCCGTCGAAAATGGCGAGATCCTCGACGGACAGGTGGTCGTAGCTGCCCTGCGGGGGGATGAGCGCGGCGGCCTGCACCGGCATGCGCGCGCGGCCGGGCGGCGTCCAGTAGAGGTTGACGTGGTAGTAGGAGGTGCGGGCGACGTAGCGGATGCGAATGTCGTGCAGCCCGGCGGTGAGGGCGACGGCGTTCTCGTCGTACTGATTGGGCTCCGGGCTGGCGGCGACCGGCTTGCCGTCGATCCAGAGCTCCGACTCGTCTATGGACTCGATTCCCAGGCGGTATTCGCCGCCGTAGGGCACGGCGAGCTTGCCGCGCCATTCCACGGTGTAGGGGCGGGGCAGCGGGACGTCGTGAAAGTAGAGGTTTATCTGCGGGTCGATGCGGGTGAATGCGGGCGGGCCCTCCCAGTTGCCGTTGGCGTAGTACCGTCCCAGGAGGCCGTTGCTGGCCACGGGCGGCACGTACAGGGCCGCCGACGGGACGAGCCGTTCCTCCTCGCCGGGGCGCTGCCAGGAGAGGGTGACGGGGCCGCGGCCGCCTACGGCGCGCAGCCGCAGTTTGTGCAGTCCCAGCGCCGGCTGCAGGACGGCCGCCGCTTCCCCGTTCGCCCCTGCCCGATCGGGACCGGTCTCCTCTCCAAGCCGGGCCACGAGCTCTTCGTCCACGTAGAGTTCGGCAAGGGAGGGCGCGCGCAGGACGAATTTGTGGGGGCCGTAGCGTTCGATGTTGAGGACGCCGTTCCACTCGGCCGAGAACGGTCCGGACAGGGGGGCTGCGCGGGGCCAGTCCACGGAGACGGCGGCATGCTTTTCGACCTGCACGGGCGAGCCGGTCCAGGCCTCGCCTTCGAAGTAGGACAGGTTGATTCCCTGGATCGAGGCGACGTCGGCAGGGCTGAGACGGACTTCGTAGAGGACCGTCGGGCCTCCGAAGGGCGGCCTGTGCTCGACGAACTCGCCGTTGGGATAGAAGCTGCGCGCCTGTTCGAAGAAGTTGCGGCGTTCGGGGTCCATGAGGAAGAGCGCGTCGCGGTCGGGCGCGAGGGGCATGGGCAGCGTCGCGGTGTAGTCGACGCTCTGGTAGGAGGACTCGGCATTGGCGACGAAGCGCACGGTGGGATGGCGGGCGAAGTGGGAAGTAAGGAAGGTGTCCGTATCCGCATTTTTGGCGTTTGCGGCGATCAGTTGGGCTGCGATGGTCTCGCCGGTCGAGTAGGCGTTCCAGACGGCGAAGTTGTTGCGCTGGTCGACGAAATATATCCTGTAGTTGTGCAGGGTGACGGCGAAGAGCAGAAAGCAGACAAAGAGGAGCGGTCCCGGGCGGATCAGGGCCGGTTGAAGCTTTTCCAACGCGGCTTTGAGCGCGAGCAGGGCGGGCGGTCCGGTATGTCCGCCGGCGCCGTTTTGCGCTGGCGTCAAGGGCGCGAGCGGCGCGGCCGCGGCCGCGCGCCAGTTTTGCCGCAGTTGGGCCAGGGGCAGGGTTGCCAGCAGATAGACGGCGGGCAGGGCGCCGATGGCGCGCAGCGACTGGGGCGCCTCGAAGCTGAGCGCGAAGACGCCGCCGCTCATCATCACCAGCAGCCAGGTTATGAGCAGCAGAGAGCGCCGCCGCCAGAAGGTTGCGAGGCTCATGCCCAGCCCGAGGACGAACAGGGCTCCGGCGACGGGGGCAAGCATGGGCTCGCCCGGCAGGTTGTGGCGTCCGTTGGGGTCGCCGCGCACGTTGTACATGAGGAAGTGCGCGGCCGCGCTTTCCAGGAGTCTGTCCGCGACCTGGTCCGAGGGGAATTCGTTGAAGATCGAGACGGTGCGCGTGCGCCTGAAGAAGATGTCCGGTTCTTCCTGCGAGAAGAGGGCAAGGGGCGCCAGGAAGAGCAGCACGCCCATGGCAGCGACCAGGAGGCCTTTCCACTGATGCCGCAGAAGACGGAAGTGGGAAATGAAGTAGCGGAGGACGAAGACGGAGACGACCATGAGGAACAGGGTTGAGGCCAGATAGAAGTTGTAGCCGAACCCCAGCAGCAGACCGGCCCACATGTAGTCGGTCAGGCGATTGCGGCGCAGGGCGCGCAGCAGGAGGGCGATGCCCAGGAATGCGAACAGCGTAACGGGGATGTTGAACATGCCGATGCGGCTGAAGTTGAAGCTCCAGCGCGACACGGCGACCAGGAAGGCGAGCATGAGCCCGGGGCCGCGCCCGAACAGTTGGTTGCCGGCTACGAAAGCGGCCGCGATCGACAGCGTTCCCAGCAGCACGCTGGCCAGGCGGATGACGAAGGTGACTTCGGGCAGGACCAGGAAGAGGGCGGAGACGAGGTAGATGTAGTGCGCGGGACCGTGAATCGAGTCGATGAAGAGGGGGCGGTAGGCCGGCTCCTGCAGAATCCGCTGCGCCTGGAGGGCGAAGTCGGCCTCGTCGTACCAGGTCCCGAAGGGGAAGCCGGGCAGGTCGTAGAGTCTGAGAAAGAGTCCGGCGCACAGGACTGCGATTGCGGCCAGGCGTTCGCGCGTTTTCCAGGGCGTTCGCTCCTTGTGCGGGCGCGGCGGCGGACGGGCGCCTGCGGGGGCCAGGCGGAGGTCTGCATAGTAGACGCAGGCGACGAACAGCAGAATGGCGGCGAAGTGGAGCAGCCAGAAGGCGTTGGGCGGATGTCTTGGGTCGGTCAGAAAGCGGGAAAGGGAGAGGGCGGCGGGAAGGAGGGGCAGGAGCAGAACCGGCGCCAGCCATTGCGGGGGCAGCTGCCAGGCGGTGCCGGGGCGTGCGGCCGGCACGGCGTCGTCCGAATTGAGCCGGAAGGCCCAGACGGCGAGGGCGATGCCTGCGGCGTACAGGACGAGGGCGGGCACGGTCCGTCCGAGGTCGAGCAGCCACTGGCCGCCGATTGCGAGAACGATGGCGGCGACGGCCAGATAGAGGTTTGCGCGCACGGTTGCGGGGGATGCCGGGCTGGCGCTGCGGTCGGACGAATCGGGGACGGCGGAGGGATCTTCCGAATCGCCGGGGACTTCGGGGGCGGGCGGGGCCGTCAGCTGCGCGGTCTTTTTCAGGCAGGTTGCTAGGAAAGTTGAAACCGCTTGTCGCGAAGTTGGCGGCGCTTCGACGCCGTCCGGATCGGGCGGGCCGCCGGCGCTCTGGGGTTCGGTTTCTTGTTGGAGGTCTGCGCGGGCGAGGGGGGCCCCGCAGGCATGGCAGAAGCGGGCCCCCGGGACGCACTTTTCGCCGCACTGGGCGCAGAAGGTCCGATCGGGCAGGCGCTCTCCACAATTTTCGCAAAAGATGGCGATGGGGCGGTTGGCGTGCCCGCAGGCCGTGCAGGTTTTGGGTTCGCGTGTTTCTTCGGCGTTCGGCATGGGCCGGTCGGTTCAGCCGGTCTTGTTTTGGGGTCGCAACATGGGTCGTCCCGTGCGATGATGCGGAATGCGGAGCGGCTGCAGCCGGCGAGCCGCGATGCGTTCGCCTCCCGGATTGCCCTTCCCCGGCCGGCCGCCGTCTTTCGGATCGATCCTGCCGTCAGCGGCAGTCAGGCCAGAATGCAGGATACGGCCGTTGGCGGCCCGCAGAGCGCCACACCGCCCGCGCCCATACAGGGGGCGCGCAACAGCTGGGGTTAGGGAATCGTAGCGCAATCCTTCCCATCCAAAGCGGCGGCAAGATAGAGACTCAGGGGGCGGGGCAACCCTCAGGGCGGGCGCCCACAAGGGGCGCCCCTACCGCTGTGATGTTGGGGCATCGAGTCGATGAACCGCGTGCGGCAGGCGTCAACGCGGCGGCACAGCGGTTGCGTACTGCAGCAGCCACGCACTTGTCCCGCCGGCGGCGTTCACCGCACGGATGGTGTAGTAGTACTTCGTCCCGGCGGTAACGTCGGTGTGCGTGTAGGAGGTGCCGGTTAGGTTGGCGCCCCCGATCGGCTGCCAGCCCGTCTCTGCGTCCCACCAGGTCATGAGATCGTAGCGCACCGCGCCCTGCACAGCGCCCCAACGCAGCGCCACGCCGCCCTCTGCCGCCGCCGCGGTCAGCGCCGGTGTCGAAAGCCTGGCTGCAGTTGCGGTCGGCGTCGGTGTAACCGTTGACGTCCCGCCCGCCGGCACCCCTTGCGATGCGGTCACAGACGGATACGCATTCGTCCCCGCACCCAGCCAGCCGCTTGTCCCGCCGGCGGCGTTGACTGCGCGGATGGTGTAGTAGTAGGTCGTCCCGGCGGTAACGCTGGTGTGCGTGTAGGAGGTGCCGGTCAGGTTGGCGCCCCCGATCGGCTGCCAGCCCGTTTCTGCGTCCCACCAGGCCATCAGTTCGTAGCGCGCCGCGCCCTGCACCGCGCCCCAACGCAGCGTCACGCCGCCCTCTGTCGCCGTTGCGGTCAGCGCCGGTGTCGAAAGCGCGGCTGCAGTTGTGGTCGGCGTCGGTGTAGCCGTTGACGTCCCGCCCGCCGGCACCCCTTGCGATACGGTCACGGACGGATACCGGTTCGTCCCCGCACCCAGCCAGCCGCTTGTCTCGCCGCCGGCGTTCACGGCGCGGATGGTGTAGTAGTAGGTCGTCCCGGCGGTAACGTTCGTGTGCGTGTAGGATGCGCCGGTCAGGTTGGCACCCCCGATCGGCTGCCAGCCTGTGCCGGCGTCCCACCACGTCATCAGTTCGTAGCGCGCCGCGCCCGACACCTCCGTCCAACGCAACTCGACCGCGTCCGCGCCCGCCTGCGCAGTCAGCTGTGGAACCGGCGGCGAGGATGCCGGCGTAGGTGTTGCTGTCAGTTCAGGTGCACCACCATCGCTCAGCCGGCGACCCCTGTTAGCGGGCGTAGGTGTCGGTGTAGCGGTTGCGGTGGGGGTTGCGCTCTCCGGCGGCGCCAGCGTTGCCGGAGGCGTCGCTGTTGGACGGCCGAACGGGGTACTCGTGGGCGTAGGTGTCAGCGTCGGCGTTACCGTAGGTGTCGGTGTTGGAAATCCGGGCGGGACACCTGTGGGCGTAGGTGTCAGCGTTGCCGTAGGTGTCGGTGTAGCGGTCGGTGCAGCCGTCGACGGAATAGGCGTGCCGGTTGCGGTGGGGATTACGCTCTCCGGCACGGCGACGGTCAGGGTGCCCGACCAGCCGCTACTCAGCCCGTCGCGGTATGCAATTATCTGGTAGCCGTAATTGCCAGCGACGGCGACATCGCTATCGGTAAAGCTTGTAGAGCTGCCGGGAATAAAGAGATAGAGGATGTGGGCGTCATACTTGCTGTGGCGCGGCCACGTGCGATGAATAGTATAGCTGGTCGCCCCGCCCGCGGGCACAGTCCAACTCAAGACGATGCCGTTATTCGTCACCTTGCCGGAGAAATTACCCGGGATTGCCGGCGGCGCCGGCGTTGCCGTAGGCGTCGCTGTCAGCGCTTGCTGTGCCCGGGCATGCCCGCCCGGCAGGAGCGGCGCGATGAGGACGGCGAAGAGCGCCAAGAGCAGGAGAGGTCTTATGCGGTTAATGGCGTGTAGCGGCTTCATGATCGGTCCTCGCGAGCGATGGGCGAAGGGGAAGAATGTCCGGCAACTGCACGGCGTGCAGACCGCCCGGATTCGCCGAGACGCCAAACCATCCGCTGATGCTGGGGCATCGAGTCGATGAACCGCGTGCGGCAGGCGTCAAAGCGGCGGCACAGCGGTTGCCGACGCGTACTGCAGCTGCCATGCACTTGCCCCGCCCGCGGCGTTCACCGCACGGATGGTGTAGTAGTAGGTCGTCCCGGCGGAAACGCCGGTGTGCGTGTAGGAGGCGCCGGTCAGGTTGGCACCCCCGATCGGCTGCCAGCCTGTGTCGGCGTCCCACCAGGCCATGAGATCGTAGCGCACCGCGCCCTGCACCGCGCCCCAACGCAGCGTCACGCCGCCCTCTGCCGCCGCCGCGGTCAGCGCCGGTGTCGAAAGCGCGGCTGCAGTTGCGGTCGGCGTCGGTGTAGCCGTTGACGTCGCGCCAGCCGGTACCTCTTGCGATGCGGTCACAGACGGATACCGGTTCGTCCCCGCACCCAGCCAGCCGCTTGTCTCGCCGGCGGCGTTGACGGCGCGGATGGTGTAGTAGTAGGTCGTCCCGGCGGTAACGTTCGTGTGCGTGTAGGCGGTGCCGGTCAGATTGGCTCCTCCTATCGGTTGCCAGCCGGATAGCGGATCCCACCACACCATCAGTTCGTAGCGCACCGCGCCCGATACCTCTGTCCAACGCAACTCGACCGCATTCGCGCTCGCCTGCGCAGTCAGCTGTGGAACAGACAGCGCGGATGCCGGTGTAGGTGTTGCTGTCAGTTCAGGTGCACCGTCACCGCTCAGCCCGCGACCCCTGTTAGCCGGCGTTGCCGTAGGTGTCGGAGTTTGAAAGCCGGGCGGGGCACTCGTGGGTGTAGCTGTCGGTGTAGCCGTCGACGGAACAGGCGTGCCGGTTGCGGTAGGGACTGCGTTCGCCGGCACGACGACAGTCAAGAGGTCAGAATAGCCGCTACCCCACCCGCCGCGGATTGCCTGTATGTGGTATCTGTAATGGCCACCAGGGACGGCGACGTCTTTATCGGTAAAACTTGTAGCGCTGCCGGGAGGGCGATAGCTGACGATGAAGCCACCCCTGCTGTGGCGCGGCCACGAGCGATAAATCCAATAGCTGTCCGCCCCGCCCGCGGGCGCAGTCCAACTCAGGACGATGCCTTTGTCCGTCACCTTGCCGGAGAAATTACCCGGGATTGCCGGCGGCCCCGACGTTGCCGTAGGTGTCGGAGTTTGAAAGCCGGGCGGGACACTCGTGGGTGTAGGTGTCGGTGTAGCCGTCGACGGAACAGGCGTGCCGGTTGCGGTAGGGACTGCGCTCTCCGGCACGGCGACGGTCAGGGTGCCCGACCAGCCGCTATGCTGGAAGACGCGGGATTCACCTATCTTGTAACGGGTTGCACTTATCGTGTAACTGTAACTGCCAGCGACGGCGATGTCGCTATCGGTAAAACTTGTAGCGCTGCCGACAAGATAGAGGATGGGGGCGTTAGTCCTTTTGTTGCGCGGCCACATGCGACGAATCCAATAGCTGTCCGCCCCGCCCGCGGACGCAGTCCAACTCAGGAGGATGCCGTTGTCCGTCAGCTGGCCGGAGAAATTACCCGGAATTGCCGGCGGCCCCGGCGTGGCCGTAGGCGTCGCTGTCAGCGCTTGCTGTGCCCGGACATGCCCGCCCGGCAGGAGCGGCGCGGTGAGGACGGCGAAGAGCGCCGAGAGCAGGAAAGGTTTTATGCGGTTAATGGCGTGCAGCGGCTTCATGATCGGTCCTCGCGAGCGATGGGGGAAGGGGAAGATTGTCCGGCAACTGCACGCTGCGCAGACCGCCCGGATTCACCGAGACGTCAGGCCGTCCGCCCTGGCAGGCTGAAAGGCACAGCCATGCGACAGCGGCAGTACGTCCAGGGAACATCTCTACAGTTCTGCAGTATACATCCTTAACATGACACTTTTATGTCATTTCGGGTTTTTCTTATGCCAATATCGCGTCAATTTGGGTCCGGTCGGCGTCAAGGATGGCTGGCAGAGCCGTTCTGAGCGCCTTTTTGGGCTTTCAGGTATATTTGACCTTTGCAGCGCCTGGGCGAGTCTTCTGCCGTTCCCACGCGCTGCAGTGGGGGCTCTGTCAGCGCAGCCGTCGCCGACAACGCAGGGGCCGGTGTTCGGACCCTGTTTTTTGCTTGAATGTTGGAATAGACAAAACCAGTTGATCCGCGAAGTCACGCGAAGGGTCGCGAAGAACGTCTTTTTGTCCACGGAGAGACACGGAGGGGCACGGAGAAAATCTGACTGCTTTTGATCCGCGAAAGGGCGCGGAGGGTCGCGAAGAACGTCTTTTTGTCCACGGAGAGACACGGAGGGGCACGGAGAAAATCTGACTGCTTTTGATCCGCGAAGTCACGCGAAGGGTCGCGAAGAACGTCTTTTTGTCCACGGAGAGACACGGAGGGGCACGGAGAAAATCTGACTGCTTTTGATCCGCGAAAGGGCGCGGAGAACACCAAGGGCGTAGCGGGGTTTCTGTGTGCGGCTGCACAGCCGTTCGCGGACCGATCGCACTTTGCCCCCGCAAGTCGTTGTTGGGACAGACGACCACAGGCCCTAGACACCCGAGCGCGTAGAAGCTGTGACGCCGGCACTGTAGATGGGTCGGGGCTACCGGTTTTGTGGAGGCGTTTTGGCGCGGAAATGGCGTCGTGAGCGCCTCCTTGAGGGTGGCAGTTGGGAGATGGACGGCCAGGAATGTGGGAGAGCGGAGGGGGACGCGGGTTCAACCGCGAAATCTGAAAAATCGTGGGGGCAACTGGAAGCCGATCAGGACGAGAATCGAGCGCTGAACGTATTCTGGGCACCGCCCGCGGCGCGCTGGTCGACGCTGCAGGCCCAGGCGCGGCAGGCTACGATCGGGCAGACGGTGGACGGCGCGATATCGGCAACCGAGGGGGACAAGACGCGGCTGGGCAGGGTGGTTGACCTGGTGAGCAACATCAAGGTGGTTGAGGCGCCTCAATCACCTCAACTCCGTCAGCATTCACAGCCTTCTCGAATGGCGCATACAGCCACCCAGGTGCTTCCTTACCCTCACTGTCGACAAAGACAATCTTCCACCAGTCACCGGCCTGATTCCGCCCCACAATCCTATACTCGCTCTTCATGGGCGCATTTCCAATAATGTCATAAGCAGCTCCAGGACCCGACCTGATGGCCATGCCATAGTTCTTTACTATCACTTTCGGCACCAACCCACCAGAACCATTACGATCAACCAGAGTCGCCGTCACTTCAACCTGCGTCTCACTCAATTCTTCCTCATCCAACCCCATCACGTAACCCACAACACCCCCCAGCACAGCGCCCAAGAAAATCCAGCCCGCAATCCCTAATATCCTTTTCACCTCTCACATCCCCTACCTCAGTTCAACCGGCTCGCTCACTCGACGCAGCGACCACATTCAAAAACCAAATGTCGCCAGGGGAACTACCTGAAGTGAGCTCCAAAAACGGGACCACGAACTGAGGTGTGTAATCGGTCCGGCTCGGGTCGAAGGCGCTAACTCCTTCGCATTCCGCGTATCTCCGCCTCCAGCTCACGAATTCGTGCGGTATTCTCGTGATGCCTTCCTCTGCCGACATAGTTTGCGACAACGTTGGCCAGGATCGCGATCAGCAGCGTGGCCAGGATATAGTTGGCCAGGCGCAGGCGCTGGTCCCGCTCGGCGGCGAGACGCAGGCTGAGCGTTGCATCCTCAATGGCGCCCTCTGCGGCAAGCTCTTCAAACAGGTCGATGACCTCAGTGGTTGCGGTTCTTTGCGACACGGCCACC
Source organism: Chloroflexota bacterium (assembly GCA_026707665.1). GTDB lineage: Bacteria > Chloroflexota > Anaerolineae > Aggregatilineales > Phototrophicaceae > UBA6055. The sequence continues at coordinate 13,084 of JAPOWK010000029.1, forward strand.
AGCTGGAAGAGTGAGAACAGCATTGCCGCGATCGTTATCAGGTTGAACAGTACGGGTTGGGAAAGTCTGCCCTTCACTTCAGGACCTCCTTGACTACAGTTCGTGCAGCTCCTCTTCCAGCCGGCGAATCCTGGCGACGTTCGTGCGCTGTCTGCCGCGGCCGAGATGGTTGGCGATGAGATTGGCCAGAATTGCGACGGCCATGGTGACGATCATGCTGTTGCTGAACCACCGGCGCCGCGCCTGATCGGTCGCGAGACGGAGGCTCAAGTTTTGGTCCACGGCGTCACTTTCCCGGGCGAGCTCTGCAAGAAGCTGAACGGCCTCAGTGGTTGTTGGCGTCGTGCGCCCTGGCGCGACGATCAGCATCTGGACCAGGGCAAACAGCAGGGCAGCAATTGTGATTATGTTGAAGATTACGGGTCGGATTAGCTTTTCCATCGCTTCATCTCCTCCTTCCGGTTATGCGCGCGGCAGGGCGAGACGGTTATCGTTGTCCGTCCCGCCCTACTTCTACCGTTCCTGGCCGTTCATTGTGCGTAAGATGGGGGCGGTCATGCCGACAGGCCGACGCGACTTGCTTCTCGGCGTCTACCAGTGAATGATTTCGACTGCATTGCCGCGCAAGATGAAGACATACGGCTTGCCATCGGCATAGGATGACACAACCTTAATTCCCCCGTCCGCCAGCGGAATCATCTCATAGGACGGTGCGCCGAACAGATATACCGCACCATCCGGGCAGACCGCCAAAGGGCGACCTGCGTGGGCAGGCAAACATTCCGGGGCAGGCGGGACAGGCGCATCCAACAGTTCTGCCTTCCCATTTCTGACAAAGAAGATGTATGGCTTCCCATCTGCATAAGATGATTCCACCAAGGTGCCGTGTGGGAAGATGGTCAACTTGTATGAAGGGGCGCCAAACAGATAGACATCACCATTTGGGCAGATTGCCAGGGGCCGCCCGGCATGGTTCGGCAAGCACTCCAGAACTTCATACTTTTTCCCACTTGAAGAAGCCGGCGGCGCTGGCGGTGTAGCCTTGGGCGCATTCCCCTGACCCGGCGCTGATGTCGGCCTAGCCGTGGGTGGCGTCGGTCTAGCCGCGGGTGGCGCCGGCGGTACCGGTGTTGCTGCGGGCGGTGCCGGCGTTGCGGTGGGTGTAGCGGTGGGTGTAGCGGTGGGTGGTGTCGACAGGTTGGTTATGAACCGGGTACGGGCACTGTTGCAACTGCCATGATCAGCGTATGGCCCGTGATGTTCTGTTTGGCCTGCACCGTCTGTAACGCTAAAGAACCAGGCGCTGGTGCCCGGCCAGCATGTCCCGATAGAGTAATTTGTACCCGGGGGTACAGGCGCAGGCGTGGGTTCAGCCGGGGGAGGGGTCCTGGGTACAGGCGCAGCCGTGGGTGGAGTCGTGGACGTGGGCGTCGGTGTCGGCGTGGGCGTCGTTGTTGACGTCCTGGTTGGTGCTGACGTCGGTCTTGACGTTTCGGTTGGCGTTGGCGTGGGCGTTGCCGTCTCGGTTGGCGTTTCGGTTGGTGTGGGTGTCGGCGTTGACGTTTGGGTTGGCGTCTCGGTTGGCGTGGGCGTAACTGTCGCCGTCGCAGTTTCGGTTGGCGTCTGAGTTGGCAAGGGCGTCGCGGTATGCGCTAACGAATTCACTTTATTTCTTCTGATATTTCCACAAACCCAATCGTTCACGTAGGGTCCGGGAGTTTCAAAAGTGCCGTTCTCATACGTGATGGTGAAATACCACCCCGTAGCTAATTCGTAACACTCGGTTACATTTGAATGATGAGCCATTACCGCTTTCGAGCCACTTGTCAAAGTTACCAGAAAAATTATTGCGCAGACAACAACTATAAGGGATATGGCCTGCCTCATTTGGCACCTCCCTTCCTCTTTTTACCCGGCCCTCGTGCCTGCCGACCCTGTCCCCGTGCCTGTCGGACTAACATAACGGGTGGTACAAACGTCGGGGGCAGGTCACTACCAAAGCGGATGCCGCCAGTTCGAGGCCGCTAAGCCTGTCATTTCAGTTTTTGTCTGCTTCATGACGGTTACTCCAATGCCCGAGCGTGTACGGACCACATGGAGACCCCAATCCAGGATTTGCCAATCTTTAAGTATACCGCTTCTGTATGACGCCAGCGTGTCATTACGCTCTTGATTTGTGCCAGTATTATGCCAATGCTGGAGCAGTCCGTCTCCGTCCGGGCGTGCGGACGGCGTTGCGACACGTAAGTGCAGACAACAGCAGTCGCAACAGTTCTTGGCGGGGTGGGTGCGATGGGGGTGTTGCTACCGGAGTTGGGTAGGGCTCCGTTTCCTGCCCCCGACCGTATGGGAGCAGGCATTCAGGACGGCGAGAACCCTAAAACTGCAGCTAAGCGAGAGGGCACATAAAGGGCCAGCCCAAGACGGGGGCATCGCATTTGTCTCAGGATTGTTCAATCGGCGTGTTATCTGACGTGTCGGGGTCATCGGCAAAGTCGTTCAGCGTTGAACAAGAAGGGAAGACCTGCCGGCCCGTGCGGGATATTTGCGGCTTGATTCCTGTGCTGGACAGAATCGATCGATCCGCGGAGGGGCGCGGAAAACATCTTTTTGTCCACGGAGGGCACGGAGGAGCACGGAGGAGCACGGAGAACTGCTTTTGTCCGCGGAGGGCGCGGAGAACACCAAAGATTTATCGGATTTGCTATCGCGAGAATAGACAGCGCGGGGGTGGTGGATTCGTGCGGCTGCGCCGGCCGGTCAGTTCTGGTGCGGACAGGCGTTCCTCATGGACCCCTTCGCCGATATCATCGACGTCAACCGCGCGCTGCTCGCCTTTCACGACTTGAGCTTAGCCAACTCAAAGCAGCGCGGCTTTTGGCCGGTCGCCCTGGCCAATATGCAGCAGTAGCGGGCCATGACACTGCGTTACCGGCACACTGACCGCTTCCGGCAGTTTTTCAACGCCCTGTCCGCCTGGGGGCAAGGGCGGGCCTCACACTGTCAAAAACGATGACTTGTCGTTATTGCGGGGATGTTTGCCACTGCTGCATGGGGCGTCGGTTCGTCAAGCTCAAATTCAACGCCAAGGAACTGACATCCGTTCCACTTCTCCCAAATTATCACGTAATCGCCATATCCTGAGCCTGGTATGGATTCAAGATACCCAACCTTTAATATACCGGTGGATGGATACAGAATGGCAGCGTGCATGTTGGGATCATCCGGAGACTCACCGAATTGTGAGGCAAAGGCAGACAACGTTTGCGGCTGCAACTGGATGTCGTCTCCGTTTATGGTGTGAACAATGCTACAAGGGGGAGAGTCAGAAGGCACTTGGGTGGGGGTCGGAGTCGGGTTCAGGGGAATCGAGACCTGCACATAGTCCCCCCAAGGGCTGAAACTTCCGTCAGCGCCAACAGCCCTTCCTGTGTAGTAATAGCTAAGTCCCGCTGTAGGCATCTCATGTACAACTCTTGTTTCGGTGAGATTGGTTCCACCCAGCTGAACCCACCCCGTGCTTGCGTGATACACATAGAATTGATAGCGGACAGCGTTTTCAACGGCCTCCCAGGTCACGGTGACGTCTGCACCTGTTCGTTCTGCTCTCAACACTGGTTTTGCCAACGTCGATTGCCCCAGCAAGACCGCCGGAACTGTTATCATCATTACCACCATTATCGTGGCGATAAGTGCTCGTTTCATGTGTTCTTCCATTCTGTGGTTGTTTGATCGGTCCTATTCCGCGTTCTGCCTTCCCAGGGCTGCCGACGTGTCCAACAGTGCGCGTAGAACGGATCTGGCGCGGCCGGTTGTATTGACCTGCGCCTGGGTCGCTTCGCGGCTGGCTTTCTCTTCTTCCAGAAGCCTTTCAGTCAGCCTCTTGAACAAATGATAAGAGCCAGGAATCCGGGGTTCGTGGCACTCGACTGCCATAACAGACCAGTTCCTTTCGGTTAACGGAACCCGGCCGCCCCTTGTTCCACCGGTGTTTCCCTATACACCATTGGATAAGATTCGGGGGTTGACGCACTATGCACACAAGGGGCTGGCCGGTCTGGATTCGTGCCGCGCCTCAGTGGGCGGGACCGCTCTTGTTCAGTCGATCCGCGGCGGTCAGGCTTCTCCCGGCTTTATTTGTGGTCCGGCCTTTCCGGTGAAGACGGTCGGACAGAGTTGCCCCGCCCGACTGCCTCCGTGTGAGTTTGGCTCCGGTCATGGGACTGCAACATTGTCAGTATACACTTTTTGCATGTATTTTTTATGGCAATTTCGCTTATGTGCGTACCAGTTTCGTGCCAGTTTTCGATTTGTGCGCGGGCTTGTCCGGGGTAGCGGTGGGGCGTTTGTCTGAACTGCTTTTTCCACGGAGGGCACGGAGGAACACGGAGAACAGCTTTTTGTCCGCGGAGGGACGCGGAGGACCGCGGAGAACAGCAAAGAGTTATCGGATTTGTCATCGCGAGAATAAACAGCGCGGGGTGGTGGATTGGCGCGGCGCGGATGGGATGACCGCTCAGGTTATGGGTTGGCGGCGGGTGTTTGCGGAGGTTTGGGCTGACTCGCCTTTTGGCGGGCGCGCATATCCTCTGTGCGTTTTTGCCAGAATTCGAGTTCTTCTTCCCGTGACATACCCTCGACGAGGCGCCGGACGCGTTCTGCGCCGCGCCGTTTCCAGGTTATAAATTCAGGTTCACGGTTCGTCATGTTGAACCACCTCCAGGGGAGAATGGATTCCTGGGTCACGCCTCGAAGGATTCACGGCTAAAGGTCAAACAGGTCGCGCACGGGACAACTGAAGCCGGGCAGCGTCTCGCTGCCGTCGAGCGTGTCATTTTCGGCCAGATGCAGCACAGGCTGATTGGGACGGTGGACTTCGACGGCGCGGTTCTCCGGGTCCACAACCCATACGAGCGGCGCGCCGAAGCTGATCCACATGCGGGCTTTGTGATAGAGCTCCCGGGGCCTGTCGCTGGGAGAGATAATCTCGATTGCCAGGTCCGGGGCCCCCTCGTAATAACCAGGGACATCAGCATCGAGAGGGAGTCTATTGGCGGAGATATAGGCGATGTCAGGCGCCCTCACGGTATCGGGGTCGCGTTCGAGCAGGAAACCCACTTCGGAAGCCAGGATCCACCCAAACCGCCGGGGCTTGACGAAGCCCCCCAGCAGAATCGTCAGATTCACCACAATGTGGCCGTGTCTTACTCCTGTTGGCATCGTCTCGCAAAGCGCTCCCTGTATCAGTTCGCCACGAATTCCTTCGCTATAGAGGCGGTGAAGGTCGTCGGCGGTCAGCAGTTTCTCTGTTGTGAGTGCCATTGCAGTTCCCCCGTTGGTGATGAGGTGAGGGCATTATACTACAGGCCGGGCGGCCCAAGAGGGCGCCCCTACAGGTTGTCCGCGGAGGACGCGGAGAACACCTTTTTGTCCACGGAGAGACACGGATAACAGCAAGGGCGTATCGGGTTTTCTGTGCGCAGCTGTGCAACGGGCCCTAGTCGGCCGCTGCGGCGAGGGCAGCCGGCGTGCCTCGAGCTGGGAAGTTCGCTCCTATCCATAGTTTGTCAGTTCTGCTGGCTTTGTCCAGGTGCGCCCATTTTTCGCGGAAGAATTCGCGGTGTCCTTCTTCGTGTTTGCGCCTGTTTTCTTCCTCCTCTTGCTTCCACGCTGCGTGCGCGGCTCTTTGCTCTTTCTCCCAGCATTCCTTGCACAGTTCGCGGCCGGCTGCCCATTTTTCGGCCGGGATGGCGTTGCCGCAGGGGCAGAGGATCTCGGAGCGGCCGTCAGGAACGTCAGCGGCGGAATGGCCGTTGGTGTTGAAGTCGGTTTTTCCGTTATCCCCATTTGCTGATTGATGCACCCTCTTTCCATTTCTACTCTCTATTTCAGGAAGTAGATCTATTTTTGTGTCGCGCCCGGTTGACAACCTCCCGGTAAGGGTGTCGCGCTCGCTTGACAACAGGGTGTCGCGCGCGGTTGACACCCTCTCGGATGGAGGTTGTAAAACGGGGGTTGACACCTTCCGGGGGTTATCCACAATGCGGGCGACGTCTGCGGGGGTCTTTTTGCGGGTAAAGTCGTCCCTGGTTTTGGTGGCGGCGAGGCGGCAGAGGTCCTCGAATTCGGGGACGGCGTAGAAGATGACGGGCTGGGCGCCCTTGCGCCTGTTTTTGGGATGACCTTTGCCGAGTTTGATGAGGAGGCCGTGCTCAACGACGGCGCCGAGATAGCTGGAGAGGGCCTGGCGCGAGATGCCCAGCTTCTGCGCGGTCCAGCCCTGGCGGAAGTAGAAGGACCTGTAGCGGCCGTCGCGGTTGTCGCTGTTGGCGAGGCCGGCGCCGAGGAGGAGGACGGCTTTCAGATGGGAAGGCAGAACGGAAAGGATGTCGGATTCGAAGAGGTCGAGAACGATGTTTTCGTAGCGGTGGTGCTGGTGCTGGTTGTGGTCGGGGTTGTAGAGGCCGTTCTGATGGATATCAGATGTTGACTTGCAGGCGTGGGCAATGGTATGCTGTGAGGCAGACACGGGACGGACCCTCCTGTTGTCTCTGGTGACGGGAGCGCTAACTCGCCGTCATCGCCCGACGTCCTGCTGCTGCTCACCTCGCCCAGGTGGGCAGTTGCATTTTGACGGGCATTTTCGGTTGTGGATCCGGAGGATAACACGGCGGTTGAAGATCGCGCAACCGCTTGTTAGGATGGGGAAAGACCCGCGAGGCCTTGGCCAGCGGGTCTTTTTTTGTTTTCAGGCGCTCTGCGACGGAACGGCAGTTTTTCGTCGTTGGTTTTTCGTTGGCAACGCCAAGTTTGGAGCTTGGCTCTCCGGTCAGATCCATGCGTCACTCTGAGTCGTCTTCGTATCCTTGATCGTGATCGAGATAGTACACTCCACCTCGTCTTCTTCGTACCTGCTTCTTGGATTTGTTGAGTGCCCAAATGGACGACACAACAATGAAAACTGACAAACATATCAGGGCTTCCATTTGTTTCTCCGATGCATGGTTAAGCGGCTTTCTTGCGCTTGATCCAGCCCTTGTCGGTGAGGGCAGTCTGACAGAGTTGCCCCGCCCGCCTGCCTCCATTTGCGTTTGGCTGCGGTCACGGGACTGCCAGATTATCAGTATACACTTTATGTATGTATTTTATATGATAATTTGGCTTGTTTTCATGCCAGTTTCGTGCCAGTGTTCGAATTGTGTGCGGGGGCCGCGGAGAACATGTTTTGTCCACGGCGAGACACGGAGAACATCTTTTGTCCGCGGAGTACGGCAACACCTTTTTGATCCACGGGAGGCCATGGAGAACGGCGAAGACATTATCGATCCTCGCAGGGGGCCGCGTACTGGGGAGGGCACCCACAAGGGGTGCCCTGCTGCCAGTCCTGGCGCGCTACAACCGGCCGCGGCCTTCGCGCGCGGCTGAAATGGTTGCGCTGCGCAAGGAGATGGAAGCGCTCTTTGACTCGTTCCAACCGCAGACGGACTTCGTGCGCGCTATCCGCGACACTCTGCCGGATGACGGCATCT
>JAPOWK010000030.1 GCA_026707665.1 Chloroflexota bacterium
CCCAGCATCATGCCGGTCAAATCAACATCGACCAGCGTGCTGCGGTTGCCGTTCCACCAGTCGAGAGCGAGCAATCCATGTTCGCCGACCGCCTGTTTCGCCGCTTCCCGTTCCAGGTACTCGTGCAAATTGAGCCCGGCCTGTTCCGCCGCTAGATGATATTCCGGCGGCACGCCGTGATCGACGTACCAGGCGAAGATGTCGCCAACAGCGCTTTGCCCCGCCTCGTAGCCATACAGCCCGGGGATGATGCCGCCCATGACCACGCCGCACATCCCGTCCACTTCGCCGAGTTCCGTTCCGGACAAAATGTGGCAAGTCGACGTGCCCATGACCATCACCATGATGCCGGGCTCGGTCGCTTTGACGGCCGGCGCGGTGACGTGCGCGTCGACATTGGCGACCGCCACAGCAATGCCGGCTGGCAGCCCCATCATCTCCGCCATTTCCGGCCTCAATTCGCCCGCCTTTGAACCCAGCTCAGCAAAATCACGTCCGACTTTTTCATCCACGACATTCTCGAAGGCCGGGTCCAGCGCTTTGAAATAAGCCGAAGACGGAAACTCCCCGTCCTGCACCATCGCCTTGTAGCCAGCGGTGCAGGTATTGCGTGTTTCGACGCCGGTCAATTGCCAGATCACCCAATCGGCCGCCTCGATGAAGCGGTCCATTTTCGCGTAGATATCGGGCCGTTCCTGCAAGATCTGCAGCAATTTGCTGAAAAACCACTCCGACGAGATCTTGCCCCCATAACGCGGCAGCCAGCTCTCGCCCAATTGCCGCGCCGTCTCATTAATCTGGTCCGCCTGACGCTGCGCCGCGTGGTGCTTCCACAGTTTGATATAGGCCTGCGGCTCATCTTCCAGCCCGGGCAAGTAGCAAAGGGGCGTTCCATCTCTCGTTGTCGGCATGGGCGAGCTGGCGGTGAAATCGATGGCGAGGCCCTTGACATCGGCCGGATCGACGCCGCTCGCGCGCAATACGGCCGGCACGGTATGAGCAAAGACATCGAGGTAATCACCCGGATGCTGCAGCGCCCAATCCGGTGGCAACCGTAGGCCGCTCGGCAATTCACTATCCATCACTCCATGCGGATAATCAAAGACGGATTCCGCCACTTCGGCGCCATCTCGCACGTCGACCAATACCGCTCGTCCTGATAGCGTTCCAAAATCAAGTCCAATGGTGTACACAGGCAGACCTCGCTTTTTCGACATGTCGTTCATAGCGTCTATTGTCTCGCAAGGCAATGGACATGGCAAATTCTATACAGCGGCGCGCATAGCCAAAGGCTGTGTTTTGGGCTAGGATTGAGGTAGGAGCGGGTACGACAGGAGCGCGTGATGAACGTAGCAGCAAGCGAAAACGGCGGAGCGATCTCAGCCAGCGCCTTCCCGCCGGGTCCCACCGAGATGGGCGAAGGAATGTGGCAGAATTACCTGTTTTATCGCCGTTTCTTCAAAGACCCGCTGAGCCATGTCACCCGCTGGATGGAGACTTACGGCGACGTCTGGCATTTCAAAATCGGCGACGACCACAATTACGCTGTCGCCAATCCCGATGTCATCTACGAGCTCTTTGTGCGTCAAGCAAAGCGCTTCATCAAGGGACCGGCCTATACCAGCAGGAAGAATGGCTTGGCGCGCTTTATGGGCGAAGGGCTGGTAACCAGCAATGGCGACTTTTGGAAGCGGCAGCGGCGTCTGGTGGCACCCGCTTTCCATGCGATTCGGGTACATGCTTACGCCGATACAATGGTTGACTATACGCTGAAGCGGATGGAAGCCTGGCGCGCCGGCGAGGCGGTCGATGTCGACGAAGAAATGATGGAGCTCACGCTGACGATCGTCGCGCGGACGCTCTTCGATGCCGACGCCTCAAGCACGGTAAGCCAGGTCAAGAAGGCGGTGGCGGTGGTGCAGAAAGCCAACAATACCGCCAGCATCCTGCCGCATTGGCTGCCGACGCCGCTGCGCCTGCGTTCCTGGCGCGCCAACAGAGCGCTCGACAATATCGTGTATGGCTTCATCAATCAGCGGCGCGCCACCGGCGAAGACCGCGGCGACCTGCTTTCGATGCTGCTGCTAGCCGAAGACGAAGATGGCGAGCGCATGACCGACCTGCAAGCGCGGGACGAGGCGGTGACGCTCTTCCTGGCTGGGCACGAAACCACCGCCAACACCTTGAACTGGACCTGGTGGCTCCTGGCGCAGCACCCGGCGGTCGAATCCAAACTGCACGCGGAGTTGGACTCTGTGCTGGGCGGGCGCCCGCCAAAGCTGGAAGACCTGCGACAGCTGCCTTACACCGACATCGTCATTAAAGAAGCCTTGCGCCTCATGCCTGCAGTCTGGTCGGTCAGCCGAACGGCGTCCGAAGACACCGAGGTCCGCGGCTACCCCATGCCCAAGGGCACGACAGCGCAGGTCATGATCTATCTGCTTCATCGCCACCCTGAGCATTGGACGCAGCCGACGGCCTTCATCCCCGAGCGCTGGCTCCAGCCCGAGATTGAGCAGCTGCACAAATACGCCTACCTGCCCTTCGCTGGCGGTCCGCGGATTTGCATCGGCAACAGCTTCGCCATTATGGAAGCGAACCTGCTGTTGGCGACGATCGCCCAGCGCTACCGGCTGCGATTGATCGACGGCGTCGAGATCAAGCCGGCCGCCTTGATCACGATGTTCCCGCGCGATGGCTTGCCCATGCGGCTGGAGCGACGATCGCCAAGCCAGGACGCGCAATTGAAGAACGTCGAGATTGAATCGGCAGTGCCGGTGGTATAACCGTGCTGCATCACCTTGGCGGATTCCCCCTGCGCCACCGCCAAAACAAGTTACAATGAGCTCACTTGCCAAGATTGGAAAAACGAGGCAATCGCCCATGCTTGAACTCACAAAAACACTAGTTGAAACTTGGGGACCGCCCGGCTACGAACATCGCATCCGCGAGCGCATCCGCGAGGAAGTAGAGACGCTCGCCGATGAAATCTGGGTCGATGGCTTGGGCAATCTGATTTGCCGCGTCGGCGCCGGCGGGAAAAAAGTGCTGATCGCGGCGCACATGGACGAGATCGGCTTGATGGCGAATTATCAAGAGCCGGAGAGCGGCTTCCTGCGCTTCACCAGTCTGGGCGGTTTGCGTCACGACACGCTCAACGGCAATCGCGTGCAATTTGAAGACGGCACCATCGGCGTGATCGCCGTGCAGGAAGGCGGCGGTAAGGCGCTTAGCGATTACTACATCGACGTGCAAGAAGGCGGGAATGGCAACGCCACGCCGGTCGGGCAGCCGGCTGGATTCATGCGCGAGATGCAGCTGCGCGGGGAGCGGATCGTCGCCAAGTCGCTGGATGACCGCATCGGCTGCGTCGTCGCCATCGAAGCGATGCGCCGGCTCAAGCGGTCGACGCCGAACGAGCTCTACTTCGCCTTCACCGTCCAGGAAGAGGTCGGGCTGCGCGGCGCCAAGACAGCAGCTCAGGGCGTGCATCCCGATATCGGCATCGCCATTGACGTGACCGCTAGCGGCGATCAGATACGCGGGAGCAAGATGAAGGTCAAGCTGGGCGGCGGCGCGGCGATCAAGGTGCATGATCCCGGTCTGGTCGTGCCGGTCGCGATTAAGAACTGGATGATTGAGCGCTGCGAGGCCGACAGCATCCCCTACCAATTGGAATTGCTGACCGGCGGCATGACCGATGCCTCCGTCATCCAACTGACCGACTCGGGCGTGCCCAGCGGCTGCGTCTCCATCCCGACGCGCTACCTGCACACGACCAGCGAGACGGTCGATATCGGCGATGTGCGCGCTTGCATTGATCTGCTCAGCGGTCTGCTCGCCAATCCGATTGACCTCTGACCCTGACGCGGACGTGATTTCACGCAAATGATGATAAGGTCTGCCATCGGCAAGTAAACTTCAGTTTATCGACGAATTGTAGACACACGCCCGGCACAGCCGCCGCCCACGCAAAATACCTTGTGTCTGCCTTCGCGTAGCTCCCCCTCTCGAAGCGCAATGTCTACGTGCGTCCCTTGTGGGAGAGGGGGCTGGGAGGTGAGGGGTGCGCCGCCCGCAACGTAAACAGGGGCGAGGGTACTGCAGTGTCTACGCGCAGCGATGACTCGCCCGCTCATGCAAGGCTAACCTTGAAGAATGGAGATCCAGGCATGAAAGCCTTGCTTTGCCACCAGTTTGGGACGCCGGAAGATCTTTCGCTCGCCGATATCCCCAGCCCACCGCTCGGCGCTGGTCAAGTCAAAATCGCCGTGCGCGCCTGCGGTGTCAACTTCCCCGATATCTTGATGATCGGCGGGCTCTACCAGTTGAAGCCGCCCTTTCCCTTCAGCCCGGGCTTGGAGGTCGCCGGTGACATCATTGAAGTCGCGGAGGATGTACGGGACCGGCGTGTCGGGGCGCGCGTCATGGCGACGATGATGTACGGCGGCTTCGCCGAGGAAGTCGTCGTGCCGGCAGCGGCTCTCCTGCCGATGCCGCCCGAAATGAGCTACGAGCATGGCGCCGGCTTCCCACTTGTCTATGGCACATCGCATGTCGCTCTCACCCATCGCGCGCAATTGCAAGCGGGCGAAACGCTGCTCGTGCTGGGCGCGGCCGGCGGCGTTGGATTGACCGCCGTTGAACTCGGAAAGCGCCTCGGCGCCCGCGTCATCGCCGCGGCGAGCACGAGCGAAAAACTCGAACTGGCGCGCGCGTACGGCGCTGACGACCTGATCAACTATTCGTCGGAAAACTTGCGCGATCGGCTGAATGAGCTGACGGAAGGCCGGGGCGTCGATGTCATTTTCGATCCCGTCGGCGGCGACCTCTTCGACCAAGCTGTGCGACGGCTCGCCTGGGAAGGGCGTTACCTGGTCATCGGTTTCGCCAGCGGACGCATCCCGTCGCTGCCGGCAAACATCGCGCTGCTGAAAAACGCCTCGATTGTGGGCACATTTTGGGGCGCCTACTTGAAGAATGATCCCGGCATCATTCGCGCTTCCTTCGCTATTCTCACCGACTGGTACGCCTCCGGTTTGCTCAAACCGCATATCCACCAGGTATTCGCCCTGGACGAGGCGCCTTCCGCGCTGCGCCAGCTGATGAACCGGCGCGCCATGGGCAAGGTCATTCTTAAAACATAGTTCAAGCGCCTACTCTCTCGGCGTACTGTTCATTCCCGCGAATATCTGTTCTAAGCTCAATCGCCCGTTTTCGGCTTCTATGCTATGCTGACTGTTACGCCGTCCGCGAGCGTTTCGGCGGCGCGGCGCCTGTTGCCAAGTAGAACGGTATTGATGCATGTCAATCCGCGGTGATAACGATCCCGAATACATCGACGATGATGAGTATTTCGATGCCGAAGACAGCGGCGGCGGCCCGCGGAGATCTAATGTGCTCGGTGGCAGCGGCTCCATGCGCGAAAGCGAGACTTATGAAGATCCGCCAGAAGACACCACGGTCTCGAGTTCATCGCAGTCTTCCGGGGACCAGACTCGCAAGCGCCCAAAGCGCGCAGCGGCCGGCGCCCGTCGGAACAAAGCCAAGCCGCGGAATCCGGCGCCTTCGGTCGCCAGCAGCGAAGAGCGGCGCGCGCGTTTGGCCGGCAAGAAGCCCGGAACAAAAATGCGCGACTCACAGCGCCGCCAGCCAAAAGACGAGCCAAGCCAACAAACAGAAGAGCCCCGGCGCCAGAGCCGTTTCGGCCGCCTGCGCGCGCGTTTTGAAACGGCAAACCGGGGAGCTGTTGCAAAGTCGGGGCGTGAAACATCGCGATTTTCCGCGATAGCAGGCGGCATCAGCGGACACATAACTAATTTGCGCGGACGTCTCGCCAGCATGCGTGACCAAGCCGATGGGTCGAGAGAACTGCGCGAAAAGGATTCGGGCGGTCCGGTTCAAGATAGCGGTTCGGGAAAGCCGACGCCCCATATTCGGTCCGGCGCCGGCTTTTCCGGAAAATCGTCACAAGCACAGCCCGAGGCATTGCGCGAATCTCTGGCCAGCCGCGCGCCCAGAATCGAATCGGCTGGCTGGCTGGACCTCGATCGCAAGCTCGACCTGATCGGGGTCGGCCTCGTCTTCGGCGCTATCCTGTTTTTCTTCAGCGCGCTTTCGGCCGAACAAGCGGCTATCAGCAGCGTCAACAGCGTGATCGGGCAAGCGCTCGGCTGGGGCGCCTTCGCCGTACCGGTCTCCATGTTCGCGGCGGGGCTTTGGCTGATCGTCCGCCATTTCGGGGAAGAAGCGCCGACGATTGATCCCGTGCGGCTATCTGGCATCGCGCTCGCATTTCTCGCTGTTCTCGTATTCTTTCAATTCATCGAGAGTATCAACTACGCGGTAGCGATTCCCCACTTCGACAGTTGCCGCAACCCCAGCGATTCCGCCTGCGTCGACGCGCTGGTCCAGCAATCGTATCAGGCCGGTCGCGGCGGCGGCCTCCTCGGCGGGTGGCTGTACAGAGCCTTGGTCAATAACCTGACCGAGGTGGGCGGCTTCGTCATGATGCTCATGGTCATGACCTTTAGCGCGATGATGATCACGCGCTCTAGCATGGCTGAGCTGGCGGTGGTGGCGATCGGCGTCGGGCGCGGGATGCGCACTAGGTTAAGCCAGCATGCGGCGAGGCGGCGTGCCGACCGATTGGAAGCGCAGCGGCATGCGGCATTATCCGGTCATGAGCCCCATGTACGCGTCTCAAAGCCACCCGCAGCGCAGTTGACGGGACTATCACCAGACCCCCATGCGCTGCCCGAACCGCGCGAAGACTCGATGCCCGTCCCCCGCCGATTCCGCGATCTCTTTGGCTTGCGCGCCCGATTCTCGGCAGCTGCGGGCGAAGCGCTTCCCTTGGCTGCCGCGACCGCCGAAGCTGGAACCAGCCAGAATCCCGGCGTTGTTGGTCGCCTGTTCGGGCGGATCCGCAGCGATGAAGACACATCGCCGCCACGGCCAAATCTCGAGCCAAGCGCCGGCGCGCTGGAACGATTCCTCAACCTGGGCGATAATCTTCCATTCTCCACGCATGAGTCGCCTGTCTGGCAGAAACCGATCCGGCCTTCTAGCGCGCAAACGCCGGGCGCTGTGCCAACGCCTCTGAGCGATGAGCAAGCCCGTCGTCCCAAGCCCGCCATGCCCGAGCAGTTTGAGGCGGAGCCGCCAGCGCCAAGCCCTCCTCCGGCAAAAGCGAGGCGGGGAGACAGCACCGCCGCTGAAGCCGTCATCAATTCGGAATCGTCCGCCAAGCCGCCCGACATGATCGCAACTGCGCCACCGCCAGCCCGATCAGAATCAGCGCTGGGCGACGCGATTGGCGATTCCGCCGTCCGGCCGGCGCGCAAAGACAACCTACCCGCGCCACCAAGTGATGCTCCGGCGGTCCTTCCAAAAGCTTCAGAACACGAGAACGGCTCAACCAGCGACGAGGGACCTGAGCCAAGTGCTGATAGAGCGGCCGCGCGCAGCCTGTCAGCGCCGCGCCCGCGCATTGACTGGCAACTCCCCGATTATCGCGAATTACTCAACAGCGGTACAGAAGGCGACCTGGATCGCGAGCCGCTAATGCGCCAGGCGCAAATCATCGAGGATACGCTCGCCAGCTTTGGCGCGCCCGGGCGCATCGTTGAGGTCAACTCGGGACCGGTCATTACCCAGTATGGTATTGAGCCAGCTTATCTGACATCCAAGGCGGGCAAACAGATTCGCGTCAAAGTCGGCGCGATTGCCAAGCTGGACAAAGACCTGCAGCTAGCCTTGGGCGCCAAATCGATTCGCGTCGAAGCGCCGGTTCCAGGCAAGGGCTATGTTGGCATCGAGGTGCCCAATCCGGATTCGGCTCGCGTCAGCCTGCGCGACGTGATGGCATCCAATAGCTACCGGAACATTGAATCGCCCTTGGCGATCGCGCTCGGCGTATCCGTAGACGGTTCGCCGGTGTCCGGTGATCTCACGCAGATGCCGCACCTGCTGATCGCTGGCACCACCGGCTCCGGTAAGTCGGTCTGCGTCAATGCCATCATCAACAGCATCATCGCCAACAATTCGCCCGATGTCGTTAAGTTCATCATGGTCGATCCCAAACGAGTCGAGCTGACCGGCTACAATGGCTTGCCTCATCTGGTGGCGCCCGTGGTCGTTGAGTTGGAGCGGACCATCGGCGTGCTGCGCTGGGTGACGACTGAGATGGACGCGCGCTATAAGAAATTCAGCCAGGCTGGCGCCCGCAACATAGTGGATTACAACAGCATTCTCGACCCCAACCTGGCGCCCATGCCCTATATTGTTGTGATCATCGACGAGCTGGCCGACCTAATGATGATGGCGCCCGATGATACCGAGCGCGCCATTACCCGCATCGCCGCCCTGGCGCGCGCCACTGGCATACACCTCGTCATCGCCACGCAGCGCCCGTCAGTGGATGTGGTCACGGGCTTGATCAAAGCCAACTGCCCGGCGCGCATCGCCTTCGCCGTCGCCGGCAGCGTCGACAGCCGCGTCATCCTCGATCAGCCTGGCGCCGAACGCCTGCTGGGCAAGGGCGATATGCTCTACCTTTCGGGTAACTCGCCGGCGCCCCTGCGCATGCAAGGCGTACACGTTTCCAATGAAGAGATCAACCGCATCATCCGCTATTGGAAGCTCCAAGCGGCCGGCGTCCAAGGCGTCGAGCCGATTCCGCTGCCCACGCTGCCAGCAGGCTCAAGCGCCCGGGACGCGTCTAAGGGCGATGATGTCAACCTTGAAGCCGCCCAGGCGGCATTCTGGGACATGACGCCGACAACGGGCAAAGCGTCAGCTGGCGTCGCTGACGACGGCAATACGGATGAAGACGAACTTTACCAGACGGCGGTTGACATGGTGCGCCGCCTGGACAAAGCCTCTATCTCTCTCATGCAGCGTCGCCTGCGTATCGGTTATACTCGCGCCGCGCGTTTGATGGATCTGATGGAAGAGCGCGGCGTCGTCGGTCCGCCCAAAGAAGGCAGCTCCAAACCGCGCGACGTCCTGCCGGAATAGACTCGCGCGCTCATAGAGTCGCCTGTTGCCAAGGGCGCTCCACTATACTTGATTCGCTTGAGCACGTGCAGAGAAAGCGCCGGCGCATGTGGTGGCCAATATGGTCTCGACGCCGTCGACCGATTTGTTTGCCGAAAAAACCTTCTTGCCGGCAACGGCAAAAGTCACCTCAAATCGTCTCCGATTCCAATAAACACTAGCATCCTGTACTTGCCGAAACGCCAAATCGCCTTGCCGAAAGCTGGCAATACCCGGCAAACACCACACTGCACATCACCCGCCCTTGCGCTACAATACGGCGGTGAGTGAAAGGACATCGCTTATGAAATACACCCGGATTCCCGGCATCGACAAACCGGTCTCGCGCCTGTTGCAAGGCAGCATCATGCTCTCGCGGGATGACCGCGACGGCAACTTCCGCCTGTTGGATGCCTGCTTCAAACATGGCTTCAACGCCTTCGATTCCGCTCATAGCTATGGCGCCGGATTCACCGATTCCGAATTGGGCGCTTGGATCCAGTCGCGCGGGATTCGCGATGAGGTGGTGATCTTGGCCAAGGGCGCCCATCCAGAAAACGGCATCGCCGATCGCGTCCGTCCCGACTATATCCGCAGCGACTTGGACGAATCTCTCGAATACCTGCAGACCGATTATGTCGAGCTCTTTCTGCTGCACCGCGACAGCCGCGAATATCCCGTTGGCGAGATTGTCGATGTCTTGCATGAGGCGAAAGAAGCGGGGCAAATCGGCGCTTACGGCGGATCCAATTGGCTCGGTGATCGCGTAAAAGCTGCCAACGACTACGCGGCCGCCAACGGCAAAACGCCTTTCACAGTCAGCAGCCCGCAATTCAGCGTCGCCGAAATGGTCAAACCCGCATGGGAGGGTTGCATCAGCGTCAGCGGCGAAGGTGGCGAAGCCGACCGCGCCTACTACAACGAAAACGAGATCTCCTTATTCACCTGGTCAAGCCTGGCCGGCGGCTTCATGACCGGCAAGTTCACCCGCGATAATCTCGATTCCTTTACCGCATACATGGACACCAATCCCATCGCAGCTTATGCCTACGAGAGCAACTTCCAACGGCTCGACCGCGTCAACGAGTTGGCGGCGGACAAAGGCCTGACGCCGTCGCAAATCTCGGTCGCCTACGTGCTCAGCAACAATCCGCGATATCACGCCATCGTCGCCAATTGGGAAGTAGAGCAAGTCCCCTATAACGCCGCCGCCGCATCCATTCAACTGAGCGCCGCAGAAATCGCCTGGCTCGAACTGAAAACGGAGGAGAAACCGGCATGAGCGACAAGATCAGATGGGGGTTGATTGGTCTCGGATGGATTTCGCGCAAGTTCGCCAAGGGCTTGGCTTTTGTACCCGATGCGGAAGTCTATGCCGTCGCCTCTCGCTCGCAGGAGAAAGCGGATGCCTTTGGCGCCGAATTTGGAGCCAGCAAATGCTACGGCAGCTATGAAGAACTGGCGAACGACCCGAATGTGGATGTCGCCTATATTGGTACGCCGAACAATTATCACCTTTCTCAGACGCTTCTCTGCCTCAAGGCCGGCAAGCATGTGCTCTGCGAGAAGCCATTCGCCGTCAACGCGAAAGAAGCGAAGGTGATGATCGAATGCGCCCGCGAAAAGAATCTCTTCCTGATGGACGCCTTTTGGACCCGCTACTTCCCCGCGATGTACAAGCTGCGTGAACTGCTGGCGGAAAAGGTCATCGGCGATGTCATGCTGGTAACAGCTGATTTTGGCGGCCGCGGTCCGGTCGTTCCGGAGAAACGCCACTTCAATCCCGACCTGGCCGGCGGCGCCATGCTGGATGTCGGCTCCTACTGCATCCAGTTCGCATCCATGATTTATGGCAAGCCGCCAACGGATATCGTCTCGCAAGTCGCCATCGGCGAAACTGGCGTGGACGAACTATCGGTATTGGTATTCAAGTACAGCGATTATGAGATGGCGACTCTTACATCGGCGATCCGCTTGAGTACGCCGCACGAAGCCCGCGTCATAGGAACCGAAGGCTATATCGCCATTCCCAATTTCTGGCATCCTGATGAACTTACGGTGGTCCGCTCTGGGCAGGCGCCCGAGACCTTGCGCTTCCCCTACGAGGGCGAAGGCTTCCAATTCGAGGCGATCGAAGTGGGGCAGTGCATCCGCGCTGGCTTGACCGAAAGCCCGGTCTACCCGCTGGACGAAACGCTCACAATCATGGAGACCATGGACCGCATTCGCGCCGACTGGGGCTTGCGCTACCCCTTCGAAGATTAGCTGCAGGGCAATCACCTCATAAGTCGTAATCCTTTGAAACACGCGCGATAATGCCGCCGACCACGCAAAATACCTTGCGTCTCGCTATGGGCAAGAGACTGGATAAATCTGGAGTTCGCAAGGTATAGCTCCCCCTCCTTAGCTCGCTGGACGCCCCCCGCCAAACGGGGGGGATTTATGGGGGGAACCAGGGGCCGGGGGGTGGGGTTTGGTGCTCGCAACGTAAACAGAGCGACCCAATGGCTCGCCCCTACAGCGACCGTTTTTTTATCAGGTAGCACTTTCTTTGACTCTTCTTTTCTGCGCTCTCTGTGTCCTCTGTAGTTCAGAATCGATTTGACAGCGCCGCGCCGCTCTGCTAAACTTGCTCACATCTACATATTCTAAGACTCAGGCGCGTCTGAACCCGGATGTTCGACGCGTAAAGGGAAAGTCGGTGAAAGTCCGACACTGTCGCGCAGCGGTAACTGATTCTTGAATCAGAAGTCCGAATGCCTGCCTGAGACTTAGCTCGTGAATCTTTCGCGTCAAAAGGGAGACGAGCATGGACCAGCGACCAATGCCCGCCCGAAGACGGTGGGCGTTTTTCTTGTCCAGCCCCGTTTCCTCCATTTCCTTTAGGAGGGACATGATGAAAACCACACTGCTAGCCCTGTTCATTTTAATCACCAGCCTGCTGCCCGCATCCGCGCTCGATGAAAACCTGACCGAAAGCTGCGTGACAGACTACGCCGCCGAGGTCGACTATTTCCCGGACAAGATTGAGATTCTCGACGCGAGCAAGTTCACCGTCGAATATTTCAACAACTACAAAGTTCTGAGCGTAGCCGACGCCTTCGACGGCGCGCCCGGCTTCCATTACGTGCTGGTGCAATGCGGAACGCCCGCGCCTCCCCCCGCCGACTTCCCGGAAGGCACGCAGTTCATCAAGGTGCCGGCTGGCGATCTGATCACCCTCTCGACCACGCAGTTGCCCGCGCTATCGCAACTGGACTTGCTCGATCATTTGGTGGGCGTCGACAGCGGCTTTTACATCAGTACGCCAGAAGTCGTCCGCATGATCGCCGATGGCGCGGTGGCTGAGGTTGGCTTCGGCGCCGAGGTCAATATTGAGTTGGTGCTGGAGCTTCAGCCGCAATTGGTGATGAGCTACGGCTACAATCCAGCCAGCGATGCCCACCCGGTCCTGCTGAAAGCGGGGATTTTCACCGCGCTCGATGCCAGCTGGCGCGAGCTTTCTCCGCTCGGTCGCGCTGAATGGCTGAAGTTCACCGCGCTTTTCTACAATCGTGAAGCGCAAGCCAGCGCGATCTACCAGGATATCGCGGCAAAGTATGACGCGGTCAAAGGGATGGCGGCGGCCGTCGCGGCCGATGACCGTCCAAATGTGTTGATCAATTCCTTCCTCGGCTATGCCGATGCCTGGTTCATCCCCGGAGAAGAGACCTACGTCGGCCGGCTGATTCGCGATGCCGGCGGCGATCTGCTGCTGGCTGAGGCCGGCTCGACAACCAGTCAAGGGTTGAGCTTCGAGGTCGCACTTGAAGTTGGTTTTGACGCGGACATCTGGTTGGTCGAAACTTTCGGCATATACTCGGGCGCCGGCCTGCTGGCGCTGGACAGCCGCTTTGGCGATTTCGCGCCCTTTCAATCCGGCGATATCTGGAATAACAATCGCGATGAAAACGCCAACGGCGGCAACAACTATTACGAAGCGGGCGTGACCAATCCCCATCTGGTGCTGGCTGATCTGTTAGCGATCTTCCACCCCGATCTCATGCCCGCGCACGAATTCGCCTTTTATCAGCGCCTAGCGAGCGAGTGAGATGTCCCAACTGGCTGGCGAGCCCGTCCACCCCGCCACAGCAGTAGGCAATTGGCGGCAATCCAAACCGGCGACCCTGTTTTCAAGCCGTGAGTTCGCCGGAGCGAGACCGCATGTCTTGCTAATTATGCTGATTGCGCTGGGGGCACTGCTGCTGCTCAGTCTCGCGCTCGGTTCGGCCTCGATCCCCTTCGACCAGATCCTGCGCGTTCTGCTCAGCGGGGAAGCGGATCAGCCAGCCTGGACTCACATCGTGCTCAAATTCCGCCTGCCCAAGACCCTCACCGCCGCCTTCGCTGGCATGGCGCTGGGCGTGAGCGGGCTTCTGATGCAGACCTACTTTCGCAATCCTTTGGCCGAGCCCTTCGTCCTCGGTGTATCAGCGGGCGCCAGTTTAGGTGTGGCGCTGGTTGTTCTGACGACCGGCGTCGCCGGTGGCGCTCTGCTCGCCGGGCTGGGCTTGGCGGGCGATCTGCTGATGACGGCCGCGGCGGGCATAGGCGCTGCCTTGACCATGCTTTTGGTCCTTCTTGTCGCCGTCCGCATACAAAGCATTGTCAGCTTGCTGATTTTGGGCTTGATGTTCGGTTATCTGGTGGCGGCGATGGTCAGCTTGCTCCTCTATTTTGCCCTGCCGGAACGGATTCAAGCCTATATCAATTGGACATTTGGCAGCTTTAGTGGCGTCACCAACGAGCAGTTGCCGATCCTCGCCGGCCTCGTGCTGGCGGGCCTGCTGCTATCCGCAGCGCTGACCAAAGCCCTGAACGCCCTGCTGCTCGGTGAAGACTACGCCCGCAGCCTGGGCGCCAATTTGCAGCGAACGCGCATCGGCATTGTACTCGCCACCGCCCTGCTGGTCAGTGCGGTGACCGCTTTCTGCGGTCCCATCGCCTTCATCGGCATCGCCGTGCCGCACCTCTGTCGCGGTCTTCTGGCCAGCGCCGATCATCGCTTGCTGCTGCCCGGCACATGCCTGGCCGGCGCCTGCGTCGCCTTGTGCGCTTCTTTAATCGCTGAGCTGCCGGGAAATAATCTGGTGCTGCCGCTCAATGTCGTTACCGCGCTGATGGGCGCGCCGGTGGTTATGCTGGTGGTGCTGCGGGGGGCGCAGGGCAAGCTATGACGACGCAAGTTCTGGAAACACTAGACTTGGCGATCGGCTATCGCCGCCGGACCAAGGGCGATATCCGCCTCGCGCATGGACTGAATCTAGAACTACAACGCGGGACACTGGTCGGCTTGCTGGGTTCCAACGGCGTGGGAAAATCGACGCTTCTGCGGACTTTGGCCGGCAGGCAAAAGCCACTGGCCGGGCGCGTTTTGCTCGCCGGGCAAGACTTGGCAACGCTGTCGCCAATGGCTCTGGCGCGCCGCTTGAGCATTGTACTAACGCTGGCGCCGCAGCCGCGCTTGATGAATGGCTATGCTCTAGTGGCGATGGGAAGGCATCCGCATAGCGATTGGCTGGGACGACTGTCCGCCGATGACCACGAAACCGTAGCTTGGGCAATTAAGGCCGTCGGCGCCGACGACCTGGCTGACTTGCCCCAAGCCGAACTCAGCGACGGGCAGCGGCAGAAGCTGATGATCGCGCGCGCTTTGGCGCAGGAAGCCGATATTATGCTGCTTGACGAACCGACCGCCTACCTCGATCTGCCCCGGCGAGTTGAAACGATGCAGTTGCTCAAACAGCTAGCTCGGTCAGCCGCGCGCGCTATCCTGGTCTCGACCCATGACCTCGACCTGGCGCTGCGAAGCTGCGATCAGCTGTGGCTGATGAGCGACGCCGGCATCATCACTGGCGCGCCCGAAGACCTGGTCCTGGATGGCGGGCTGGGAAAGACTTTTAGCGCTGCCGGCATCACCTTTGACAAGCGGATTGGCAGTTTCGTCCTCGATCCGCCGGCTGGACCGCGCGTGAGGGTGCTCGGCGAGGGAGAACCGGTCCTCTGGCTGTGCCGTGCGCTTGAACGCTCGGGCTTCACAGTGTGCGGCGACGCCGCTGATTTGGAAGTGGCTCATCGCCAGAACGGCGCTGCAGACACTTGGGACCTGCGCCTAAATGGCCGCGCGAGCGCGCACGCCACGATTCAGTCGGTGCTGGACGCGCTGGAAAGCGAGCCAATATGGCAGACTCGATAAAGCGGCGCGGGCGGGTTCTCGTTCACACCGGCGACGGGCGCGGCAAATCGACATCGGCTTTCGGCGTCATCCTGCGCATGCTCGGGCGCAAGAAAAGGGTCGCGCTGATACAGTTCCTCAAGCACGAGGGCGGTCAATGGGGCGAAGTGCGCGCCTTGCAGCAATTGGGCTTGGAGCCGATCAAGACCGGCGACGGATTCACCTGGACAAGCAAAGATCTGGACGAGACGCAAGCGCGGGCGCTTCACGGCTGGGCGCGAGCGCAGCAAGTCATCGCCTCAGACGACTACGACCTGGTCGTCCTCGACGAATTTACCTATCTGCTCGATTTCGGCTGGCTCGATACCGCCGAAGCCATTGCCTGGTTCCAGGCGCATAAGCCGCCCCGATTGCATCTGCTGATTACGGGACGCAATGCGCCAAAGGAACTTATCGACTACGCGGATACCGTCACCGAAATGGTCAAGGTCAAACACGCCTTCGACGCCGGCATCAAAGCGCGCGCCGGCATCGAGTTCTAAATTGCGGCGCCAGTCATAAGTCAGGCGACAGTAGACACACGCGCTGCACGGCAGCCGCCCACGCCAAATACCTTGCGTCTGCCTGTACGTAGCTCCCCCTCTCGAAGTGCAGTGTCTACGCGCGCCCCTTGTGGGAGAGGGGGCTGGGGGGGTGAGGGGTGAGCCGCCCACAACGTAAACAGGTGTCGAATGCTAGCAATTTTCGCTCAGATGACGACGGCAGCCGACCGCGCCGGAATGACAATGCCGTCATGAACCGGCTGCCACTGCTCGCTGTCCACCAGCCGATAGCGCGAGAGTTGATGATCTGTTTCCAGCGTCACCCTCACCGCTATCGCTTCATCCTCGTAGTTGGCGATGGCGACGCCGGGCAAGCCGCTGCTTTTGCTATGATATACGGCGTATGGGTGATGCGCCTCGCCGCCGCTATTCGTCACAGCCGCGCCCGCCTCATGGCGGAATTCGCCATCCCAGAAGGTATCGCGCAATTCCCCCCGCAGGGCGTCCATGCGCGCGCCGTAATCCATCGTCAGCGGAAAGTCATCCAGATGCCCTTTGAAGTTGTAGGGCTCGTAGCTCATGATATAGCGATATAGCAGGCACTGATTGATCATATTGCGATCATTAAAGCCGCTGATCGCCGTCATCAGCGGCATTTGCGGCAACATATAGCGTGAAAGCGGCACGTGTCGTTTGTCCCAGCTGCGATGATAAGACAGGTGATAGACCTCGAACTGCCAGTCGTATACGCCTTCCCCGGCGAAGAGAAAATCGGGATTGACTTCCCGGCTCATTTTCTCAAGATGCTGCTGAAATGCGTTGTCTTGCGAGAAGACCGGGAAGCCTAGACGATGGCCGTGGCTCTCGTCAAAGCAAAGCAGAGCCGGCGAATGATGCTGGTTTTCGTCATATAAAATGCCGTCAGCGCCCAGGTCCAGCACTTTCTGGAATTCCGTCGCGCAAACCGAGAAATACTCATCACTGCCGAAGCACATCGGAATCAAGCGCTTGGTATTGATGTTGAGCGCCTGCGTCGCTGTGTGGTATTGATAGCCGTTATAGTGATAGTAATCGCCGTAGGGATCTTTGACCGCGAGACGATGAAGCTCTTCACGGAACCACTCGGTGGCGCGGTCTGCCCAGGTGAATTTTGCGAAGATGATGAGTTTGACGCCATGCGACTGAATCTCGGCGATCGCCGCTTTGAGATCGTCAAAAGTGCCGAGTCGCGGATCGGGATCGTGTGAGGGATTGCCTTGGTCCTGCCCGCCGTCATTCCAGCCAACCAACTGAATCGCCCGCACCTTATGCCGAGCCGCCTCTTCGCCGATCTTGCCCAGCTCCGTGAAGGGGATACGCAGTTCGTCTTCCGGCGAATTGATGTGTAGCTGCCACCAAGCGTGCGGTTGGCGCGCCCATTCCGGGATATCCGGCGTCGCCATCCAGCTATCCCGCCAGCGCCGGTAGACGTCCACGCCATTCTGCCAGCCGCCTTGAAATGGCTGTACGGCAATCGGCGTAAGCGATCGCGATTCGCCCGGCTGAATATAGGGCAGGTGAATGGCGGCGAAGCGAGTCGCCACCTCCAGGCCGCTGATCGATGAGGATTCCGGCACGCGAAAGTCGATAGCGCTGTCGTAACCCGGGCGCAACTCATTGTGCCAGGCGACCAATTCCGCGCTCGGCTCGTTTATTCCGACATACAAGCCCTCATCAGCGCTGCGCAGCAATACGTAAGGAACCGCCGGCGCGCCGCTGCGCCAGGAATCGGGACCATATTGCACCGGATAATCGAAGCCGTAGTAGCCTAAAGTGTTGTCAAACGTAGGATAAAGTTTGCGCCGCACCGCCTCGGCATAGCCATAGTGGAATGCCTCAAACGCTTCGGCGCCGGGCGGCCGCTGCACATCGCCAAAGTAGGGGAAATGCACAGTCTCAACCGCATGCTCCGACTGGTTGTCAATCGATAACGAGAAGGCCGCTTGCTGCCCGGACAAGGTTACCGACATCACCAGCTTGATCCGATGCTCGCCGCCGTAAGCCGAGGTTACGCTGTCCCAAGTGAAGACGACGCCAAGCCCGTCTTCATCCACTTCAACCGTAGAGACCTGTTGCTTTTCGCCATACACCGGATTGTTTCGCCTGCCCGGCAGCGGAACCAAGAGTTGAAAGGACAGCCCCAGATGAGGTCGATTCAAGACTTCCCAGCCCTTTTCCTTTGCCGTGAAGCCCGCCAGCGCGCCCGTCTCCCGCGCCAACTCCAGTCGTAAATCCTTGTTTTCCAAGGTGATGATATCCATGGTCGTCTCCAGTTAACCTTTGATGGAGCCGGAAGTCAGCCCCCGTATGAACCAACGCTGCAAGAAGACGTACACAATGATGATCGGTATGGTGGCGATGCTCAAAGTCGCGAAGATAACGTTCCACTCCGCCCGACCGAATTGGAGGAAGAATACCTGAATCGTAAGCGTCAAAGGGCGTAGCTCATCCGAACGAATGAGCAGCAAGGGCATAAAGTATTCGTTCCAGGCGCCGACAAAGGTCAAGATTGATACGGTCGCCACCGCCGGACCGGATATCGGCATGACGACGCGCAAGAAGGCCGCGAACTCGGAGCAGCCGTCAATCTTCGCCGCTTCTCGCAGTTCACCCGGAATGGAACGGAAGAAGGCCTGGAAGATAAAGATCGCTAGAGGAATCGTGCCGGACGCAATCGCCAGGATGAGACCCAGGTAACTATCCGTCAACTTGAGCCGAACAAACAACACGTAAAATGGAATGATGGGCACCGGCGCCTGCATGGTGAAGACCATGACCAACAAGATTACCGTGCTGAAGCGAAACGAGAATTTGGCGAAGGCGTAGCCGGCGATCGAAGACAAGCAAACCACGACCAGCACGGCGCCTATCGAAACGATGCCGCTGTTCAAAAGCGCGCGCCCGAGCTTCGCTTTTTCCCAGGCGTCGGCGTAGTTTTGATAGGCGGGGTCGGCCGGCAAGCCCCAGATATTGGAGATCAACTCGCCCGGTGTCTTGAACGAAGCCAGTATCATCCACAAGACCGGATAAACGATGATGACTGTGAATAATATCAGAATCGAATGATTGAAAATCGTCACCATGATGCGACGCCAATGGATGCCCGGTTGTGTTCTTTTCTGCGTTGCGAATCGCGCTGCGCTCATGCGATAGTGACTCTCAGTCCGTATTGTCGCCGCTGGTCATCAACCTTAGCTGGATCGCCGCAACCAGCGTGACGATGACAAGCAGGACGTATGACAAGGCGGCCGAGAAGCCGAAGCGATAGAACTTGAATCCACGAATATAGATGTGTAGCGCCATGACGTTGGTGGCATTGGCCGGTCCGCCGGCGGTCATAATGAAGGGAATATCGAAGACGTTGAAGGCGCCCATGACCGATATCGTGACGTTGACAATCATCACCGGTTGCAGCATAGGCAGCGTGACGTGCCGAAACTGCTGCCAAACCGACGCGCCATCAATGCGCGCCGCTTCGTAGAGTTCGTCAGGAATCGACTGCAAGCCAGCCAGGAAAATCACCATGTGGAAGCCGTACCACTTCCATATATCGACCAGGATCAAGGAATTCAGCGCCACTGCCGCGTCGCCGAGCCAGTCCTGTACAAGGAATTCCAAGCCCAATCCGCGAAGGAAACTGTTAATCAAGCCGAACTGCGGATTGAATAGCCAAGACCACAAGACGCCCACGACGACAAAGGACATCACCACCGGCATAAACAGGCTGGTTCGATAAAAGGTCCGCCCCTTCAAAGCCTGATGCAGCAGAATCGCCAAGAGCAAGGACAAGACGATCTTGCCGACTACCGTCCCGACCGCATAATGCACGTTGTTCATCAAGACGGTGCCCGTCATCGGATCGCTCAATATCTTCTCGAAATTGCGCAAGCCAATATATCGGGGCTCTTCGATACCGTCCCAGCGCAGAAGCGACATCTGCAAGCCGCTGACGAGCGGATAAAGCTTGAAGATGCCGTATACAGTTAAAGCCGGCAATACCCATAGATAGGGCGCCAACTTGGAGATACGTCGAGCCAGCCCCTTAGCCGGGCTACTCAACGGCCGTGAAGTCACAGGCACGCGCCTAGAACCTCTGCATCAAGATCTCAATAGGTAGCGTCTAATAGTGAAATCTGCTACTGGGCTCGCGCAAAGCAGCCGGAATCGCCATCTACAAGTGAATTGGGGCAAGGGCATGCGCCCTCAGCCCCTTGTTTGACGCAATGTGACTAGAACTCGAATTCGTAGCCGTCGGCGTACAGTTCATCCAAGACAGCTTGGATGTTGGCGGCCGCTTCGCCCGCCGTGACTGTCTTGGCGACAATGCCTTGCTGTTGTTCCTGGAAGGCGCGGGTAATTTCCGGCGGCCAGAACCAATCGAGATAGACGAATTGATTGGGCGCCGAAATCTCGCCGTAGCGAATCGACAGCGGATCATCGCTGGGCTGGACGCCAATATTGGTCGATACCG
>JAPOWK010000051.1 GCA_026707665.1 Chloroflexota bacterium
TGCTGGGCGCGCTTGACCCGCGCATCGCTCGCATCTATGCCGCGCTGTCGGACGCCTCCGCCAACGACCGCTACGGTTACACTACCTGGACCTTCTGGCCGCCCAAGAGCGACGTCTATATCTACGAAGAAATCGAGCGCGTCTGGACCGGCGAAATTACCGCGATGGAGTATTCGGAAGGCTTGCAAGAGCTCTTTGCTGAAGAGCTCGCCGCCGGCGATATTCCTCCGATTCCAACCCGTTAAAGCTTAGTTTGAGAGCGCCGGCCGTCATCACGGCGGCTGGCGCCATTACCTCTCCTCCGTCGTACGGGAAAGGCAAGCACCATGGCGGTTCTGACTCAGAACAAACCGACGACCATTCTTGAAAAACTCAATGACGAAACCTGGCGCCGCAAATTCTTGCGCAACATCCTCATTCCTTGGCTCTTCATCGCGCCCTTGTTAATACTCCACATTTATGTCGTAACCGTTCCAGCGGTGCAAGGCATCTACATGTCCATGACCGATTGGAAGGGCGTGGGCCAAAACGCCAACTTCATCGGGCTGGAGAATTACCGCGAGCTGTTTTTCGAAGACGAAACTTTTGGCAAGGCGCTGGGCAACAATATAATCTGGATGATTTTCTTCCTCACCGTGCCCTTTGTCCTCGCCCTCTTTGCCGCCACCATGCTCAGCCAGATCAAGCGCGGCGGCATGATCTACCGCAGCATTCTCTTCATCCCTTATGTCTTGGCCAGCGTCGTCACCATCACCATCTGGAAGAACCTCTTGAACCCGCAGCGCGGCATCGGCGCCGCTTTGGATAAAATGCTCGGCTTGGAGGACGCCTTCGGCATCGCTTATCTCGGCCGCTCGGAGAGCGCCTTGATGTCCATCGCCTTCATCGACAACTGGCATTTCTGGGGCTTCTTAATGATCCTCTTCTTGGCCGCCATGCAGGCTATCCCGCCGGTGCTCTACGACGCCGCCAAGATCGACGGCGCCAACCGCTGGCAAGAATTCCGCCACGTCACCCTGCCCGGCATTCGACCGGTTGTGCTCTTCATGTTTATGATGGTGGCCATCTGGTCCTTCCTGGCTTTCGATTACATCTTCCTGTCCACCCAAGGTGGCCCCGGCGGCGCCTCCGAGGTGATCGCCACCCTCCTTTACAAGAACGCCTTTTTCCGCTTCGAGGCCGGTTATGGTGCGGCGATGGGCGTCGTCATCAGCATATTCGCCGGCTTCATCATCATGATTTTCGTCACGCTGCGGCGGAGAGGATGGGATATATGACCGCCATTGGCAAAGTTTCGCTTCAGGATGCCGTACTGCAAAGAGGACGCAGCCGCGAGCGCAACCGGCTGCTGGTCTTCAACCATGCGGTGCTGCTTCTATTGACCGCCTTCGCCATCGTGCCGCTCTTGGTATTGGCTTTCAACTCGGTCAAAACGAATCTCGAAATCGGCCAAAACCCGCTAGGTCCCCCCATCAATATCGTCACGGATAACTTCCCCAATGCCTGGGATAAAGGCAAATTCGCCACCACCATGGGCAATAGCATCATTTATGTCACCGCGACTATCGCCGCTGAGTTGGTATTTGGCGGGTTGGCCGCCTACGCTCTGGCGCGTAAAAGACCACCCGGCTCCGATGCGCTCATGCTCTACTTCCTGGTCGCTTCCACCATCCCGCTGTGGATGTATATCGTGCCTCTCTTTGTCCAAATCAACGCCTTGAAACGGCTTGGCATTGATGCCAGGTTCCTGCTCATCATGGTATATGTCGCCGGCAACGCGCCCTTGACCATCTTCTTGCTGCGCTCCTACATGATTGATCTACCGTCCGAGCTGGAGGACGCGGCCCGCGTCGACGGCGCCAATGAATTCCAAGTGCTGACGCGCATCGTCATCCCCTTGACCATGCCCGGTTTCCTGACCGTCGGCTTGGTGGTCGGCTTGGGTGTCTGGAACGAGTTTCTGCTGGCGCTTACCTTTATTCACGACCCGAACCAATACCCGGTCACCACCAGCTTCTACAAATTCGTCGACCGCTTCGACCGCGATTGGGCTTTAACCAGCGCCGGCGCCGTCATCATCATCTTTCCCGTCATGGTGCTCTTCCTGGCTTTGCAGCGGCAATTCATCAATGGCTTGGCCGAAGGCGGCATCAAAACCTAAACCCGAAAACGAAAGCCGTAGGGACGATCCGTCGGGTCGCCCGCTGACATGAGAAACTGTAGGGGCGACATTTCTGTCGCCCACCGAAATAAGAAGCTGTAGGGGCGACCTATTAGGTCGCCCGCTTGAATCTATGTCAAAGGAGAACAAAATGGCGCTACCTCCCGATTATCTCGAACGCGTATATGCCGGCGTACTAGGCAAGATTATCGGCGTCTATCTGGGACGCCCCTTTGAAGGCTGGACCTACGAGGCCATCAGCCAACACCTGGGCGAGATCAATTACTATGTGCACGACAAACTGGACAGACCGCTGATCGTCACCGACGATGATATCTCCGGCACCTTCACCTTCATCCGCGCCCTGGAGGACTACCATTTCAACCGTGACGTGACCGCCGCTCAGATCGGCCAGACCTGGCTGAATTACCTCATCGAAGAGCAGACGGTGCTCTGGTGGGGCGGCATGGGCAACTCCACCGAGCACACAGCCTACTTGCGACTCAAGCAGGGATATCAGCCACCTCACAGCGGGTCGGTCGAGCTCAACGGAAGAGTCGTCGCCGAGCAGATCGGCGCGCAGATCTTCATCGACGGCTGGGCGCTGGTGGCGCCGGGCGATCCCGAATTCGCGGCTGACTTGGCGGGGCGTGCCGGCAGCGTCAGCCACGGCGGCGAAGCGGTCTATGGCGCGCAATGCCTCGCCGCCATGGAAGCGCAAGCCTTCGTCGAATCCGATATCAACAAACTCATCGACACCGGCGCCTCCGTGATTCCGAATGACTCCATCATCTATGCCATGATCAACGATATCCGCGAATGGCACGCCAAAGAGAGCGACTGGCGCAAAGGCCGTGAGTTGTTGGCGGAACGTTACGGCTATCACATTTATGGCGGCAACTGCCACATGGTGCCCAATCACGGCTTAATGATCTTCTCGCTGCTCTACGGCGATGACGACTTCCAGCGGACCCTGATGATCGTCAATACCAGCGGCTGGGATACCGATTGCAACTCGGGCAATATCGGCTGTCTGATGGGCATCAAAGACGGGCTGGCGGGCTTGTCCAGCGGACCTGACTACCGCGGACCGGTCGCCGATCGCATGTACATCCCCACGGCCGATGGCGGTAACGCCATCACCGACGCCGTCACCCAGACCTTGCGGCTGGTGAACATGGGAAGGGCGCTGCAGGGCTTGGCGCCGACTGCTCCCAAAGATGGCGCTCGTTATCACTTTGACCTGCCCGGCGCCGTGCAGGGCTTCATGAACGAAGACTCGATTGCAGCGCGCGATGTCGTCGCGATCAGCAACATTGAAGCGCCCGAACTTAGCTCCAATGGCGATCGTCTGCTGGCTTTGGAATACGCTGGCTTGGCGCCTGGCCGCGTCGGCCGCGTCGAAACCGCAACCTTTGTGCCATCGGCGGAGGTCAACGCCCTCTTTGAGGGACCGGGCTATAGCCTCATGGCCAGCCCGGCGCTCTCCCCCGGTCAGACGATCCGCGTCCGCGTCCTTGCTGACGGCGGCAATGCCAGCGCCGTCGATGTCGCGCTCTACGTCCAACACTACAATCGCGAAGACGGGCTCGACCTCTTGGAAGGCGCCGGCGCGCGCCTGACCGCGGGCGACGCCGCCGAGCTGGAATGGCAAGTGCCAGATCTCGAGGGCTATCCCATCGCCAAAGTGGGGTTACAAATCAGCGGGACGGGAAGCGCGAGCGGCACCGTCTATCTCGACTGGTTGACCTGGGACGGCGCGCCCAATGTGCGATTGAAGCGACCCCATAAGCGTGACTTCGCCCGTTGGGATCGCAAGCTGGGCGGCCTAATGTGGAAGCGGGCTTGGGTAAATGGTCTGGACGCGGCCAGAGGCAAGATGGTCTTCATGGACTTCTATCCCGAGACCTATCGGCTGATTCAGAACGAGGGACGTGGGCTGATGATGCACGGCTGCCGCGATTGGACAGACTATCAGGTCAGCGCCAAGATTACGCCGCACATGTGCAAAGCCGGTGGCTTGGGCGCCCGCGTTCAAGGCATGAAGCGGGGCTACGCCTTGCTCTGCGATGAGGAAAGCACGCGACTGGTGTCGACGCTGGAAGGCGAAGACACCGTCCTGGCGGAAGCCAGCGGCGGCTGGACGCTTGGCAACGAGCATCAGCTGGCGCTCAAGGTCGAGGGCAATGCCCTGTCCGGCTATCTCGACGGGGCGCTAGTGGTCAAAGCCGAAGATCCGGAAGCGCGCTTCACCGGTGGCGGCATCGCGCTGATTAGCGAAGAAGGCCGGATCGGCTGCGAAGACGTCGAAATCCGCCCGATCTAGATTCCACCGCTCTCAGTGCTGTAATGATTGTCCGTCTGCGTAACACGGCCTGGTTTATGCGCTTGACAGATGTCATCTATTGCAGTAGATTGAACTCACAATACCCCCTGGCGACCTCGCGATAGCTCGTCAGGCAATTTGCGGGAGGCTAGCGAAAATTTCTAGCCTCCCCGTTTATTTCGGCCGCGGCGTAGGATCAATGATGTTTCGCTTGGCGATTTTTGTTGATGGCGCGTATTTGGAAAAGGTCGCCAAGAAGAATGACGTATGGGTTGATTACGGAAAACTGTCTTCCCGGATACTGACGCCGGTAACTGCGCGAACCCCGGCAGCGCCAATTGATCTGTTGCGTACTTATTATTACAATAGCTTACCGCACAAGAGTAATCGCCCCACTGACCATGAAAAAGAATTTTTCCAGAAACGCCGCGGATTCTACGACGCTCTAGAGCGGCTCTCTAGTTTTACCGTAAGATTGGGTGTGGTTAAGTATCGTGGCCGCGATAATCGAGGTCAGCCAATTTACCAACAGAAGCAAGTTGATCTACTGCTAGGTTTGGATTTCGCTTTGCTAAGCGCTCCATCTCGCACGCCGCGGTAGTTACCGGCGATAGCGATATGGTGCCTGCCATTGAAGTGGCACGGAGCGAAGGGATTGCCGTCTGGCTATTCACCGGCGAACCGCAAAGCCATGCCAGGGAATTGTGGCATGCCGCCGATGAACGGGTTGATCTCGATGAGCCTTTCTTGAATACGATCCGACGAGATAAGTAGTTCCCACACGCGTCATTAGCGGCGCTGACACGGTGTTACTTCTGTTCGCATGCCATTTGCCACGATAGCCACAAGCGAACAAGATAACATCTAACGCGGTACGGGCGTATATAATGCGCGCGCTTGCTGCGAACGGCGGTGAGGGGTGAGCCGTCCGCAACGTTAACAGGGGCGACCGGCGGTTAGTGTCTACGCTACCTATCAGGTCGCCCGCATTCCAACAATTGGGTCGCCCAGAATGACCATCCTCTGCTACGGCGAAATCGATCTTGACATCTACGTCGCCTTGAATCGCCTGCCGACCATGGAACGCTCCGCCTCGTGCTCGGACGACTTCGAGAACATCGGCGGCGCAGCGGCCAACAGCGCGATGTGGCTAGCCAACTGGGGCGTCGCAACTCGGCTCGCCGGCCACGACCTGGGTGATGACCGCCCGGGCGATCTTGTCCGGCAATTGCTTGCTGACCTGCCACAGCTCGACACCCGTTACATCGCAAGCCATGCCGGCTATCGTACTCCGCGCTGCCAGTGCCTGGTCACACCCGATGGCGAGCGCAGTTTCATCACGCACTGGCCCCAAGAAGTGCTTATGACCCCACCGTCGCCGGCCATGCTTGACGGCGTAAAACTGCTGAATCTCGATATGTCCGGTCCCACACCGCTGCGCCTGCGAGCGGCAGAGTTGGCGGCAGAAAGAGACATACCGGTTTTGATCAACGACATATACCTTACCGACCATCCTCTTCTTCCCTTGATTGACCTGCTGGTCATTTCCGCCGCCATCGCCCGAGGCAAACATCCCGAGACCCTACCCTTGGACCTGGCGGCGCAACTGATGCGGGCCGGCGACTGTGATGTGATCGTGACCGACGCGGGCGCGGATATCCACATCTTGGCGCGCGGCGAAACATTGAAGACGGTCAGCCCGCCGGCCGTCAGCCCAATCGACACCACTGGCGCGGGCGACATTTTCAAGGCCGGCTTGGCTTATGGTTTGTTGCAGCGTATGCCTCTTAGCGAAGCCGTCAGATGGGGCGCCGCCGCCGGCAGTTTGATGTGCCAATATGCTGGTACAACCAAAACGCTGGCGCCGCTCAGCGAAGTGTGGGCGCTGCTGGACACAATGCCCTAAAGCCCACCCCCTTAGTGTTTTCGCGCTATAAGCACGCCGTTAGCTCCCCCGCGCCCCTTGTGCGCCGCGTAGACACTGGCGGTCGGAGAGGGGGGGGGGGGGTGAGGAGTAGATTTGGCCCTCTCCGTTGAGAATCCCAGCCAAACTGATACAATCACCCCGCACAGGATTCCTTAGCGCGAGGCGCCCATGAGCGGCGAAGCAGTCTGGCCTATCATCACAGAGGTGAACGAGGCGCGGGAAACGATCCTCAAGCGCCGCTCGTTGCGCGATTACGCCGTTCCGGAGCACGTCATTGAACGCTCGGCAGATCTCTTCGGCGAGCGCCTCATGCCCGATGACGCCGTAAGGCGCATCATCGGCAGCGTGCGCGAATCTGGCGATCAAGCGCTAATCGAGTGGAATCAGAAGCTCGACGGGACGCGGACTGACAGCCTGCTGGTGACGCCTGCCGAGCTGGAAACGGCATTGCGCGAGCTCGCCCCCGATTTGCGCCGCGCCCTGGAATTTGCTGCCGAACGCATTCGCTCCTTCCACCGCAAGCAGCCACTGAGCAGTTGGATCGACGCCGATGACGGCGGCTCTCTGGGGCAGTTGTTCCGGCCGGTTGACTCGGCTGGCGTCTACGTGCCCGGCGGCAGCGCGCCCTTGCCGTCTTCACTGCTGATGAGCGTCATCCCCGCCCAGGTCGCTGGCGTGCCCGAAGTCATCGTCTGTACGCCGCCGGGCAGTGGCGCGGGGGATATCCACCCGACGATTTTGGCGGCGGCCGCCATCGCCGGCGTGGAGAAAGTCTTCCGCATTGGAGGCGCGCAGGCGATCGCCGCCATGGCGTACGGCACGGAGAGCGTCCCTAAAGTCGCCACCATCGTCGGCGCCGGCAATCTCTTTGTCACGCTGGCGAAACAGCAGGTTTATGGCGATGTCGGCATTGACGGTATATTGGGACCGACCGAGACCATGGTCATCGCCGATGATAGCGCCGACCCGCGACTTGCCGCTGCTGACTTGCTGGCGCAAGCCGAGCACGATGAGCTGGCATCAGCCATTTTGCTGACACCCAGCTTTGATTTCGCCACAGACGTTCAAGCCGAGATTCACCGCCAATTGGAGCGCTTGGCTCGGCGCGACATCATCCTGGCCGCCATCGCCAAAGGCTGCGGCACGGTCATTACCGCTGACCTGGATCAGGCATTTGTACTGGCGAATGAATATGCCGCCGAGCATCTCTGCTTGCTGGTCGAAGACCCCTGGTCCTGGATAGGAAAAGTGCGCAACGCTGGCGGCGTCTTCCTGGGCGAGCACTCTTATGAAGTGCTGGGCGATTATGTCGCCGGTCCCAGCCACGTTATGCCGACGGGCGGGACCGCGCGATTCGCCTCGCCCTTGAACGTACTTAATTTCGTCAAAATCACCAGTTTGATCGGGCTGGACAAAGCCAGCGCCATTGAATTGAGCGCGCCCGCCCAACGATTGGCGCGGGCCGAGTCGCTGGATGCCCACGCCGCCGCCGCTGAGCTGCGGAGCCGCAATTAGTACCATGCAAATGATGAGCAAATATCGAACATACGGTAGGGGCGACCTATCAGGTCGCCCGCCGAATCCCAACCATGTAGGGGCGACTCTGTGAGTCGCCCGCCTAACTTGGAACGATTTGACACCATGACGAACGAAAAACTCCGCATCCGCCGCGACATCGCCTCAATGAGCGCCTACACGCCAACGACATCGCTGGAAGTCTTTGCCGAACGGCTTGGCGTCGCAGTGGATAATCTGATCAAGCTTGATGCCAACGAGAACCCCTACGGTCCTTCGCCCAGGGTTGTTGAAGCGCTGGCGGAGCTGCCCAACATGCAGGTCTACCCCGATCCAGAATCGGGTCGTTTGCGCGAAGCATTGTCCGATTATACCGACGTGCCCGCCGAGCAGATCCTCTGCGGCGCCGGCGCTGACGAACTGATAGAGCTCATCCTGCAACTGTTCATCGAACCGGGCGATGCCATCATCAATACCCCGCCCACATTCGCCATGTACAGCTTCAACGCGCCGCTCTATCACGCTCAGGTGGTGGATGTCTACCGCCGCGCCGATTTCTCACTGGATGTCGAGGCAATTCAACAGGCCGTGGCGCAGCATGACGCAAAGCTGGTCTTTCTCTGTTCGCCAAATAATCCCAGCGGGGATCTCATCGCGAGGGAAGACATCAAAGCATTGCTCGAATTGCCCGCCACAATTGTCGTTGACGAAGCCTATATCGAATTCGCTGAGGGCGGGAGTCTGGCGAATTGGGTCGGCGAATACCCCAATCTAATCGTCCTGCGCACGCTGAGCAAGTGGGCCGGGCTGGCTGGATTGCGCATCGGCTACGGCCTTTTCCCTCGCGCGCTCATGCCCCACCTTTGGAAGATCAAGCAGCCCTACAACGTGAATGTCGCGGCTGACCTGGCGGCCCGCGTCTCCCTGGGTGATGTCGACTTTCTCCTGGAGCGCGTTCGGCAGCTGATCGAACAGCGCCAGCGCATGGAGGTCGCCTTCGCCGAATTGCCCTACCTCTCGCCTCATGCAAGCCAAGCCAATTTCGTTCTGAACCGCGTCAGCGGGATGTCCGCGGAAGGCTTCCGCGACCGGCTGGCGCGCGCCGGCATCATCGTGCGCTACTATCAGAAACCGCGCCTCGAAGACCGCATCCGCATCAGCGCCGGGACACCCGCTCAAATCGATCGCCTGCTGGAAATTCTGCGCGCGCTCGCCAATAACGAATTGTAGGGGCGACACTTGTGTCGCCCTCTATGTGCCCTCTTAGATCTCGGTGTCGTAGGTCTGTGTCTACGCGACCCTCGGTGGTAAAAGTTGGAATGCCCGCAGCCGCCCAACGACCCGCACCCTGTTCTCTCCCCGATTTTGTGCTATCTTTCCGCCGGAGGACAATGCCCATGACAGCGCGAATAGCTGAAATCTCGCGGAAGACCAAGGAGACCGAGATTGAGTTAAGCCTCGGCCTGGATGGCGCCGGCGCCGCGGAAATCAACACTGGCATCGGCTTCTACGACCACATGCTGAGCCATATCGCCCATCATGGCAAATTCGATCTGCGCGTCCAAGCCTGTGGCGACTTGCACATCGACGCCCATCATACCATTGAGGACGTCGCGATTTGTCTGGGCCGCGCGATTGACCAGGCGCTTGGCTCGCGCGGCGGCATCCGGCGTATGGGCGCCGCCTACGTGCCGATGGATGAGGCGCTGGCTCGCGCTGTCATCGACTTGAGCGGCCGTCCCTATGCCGTCATCAGCGCCGATTTCCAAACCCCTCTCATGGGCGAAATGCCAACCGACTTGGTCATACACGCGCTGGAAACGATCGCCGCCCATGGCAAGATGAACCTGCACGCCGCTGTGCTGTACGGACGGAACGACCATCATAAAGCCGAGGCGCTGTTCAAAGCCTTCGGTCGCGCTCTGGCCAGCGCGGTCGCTCTCGATCCGACGCGCGAGGGAGTCCCAAGCACAAAAGGCACACTGACGGAGTAAGGTCGTCATGCAAGAATATGTGGATTTTAGCAAAGAGCTCGCACGCGCCAGCGGCGACATCATCATGCGCTACTTCCGCCGCGACTTCACTGTGGAGACGAAAGCCGACGAATCGCCCGTGACCATCGCCGACCGCCAGGCCGAAGAGATCATGCGCGAGATGATCATGAAGGAATACCCTGAACATGGCATCATCGGCGAAGAATTTGGGAATCACAACGAATCGGCTGAATACCAGTGGGTGCTGGATCCGATCGACGGCACCAAGTCCTTTGTCAGCGGCACCTTTCTCTTCGGCACTCTGATTGGCTTGATGAAGGATGGGCAGCCCATCGTCGGGGCGATCCACCACCCGGTCACCTCGCACTTGTTGATTGGCAATGGCGACGAGGCGCGCCTGAATGATGAAGTGGTGCGCGTCCGCGATACCCGCAGTTTGCGCGACGCGGTTATGTTGTACACCGATTTCATCCACGTTGGCCAATATCAGAATGGCATCGCCTTTCAGCAGCTGATGGGCATGACCCAATTCAACCGCACCTGGGGCGATTGCCACGGTTATTTCCTGCTAGCGACCGGCTATGCCGATATCATGCTCGATCCCGTCATGCACCTCTGGGATATCGTCGCCTTGATCCCCATCGTTGAAGGCGCTGGCGGCAAAATCACTTCGTGGAATGGCGGTCCCCCGTTAAGCGGGGACGGCATCATCGCCAGCAATCGACCTCTCCACAGCCAGGTGCTGCGCGTCCTCCACGCCTAGTCGAGTCACGTTCACTCAAAACGAACTTGCCCACTCGCGCAAATGAGGCTTTTGCAAAGAGGACACTTCCAGTGAAAGCCAGATTGTCTATTGCCACGATACTATTTTCGTTTCTGTATAGCGCTGCCGCCGCACAGTCATATCAAATCCGCGTCACGAACAACACCAACCTGCGCGCCTCATACAGCCTTGACAGCGCTGTCTTGGCATCCGCGCCTGCAGGTGCGACCCTGCAAGTCGTCGGCCAGCACAATCGCTGGCTACAAATCAGCCGCGATGGCCGAGTATTTTGGATGGCCGATTGGGTCAGCTACACACGCATCGAACAGAACACGCCGACGCAAACGCATCCCGGCGCCAACATCGACAACTGTTGCTTCGTGGACCGGCAGTGCAATAGCGACCAGGAATGGTCAGATGGCTGGTGGGCATATCAGAATGGGCAATGCGTTGCGCCGGCGCAATCTCAGCCGGAATTTTCGGTACAACAAAGCGGCAACGCGTCGTCTCAAATTGACAATTGCTGTTTTGCTGGCTGGCCGTGCAATACTGACCAGGAATGGAGGAACGGCTATTGGGCATATCAGAACAGTCAGTGCAATGCGCCTGCCCACTTGCGGTCGGGAAATGTCGACAACTGCTGTTCGATCGGCTGGAATTGCGCCGATGACTGGGACTGGAACAACGGGCGCTGGGCTTACGCGAATAATGTATGCGTTCATCCTTCACCCGATAACACCCGTCCGGGTGAAGGACCGACTTGCTGCGATCATGGCTGGCGCTGCACTGCCGACTATGATTGGATCGCGGCGAGATCTCAATACAATGATTTCGGCGCTGAAGCCTGCGGTTCACCGATACAAGAGATTTTCGATGGCGTGATTCTCGAAGGGTCGGCCAGATTCATCGCCAGGGTGAAAGCGGCTTTTGCTCAAATTAAGAGAACATCGCCGGAGTGGTATGCCTACTCCATCACCGCCAGCCGCAAAATCCGCGAGGCTTTATGGTCGGGCACTCTACAGAGATCGTGGAATCTAACCATTGGACATATAGAGCATTTA
Organism: Chloroflexota bacterium; assembly: GCA_026707665.1. Lineage (GTDB taxonomy): Bacteria > Chloroflexota > Anaerolineae > Aggregatilineales > Phototrophicaceae > UBA6055. The sequence continues at coordinate 11,748 of JAPOWK010000051.1, forward strand.
CATTGGTTGGCTTCCGTCATTGTGCATGAGAGCTGCCATCAGCAGAGATGGCTCGTCTGGGTCTGGCGCGACTTTGAAACCGAATGGCTGGCGGAAGAGGCTGTCTGCGATACGGTAGCGATCAATGCGGTGCGACAGATTGCTCCCGGCTTCCACTATCCTCGCGGCCGCATTGATGAGTTTTCGGCCCGGGGAATCCCATTTGATGTCGATGCCTCGGCAAATCGAGAATGGGAGCGGGCGAAGCTGATTCTGTCCAGGTTGCGCTGAACGTTCGTTGAATTGGTATACTTACGAGCAAAGGCGAACAATGGGCAAAGGATCTTGTACCGTGCATGACATAACCCGGCTGACAAGACGACTAGCGCTCACGGTGCTGCTGTGTTTGCTGGCTGCCGGTATCACATCAGCGCAGAGCTACCAAATCCAAGTCCGATTCACTGTGCGGCTGCGCGCGTCCTACAGTCTCGAGAGCCCGGTCGTCGGCAAAGCGCTGGCCGGCGATGTACTGCAAGTAGTGGACCGATACAATCGCTGGCTGCAAATCGAGCGCGACGGCGTGACCGCCTGGCTGGCAGATTGGGTGGAGTACACACGCCTGGACCGAGAACAGACAGCGCCCTCCGAAGCCGCTGCCAACCAGCAGGGGCGGTCCAACATCGACAATTGCTGTTTTGTCAATCGCCAGTGCCACAGCGATCGAGAGTGGGTCGAAGGCTATTGGGCTTACCAACGCAATGAATGCCCGGCGCCGCCTCAGCCGGGTTCATCAGCGGCGCCAACAAGCGGACACCCAATTACAATTTCTGGTTCGTACCTGTTCGTGGAAATCATCACGCAATCGCTCGACGCTTTGCGCGACCGAGCGCCACAATGGTATGCCTACGCAACCAGCCATTTGAACCTGATCTTCGAGCGCGGTTCCAACCGCCCCAGCGGACATTTTCGCGCCGCGGGGACCTGCGGCTTGGGACCGTACAGCACAAACCCATATCTGACACATGAGTGGAACATTTACCACTACGTGGGCTCGATCGTTCATTATGCCTGTCATTCGGCTTATCGTTACGCCGGCAGCCCTTACAATGGCTATACCAAGGTGAACGAAGAAGCCGACTGCGTCAGCAAGGATAATGCCGCGGTGGACCTGGTCGCCTCGAATCATCCACCCGGGACTTTCGGATCTATGGTCGGCATATCCCATTGCGATGGCGACTTGACGAACTCCCCTCATTGCCGCTGGGTTCGCGAAAACTGCGAATGGGGTCCCAATATGACGTTGCTCGCTTGTCCGGCTGCCGGTCTGATCACCGAAACGAGTGAAGAGTGGCATGATAGGCAGAGAAACTCTCGTCTCCCAAATAGTTGACAGAAAGAGACAGCGAACATGCTGAAAGGCCTTACCGCAGTTGTAACCGGCGCCGCCGGCGACCTGGGCAACGCCATGGCGCGGCAACTGGCGGAGAACGGCGCCCATGTCGTCATGTGGGATATCGTCCCGCGCGCCGAAGCGGCCGAAGCCATCAAGCGCGTCAAGGAGCATGACGCCGCCGCGGATTACGCCGAAGTTGATGTCCGCGACCGGGCTGCCGTAGACGAAGCGATCGCGAGCCTGGCGCGGCTGGATATCGTCTGCTCCAACGCCGGCATCGTCGACGCCCAGCCCTTCCTCGAGCTTGGTCAAGAAAACTGGCAGAATCACCTCGATATCAACCTTACCGGCTGCTTCAATGTCTGCCAGGCGGCCGCGCGGGAGATGGTCGCGGCCGGCACGAAGGGTCGCCTCATCCTCACATCAAGCTGGGTCGGGTCAATTCCCTGGCCCGAGATCAGCGCCTATACCGTCAGCAAAGCCGGCGTAAACATGCTGGTCAAGCAGATGGCGCGCGAATTGGCGGTTCACGGCATCCTTGTCAACGCGGTGGCGCCGGGCATCGTGGATGCCGGTCTCGCCGGCCGACAGCTGCGCGAAGAGCCGCAATACGCCGCCCGCGTCGCCAAGGTGATTCCGCTGGTCGAGCCGGGCACGTCGGAGGAGATCGCCGCCGCGGTCATCTATTTGGCGAGCCCGCAAACGGCGTACATGACCGGCAGCATCCTGACGCTTGACGGCGGCTGCTCCCTCTTCCAATTTGACGCCTGAGGCCATATCGTCTCCGCGCAGCCAGCATATTGTAGGGGCTACCCATTGGGTCGCCCGTTATGGATAAACCGTCGCCGCGCCAGCGCTCGCCCGCGTGACATAGAGCGATGGCTGATTCCCCGTCGCCTCGAGGTAGCGTTTGCTGACGCGCTCGACGAAGTCATTGGCGCTTTCAGTTCGCACCAGCGCCACGGCGCAGCCACCGAAGCCGGCGCCGGTCATGCGGGCGCCGTAGCAGTCAGGCTCGGCATTGGCGCAATTGACAATCGCATCAAGCGCCGGGCTGGATACCTCGAATTCATCGCGCAAGCTGACGTGACTCTCGATCATCAGTGCGCCCAGCGCCAAGGCATCGCCGGCATTCATCGCGTCGCGGGCGCGCAGCGTGCGCTCATTCTCCGTGACGACATGACGGGCGCGTTTGCGGCTGAGGCCGTCCAGCTCATGCGCGCGCTCGGCAAAGGTCGCGCTGTCGATATCGCGCAGGGCGGGCAGGCCGAAGTGCCGCGCCGCCGCCTCACATTGCTGGCGCCGTTCGTTGTAAGCGGAATCCACCAAGCCGCGCCGGGTGCCGGTATCGAGGATGACGACGGCGGATCCAGCCGGCAGTGGCGCGCTATCGGTCTGGAGGCTGCGGCAGTCGATCAAGAGGGCGCGATCTTGCAAGCCGGCGGCCGAGATCATCTGGTCCATGATGCCACAGTTAACGCCCAGCCATTCGTTCTCGGCTTTCTGGCAAGCCAGCGCCATCGCCTGTGTGTCCCAGCCGAAGCCGGAAACGCAGTGGAAAGCACGCGCCGTCGCCAGCTCCAGCGCTGCTGACGAAGACAAGCCCGAGCCGATGGGCACATCGCCGCTGACGACCCCCTCCCAGCCACTCAGCGGATATCCGCGTTCTTGCAAGACCCAGGCGACGCCGATCAGATAATCGATCCAGTCGACTTCTGTGGGGGAGCGCAGGTCGCCCAGGGCGAACTCGCGGCGGTCGTCCATATCTAGGGATATGGCCAACACGCGGTTGTCGTTTCGTGGGCGCAGAGCGATGAATGTGGCTCGGTCTATCGCCAGGGGAAAGACGAAGCCATCGTTGTAATCGGTGTGCTCGCCAATGAGGTTGACGCGTCCCGGCGCGCGGACGACGAAGGCGGGGTCGGCGGCGAATTCGGCGGCGAAGCGTTCTCTGACTTTGTTTGCTAGTGACATTTTTTGATCGTTTCTTGACATGAATCCGTGCGCGAATTGTAGCGCAGACAATTCTGTTTGCCACAAGGGGCGAGCCACCAGTTCGCCCGTTCAGGCGTTGGTCGGGCCGAATAATTGCGATTGGACTGGCGCTGAAGCCTCCAGAGAGTCCCAAATTGTCGCCAAAGAGTATTGATATGGTTTGGTGGTTGTGGGCTGGAGGGCGCATGAATGCTGGGATATGGTTTTTGGAGGTGGGGGGTACCCCTCACCCCCCGGCCCCCTCTCCCACAAGGGCTTCGCGTAGACACAGCAGTTCGAGACGGGGCTAGGCGCAGCGGGGTTGGGGTTGGCGGTAGGGCGAGACAAGTCTCGCCCCTACGGGTTTCGTCATGAGGGGAAATGTAGCGCAAGGGCGGCGGGGTATGGGATACGGGTGTGGTGTTCATTAGGCGAAGGCGATGTGGGGGCCGGTGAAGCGGGCGCCGTACCAGGCGAGAGCAGTTGCGATGACGGTGTCGTCGTGGCGGCCGGGTGGCGCGCCATAGCGGTAGCCGCCGTTGGGCAGGCGATCGAGGGAATAGTCGGCGAGTTCGGCGAGGAGAACGGGGTCGTCGAGGAGGGTGATTTCATTACGTTCGATGGCGAGGGACAAGGATTCGATGAGCGGGGCTTTGGATTTGGCGGTTGTATAGAAGGGTCTGACAGGCAGGCCAGCCTGGTTCAGCGCTTCGATGTTGGGTTCGCCGATGCTATTGGCTTCAGCCCAGACGATTTGCGGTCGCCAGCGTTTGACGATGTTGGCGAGGCGGCGGCGCTGCAGGTTCCAGCTGGCATCTTTGAAGCGGTCGAGGGCGACCATTTTTCCATTTGCCGCGTCGATGACGGCGATGGCGGTGTAGTCACTGCTGCGCCCCCAATCGATGCCGGCGATATAGGCGTGGCCGGGTTGGGGCTGGTTGTAGGGAGCTGGTGCGGCGGCTTGGTCGATGGCGCGGAAGACTCCGTTATCGGCGCTGATGAAGGCAGCTTCGTATTCGGCGCGCCAGATGTGATCGGGGGTGATGCGCCGGATGCTTTTGAGTTCTTCTTCGTCGATTCGGTCGTTGGCGGAAGTGGGAAAGTGGAAGGAAGCCCATTCGTTTTCTTCGGGATCAAGTCCGATACGAAACAGGTCCCAGAACCAGTTGCGCCCGTTGGGTGTGCTGAGGAAAAGTGCGCGGCCGCGGGTTGTAACCAGCATGGGTCGGATGACTTCGTTCCAGGCGCGGGGGTTCATGAAGGCGGCTTCGTCGAGGACGGCGAAATCCAAGCCTTCGCCGCGGAGGTTATCGGGGCTGAAGGCGCTGCGGACGGCGATCATGCCGCCGTTTGCGAGATCAATGCGGCGTTCAGTTTCGCTTAGTTTTGCGCCGGGCAGGTGTTTGAGGCTGTCTTTTATGTCGCGCCAGATTTGGTCGGTCATCGCTTTGGTGGGCGCCAGCCACCAGCAGCGGTGGTTTTGTTGCACCGCGGCCCGGATGATTGCGATTTTGCCGAGTTCGGTTTTGCCCCAGCGGCGTCCGCAGGCGGCGATTTTGAAGCGTGCGGGGTGGTTGAGGATTTGCCGTTGACTGTGGTGGGGTGGGTTGAGTGTCAGGGTCAGTGACGAATTCGACGCGTATTGGCTGGTTCTGGTTTTGTGTCGCAGCTGTTTGATCAATTTGGTATGCAATCTCCTCTAGTCTGAGTGCGTGGCTGAAAACGGCATGAAGGGCATAGGCGAGTTGGGTGGCGGAAGCGTCGGCGAGGGTATCGTCGGTCATGTGATCGAGGATGGCGTGGGCGCGTTCGAGCAATTTGATGTGGAGGCTGGAGAGGAGGCGGTCGAAGCGGCGGTCTTGTTGGTCGAGGTGTTGGGCTCTGAGTTGGTCTTCGGCGGTGGACCACTTTTGCAAAGTTTTTACAGGGATGTTGAGCCGGGCTTTGACGCGTTGGAGGTCGCCTTCGAGCTGGTCGAGTAGGTCGAGGGCTTCGATTTTGCTATCGAGTCGGTAGCGTTTGGCCATTAGGTGGAGTCCTTTGTGTTGAGGGTTTGGAGAGGTATCGTAGCACAGGTGTTCGGGGAAGGGGTGAAGGTTTGGTCGTGTGTGGAGAACGCAATCAGGTACTACATATATATTCTTACGCAGTCATGTGTTAGCATAGTGCGCTCTATCTCGTGTTTAGGAACTTGGAATGTCCAAACTAGCTCCAAGGGAAATTGACCTCTTGGTCAATTATTACATAGGATGCTATCCGGGCGGCTACTTAATGGTCATCACTGAGCCAGATGATCTTCGGGCATTCTTTCAGGTTTGGTGTGATTTAGACATTAACCCTTCCAGTTCGCATGCATTGCAAGTTCGTAATGAATTTGTAGAAATTCTCAACTCTCAAACGCCTCAAGTACAGGCGAAGATTATTCGAACAGTTCTATCAGCCATGCCGGTTGGCGGTGACCCCGCTCCATACACGCGCAACAAAATACTTTTCAAGAAGATGACGGAAGTTCTCAATGGCCTGGAATCTACCAACGTGATGGTCGACAGTCCGACACCGAGTTCTGTGTCGGAAGTAGTGCGAGTTGCTCTAAACGATGCAGAACACTCGATTAGTAGAGGAAGTGCTCGCAGCGCCGTAGACCGTACTCACACAGCATTGCATGGTTTTATGAAAGATATGTGCGATGAAGAAGGCATCCAATATGGTAGCGACCCAAGTATGACGGACCTTTATAAGCTCGTGCGCAAAGATCACCCTGCTTTTCAGAAAACGGGCACCCGCCAACAAGACATCGACAGCATCTGTAAAACACTCGCCAACATAGTCGACAAGCTGGGGCCAATCAGAAATAAGACAACGCCCGTACATCCGCAAGACGAACTTATTGAAGAACCCGAAGCGATTCTCGCCATAAATGCTGCAAGAACCCTATTTCATTACTTAGAGGACAAACGGTCGCCGCGCGGACAGAGCCTATTACAGAAGCTGTTCGGACGCGGATGAGTCACTGAGAATCAGAATAGGTTAATTTGAAAAAATCGGCAAAACCCGCCATAATACGAGCTAACAGCGCCAGGTCGTGTCTCTCACGGCGTTAGGTCCCCCCTATCGAAAAGTGCCTGGCGGACTGTCGAAAGAAAGACAGGGAGACACGAATCATGATTCACTTCACGCTTAATGGCAAATCCGTACAGTACGATGGCGACCCCGACCGCGCCCTGATGAATGTCTTGCGCGAGGACTTGGGCATCATCTCGCCAAAGGATGGCTGCGCGCCGCAGGCCGCTTGCGGCTGCTGCGTCGTCGGCATGGAAGACAAGGCGGTGCTTTCCTGCGTGACCAAGATGAGCAAGGTCGAAGGCATGTCCGTCACCACCACCGAGGGCTTGGGCGAGTATCGGCAAAATGTCTTCGCTGACTCCTTCGTCAAGGAGGGCGGCGTGCAGTGCGGCTTCTGCATTCCTGGCATCGTCATGCAAGCCAACAACCTCATCAATCACAATCCCGAGCCCAGCCGCGCCGACATCGAGAGATGTCTGACGCCGCATCTTTGCCGCTGCACCGGCTACAAGAAGATCGTCACCGCGATTGAGAATGCGGCCGAAGCGATCCGCAACGAAGAAGAAATCGAGATGCCGGAAGTCGGCGGGGGCATCGGCACACGGCTGCCGAAATACGAGGCGCAAGATCTGGTGCTGGGGCAGCACCGTTATGTCGATGATATCCGCATCGACGGCATGAAGATCGGCGCGCTCAAATTCAGCGACCATCCGCGCGCGGTCATCAAGTCGATAGACCTGAGCGCGGCCGAGGCGCATCCGGGCGTATGCAGGGTGTTTACGGCGGAGGATGTGCCCGGCGACCGCTTCATCGGCTTGATCAAGCAGGATTGGCCGCTGATGATCGCGGTCGGCGAGACGACGCGTTATGTCGGCGATGTGCTGGCGATTGTGGTGGCTGAGACGGATGAGATCGCGCGGGAAGCGGTGGGCTTGATCGAAATTGACTACGAGGTTCTGGAACCGGTCACCGATATGCACGCGGCGATGCTGGAAGACAGCCCGTCGGTTCATGAGGGCGGCAATGTGCTGTCGCAATCGATCACCAACCGGGGCGACCTGGAGAAGTCGATGGCGGAATCGGCATATACGACGCAGGGCGTCTACGAGACGCAGATGATCGAGCACGGCTTCATGGAGCCGGAAGCCTGCGTTGCCTATCCCCACGAAGACGGCATTGAGGTTTTATCACAGGGGCAGGGCGTCTTTGAAGACCGCGTTCAGATCGCCAAGCTGTTAGGAACCCCGCAGGAGGATGTGCATGTGGTGCTGGTGCCGAACGGCGGCGCCTTCGGCGGCAAGGAAGACCTTTCGGTGCAGGGTCATGCGGCGCTGGCCGCTTACTTGATGCGCGCCCCGGTAAAGGTGCGTCTGACGCGGGACGAGTCGATTGTGATGCATCCGAAGCGGCACCCGATTTGGATGGAATACACGATAGGCTGCGATGAAGCGGGCATGCTGACCTTCTGCAAAGGGCGCTTTGTTGGCGATACCGGCGCTTATGCCTCGGTCGGCATGAAGGTGCTGGAGCGCTCGGCCGGACATGCCACGGGGGCGTACAACTTCCCGGTGACGGATATCGTCAGCACGGCGGTATATACCAACAATCTGCCTTGCGGCGCCATGCGCGGTTTCGGCGTCAACCAAACGGCCTTCGCGCTGGAGAGCTGCATTGATGATCTCTGCGAGCAGGGCGGCTTCGACCGCTGGCAATTCCGCTATCAGAACGCGCTCGACGATGGCGACATGACGGCGACCGGTCAGGTGATCGAGGCGGGCGCGGGCGCCAAAGCGACGCTGGAAGCGGTGAAAGACGAGTTCAACAATGCTAGGTTTGCCGGCATCGCCTGTGGCATCAAGAATACCGGCATCGGCAACGGCATGCCCGATTCGTCCAAGGTGACGATTAGCGTGGTGCGAGACCCCCACCCCCCGACCCCCTCCCCCATAAAGAGGGAGGGGGAGAACCTCGACGGTGTGAAGGTCATCATCGATCACGGTTGGACCGAGATGGGGCAGGGCGTGCATACGATGGCGGTGCAGGCGCTGGTGACGGAAACGGGCATCCCGCC
>JAPOWK010000056.1 GCA_026707665.1 Chloroflexota bacterium
CCACCCCGCCATGCACATACATCTGATGCCGCGTCAGGTCGTCCCAGAGTACGCGGGACAATCTCAGCAGGCTCTCGTCGCCCGTCTCCAGCGCGACATCGGCGATGCCGGCATATAGATAGCAAGCGCGCACCGAGTGACCGTTCGCCTCCGTATGCTCCCGCAAGGGCAAATGCGCCTGGCAGTAACGATACGTTTGCGCCCAATAGCTATCCGGGCTCTCGCCGCGATCGTGCGACTCCTGATCATAGTAATGAGGCGCCTGTCCGCGTTCGTCGACAAAGTAGGACGCCAAATCCAAGAATCGCCGCTCGCCGGTTTCGCGGTACATCTTGACCAGGGCCAGCTCAATCTCGGGGTGTCCCGGGTAACCGCGCCGCTTGCCGTCTTCCACGCCGAATGTGGCCGCGATATGATCGGAAAAGCGCGCCAGTACATCAAGAAGCTTGCGCTTGCCGGTCGCTTGATGGTAAGCGACCGCGGCTTCCATCAGGTGCCCGGCGTTGTATAGCTCGTGACTGTCGCGCAGGTTCGCCCACTGCCCCTCGGGGAAATGTACCGGGAAGTAGGTGTTGAGGTAGCCATCGGCAAATTGAGCGCTCTCGATGGCGTCAATCAATGCGTCGGCGGTCGCTTCCAGGTCGGCGTTTGGATGAGTGGCGAGGCTGTAAGCGGCCGCTTCCAGCCATTTGCCCGAATCAGAATCCCAAAATACGCGTACGCCGATCCGCTCATGCGAGGGCGGCGGCGATGCCGGTCCCTCCATCGCCCAAGATGCGACGCGCCCGGTTTCTTCCAGTTTCCGATAGATGGCGGGGATCGTCACCTCGCGGTTTACGCGCTGCCGCTCACCCCAAAATCCACGGCTAATCTTCACGCTGCTAAGTGGAACCGGGCGATGACGATGGACCATTTCCTCAACCATAGGTGTCCCCTTAGAATTGAACTCTGAGACGCTGTCGAAACAAGTTTACGAGCCGGCGCCATCTGCCACATAGAACGCCCTTCAGCGCGCCTATCAGATCGAGCGAGCTATAATGGTCGCGTTATAACCCATCGTCAATCTACTGTCAAACGGCAGGATCGCAGCAATCGCCGAGCCAAGGTCTGAAACATGCTCATACACTCGCGTTCAGTCGCTCACAAAGTATTTGACATCTGGCGCAGTCCCGGACGTTTCACCAAGAATCCCGATATGGTCGCCCTGCCAACCGGGCGCTACCTGCTGATTTACAGCGATGTCGACGCGCACTGGTCGCTGAAAGACCAAGTCTTGACCTTGCTGGCCAGCGACGATCGAGGCGCAACCTGGTACAAATTCCGCGAGATCGATCGCGCCGTCCTGAGCGCTGGCGACGAGCGGCTGGTGACGCCTCGCCTGAGCCTGCTCAATGACGGGCACCTGGTCGTCATTGTCGACCATGATGACGACGGACATTTTCATGAAGATCAGCCGCCGGGCAACTGGCTCTATTGGAGTCATGATTGCGGCGAAACATGGTCGGCAGCCCAGACGGAAAACGGCATCGGCGGATTCGAGCCCGATCGCATTCTCGACCTGCCCGATGGCACGCTCGGCGTCACCTCACACCTCATGCGCGGCGAGAGCCAGGAATTCGCGCAGGTCCTGTGTACGTCCAGCGATGGCGGTGCAACCTGGAGCGAACGAAGCACGATCGCGCATGACGGCTTTCACCGCTTCTGCGAAGGCGCCATCGTATTGTTGAATGGCGGGCGGCGACTTGCCTGTATCATGCGCGAGAATCACTCCGGCGGCATCCCTTCCTTCGTCGCGTTTTCTGACGACAGTGGCCATACCTGGTCCACGCCGCAGATGCTGCCCTTTGCCCTGCACCGACCCTACGCCAAGCAACTCGCCAACGGGCGCGTCCTGGTCACCGGGCGGAACGTGAACGGCGGACTGGGCACATACGCTTGGGTCGGTGATCTTGGGGAAGCAGCGGGAAAATACGCCATTGGTGGACCGCGGCGAAAATACGACGCTGCGCTCGTCGGCGGCGCTTTGGTGATCCAAAACCGGCCCGAGCACCAATGCCGCTATACCCTGCTGCCGCCCGAATCGCCCTTCAGCAAGGTAGACTTTGAGGCGGAGCTGCGCGTCGAAGCTTCTGCTGGGCAGGCCTCGGTCGCTTTCCTGTCGATCTCCCGCCTGGGCCAGCTCCTGAAAGTGAGCCCCAACCACATTTCCATCGTGCGCGGTCGGCATGACATCAGACACGCGACCGATATGACGCGCTTTCGCAAGGTCGCGCTGCAGCATCGCCGCGGTTGGCTGCAAGTTCAGCTGGACGGCGAGACTGTTCTGCACAGCTGTGTCTTCCGCGAGGAGACGCCGGCCAGCGACTTTCACGGCGGCGATCCCATGAAGCGCACCCAGTTCGGTCAATGGGGCGCTAGCGGCTGTAGCTTTTGGCGGCGCGTTGCTTATCGGCTGGGCAATCCGTTTCTAGCGGATTTCAGCTGGGAATGGAATGCAGCATCCGGCAAATTCCCCGACCAGTATCAGCGCGATCGAATGATTCAGATTCACGCCAACCACCCGGCGCAAAAGCCCTGGCCCGATCACGGCTACAGCTCCTGGATTGAGCGCGAAGACGGCAGCATCTACCTGGTCGACTATACCAACGCCGGCGATGTCGCCGATACAGCGCATCTGATCGGGGTCAATATCGAGCCCATCGACTTTGCCTGAGGCCATTTGGTTTTTCCGTCGTCAACTTCTATAATCTCCGTCTGAACAACGGATTGGCTGTGCGCCTCGATTGGCAACGAAGGATCCATCGAGTCGCTACCTAGGGAAAGGACAGGATGAAATGCCCCGACGGCTAGCAGTTACAGGAATGCACGAGGCCAGCGTTCTCGAATACGAGGATGGCGCGCTGGGCGAAAACGATGTCTTGGTGCGCACGGAAATCGCCTCCGGCAAACATGGCACCACATTTGCCATGTTTGATGGACGCAATTTCGAAGGCATGCGCTATGACAGCGAACGCCGGCTATTCATTGACTCCGATGACGCTGGCTGGGGGCGGAAGCCCAGCCCCGAAGAGCCTTGGGGAACAGGCACCAGCGGCTATGGCGTGGTCGAAGCGGCCGGTGCGGGCGTAACGCGCTTCGCCGTCGGCGATACTGTGGTCGGGGTGATGGACATCCGCGAAACGAATGTCGTGCATGAAGACTGGCTCTGGGACCCGGGCGATCTCGACCCTTTGATCGCGCTATGCATGGAACCGGCGCAAGTGTCTATTCACTGCGTCCGCGATTCCAACATTCGCTATGGCGACCGCGTCGCCGTCATTGGGCTGGGCGCGCTGGGGCTGCTGGCGGTGAGCATCGCCAAAGCGGCCGGCGCCGAGAACCTGATCGCCGTCGACTTCCTGCCTAAACGGCGCGCGCTAGCCGAGGCGTATGGCGCTGACCATGCGCTTGACCCCGGCGACGGCGATGTCGCCGTGGCCATCCGCGATTTGACCGGCGGCATGGGCGTCGATGTCTGCATCGAGTTGACCGGCGTCTACCCAGGCTTGAATACCGCCATTCGCAGCGCCCGATTCAACGGCACGATCTGCTCGGCTGGTTTCTACCAAGGCGAGGCGCACACCCTCTTCCTGGGCCGTGAATGGCACTTGAACAATCTGACGATGATCGTGCCCAATGGCTGCGGCGGCTGGCACGAGACGCGCGGTTATCCGCATTGGAACAACCGGCGCGTCGGCGAAACCATCTTGTCCATGATGCGCCAAGACCGGCTGAAAGCTCAGGGCTTGATTAACCGCGTTTACGAGGGGCTGGACGATGCGACGGGTGTCTTTCAGCACATCATCGAAGCGCCCGACGATTTGATCAAGTTCGCGGTGGATTTGCGCGGCTAGCGGCAGATCTAAAATTTGACGCCGCCCTGGGTCAAGCCTTCGACAAAGCGGCGCTGCAGCGCCAGGAACAGAATCAGGACCGGCGCCACCATCATAAAGGCGCCTGCGTTCGTCAGCGACCAGTCGCGCCCGAATCGGTCCGTGAACTTGAAGTAACTCGTCGTCACCGGGAACATCTCCGGGTTGTGGGTGAAGATCACCGCCACCTGGAATTCGCTCCACACGCCCAAACCGACGACCAAGCCAACGGTCAAGAAGCCGGGCCAAGCCAAGGGAACAATCACCCGCAGCAGGACCTGCAGCTCATTGGCGCCGTCTACGCGAGCGGCGTCTTCGAGTTCAACCGGCAGGCCAATGAGATAAGAGCGCAGCAGAAAAATCGAGAAGGGCGCGTTAAAAGCCGTATAGATCAGAATGAGACCGTGATACGTATTCAGGAATCCAAGTTGTCGCCACATAAAAAATAAGGGTACGAGGTAAAGCCATATCGGCACCGTGGACATCACCAGCAAATAGATCATGACGAAATTGGCCCCGGGTGGATTCTTGCGCGCCAGGCTGTAGGCAGCCAAGCCACAAAAGACCAGCGCCAGCGAGACGGTGCCTACAACATAAATGACGCTGTTTTTGAAGGTGCGCTCAAATTCACCTTTTTCCCAAGCGCGACCGAAATTCTCCAAACGCCATTCTCGCGGCAAGCCGAGCGGATTCAAGCCCATTTCCGCGTTGGACTTAAAGGAGTTGACGCCGAGCAAGACCACCGGACCTAGTGAGAATACAACCAGGATGGACAAGAAAAAGTGATTGAACGCGGTGCTCTCGCGCTGCTTGCGAAAGATAAACAGCTCGCGCCTGGCAATCATATATCCCATCCCCTTTTGCGCAGAAAGGCGAAAACGCAGACAATCAAACCAGCAAACACGCAAATCGTCATGCCCTGAGCGGCGGCGTAACCGGCTTCAAAACGCTGGAAGGCATTCTTGTAAATGTCGATGCCAAGCACCTCGGTGGCGCCGGCTGGTCCGCCACCGGTCAAAATGAAAATATAATCGAAGACGAGGAAAGCCCAAATCATCACCATCATCATCATAAATAGCACGACAGGCCGGATGCCTGGCAAGGTCACATGCCAGAATTCGCGCCAGCGATTGGCGCCATCGACCTTGGCCGCGTCATAGAGCACCGGATCAATGCCTTGCATAGCAGTCAGAAAGAGCACCATGAGAAAGCCCCAGAAGTGCCAGTTGTCCGCGAAAGCGATCGCCCACAACGCCGTATCCGACTGGCCAAGCAATGCCTTGTCATAGCCAACGAGGGTCGGTAAGCCGAAACGCGGATTGTAAAGGTAACGCCAGATGGTCGCCGTCACGATGCTGGGCAAGATGAAGGGCATGAAAAGCGCGGTTCGATAGAACATCGCCCCCCGTCTGACTTTCGCCAGCAAGCTGGACCCGAACAACGCGAAGGCAAAGGGCACCGAGACGAAGAAGAGCATCCACTGCACGTTTCTCGAAAGCGCATCAATATAACTCTGATCTTCGAAGAACATCTCCTCGAAATTGCGCAGACCAATAAATTTCGCCTCGCCAATGCCCGACCAATCGGTGAAGGAATAATAGACGCCCTGCAGCGCGGGAATCACAACCACAAAGGCGTGCAATCCCAGTATCGGAATCAGGAACAGCCAAGGGACGACGTAATAGCGCATGAGCCGATAGCGCGTCCATTGCCGCTTCCGCTTGGATTTCCTGCCCGGCGGATTCGGCATCTGGGCAGATCGGCTGTCAAGAGGCGTCGCGTTATCCGCTGCCATACAGACAATCCTCAGATATGCGAAGTTGGCAACTCAACAGAAGTAGATAGCGATATGGCTGCAATCGCCGTCAATTCATTTGCGAGACAAACCGGTGTCCCAACCGAGCTTGCGCCGGAACACCGGAATGTGTTGATCCTACCGCGCCGGAATCGGCGGGATCAGACCCTCGGCGAATTCTTCTTCGAATTCCTTTTGCATGCCGGCGAGATAATCCTCGACCGAAAGCTGATCATCGTAGACACGCGTGATCTGCTCCCATAGCCAGACGTTGGTGCGGGCGGGCCAGAAGCTCCAACTGGTATATCCGTAGTTGCCAGCGGCCGAAGCTTGGCCGAATTCCTGATACAGGCGCGCTTCACGCGGATCGGCATTGGCGAAGACGTCGCCTTCGTAAATCAGGGGCGCCGGCGCATTGCCACAGGCGCCGTGTGATTCAGCCTGGTAGCTGGTGCTGTAATAGTGATCGAGCACGGCGGCGGCTGCGTCCGGGTTTGGCGCCCATCGACTGATGCCCCAACTCGAACCGACGCCGATGACGAAGTGCGGCTCTTCAGAGAAGGTCGTCGGGAAGGCGAACCAGTCCCACTCGTTCTCGTTGCCGCCCGGCTCGCCGAAGTAGTCGCGCTGGTAATTGTCCAGCATCCAGGTACCTTCAAAGCTCATCGCGATCTCGCCGGCGCCGAAGAGTGAATGCGCCTGCTGGAAGGTATCCGAGAAGAAGAGATCAATGCCGCCCATGTACCAGCCGTCTTGTACGATGTCCTTCAGCGCTGTTATCGCCTCGACAAAGGCCGGGTCGGTCCAGGGGCGCTGTCCCGTCAAAGCCTCGTATGTCTTTTCCGGACCGGCGTGGTGAGTGAAGAAGACGCTCACCGCCCATTCATAGCAGGGCGCGCATTCGCCAAACGCCGGACCCATAACCACCAAGCCAGCCTCGCGAATGGCGTCGGCCAAGGCGTAGAGCTCGTCCATCGTCTTCGGAGTCTCCCAGCCGTGTTCCTCAAAGACCGTCCTGTTGTAATACAGAATGACCGTCTCCAGCTCTTCGGACAAGCTGTACAGCGAGCCCTCGACGCGGCCGAGGTCCAGCGCCCAGGGAGCGAAGCGGTCGTCCCAGCCGTATTCATCGGCGTAATGATCCAACGATAGCAGCAAGCCGGCATTTGCCAATTCAAGCATGAAAGACGGACCGTGCGAGAATGTGATATCCGGACCCGCGCCGCCTTGCAGCGCCGTCCGCTGCGCGTCGACGAGGCTGCTGCCCGGCTGCAACACGACTTCAATTTCGATATCGTCGCGCGGGAAGGTATCCACCAGCAGCCGCGCCCAGCAGCTGCCCGTTTCGTCATCGGCCGCCCACACGGTGACCGTTTCTTGCGCCGACGCCGCGCCGGCCAGCAGGCTTGTCAGCAGCACAAGAATGGCAAATAGCAACATACGTTTCTTGAGCATTTCAACGTCCCTCTCTTCTCTTCACTTCGCCAAACACAACATATTGCCTCAAACTGCCGTCGAAATGTGCCAAAGGCGCCTCCCTCCCTTTTCCATTGGGCAGCCGACGTAATGGTAGCGCAATGACCGCTTTCATGCAAAAGCCCTTCGCCAACAGTGGGAAGGGCCGATATCAGTTCGAGTTTTCTGTAGCCCCTACGGGACTCGAACCCGTGTCTCCACCTTGAAAGGGTGGCATCCTAGGCCGCTAGACGAAGGGGCCATCCAGCCCAGGCAGAATACAGTGAATGGCAAGCCAAGTCAAGATTCGATTCGTTGGCGCTCGATAATGCGGGCAAAGCGCGCGCGATCGCCCGGGCGTAGCAATCCAAACTGCTCGCGGTATTCCACCAGTTTTTCAATTTGGTCGGCCGGGATCGCCTTCAATTCGCCGCTCAGCTGCAAGGCGCGATGGATGATCCCGGCGTTGTGCTCAAGCGATTCCAGCATGAGGTAGGCCTCCCACAGTGACTTCGCCACCGTGAGCGAGCCGTGATTGGACAGCATAATGGCGTCGTGTTCTCTGATCAGGTTGGTGATGGCGTCGCGATTTTCTTTGCTCGACGGCGTTGAGTAGGGCGCGGTCGGCACCAAGCCCAGCAGCACGACCATTTCCGGAATCAGGCACTGTTGAAAGTCAAAGCCGACCAGCGTCAAGGCGACGGCTGTAGGTGGATGGGCGTGCACGACCGCCATGATATCATCTCGCTGCCGATAGCATTCAAGATGCATGGAGCTCTCTGATGTGGGTCGCAGCGCGACGTTTTCATCTGTTGGTTCATCCACCCGCTCGCCCGCCAGATTGACGGCAATCAGCTGCTCCGGCGCCAGGAAACCGGTCGCCAATCCACTGGGGCTTACCAGTATGCAGCCCTCATCCAGGCGCGCGCTGATATTTCCAGCTGTACCATCGACATAGCCTTGCTGGTACATCAGCCGCCCGACTCGGCAAATCAATTCGCGAAGTTCCCGTTCAGCGTTTGTCAACTCTGCCTCTTCCTAAATATAGGGCAAGCCTTCTCGCGGGGCCTTAATTCGATCCTTCGCCATAAGTCGAATCGCGCCTCTGCCCGCCGACGGATTGAAAATCATCCTGCGGCGCTTCGCCATATAGTTCTTCCCAAAGCGCTTCCAGGGTCTCCCGGTCGAATTCCGCAAAGTGGCAAACATCACAGACAAAGGCGCTCACATTGGGAATGCTCAGCAAATGCCCGTGGTAAACCTCGGCAAAGGTCGTTTTCCGCGGCGTACAGCGCCCGACCGTGCAGCGCGGGCAGGCGTAACCCCTCGATTTGGCATCGTTCATCATGCCGCCCTAACTTGGAATCATTCCGATCGAATGGAAGGGCCAATAGCGCAGGATGACCCGGCCAACGATGCTCGGCAAAGGCACCGGACCAAATGACCGAGAGTCATTGCTATTGTTGCGATTGTCTCCCATCATGAAATATTCATCGGCCGCCAATTCCCAAGTCTGATTATGACACCGTCTCCGGCATAGTTCATCCTTGATGTATGGCTCATCGAGCGCTTGGCCATTGACATGCAGAATTTGATCGCGGATTTCAACGGTTTCGCCTGGGGTGCCAATGACACGCTTGATGAGCATGACGCCGCGCGCCAATTCGCTCTCCCTCAGCGAATTGAACACAAGAATATCGCCGCGCCGGGGCTGCCCAAGCAGGTAGTGTACGCGGCTGACGACCAAGCGATCGTCGCCGTAAAATGTCGGCTCCATACTGTGCCCGTCGACCAGCGACCGCGGGATCGCCAGATCGAAGAGCACGGTTACGGCAACGATGAAGACGGCCGTGCTGATCAATTCAACCAGCAAGCCTGGCGTCTTCAGTTTTGGGCGCGGCAACTCTCCGGTATGGCGGCCAAACATATTTGCTTCTCTCGCGCTCCCAGCCTTACCACTTTGTCGTAAATCAGCGCCACCAACAGCAGGCCCGATTATAGGATTGAGACAAAGCCACCGCAATGGATATTGTCTCTAGATTCGCCCGGGCGTATCCATTCATGATAGAGGCCGCGCAATCACTCCATCGCCCGGCTTTCCTCGCCGCTAGGCGTCGGCCTGCTCTCCCGCGCGCGGAAGCTCAAGCGTATCGGCGTGCCTTCAAATTCGTAGGCTTCGCGAAATTGATTTTCCAGATAACGCTTGTAGGTGAAATGCACCTGGGACGGATCGTTGACGTGAAACAAGACCAGGGGCGGGTCAGTACGGACTTGCGCCGCGTACAAGAATTTGAGCCGCTTCGTCCCTTTTGCGTGCGGCGGATGTTTTTCAATCGCATCGCGCATGAGCCTGTTGACATCGGATGTCGGCATGCGTAAGAAGCGCGCCTCCCAAACGCGATAAGCCACTTCCAGTACCTGGTGGATCCGCTGTCCATCCAAAGCGCTGATGAAAACGATCGGCGCGTAACGAACGAAATGTAGCCGTTCGCGGATATTGTCGCTGAAAGCGTTCATCGTATGGGCGTCTTTCTCGACCGTGTCCCACTTGTTAACCACGATCACCAGGCTCTTGTACTCGTCGACAATAAAGCCGGCGATGTGCTCGTCCTGCTCGGTCACGCCCAAGCGGGCGTCAACGACCAAAAGCGCCACATCGGCGCGCCCGATCGCCTTCATCGCTCGGATGACGCTAAACCGCTCCACACCGGCTTCAATGCGGCCCCGGCGGCGGATGCCAGCGGTATCGATCAGGGTGACGTTTTCACCGAAATAGCTGATGTCTGTGTCGATTGCGTCTCGCGTCGTGCCGGCGACAGCGCTTACAATTGCGCGGTCTTCGCCAATCAGCTTGTTGAGCAGCGTGCTCTTGCCCGCATTCGGGCGCCCGACGATGGCGATCTTCAGATGGTCGTCATCTTCTTCGTCCCACACTTCATTGTCGAGAGCGCCGAGAGTTTTTACCAAATCATCCAGCAGATCGCCCACGCCCAAACCGTGAATGGCGCTGATGCCGACCACGTTATCCAACCCGAGGCTGAAGAAATCGTAGATTTCAGCTTCATTGCGTCTGTCGTCCACCTTATTGGCCGCCACCAGAATCGGCTTGTCGGACCGCCGCAAAATCTCCGCTATGGCTTCGTCGGCAGCCGTGACGCCATACTGCGCGTCGACCACCAGAATAATCACATCGGCGTCCGCGATCGCGATCATGGCTTGATCGATGATCTCCTTGACGAAGTCTTTGCTCCCTTCCGCCAGTGGCGAATCGTCGCGAGCGCCAGCCGGTTGATAAACTTCGATGCCGCCTGTATCTACGACCTGAAACGTCAGGCCATTCCAGAATGACTCGCCATGCAAGCGATCACGCGTCGTGCCGGGTATATCGTGGGTGACCGCGACTCGTTCGCCGACAAGTCGATTGAACAGCGTGCTCTTGCCGACGTTTGGACGCCCTACTAAAGCGACAAATGGTTTGCGCGACATTCCTGCGATTCGCCCCGCCGCTGATCATCAGACTGGCAGGGCATTGTAGTTGCCGTTCGAAGGATTTGATAGGGAAGAGACGACCGCCGCGCCAAAGAGATTGCACGGCGACCGACTGATACAGCGCCCGGCAGTTGACCCGCGACACTATCTTTGTCGCTAGTTTGCGCTATGAGCCCGAAGACTCCGCTGCGTCTTCCGATTGATCCTGCGCCGAGCTTATTTCGACATTGACCACGTCTGGCAAAAGTGAGACATTTTCTTCGCTCAGTTCGCCTTGATTGATGGAGATGGATGGCTCCTGGTCATATACGCCCGGCGCAAGACCATGCAAGTCGACAACGACCTGGATATTTTCGACCGTCAGAGCATCGACCGTTACCACCGGGCCCGTGACAATCGCTGAAACCGCCTTTGGCACAATGGATACCAAGTATTCGCCATCCAATCCAATGTGCGCGACCTGAATATCATCGATCTGACGCGAGTCGATAATCGGTATGATTTCTATCGACACGGTCACATTGTTGTCGCCGCTCATCACGAACAGGTCATCGCCGGGCAACTGCACGGGAACAGTCGTGACAAAGCCTTCCTGACGATCGAGCAGGCTGATTGGCTCGGTGAAAAGCGTATCCGAAATCTTGGCCAATTGCTCCGGCGCGCCGCTGACAAATATTGATTCCGGGTCATAACTCTGGTTCTTCAAGGTGAACCCGTCGGGCAAAGTATCGAGCAAGACATTCGGGCGAACCGCAATCTGGCGGATGTCATCACGCCGGGCGATATTGACCGAAATCGTGGCCGTCTGCGGATCCAATTGGACATCATCAATACGATTGCCATCCGCGTCAATCGCGTATAGACGGAGATCGACTTCAATCGGATTGCGGCTTGCGGACAAGTCCAAGTGACCGCGCACAGCAACCACCTGGCGAACCCGGCTGGCCGCGCCGCTCACATGGACCTCGGTGACGTTTGGCGCCGGCTCGTCATGTCGAAAGCCAATCGGCGGCGCCTCCATCAATTCAATGACGATCTTCTTTTCATGCGATTCGAGCGGCTCTAACTCAACGATGATCTGCGACGGCTGAACGAGCTTTACGAGCCTCCGCAACGAATCGGAATCGGGCTGCCTCACGGTCACTTCCAGGGGAACCGTGTGCGTGCCCGGTCCCAAACGAGACAGGTCGGCGCGCACCACGATGTCATCGGCTCGCTTGTCTGAGATCGTCGTCTGCAAGCCCTGTATCGTCACGGTGACCGTGCGAAGACGACTGTTCGTCATCTCCGCCGTCTGGCTGGGTACAATCTGCACCGGAATGCTGCGAAAGCTCTTCTTTCCGATGGGATCGGCCGATGTAACCGCGATGTACCAGATGCCGGAAGCCAGCAGCAGCGAGACCGCCAGCCAAAGCAAGTTGCCCGCCATGTCCGATTTTGCGAAATGACGAATCATGACTGCGCCTGCTGTCCACTGCGTGTCTGAACGCGAAGCCGAAGGTCGCCAGCCATCTCGCGCAGACGTCCACGTATCGACAATGCCGCCGCTTCCGCCGGGCCATAGTAGGCGCTGAGAATCAACCGCAGCCGTTGCGCGTCCAAATCAAGGATCATGCGCCCGCCGTTGGTCACTGAGATCTTGCCTGTTTCTTCCGACACGATCACGCAGAGGGCGTCGCCGACTTCGCTGATACCCACCGCCGCCCGATGACGGGTGCCCAGGTTCGGGTTCGGCAAATTGCGGCTGGCCGTAATCGGCAAAACGCTGGATGCGGACGCGATACGCCCGCTGTTGTCGATGATCACCGCGCCGTCATGCAGCTCGGTGCGCGGCCAGAAAAGCGTCGCCAGCAGGTCGGCCGTCACCACGCTGTCCAATGGGATGCCAGTGCGAATATATTCTTGCAAGCTGCTGTTGCGCTGCAGCACGATCAGCGCGCCGTGCCGTCGATCGGACAGCTTGCCCGAAGCGGCGCAAATCGCGTCGATCACCGACACGCGCACCGCCTCTGGCGCCAGGCGCATTCCCAGAAATGCCCCGCGTCCCAATCGTTCCAGCACGCGCCGAATCTCCGGCTGGAAGATCACCGGAATGGCGATCACCAGCGCGGTCAAACTGTTGGCGAGCAGCCAGCTCAAGGCTTCCAGCCGAAACAAAGCGGCGACTGAAATCAAGCCAATCACCACCAGAGCGATGCCGCGAAAGAGCGCCACCGCCTGTGTGCCGCGGAACATGAAGGTGATGCTGTAGAATACGGCCGTGACTATGGCGATATCGACGATATCACGCAGTTCGACACTTTCCAGAATTAAGAGAATTTGTTCCACAGCAGACCTTCCGCCAGCCGGCATTCGGCGGGCTCTGGTCCAGCCGCCGAAAGTTTAGTTACTTGTATTAACCCATTGATATGCATCAAGTTACCACATTCTATCATCTATTACACTTTGGTGTCGGTTAATTCCCTGTAAAGAAGTGGCGCACAACAACTGTACGAAGCGCAAGTTGCCTTTGCCGATTGACGAACGAAACTCACCAGTTTGATGAGTAGGCGCACTGAGAGTGGATAGGACAATCGCCGTGACGGGGAACTGCTACGCCAGCAGATGCGCGAGGATCGCCTTTTGGGCGTGCATGCGGTTTTCCGCCTGCTGGAAGACGCGCGACTGGGGACCGTCCATCACCGCGTCGGTGATCTCATCGCCGCGGTGGGCGGGCAGACAATGCATGACGATGGCTTTCGAATTAGCCTGCCGCAGCAGCTCGTCGTTCACCTGATAAGCATCAAACTCGCCGGCGCGCTCGGCCGCTTCCGCTTCCTGCCCCATGCTGACCCAGGTATCGGTGTAAACCACATCGGCCTCGGCCACGGCAATCTGCGGGCGCGTGCACATTTCCAACACCGACCCGTTGCGGCCGGCGATGTCATGTGCCTGTTCGCGCACCGGTCGCTGCATTTCATAGCCTTCCGGCGTGGCGATGCTGAAGCTGACGCCGAAGTGGGCGCAAGCCAGCGCGACCGACGCCGCCACATTGTTGCCATCGCCGACGAAAGCCAGCCGCAAGCCCTCCAGCGTGCCGAAGTGCTCATGAATCGTCAGCAGGTCGCCCAGCGCTTGACAGGGGTGATAGCCGTCGCTTAGACCATTGATGACCGGGACGGTTGCATATTCGGCCAGCTTTACAACATCTGCATGGTCAAAGACACGCGCCATGATGCCGTCCACATAGCCCGACAGCACGCGCGCCACATCGGGGATGCTTTCGCGCACGCCCAAGCCGATCTCCTGTGGGCCCAGCATGATGGCGCCGCCACCCAGATGCTTCATCGCCATCTCAAAGGAGACGCGCGTTCGCAGCGACGGCTTCAGAAAGATCATGCCGAGCGTCTTGTTCTGCAAAACGGGCCTGTTCCCGCCCGCCTTCCATTCCGCTTTCAAACGCAACGCGAGCTCAAGCAGATCGTGAAGCTCGCTGGTCGGGACGCTGGCAAGTTCCAGAAAGTGTTTCATCACGGGACCGAATCTTTCAGGGCAATACTCTTATGCCGCTTGAGCCTGCAAGTATAGCACATGCCGTAAGTCAAGCTAAATGACGTCATCCATATCGCGCCAGTTGGCGCCGAAGCTCGCATTGGCGCGCAAGGGCACGCGCAAGGGCTTTCCATCGGGCAAGGCAGCTTCCATCGTTTCCACCACCAGCGCTGTAACCGCTTCAAGCTGCTCTTCTCTTACTTCCAAGACGAGCTCATCATGCACCTGCAAGATCATCGCCGCGTCATAAGGCTCTTGCGCCAGACGGCTGTCCAGGTCGATCATCGACTGCTTTAAAATATCGGCGGCTGTACCTTGAATCGGCATATTGATGGCGGCGCGCTCTTCGGCGGCTGTGCTGCGGCGGTTGCCATTCGCGCGGATCGCCGGATAGATACGCCGCCGCCCGTAGAGCGTCTCGGTATAGCCATTCGCCCAAACAAAGGCTTTGGTCCGGTCAATGTACTCCTTGACCCCCGGCATGCGTTCAAAATAGGTCGAGATGAAAGCGTCCGCCTCCGCCAGCGTCAGATCGCTGTCGCGCGCCAAGCGGAAGGCGCCCATGCCGTACATCAAGCCGAAATTTACGCGCTTGGCGAAGCTGCGCTGCTCGTACGTGACCTCTTCCGGCTCGATCCCATTGACCGTCGCCGCCGTCGCCTGATGAATATCCAGCTCGCGATGAAAGGCGTCGATCAAGGTTTCGTCTTCGCTGATATGCGCCATGACGCGCAGCTCGATCTGGCTGTAATCAACGGCAAGCAAGACGTACCCTGCCGGCGCGACGAAGGCTCGCCGCACTTCCCGCCCTTGCTCGGTACGCACCGGGATATTCTGCAAGTTGGGATTATTGCTGCTGAAGCGGCCCGTCGCCGAGCCGGCCTGGTTGTAGCTCGTATGGACGCGCCCGGTGCCAGCATTGACCAGCGAGGGCAAGGCGTCCACATAGGTGCTCTTGAGCTTGGTCACTTCGCGATAGTTGACAATCATTTCCACGATCGGGTGCTCGTCTTCTAGCGCATCCAGGGTCGCGGCGTCGGTCGAGAAACCGAGCTTGGTCTTCTTTAATCCGTCGGTCGGCAGCTTCAACTCCTCAAAGAGAACCCGATTCAACTGCTTCGGACTGCCGATATTGAATTTGCCAATGCCCCCGGCTTCGGTAATGGACGCTTCCAGCGCAGCGATCTCAGATTTCAAGCGGCTGCTCATCTCGCGCAGAAAGTCCACGTCAAGGGCGACGCCCTTGTATTGCATCCCGCTGATAATCGGGATAAGTGGAACCTCCAGCGAGGCAAACAGCGTGTCAAGATCGGCGTCCCGCAATTGTCCAGCCAGCGGCTCGACCAGGCGCAGCGTCATGGTTGCGTCAGCGGCCGCATAGGGGGCGGCTTCCTCAATATCCACCGATGCCATCGATCGCTGCTTCTTGCCTTTGCCCAGCAACTCGGAGATTTCCGTCATCTGCACATCAAGTGTCTGCGCCACCAAGCCTTTCAAGCCGAGGAACTTGCTGATCGGATTGTTTACCCATTCCGCGATCATCGTGTCAAATGTGACTGGCGCCACCTCAATGCCGTAGCGCCGCATGATCATCAGATCGTAAACCGCGTTATGCGCCGTCTTGGGGATGTCCGCGTTCTCCAGCGGTCCGCGCAAAGCTTCGACCACTGTGTCCAGCGGCAGCTGATCGCCGACCGGCTGGGCGAACATATCGCTCTGTCCATTCTCGCCAACAACGCGGTGCCCCACGGGCACGTAGAAACCGCGCTCGCTGTCGACCGCCAGGGCAATCCCCACTAGTTCGGCCGACATCTGATTGATGCTCGTCGTCTCGGTATCGAAAGCGATCATTTCGGCGCGGTTCAGTTCAGCGACCAGCTCGTCAAGCTGCGCTTCATCACGCACAATGACGGTCGATACCACTTCATGCGCCTGGACGATGCCGGTTTCGATCGACTCACCGTGCAGACCGCCATAGACCTTATGCAGGCGCTCGCGCAGTGTCCTAAATTCCAGCGCGGAGAAGACATCGTCGACCAGCTTTAGCTCGAAGTCACCGCCGATGCAAGACTCGAGATCGAGCTTGATATCCAGGTCGCGCATGATGGTCGCCAGTTCGCGGCTCAGGAAAGCCATTTCGCGGCCTTCAATCAGGCGGTTGCGAGGCCTCGTTTTGATCTCATCCAGATTCTCGTAAATGGTCTCCAGGTCGCCATATTGCTGCAGCAAATCGGTGGCAGTCTTCTCACCGACGCCGGCCACGCCGGGGATATTATCCGAGCTGTCGCCCATCATCGCTTTCAGGTCGACCAGTTGGCTCGGCTCGATTCCCCATTTCGCCCGAAAAGCAGGCACATCCCAGACCTTGTCGTCTTCACCACGCTGCGGCAATTGCACCCGAACATGCGGTCCCAGCAGCTGCAAGATGTCGCGATCGCCCGTTGCGATATGCACGTCCAGCCCCATTTCGACGGCCTGCAGGCTGATCGTGCCCAGCACATCATCCGCTTCCATATTTGGCATGGTCATCTGCGGGATGTTAAAGGCGGAGACCAACTGGCGAATGCGGTCGAATTGGCTGCGCAGATCGTCCGGCATACTCTCGCGCGTCGCCTTGTACTCGGGGTAAATCTCTTCGCGCGCGCTCAAGCCCTCATCGAATGTGACCGCGAGGTACTTGGGCTGATAATGCTCGTAGACGTCCAGCAGCGTCCGGCTGAATCCGTAGACGGCGCTGGTGCTCTCGCCGCTCGATGTGGTGAAGCCGCCATGTTGCAGGGCGAAATAGCTGCGATAAGCGAGCGCGTGACCGTCGATCAGGTAAAGTACCGGGCGGGTTTCCATAGCTATTGCTCAGCGCAATACGATTGCTTGGCGTCAAGCGAGTATAGCCGATTGCGATTCGATCTGACAGGCGACATTTCGAATCGCCCAGCTTCAAGCGCGGGCGAAATGAAGGAAGCGCTGCAATTCTCGTTCGCTCATGTCGCGGCCCGGCTGCAGCACGAGGTAGGCGTCCGCCCAAAGGTCACGAGGCAATGCCTGGTCTTCCGAGCAAGCAATCTGACGCGCGCGATCCATCACCGTGCGAACCAAGGCGTCGGGCGAAGCGCTTCCCGGCACATCGGCGCGCAAATATATGAAATCATGATGCACATCGAGTCGATGAATCTTCCAGTCCATACTGTTGAGTTGCACTTCCAACCAGAAGACCAATTGCTCGGCGACGCGCTTCCGCAACAACCGCGCCGGATCATCCACCAGCCAGACGAAGGCGAAGGGCTGCCGCGATACTGCCACGTTTGGAGCGGGCGGTTCGGCGATCGCCGCCGACTGTGGGTCGCCGCCGGGCGCCTCATCCAGCGCCTGAAGCATGTGATCACCCTGTCGCCGGATGTCGCGCAACTGACGCGCCCCGGCGAAGACCATCGTTAAGGTATGATCGGCGACCGATCCTCGCGAATAGAGCATGTAATCCAATCCGCTCTCCGGCAACTTGACGAAGCGAATGCGCGATTGACTGCTCTCCGCCGTCCAATCGTCGGCAATCATTCGGCGCAGGAGGCGAAACTTGTCCAGCGGCATCTCCCCGGAAAACGCGACGATTTGATCCTCGCGCGTCAGGATCGTCGCGTCGGCGGTCAGGTTTGTCATCATCTGGGTCATGGTAACCGCGAGCTGCGCCAAGAGAGGATCGTCGTTTCGGCTCCAGAGCGGCGTGCGCGATTGATCGGCGGCCGGGGACGCGGGGCGCTCTTCCATGGGCCGGGCTGGCGGGGCGCTGCTTTTCTCGGTTTCGTCGGCGGGCGGCGAGCTCGGCTCCGGAGTTAAATCTTTAGGAGCGCCCTCCGACGGGATGGTCGTTTCGCCCACATCGGCCTCAGGCTCCAGCGGGGGCAGGCGCTCGGCCATTTCGGACAGAAAACCCGGTTCGCGTATGAATTTCTCGGTCTCGCGCAGCCAGGCGGGCACCACGCCGGTACCGAGCGCGCCGGGCAACTCCCGCGTGGTATCAAATAAGGATTCCAGCGTCAGGTTTTCCAACTGTGTACTTTCATCCAGAACCGCGCTCAGCATATTCTCAAATGACGCGCTGTCATCAAGAGCGGTCTCCTCAGTATCCGGCACTGAGACTTCCGGCGGCTCGGCGGATTGGCCTTCTTCACCGGTGATCGCATAGGCCAGGTCACGCACCGTTTCGCTGCGGGCGCTCGCCGACATAGGCGTCTCGTCAATATCCGCCTCCGTCATTTGCTGGGTGGCGGAAGCGCCCTCGTCTTTGATCGTGACAACTCGGTAACGCACCGTATCACTCTGGTCGTCGGGCTCGACCAATATTTCATGCGCGCTTTGAACCGTACTGTCAGCCGCTTTCGTATCGCTGCGCGGGTTCAGCAGCTCATAAGAAGCTTGCAAGCGGCGGCGCGTATAATTGAGCGCCAGGTCTTCCGCCAGCAAATCTTCGAACAGGGACTCGATGTAAATGGTGTCCTCACCGACGTCAACCGTGGCTGTTTCCTGCGTCTGCTGGAGCACGTCGTCGGATTCCAGAAGCGCGGCATTCAGGATCGGAATCAGGTCCCGCGCCATCACCGGAATATCAACCAGGCCTTGCGCGCGATTTTCGCGGGCGAGCTCACGCATCGCGGGACTGTCCGGCGCCAGGACAATCGCGATCCCTTCTTGGCGCGACCGAACCACATCTATCATCATCGCCGGGTCTAGCGACAAGCCCGCCGTGTCCAAGAGCAGAAGGTGCTGCGGATGATCGCGGATCTGCTCAATCGCATTGCGAACATCGGCGACGGTCGTCACGCTGTACTCGCCCAGCGCCTCCAATGCGCGCTTGACATCAATGGCAAACTGCACGTTTCGCGTGACCACGATGATCCGCGTTATCGCCAAATCCATGTCATTTGCCTATGCGTCAGCCGAGGAATCCACAGTAGTGATTTTATCACAGCCGTCCGCCGTCGGCGACAAATCTGTGGCGCGAATCCAGGTGATTTGGAGCAGGCGTCGCCTGTACGGTTGCCCGCCAAAAGGCAAACGTGTAAGGGCGGCCCGGCGGATCACGTAGACCTTCGGGGAGAGGGTTGAATGCCCGCTGCCAGCCAAGCTCTTAGCCCGCCACGACCGGCACTCGGCTGCAGTCTCCGTATTCGGTGGTGAAATCACCGCTGACCCAGCCCACGCGATTGTCAACATTCAGGCGCCACCAGCTATGTTCGCTGTTGCGGCCCGTGATCGGCGCCAAGGTACCGCTGCTGAGCACGGTGATGATTTCGAAGCCGGTGCTTGGTCCGGTGCGGAAGTTCAAACCCACATTGACCAAGGCCCGGCAGACGCCGTCATTGGGGATGAAAGGCACATTCGATTGCTGGATCGGCGTGGCCACGACCTGGGACCGTGATTCGCGCACAACAACTGTGATCTCGTCCGGCTCGCTGACGACAGAGCCGCGGTAAGCCACCGCCCGCAAATTGACCACGCCCAGATCGGCTCGCTGCGGCACATAATTGAGAATCGCCTGCATCGCCAAGTCCCCTTGCAGCGATTCCGACGATACGGTGCGTACGATCTGATTGTCGACGAATAGCTGGACGCGATTGACGCCGATGCTATCGCCGGCCAGCACCGACACGAGAATCTCTTCGCCGATGACGTACTCAGCGCCTTCATTCGGCGACGCGATCTGTATCGTTGGCGGACCGGTGGGAAGGTCTGTGGGTTCGCGCCGGCTTGCCACAGCCGCCCTGTCCTGGAGGTTGCAGGCCGCCAAAAATAGGCAGACGATGCCCAAGGGAAAGCACAGGTTGAGACAATTGCCGGCGCTGTGAATGAGCACCCTCATCCAAGGGGCGAGTTGTAAGGTTTGTCCGGTACTGCAGAAAGACTGTTTTCCTAACGTTTTACCCCATCCCCGGCCCTTCCCCAGTGAACTAGGGAAGGGTGACTCGA
>JAPOWK010000094.1 GCA_026707665.1 Chloroflexota bacterium
AGCTCTTCATCGCGCTGGTGGATCAATTCGCCGATGTCATCGAACGCCGCGCCCGGGAAGCGATAGGACAGGAAGCCCCGGGCATGCTCCGCGTCCGCGCCGCGCTTGCAGCGGTGCTGGAGACTTTCGGCAAGTACCGGCTCCCCGCCAAGCTGCTCTTGGTGCAAGCCGTCGGTTTGGGAACGGTCTTCGAGCGCAAGCGCATGGAAGTCACCGACCGTTTTGCGCTGCTGATTCAGACCTATCTCGATGAAGCAGTCGCCGATGGGTCGATCGCGCCGGTGAATACGCATATTGTGTCGCACGCCTGGATGGGCGCCATTTACAGCGTCGTGATTCAATGGGTCTACACCGGTGAACCGAGTCAAGACGAGATCATGCAAGCCTTGCTGCCGCTGCTGCTGAAGAGCGTCGGCTATCAGGACTGAGACATGGATTCCAGCGCCATAAGGGATTCGGCGATCCATCAGCGTTATGGCCGATTGCTCAGTTATAGCGCTCCCTGCGCGGGCCTCAGTTTCAGCGGATTTCTGGCGGCGGCTGCGGGCGGCGCGCGCTTCTACTGGGAAGACCGAGACGGCGATGCCGCTTTCGCCGGCGCCGGCACGGCTGTCGAACTGATGGCATGGGGACCCGAGCGTTTCAAGCGGATCGCCAAGTACGCGCGTGAGCTATTCGCGGGCGCGCGCCTCGACGGCGACGACAATCCGCTTGGCGGTCCCCGCCTGATGGGCGGCTTCGCCTTCCGCGGCGATTTCACGCCCGACAACACTTGGTCAATTTACAGTCCGGCCTTCTTTGTGCTCCCACATTATCAACTGGTGAGAGACGGCGACAAAATGTGGCTGACGATCAATGCGCAGATCCCTGCGGAGGAATCGCCCACGGCGCTGATTTCCGATCTAGAAGCCGCGCTCGAACAAAAGATCGCGCAGCTGAAGGCGGCGCAAGCATCCATGGGCGCGGGCGGGCAGAGTACGCTCATCGGCATTGATCATCCGATGGGATATCCCACTTGGGAAAGCATCATCAATGACGCGACCGAGCGCATCCGTGCCGGCGCTCTGCGGAAAGTGGTCTTGGCGCGGGCCGCCGAATTGCGTTTCGGCGCGCCGGTTCAACTGCTGCCGATTCTGCGTCATCTGGCGGTGCAGTATGCCGACTGCTATCGCTTTCTCTTCGAGCCGCGTCCACGTTACGCCTTTTATGGCGCCTCGCCGGAGCTGCTTGCCTCGACCCGTGAACGGGCGCTCGAGACGATGGCTTTGGCCGGCAGCGCCGCGCGGGGTGATACCGACGAGGCCGATCGGCGCCTGGGTGAGATGCTGCTCGGCAGCGCCAAAGACCGCCAAGAGCATGAGATCGTGGTCGAAAAGATGCGCGACCGCCTTGCGCCGATGACGGAATCGCTACAGATAGGCGGACCCGAATTGCTGAAGTTAAGCAATATACAGCATATCAACACGCCGATCCGCGGTACGCTCAAGCAACCCACCGGCATTCTGCCGCCGGTTGAGGCCCTGCATCCGACGCCCGCGTTGGGCGGCGATCCGCGGCCGGACGCGCTGCGATTGATCCGTGAGTTGGAGCCGATTCCGCGCGGCTGGTATGGGGCGCCCGTCGGCTGGCTGGATGCGAATCTCGATGGCCAGTTCGCCGTCGCGATCCGCTCCGCCGTCGCCCAGGAGTCCCGCGCCTGGATCTACGCCGGTAGCGGCATTGTTGCCGAGAGCAGCCCCGATCTTGAGTGGGAGGAGACCGAGCTCAAATTCCGTCCCATGCTCGACGCTCATGGCGCGATTTGACCACCGAGGACACCGAGTACACCGAGAAAATCTCCGCTTATTGTTATGAAAAGAGGGGTTGCATGTATAGGCGAGACGATCTAACACATGAAATAATCGGCGCGGCGATGGAAGTTCATAGTGAAATGGGAGCAGGGCTCATAGAGCAAATTTACGAAAACGCGCTGTGCGTCGAACTTACTAAGCGTGGCATACGATATCAGAAACAGGTTCGTGTGCCTGTGCAATACAAGGGTGAAGCGGTCGGCGACTTGTACGCCGATCTTGTAGTCGAAGGCCGGGTTATTGTGGAATTAAAATCGGTGCGCGAATTGGCTCCTATTCATCAAGCGCAACTGATTACTTATCTGAAACTGTCAAGAATCAAGACTGGTCTGCTCATCAACTTCAATGTTGTTTCTCTAAAAAAGGGCGTAAGGCGCTTCAGCGTATAACAAATTACCGGCATCCTCGGTGACCTCGGTGTACTCGGTGGTGAAATACAAAATAATATGCCCAATCCAAACACAGTCTACGCCAATACATTCGTCGACGCCCTGATTGCGTCCGGCTTGAGATATGTCTGCCTGGCGCCGGGCTCGCGGCATACTCCACTCGTACTCGCGCTGGCGCGGCATCGTCAGAATATTGAGCTGTACTCCCACCTGGATGAACGCAGCGCTGCCTTTTTCGCCTTGGGGCTGGCGATTGGCGCGGGTGAGCCGGCGGCGGTCGTCTGTACATCCGGCTCGGCGGCGGCCAACTTTTTCCCCGCCATTGTCGAGGCGCATCAATCGCGCGTCCCCTTGATTGTGCTGACAGCCGATCGTCCGCATGAATTACGGGCGAGTGGCGCCAACCAAACCATCGACCAAATCAAGCTCTACGGCGATTACGCCCTGTGGTTCTATGATGCGCCGCTGCCGGAAGCGGACCCGCCCCCCTTTGCCTTGCGTAATCTGCGGACGCTGGCGGCCCGCGCCTACAGAATGGCGGACTCAATTCGTGACGTCATCCATATTAACCTGCCGTTTCGCAAGCCTCTAGAACCGGGCAGCGGCGACGCCGACGTGGCGCTTGGCGATAAGCATGGGACACCGCACTATGTCCAGAAAACTGGCAATGACGACAGTGGGCTGCCGGCTCTGCTGACGGATGACCGGGTGGCAAGGCGGGGCATCATCTACTTCGGGCACGGGAGCTGCCACAGCGAAGCGGAACGTGAACGCCTGCTGCCTTGGGCGGCGCAGCTTTCGCGCGTCAGCGGCTTTCCCATCTTGGCTGAGTTCACTTCGAATATGCGCGCCGCGAACGCAATTGGCGCCTACGAAAGTTTCATGCATTTGGCTGCAGTCGACTTCAGCCAGGTTGAGGTCTTGATCCGCTTTGGCGCGCCACCGCTCTCGAAGCGCATGCAAGACTTCCTGGAGTGCAATCAGCTGCGCGACCACATTTACTGCAGCCGGGCGGGCGAGTGGGCCGACGACAGCCACAGCGTCACGCGCCATCTAACGCTGAACCCAGCGACCCTGAACCCGGGCGAATGGGACGGCTTTGAGCCCGCCCCAAATTCCACAGATGCTTGGTGTGAAGGCCTGGCGCGCGCCGATCATGTCGCCCGAAGTGTGATCGCGCGGGAATTCGAACACGGCGCTTACTTTGATGGGGCGGTCCTGTATGATGTCGTCGACCTGATGCCGGCGGGTGGCGCGCTCTTCGCTGGCAACAGCTTGCCAGTGCGGCATCTCGATCAGTTTGGCTTGCCGAACGGGAAGCCCGTATTCGCCTTTGCCAATCGCGGCGCCTCGGGGATAGATGGAAACGTATCGACCGCATTGGGCATCGGCGCGGCGCGCAGAGGCGAACCGCTGGTGGCCGTCCTGGGCGATATCACCCTCTATCACGACATGAATGGCTTGCTGGCGATCAGGCGCTGCGGCGTCCCCCTTACGATTGTGCTGCTCAACAACGAGGGTGGGGGCATCTTTCACCGTCTGCCGATACACGAGTTTGAGCCCGCTTTCAGCGACTATTTCATCACCGCGCACGGCCTGGACTTTGCGCACGCGGCCGCGCTCTACGATTTGAAGTACATTCGCGCCGATGATCGCGCCTCGTTTCGGCGTGCCTTCAGCGAGTCAGTCGGCGGACTGGCGTCGACCTTGATTGAATTGCGCACTGATGCCGTCGCTGATCTTAAGCGCCGAAACGCGATTATAGCGGCCGTGCATGAGCAACTGACATCGCAAGCCTTGTAGGGGCAACTTTGTGAGTCGGCCGAGTATTGCGCGAAGAATGCGAATTCGCGCGGTTGAATTCGAACCACAGAGAACAGGAGAACGCAAATGGTAACGAGCAAAGAAGAGCAAGCACAAATCACAACCCGGGACTTGATGCGGCTGGCGGATTGGCGAGAAGTGAAAGGCTACGACGACATCACCTATCACAAGGCGGATGGGATCGCGCGCATCGCCTTCGACCGCCCGGATATCCGCAATGCCTTCCGTCCCAAGACGATCGACGAAATGACCGAGGCGCTGCTGCACGCTTGGCATGACGGCGAGGTCGGCGTCTTGTGGATCACAGCCAATGGTCCCAGCAGCAAAGACGGCGTCTGGTCCTTCTGTGCCGGCGGCGATCAGAAGGTGCGCGGGCATTCCGGCTATGTCGGCGATGACGGCGTGCCGCGCTTGAATGTCTTGCAGTTGCAGCGTTATATCCGCAATATCCCCAAGCCGGTGATCGCCGTTGTGCCCGGTTACGCCATCGGCGGCGGTCACGTCCTGCACGTCTGCTGTGATCTCACCATCTCTAGTGACAATGCCATCTACGGCCAGACCGGTCCCATCGTGGGCAGCTTCGACGCCGGCTTCGGCTCGTCCTTCCTGGCGGCGCATATCGGGCAAAAGAAGGCGCGCGAGATCTGGTTCCTCTGCCGTCAATACAGCGCGGCCGAGGCTGAGACGATGGGCATGGTGAATACGGTCGTGCCGCTGGCTGAACTGGAAAAAGAAGCTCTGGCTTGGTCGCGCGAAATCCTGAGCAAGAGCCCAATCGCGCTGCGCTTCATCAAAGCCGGCTTGAACGCCGAATTGGATGGGCAGACTGGCGTGCAAGTGCTGGCGGGCGACGCCACAATGCTCTTCTACATGACCGAAGAAGGCAGCGAAGGCAAGAATGCCTTCCTCGAAGGGCGCAAACCCGACTTCGGCAAGTTCCCGCGGCGGGCGTGAGCGGAGCGGGACAGAGAGCGTGAACCTGCCGTGCGCGAACTGAAGCATTATATCGACCCTAATCCAGATAGCCCCTTCATCTATGTTGACGGGCGCAAGATAACGTTCGGCGGGATGAACCGACTGGTGTCAGCCGGATACGGCGTGATTCAGCGGTATACGCCACTCGAGCCCGGTGACAAAGTCGGCATCCTCATGCCTGACAGATTCCTCTTCGTTGTCACCTTGCTTGCATTAATGCGCATGCGCGTTGTCTCCGTGCCCTTGAATACCCGCTTGACGGCGGCGGAATTGAGCTGGCAGGTCAAGAATGCCGATTGCCGCCTCCTGATCTGCGAAGGCGACACAAGGGCGCTAGCTGGCGAACTTGGAACGGATGTGATGGAGATGCCAAACATTGATCTGGCAGACCCAACTCCACAATTCGCTGACTATGGACTGATAAATCTGGACGACGACTTCGCCATCATCCATACCTCTGGCACGAGCGGTCGCCCCAAAGCGGCGATTCTAACGCTTGGCAATGTTTACCAAAGCGCCCAGGCTTCGGCGCAACTGCTTGGTCACTTGGAAAATGAGTGCTGGCTCTGCGTCTTGCCGCTCTATCATGTCGGCGGTTTGAGCATCATCCTTCGCTCCCTGATCTACAGCACAGCCGTCGAATTCGGACCGACATCGCCCTTCGATGTGCAAGAGACCAATCGCGTTCTTAGCGCCAACCCGATTACGCTGATCTCCCTCGTACCGACCATGCTGCAGCGCCTGCTTGATGCCAAGACGAGACCCTGGAATCCACAGTTGCGCCTCATCTTGCTGGGCGGCGAAGCGCCATCAGCTGAACTGCTCGCCCGGTGCCAAGCCGAAAATCTACCCATCGCGACAACTTACGGCCTTACGGAAACCGCCTCCCAAGTCGCGACCGCCTTGCCCGAACAGGTCTACCGCAAGCCGGGGACAGTGGGCAAGCCGCTGAAAAACACACAAGTCCGCATTGTTGGTGAAGGAGGCGAAGGGGCCGCGCCCAAGGTCCCGGGCGAAGTGCTGGTCAAAGGCGGCACAGTTATGCGCGGCTACTATGGCGATCCGGCGGCGACCGACGCAGCCCTGCGTGACGGCTGGCTGCAAACCGGCGATATCGGCTACCTGGACGAAGACGGCGATCTCTTCATTCTGCAGCGGCGCGCGGACCTTATCGTCAGCGGCGGCGAGAACATTTATCCGGCCGAGGTTGAACGGGTATTGCGCTCGCATCCGCAGGTGGCTGAGGCGGTCGTATTCGGCGCCCCCGATGCGCAGTGGGGCCAGCGAGTGGCCGCGCTGATACAACCCGTATTCGGCGCTTCAATATCGACCAAGGACATCGACAGATTCTTGCGCGAGCGCTTGGCGAGTTACAAGAGCCCGCGGAAGATCGTTTTCGTCGATGCCTTGCCCCTTACCGCCTCGGGCAAGATTCAGCGCCGGGAAGCGCGGCGAATCTTTGATGACGCAGTATCACACAACACGTAGCGGGCGCCGCTATCACATTCAGATCGAGGGCGTCGGCGATCCGCTGGTGCTTTTGCATGGATTCAGTGGTGACGCCTCGACCTGGCGCGCGGTCATCGAGCGCCTCGCCGATTGCAGTCAGTGCTTTGCGATCGATCTGCTTGGTCATGGCGAGAGCGATGCGCCGGCTGATGCGGCACGTTATCGGATGGATTCTGTCGCGGCCGACATCATCGATCTGCTCGACATGCTAGCGTTGACGAAGTCGAATCTGCTCGGCTATTCGATGGGTGGGCGGCTGGCTCTCTTTCTTGCGCTTCAGTCTCCGCAACGATTCGGGGCATTAATGCTGGAGAGCGCTTCGCCCGGCTTGGCGGATGATGGCGCGCGCGCGGATAGGCGCCGCCGCGATTGCGATTTAGCGGACAGAATCGAGGCGAATGCTATCGCCTCGTTCGTCGATTATTGGGAAGGCTTGCCAATTTGGGCTTCTCAATCGGAGGGGCAAATCCGGGCGCAGCGAAACCAACGTTTGACGAACCGCCCTCAGGGACTGGCAAATTGTTTGCGCGGGATGGGTACGGGCGCCCAGCCGAATCTGTGGGGGGAGCTACCGAATCTGAGAGCGCCGACTTGTCTCATCGTTGGCGAGCGCGATGCGAAGTTTCGCCGAACGAATCAACTCATGGCGGCGGCGATGCCACAAGCGAGCCTCTCAATCATCCCCACTGCTGGGCACAATACGCACTTGGAGAATCCCGGCGCCTTCTGTCAAGCGATTCGGTCCTTCTTACAGCGCCGCTAGTCGGCAAATCGCAGCGCCGATGAATGCCTGGTATTGCGACTTCATCCGCGGAATCTGGTCTGGCTCGGGCGCGAAAGAGGCAAAGTGAGACAGGCGAGACGCGCCCCACAAATCCCAATATGGCAGAGCCTCCGCATCCAGCTTTCGATTCAACTGCAAGTAGCGCGCGGTATAAGCGTTCATTGCCGCAGAACCAAAGGCCCAGAGGATTTCCAATCGGCTCTTGCCCAGGTCCGCCAGCGGCTCACCCAGCATGGCGTCCTCCCAATCGATGATGGCTGACAGCGCGCCGTCTTTCCACAGCAGGTTGCCGGGCCAGAAGTCGCCATGAAGCAAAGCGGGCTTGTTGCATTCGATGCGCGGCTCAACTAGCTGCATCGCCGCCTGAATCCGGCGCTGCTCAGACGAGCGCGCGTCTCGCTGCCGAGCGATCACATTCTTGATGTCAGGAAGAAACGAGAGGTCGCATTTGCCCAGGTCGGTCGCATGGATGGAATGGAGAATATCCGCGAGCGCATGACAGAATGCGGGAATCGGCTTATCGCCGAAGTCGGGCGATCCCTCCGCAAACGAAGTGATCAGGAAGGGCGTCTCATGCGCCTCGTTCAAATACAGGGCATCAGGGACTGGCAGCCCGGTTTCCTTTAAGAATTCGAGCAAGCGGAACTCATCCCGCGCCATCTGAGGATTACGCTCGCGATCGCGCTGGCTGTGTGTTAGCAAGATCAGAAGCTTCGTACGCTCGGCGCCGGTCGCAACATGGAGAACGCTCGCCCGGCCCGGCAGCGGTTGCGTATATTTCAGGCGCCAGCCGGGATCCATCTTGCGGATGACTTGCCCGATATCTTGCTCTGTTATTGTCATGTTCTTGGCTTCGCTCGCTGCGTCACCGCCTTGATCGCGTGGCGCATCTGATTATATGTCCGCGCAAAACAAACAGAAGCCGCTATCGGCAGAAGTTAACACGATAGAATGAGAATTCTATGGAATTAAAGGCATCGATTTTTCCGGCCATCTGACGCAGGAGGCAAACCGCTGGCAATACTTGCATGACCTCGCCAATAACGACGCCGAATGGGACAAATTTGAGGCGGCCTATGGCAATCAGAGCGGCCTCTCGGCTGAGTTGCGGCTGGATCCCTTATTTGCGCCGCGCAGTTGGGCGGATACGCAGGCGTTTCCCATCATCGCTGCCCGTACAACGAATGCGTTCCAGCGGCTGCCGGCTGTCAATATTGTCGGTACTGGCCAAATCAACAATCTGCCGCCTGGAGTTTTCGTTGAGACGCCGGCGGTCGTCGATGGCAGCGGCATCTATCCGGTGGTGATGGGTGATTTGCCGCAGCCCTTGGCCGCTTTTGACCGGCGCGATATCGACCAGACCGAATTGATCGTGGAGGCTGCCCTGCGCGGGGAGCGCAATCTCGTCTTGCCAGCAGCGCTGCTCGATCCGGTCGCCGAAGGGGTAACCCAGGTAGAGTCTATGGTCGATGAAATGCTGCGACTGAATGCCAACTACCTGCCACAATTCGCCTGAGAAATGATGCTCGATTGGAAAGCTGATGTCCAAGTTCAACTTCCGTCAGCATTTCGTTGCCCTGGATGTGCCACCGATGCTCGCGCAAACATGTCTCGCCGAATTGGATGGCGACGGTCGTCTTGAATATATTGTGGGGCAGCGATTTGGCACGCTCTACTGGTACAAATACCACGCGCCTGATCGCTGGACACGGCATATCGTCGGTTACGATTCGCCGTCTGATGTCGGCTGTATCACGCTGGATGTAACCGGTGACGGGCGGCTAAATGTCGTCGCTGGCGGCGTCTGGTATCGCAATACGGGCGACTATAGCCAGCCATTTGAACGTCACATTTTCGACGTCGACCTGGCGGCTTACGCCTTCGCCATGTTTCGGTTCAGGGGCAAGAATGCGCTCTTCACCTTCATCCTCATCGGGCTGACCGTACCGCTAGGCATCCTGGTCATACCTATCTTTTATCAGATTGTGAGCCTGAAATTTGTGAACAATCACTGGGCGCAGATACTGCCGCAAACGGCCGTCGGCCTGCCCTTTGCCATCTTGCTCCTGCGCGGCTTTATTCACGAATTGCCCAGAGAGGTGCTGGATGCCGGTCGCATTGATGGCTGCAGCAATTGGGGCATATTGCGTTTCAACGTGATGCCCTTAAGCCGCCCGGCCCTGTTATCGGTGATGATATTCAATATAGTTTGGGTATGGAATCAATTCTTGCTGCCGGTTGTGCTGATCCAGAAAGCCTCGGCTCGCACCTTGCCACAGGGCCTCAGCGTATTCATGGGACGTTACGGCGCGGATTTCGGCTTGCTGATGGCGGGCGCGACCATTTCGTTCGTTCCGGTGGTCATCGTCTATGTAATCTTTCAGCGACAATTCATCAAAGGTATTGCCGCCGGCGCATTGAGTGGAATATAGGAGACATAAATCGATGATACACAGAGGCAGCCCAACTTTCGACCGCTTGCTGTCATTTATAGACGATCTTCCCGTCATCGACTGCCATGAACATATGGCGGGACCCGATCACCTGGTCCGCTTTG
Source organism: Chloroflexota bacterium (assembly GCA_026707665.1). Taxonomy (GTDB): domain Bacteria; phylum Chloroflexota; class Anaerolineae; order Aggregatilineales; family Phototrophicaceae; genus UBA6055. The sequence continues at coordinate 9,889 of JAPOWK010000094.1, forward strand.
CCGAGCCGATTGCAGAGCTGATTGCCGGCTATTACACCGGCGATTTGATCTCCGCCGGCTTGAAAGAGCAGCAACTGGCGTTTCTCAGGGACGATACCGTTGCCACTGGAGACAAATGGCCCCTCTTTGAGCAGTATTGGGAACGGAGTCAACATACAGCTTATGCGCGCGTCACCAAACTTGTGATGCGGGATGCTTACGGCGAGCGCGCAATGTCATTGGCCGCGCTCAACCGTATCGGTGAAAGATTGGCGGAACGCGACCCGGCTACCTATCGCCAGATGATGACGGATGCAAACATTCGCTGCGTCATCACCGATGCGCTCGGCTGGCCGCCCGGCGATTTTGGCGCCTTCCTGCGCGGAGAACAAGTCTTTGAAGACGGGTGGCGCCCCGTCGTGCCCCTCCCCCTATTTCATGTCTTGCAACATCATGAGCATACCGCGCGCGATTGGCGCGGCATTCAGCAGATATCCCAGTGGGCGGACCAGCCCATCACATCGCTGGATGAATTCACCGAGGCGGTCTTTGAGATATTGCGAATCGCGAAAGCAAGAGGCGCGCTCGCGCTCAAGGATCAGTGCGCCTACAACCGGAGCTTGGCTTATGATGTCGTTGCCAAAGGCGATGCCGAGCGCATATTCAATCGTGTCCTGAACGATATGAACGCCGTCTTGGGCTGGCCGGAAGCGAAACCGCTCGACGACTTTCTCTTTCATCAGTATATGCGCTTCGCGCGCGAGCTGGATTTCCCCGTGCAGATCCACACCGGGCACATGGCGGGTTCGTTCAATCGTGTCGACAAAGCCAACGTTCGCTTGTTTGTGCCCGTGCTTGAATTGCATCGCGACGTACGATTCGATCTGTTTCACGGCAACTGGCCCTACATGGGTGATACTCTTTTTGTCGCGAAGAACTACCCTAACGTGGCTCTGAACCTGACCTGGCTGTACATCATTGACCCGCTTTATGCGCAGCGATTGCTTGAGCGGGCCGTCATGACCGTGCCGCATAGCAAAATCCACGCCTTCGGCGGCGACCATCTCGATATACCTGAACGAGTCCTTGCTCATCTCAAGCTTGCCAGGCATGTCATCGCTGCGGCTCTTGCCAATCTTGTGGAAATGGGATGGCTGGACGAAGAGCAGGCCGAATCCATCGCCGGGCAGTGGTTCTTTGATAACCCCAATCGTTTCTTCGCTTTAGACGCAGAACAGCTGACGTCGTGAATTCATGCAAATGAGAGATCTGCTGACTTCCCCCGCTGCCCGTGGGACGCTGACCGGGTCGCTTAAAGGGCCATGGTAGCCATTTCTCTTGTTGATGAAGCAGATCTTTAGGCGTCGGCGCGAGGGCTCGCTGGACTCATGGCGCATTTGAGCCAACGGCGCCGCCGGCGCCTTCACGCGATTCTGCGCGACTCTTGAATATTGATTCGCCGTCAAAGCGAGTTACTAGAATGAGAAAGTAAATAACCGTTTCTAATGCAATTTGACTCATGGGCGGAGGCAAGGCACAGGAGCGGTCCATTGTCGCGGGCGTAATTGTCAGCAGCAGCGAGACCGGCGCTGTGCTCTGGTCGTGGCTCAAGAGCTCCACGGTTGCCTGTAGGGATGGATAGAATTCGACAGTCCGCTAAATTCTCATACGTGCCTTTAGATACTGATGGGGTGCGTCATTTGCAGTCAGCCATTCCACATATCGGCGGTGCAAAGCCTTGACGACATCCGGGTAGGTGTCGCTCAAGTCGCGCTGGTGACCAATGTCCTCTAGGGAACGATATAGTTCTATCTTCTGTCCCTCGACCGCATACAGCAGGTCCCACTCACCGTCGGTAATCGAGCTTGGCGATACCTCGACCACGACGCGATTCTGCCCGTCCACTGTCTTGGAGAGTTCACCAACCTCCTCGAAGGGCGCGCTGGTGACGATCAAGTCATGGATCGGCACATTGTTTAGCAAGGGCAAAGCCGATTCTGCTTGTGTCCGCTCGTGCATTGGCGCCTCCAGCAGATCCAGAACGGTGGGCATGAGATCCGGCAGTGAAAGCAATCCGGAGACGCGGCGCCCAGTTTCGCCAGGGAGCTTCATCAGCAGGGGAACCTGAATCAATTCGTTATGGAGCGGCGAGCGATGTACCTGCCGCTGATGCACAGTCATTCCTTTGGCGAAGCCCTCTTCGAAACCGCTGCCGTCGGGCCAGCGAAAGCGGCGCTTGCCAAAGAGTCCGTGTTCTCCGAAGTAGAAGCCATGGTCGGAGACAAAAATGATCGCCGTCTCATCGAGCAGGTTGAGGACGCGCACGCGCTCCATCAGGTAGCCGAACCAATGATCGACCATGGCAATCTCGCCCATGTAGCAAGCGCGCGCAATTTCCAGATCGCGCTCGGTGACGCCGTCGTCTCGATACTCCCAGTAAGAAGGCGAGATGACTTCGCCGGCGTAGCCTGGAAGACGCGGCTTCACATAATAGGCAGGCGGATCCCAGGGTTCGTGCGGGTCCCAGGTATCGATATATAGAAAAAATGGATTTTCATGATGGCGCTCCAGCCAGTCAGCCGCTTCGACGAATGTCTTCGGCGCGCAGTAGCCCTCGATCTCCGACACCTGGCGCTGCCGCTGACGATAGGCGCGTTCCGTGCCCTCCAGCTGACCACGGACGTAGATGAATTCCTGGAAGCCACGGTCTTGCCCGTAGCCCCGGCGCGCCAGAAATGGTGTATCGGCAATCATCGCCGTGCTATAACCCGCCGCGCTTAGCAAGCCGGCTACGGTTACTTCATCTTGCGGCAAGGGCGCCCAGGGCAAATAGGTGAAGGTATAGCGCCCCGTCATTAAGTCGGCGCGCGCTGGCACGGTGGGGAAGGACGCGGCGTAACAATCCTCGAAGACCAGTGCGGTCTCGGCAAAGCGATCGAGGTTGGGCGTTCTAACCGCCGAATTGCCGTAACAAGGCAGGTAGTCTCGACGAAGAGTGTCTGTAACCACAAGAATCACGTTCATCGCAAAATGCCCCGCTACTTCAAGCCCGAGCGCACAAAGCCTTGCACATAATAGCGCTGCAAGAAAACGAAAATGATAACGACCGGTATCGTCGCCACAAAAGAACCGGCGAAAACCAATTCCCAGCGGATGTATTCGTCGCTGAACAGTTTTGCCAGCGCAACTGTGATCACAGTCTTCGACTCATCGGTGATCACGATCGATGGCCAGATAAAAGAATCCCAGGAGAAGATGAACTTGATGAAGGCGGCGCTGACCAAAGCCGGTACGATATTGGGCAGCATCACCTGCCAGTACATCCGGAAAAAGGAGCAGCCGTCAATGATGGCAGCGTCGTAAAGATCCTGCGGCAGCTCGGCAAAGTGCTGCCGCAGCAGGAAAATGATGAAGGCGTCGGTGATCCAGGGCAGGAAGATCGAAGGCAGCGTATTGTCGATGCGCAGCTGCTGCATGGTGAGGAAGAGTGGGATTAACTTGGCCTCAAAGGCGATGGTGAGCGTCGCCAGAATCACGAGAAACAGCAGGCGCCGGCCCGGGAACTTAAGCCAAGCCAGTACAAAGGCGATCATGCTGTTGATCGTAACCGCAAAGGTGACCGACATCGTCGCCACCACGACGCTATTCAGAACAGCCTGCGCGAAATTCGTCTCGGTGAATAGCTCGACCAGGTTCTCAGTTGTCGGTTTGCTTGGCAGGAAAGTCTTGAGCGAGACGGGATACAAATCGTCGAAGAGATCCTGGCGCGTCTTGAAGGTCGAGCCGGCGATCCACAGGTAGGGCGTGGCGAAGACCACCACGATGACTAGATACAGAGCAACCCGCGATAGCGACGCGAAGGAAAACCGGCGGACGGATGCCGGTGGCGACAGTACTCGCGCTTCAGTCATCATCGCCGTCCCGCGTGATGCGCAATTGAAAGATGCTGATGGCGATTAGGAGGATCGCCAGGATCACCGAGAGCGCAGTCGCATAACTGAAGCGGTTGAAGCGGAAGGCGAGATGGAAAATGTAATGAACAATGACGCGAGTGGCGTTGGATGGCCCACCGCCGGTCAAGACCTCAACCGGCACAAATATCTTGAAGGCGGCGATAGTGCTCGTCACCAGGACGAAGACATGCGTACGATTGAGCAGCGGCAAGGTAATGTGGCGAAACAACTGCCAGCGCCCGGCGCCATCAATCCGCGCCGCTTCATAGTATTCCCCGGGGATGGCGAGGAGCCCGGCGAGATAGAAGATCATGCTCAAGCCGACATCTTTCCAGATCGTAATTGACGCTAAAACGGGCAGCGCCTGATGCTTGTCACGCAAGAATCCCTGCGCCGGAATTCCGAACGACTCCAGCACGCCATTGACGATACCGATATCCGAGTGAAACATCATGCCCCAGACAATGGATGCCACCACCATCGATGTGACGGCCGGGAAGAGAATCAGCGTGCGCAGCAGGGTTGAATCGCGTCCCGGCTTGGCGATGAGCAAGGCGAGGCATAAGCCCAGCGCCATCTGCACCGGTACTTTGATCAGGAAGAATAGCGCTGTGTTCTTCAAAGAGAGGAAGAGGATTGGATCGTTAAGGGCGATGTCGTAGTTCTTGAGCCCGGTAAAGGTGAATTCGCCAGTGAAGACCTTGTAATCAGTGAAGCTGAGCCGAAAGGTATCGGCGATGGGCCAATAGTGGAAAAGAATCAAGCCAATCAGCGCCGGCAGCGAAAGGAGAAACGCCGCTCGATAGCGCTGCGCGTCCCGGCTGTTAGAGAATATTTTGGTCATTCCAGTCATTCCTTTCCCGCTGCCGGTTTGGGCGACGGGAAAGGAAAGTTAATCGTTGACACCAACTATCTGAACTGCATGAGCTGCGCATCCGCTTCCAGAATGGCGTTGGCGACTTCTTCTTCTATATCGCCTCCCAAAGCGATATTCACCATCATGTCGCTGGCGATAATGCGATTGAAGATCGTATGCGCCGGGCCGCCTGGCCTCGCGACGCCCCACTCCACCATCTCCTCAAAGAGTAGCGCCAGAAAGCCTTCCTGGAAGTCGGGCAATTGTGCCTGCAATGATTTACGACCAGGGACAACCTTGGTGACAGCGTGATATGTGAGGTAGCCTTCCGGGCTGGTGAAGAATTTGACAAAGGCTTTCGCCTCTTCGGGATTATCGCTCCTGGCGGCGACGCCCGGCGCGAAGGAACCGGTATGGGTGATCGGCGTCTTGATGTAGGGCATCGGCATGACATCCCAATTCAAATCGGGGAAGTTGCGCGCTAGCACGGTTCCAGTCGGTGGAATGGCAAAGAATGTCGCCGTCAAGCCATTGGGGAAGGCATCGGGGATATTGTCCGTCGGAATGAAACCATCCGTGTACAGGCTCTGATAAAAGGCGTAGGCTTCCATCGCCTCGGGCGTATCAATGTAGCCGGCGAAGGTGGAAAGATCCGGCGCAATCGTATCCCAAAGCGGCTCGCCCGGGCTGCTTGCGCTGCGGATAATGGTCCAGGTGAAGAAGGCGCCTTGCAGAGGGCTATTGAAGCCCATCATGCCCCAAACGTCATTGCCCTGCTCCGCTTGATGCGCGCGCACCTGGTTCACGTTGTCGACAAATTCAGTCCAGGTCCAGCCATCCGCTAGCGTACTTGGCGCTTCAACGCCGGCCGCTTCGAACATATCGACGTTGTAGTACATGGCGTCGGCGGCGTTTGCCCAAGGCGCGCCGAACATGTGGCCATCCAGCGTCACCATTTGGATCAAGTCGCCCATAAAGTCGTCCATGTCTTCTTGGCTGAACATATCTTCGAGCGGCAGCAGCGCGCCGTTGTAAGCCAGATTCTGAATGGCGACGCCGTCGATCAAGGCGGCATCCGGCGGATTGTTGCCCGCGAAGGCAACCTGCAAGGAATCGAGAAACTGGTTGAATGGGGTCGCCGTCAATTCGACCTTGATGTTGGGGTTCGCCGCTTCAAAGGCTTCTATGACGGCAGCCGTTCCCTCATCGCGGCCGCGGCCGCCGGGGATCCAGAAGTCTATCGTAACCTGGTCTTGCGCGATGGCTGAAAACGAAAACGAGGTCAATGCGACAAGCAGCACAAGCAAAAGGAGCGCGGTTTTCTTTATCATGATTTCTCTCCCTGAACGTCAGTTTAAAGAATTACTGTCTCAAAAGAACCTAACATAATTCACCCCAAGTCGCAAAAATTGCAGGATTGGCAATAGTATGCAAGAATCATGCACGGTGAGCCACGAGGATTTTGGGATTGCCCCGCGAGCCGCGATCCGACATTTGGAGAGGACAGCCGCAGCGCCATGAGCCAGCGCCCAAACATCGTGCTCATCGTCAATGACCATCAGGCCCACTACCGACACGGCTGGGACGGAGGACCGCGACCGCTAAAGCCAAACTTCGATCGCCTCGCGGCCGGCGGTATCCGCTTCGACAGATCCTATTGCGCCGTGCCCCTTTGCGGTCCCTCTCGGCGCACGCTGCTGACCGGTCTGTATCCGCACAATCACCGCAATTATTTCAACTATTCCAACTCTCCTTACGACCACGAGATCTATTTGAGCAGGCTCGCTCAAGCCGGCTATCAATGCTTTTACTTTGGCAAGTGGCATGCCGGCGCCGGCACTGCGCTCGACTTCAAATGCGACGGTTTCTCGCTGGAAGATTACGGCAATCCCTATATCACAGCGGAGTACAGCAATTATCTGCGCAAGAAAACGCTGCCGCCGGCGGAGCATCGGATCGAATACGTCTTCGATAGTTTCGTGATGAGGCGTGAGTTTCCCGATCTAAAAGCGGGCGCGCGCTACAGCAGCGATCGCTATTGGTGCGGCGAACATGCGACTGGCATTACAACAACGCCCAAGGAGACGCATGAAGCATTCTTCCTGGCAGATTTGGCTTGTGAGCAATTGGAGGCTTTGGCCGCCGCGGACGACCGGGAACCGTTCCACCTTCGTGTAGACTTTTGGGGACCGCATCAGCCCTTCTTCCCGACCCAAGAATTCGCCGATCTGTATGACCCTGAGGATATACCCGTATACGGCAACTTTGCTGATTCGCTCGCGGGCAAGCCGGAGATCTACTGGAATGATCCCCATGACAATTTGACGGATGAAAACGGGCGCTTGGCCACGCCGAGCAATCTCAGCTGGGGCGAATGGCAGCGAATCATCGCGCGCGCCTATGCTCACATCACCATGGTAGATGCCGCCGGCGGTTTGGTATTAGACAAGCTCGACGAACTGGGGCTGGCCGACAACACCCTCGTCATTTGGACGGCCGATCACGGCGATGCCATTGGCAGCCACGGCGGACGATTCGACAAGGGTTCTTATCTCACGGAAGAGGTCCTGCGCGTGCCGCTGGCGATGAGATATCCGGGTCACATCAGCGCCGGGCAAGCGTCGGATGCGCTTGTTTGCGGCACGGATCTGGCGCCAACCATCCTGGATGCGGCCGGGACCAGCTTCGCGCGCACGATCGATGGCGAGAGCTTGCTTCCACTGGCTGCAGGAAGCACAGCAAAGAGCAGATCGTCCCTCCTGGTGGAAACATACGGACATGGATTCGGAACGATTGAACTTGGCCGGGCGATCATCAGAGACCAGTACAAACTTATCGCCTGGCAAAATCATGACGGCGAATTCTATGATCTCGACGCCGATCCCTACGAACTAACGAATCTTTTTCATGATCCTGCTCACCAAAACGCTGTCGCTGATTTAGAAGCGGACCTGGAACAATGGTTGCGCGATACCAACGACAGCGACTTTCGCCGGCCAATTTCCGCCGAGTTTCGCGCGTTGGACCGCAAAAGACTCGAGGAACTGCTCCGGCGCAGGGCAAGGGTGAACGATGCTGCCAAGTGAGCAAAGGAACGTCATTCTGGTCGTCAATGATGATCTGGCGCAATGGGCGCTGGGCTGTTATGGCAACGCTGAAATCCACACGCCGACCCTCGATTACCTTGCCGCTACCGGCGTCCAAATGGACAATGCCTTCACGCCCACGCCCGTCTGTTCGCCCGCGCGCGCCTGCTTGCTGACCGGCAGACTGGCGTCTCAGCATGGTATTCACGACTATCTGTCGTCGACCATCCCTGCGATACATCGGCGGCCGTGGCTCAAAGACGAGGTCACGCTCGCGCAGCACCTGTCGCGCGCCGGTTACCAAACCGCCCACTGTGGCAAATGGCACTTGGGCAACGATGATCAGCCGCAAGCCGGATTCGAGTATTGGTTCAGCGGCGTCGGCGACTACCCGGCGGAACATGGCGGCGACCACCGCTTCAGTTTGAATGGCGAGATTCAGACCATTTCCGGCCAACGCACGCCGGTCATCACCGATAAGGCGATCGAGTTTCTGCGGGCTCGCAATGGCGATATGCCCTTTTTCCTTCACATCGGCTATTTCGGCACGCACAACCCCTGGCGTGGCCAGCCGGAGCGTCTGGCGGCGCAATACCGCGGCAACACTTTCGCAGGATTGCTTGAACAGCCCGTCTATCCATTTGGGGAGCAGGCATTGGAGTCGACCTTGCCCACTCGCCGCGAGCCGCGCGAAGCCTTAGCACAGTACTTCGCCGCGGTATCCCACATTGATGAGGCAATTGGCCGCCTGCTGGACGAGTTGGTCTCACTCAATCTCCGTGACAACACGCTTCTTGTCTTTACATCGGATCACGGCCTCTGTTGCGGCCATCATGGTCTGTGGGGCAAGGGCAATGCCACCCTGCCCTTAAACATGCTGGAGGAGTCGATTCGCGTGCCCTTGATTTTCAATCAGGCGCGAGCATTGACCGCCGGTCAGCGGCGAAAGGAATTCGTCGATCATCTGGATCTATTTCAGACGATTGCTGATTACGCGGGCATCTCCGAAGCGCTAGAAGCCGATCGAAAGTATCCCGGTCGCAGCCTGTTGCCTCTGCTGGAAAACTCTGCCGCCCTGCCCAGTTGGCGGGAGATGCAGTTTTGCGAGTATGGCGACTTACGGATGATACGTACGCGGCAATACAAACTCGTGCGTCGCTATTACCACAATGCGCCGTGTGAACTCTTCGACTTGCTAGTCGATCCGACCGAGTCGCACAATTTGTTTGGCGATCCAGAATATCTGAGCGTCGTCGAATCATTGACCAATGAGATTGATGCCTATTTCAACTGCTACCAGGATCCAGCCAAAAGCGGGCTGCGCGCGAGAGAATTGCCGGCGCATAATTTGACTGAGGCATGGCGACAGGTTGAGTCTCCTCGTAGCTAGTCGAGTCTAACAACCATCTTCTGCCCCGCGCGGGAGAACCGACAGCGATAATTTCTCGCGGCCGTCATACCGGGTCGCCTTTCCCACTCCTTTCGATGATGGCGGCCGCCATTTGCGTATCGACAATCAGGTGAGTTATCAGCCCGGTCCGCAGGGCGCCGATGACCGCATCTGCCTTCTCGATCCCAGCTGCGACCGCGATCCGGCAAGGAGTCTTTCTCAATTGCTGGACGCCCACGCCGATCAAGCAATCTGTCAGGGGCGTTTCCAGTATCTGGCCTTGTTGGTTAAAGGGGTGTACGCAGATGTCGCCGACGGCGCCTTTGGAAACGAGCATCGGTGCGTGAATGTCGCCGACATAGACGATCATACCCGGCGTCGGTGGCAGTACGCCAACGCCAAAACAGGCGACAGTCATATGGTCCCATTGCTGCGCCACCTCATGTACGACCACATCCCGCCACAACATATCCCGCAAGGCCGGCGAACCCACCACCATCGGCGCCAGCAAAAAGTGTGGCCGGCCCCCGAAGTGCTGCGCCGTGCGAAGGATTAAGTGATTCATCTGCGAATAGGTGCTTTCATGACCGCTTTCGCCCAGGAGCGGCACCACATCGACAGAAAGCGGCCTGGTTGGCGCCAACAATTCCACCATGCGTGAGGTCGTCCGGCCCCAGCCGATTCCCAGAACATCGCCGTCATTCATACGGGCTTCGATAAATTTGGCCGCTTCCGCGGCAACGGCACGGCGGGTCAGTTCATCGGATTTATGTCCGTAAGGAACAAGCAGGGCCTTTTCGATACCGAATCTTTGGCAGAGTTCTAACGCCAATTGCGCTGAGTCATCGCGGGGATCGGCAATCTCGATGCGCACCACTTGTTGATCCCGAGCGCGTTGCAAGTAGGTGGCAATTAGCGAGCGAGAAACGCCCATCTGATTCGCGATCTCCTGCTGCGACAGGTTCTCCTTGTAATACATATTGGCGATCTGCACCAAGGTCGCCACTTGGTCTTTCGGCAGGTCAGGCATTGGCTGCTCGCATTCGTCTTAAGACGTATCTCGCGCTCGCGCTCAATTTGCGCTCCGATTGCACCGCAGCCCAATCAAAAGGCGCGGATGACACGGTGCTCCAGCCCTTCTTCCAACTTAGCGCCGTGGAGCAGGCCCTCGGCCGCGAAGACATGCGCTGCCGCGCCCCAGAGCGCCGCATTGGCGGTAGATTCGCGAACCACTTGCAAGTCTCGCTGGGCTTCGACGGTCATCAGATATGCGCGTATGTCACTCTGGATGCGCTCGACAATCCAGGGCGCCGCCTTAGTCACGCCCCCGCCCATTACAATCAACTTGATATCGAGCAGGTTTACGACTCCGCCGAGATTGATGCATATCAAGCGAATGGCGTCATCGACTATTTTAGCAGCGACCGGGTCTCCCAGCTCGATTGCGCGAAATACGGCGCGCGTGCTGACCTTATCTTCGCTAGTCAACGAAGAGAGGATCGCGCTTTCGCCCGCCTCGTGAGCCGCCTGTCCAGCGCGAGCTATGGCAGGGCCGGCGACAAATGTCTCGAAGCAGCCACGCCTGCCGCAGCCGCAGCGATGCCCATTGATTTCATCGTAGGTAGTATGGCCAAAGTTGCCGGCAAAGCCGTTCGCGCCGCCATACAGCCGGCCGTTCAAGAAAAGATAGCCGCCATAGCCGGTGCCAACCGTGGCCCAGGCGAAGTTGCGCTCGTTCACGCCGACGCCCCATACCGCTTCCGCCAGGACCGCTTGTCGCACATCGGTGGCGACGCACACCGGCAGTTGAAAGCGCCGGCTTACCAGCTTGCCAAAAGGCAGATTGCGCCAGTGCAAGTTGGGCGCCAGGATGGCGTCGCCGCTAGCCAGATCCACATTGCCGCAGAGACTGACGCCGATCTTGAGCTCACCCGAGACGATTTGCCGCGCTCGCTCGACATGTTCAGCCATGATGGCCAGAATACCGCCCACATCGGCCGCGCCGTCGCCAGCAAATGGCACATCGTAGCGCGCGATATCGCCGATCAACAAGCCTTCCAGGTTTATCAGGCTCAGGCGCAGGCTGGTTCCACCGATATCAACCGCGAGTACGGGATCGTGTGACGATGCGCTCAATGGGATCGCCTCATCTTCAAGCTGGACAGCCGCGGGAATCAAACGCCGCTTGCGCTAGGTCCAACGTTGACTTTCCACAAAGGTCGGTTTGCCGTCTCGTTCCAGCAACAGTTTGCGGAAACCCTTTTCGATGATGGGACCGTAGTCATGCCCCGCGCTGAGGTGGTAGGACGCCACAAAAACCAGCATGTCATCGCCGGTATTCACGACGCGATGCGCCCACATCGGCGGGATATGCGAGATGGTGCCGGCTGTCCAGGGTTCGGCGCGGAACTCGCCAGCGATCGTTTGCAGAAGAAGAAAACCCTCGCCTTGAATGCAGAAATATATTTCCGGCTGATCATCGCGCTCATGTATATGTCCCTTGGTCATATGGTACTCGTCGCCGATTTTGCCCGGCAGCAAGCGTGTCACTCCAAGCGCCATATCGCTCTTGCTGGTTTCAAAGGGATGGTACCAAATCTCATATACCAGCGGATCTGTGTCTGCAAGGATGCCGTTTACGGCGCTCTTATCGTGAAACATCATCTGAAGGTCGCTCAGTTTGCGGTCGTCACGCAGCTTCACCGGATTAATGGCGCCACTGGCAAAATCAAATTGCACACTGATGGGATAATCATTCTCTTTAAGCATGTCTTCTCCGGATCAGGGATCAATGCGAAAAGACTCTATCTCGGCTTGCAGGTCGCGCAGGAAAGCGGCGGCATCGGCGCCGTCGAGCACACGATGATCGCAGGCCACCGTCAGAGCCATTTGTCTTGACAGCGCCAGGCCGCCGTCGGCGCCCGGCGTGTAGAGCGGGCGAGGCGCAGCCACCCCCAGTATTGCCGATTGCGGCGGATTGACCAGCGGTGTGAAATGTGTGATGCTGGTCATGCCCAAATTGCTGATCGTGAAAGTGGCGTCGCTGACATCAGCCAGCTGCAAGCGGTTTTCGCGCGCCCTTACAGTCAATTCTCCGAGGCTTCGATTGATCTGCTCCAGAGACAGCTTCTCGGCATCGCGAATAACCGGCACGCGCAAGCCATCGCGGGTCGCCGTCGCCACACCGATGTGGACCGACTCGAATATCGTTATGCCATCGTCCTCGAATCGCGCGTTGAGCAAGCCGTGTTCTACGAGCGTCTTCGCACTTATTTGAATCAATACGGCGCTGAGGCTAAGGGCGCGCCCAGCGGCTTTGGCAGCCGAATGCGCGGCGAGCAATTGCCCGGCATCCACGTCAATCGTCAGCGAGAATTGCGGGATGGATTGCGCGCTGTGCAGCATGCGCTGGCCAGTGAGGCGCTTGGCAGGGCTCATCTCGATGCGTCGCTGCGCCGGTTTGTCTGCGCCGGCTGACGATGCGCTGGCGAAAGCTTCGACATCGGCGCTGTTGATTTTCACGCCGTCGGCAGGGCGCACCGCAGCCAGGTCCACGCCCAATTCCTTGGCCTTTCTGCGCGCCAGCGGGGATATTTTGTAGTGAGACGCCGATGCCCGTCTTTGCCCCGGCTCCGGCACTGTCGTCTCGGCCTTAGGGTCAATCTCCGCAGAACCTTGTTGCGCCCGGCTGGAAGGCGACCAGGTTTCGCCATCTCGCCCGATGACCGCGAGGAGGTCTCCCATGTACACCCTTTGTCCTTCATCAGCCACGATCGCCAGCACGACGCCGCTTTTCGGAGCTTCCAGCGATAACGTGGCTTTGTCAGTTTCCAGATCGGCCAGTTCGTCGCCGCGCCTGATATCATCTCCGGTAGATTTATGCCAGGCGACGATGACAGCCGAGTCAATGGATTCGCCTAGATGCGGCAGTTTGACCTCGGTGGGCATGGACGTCTCCTAGTCTGAAAGCGCGCGATAGGCAGCAGCTCGGATGTCATCGACTTGCGGGATGACATGGCGTTCCGCAGCCGGTCCAAAGGGTATCGGTGTATCCACCGCCGCCACGCGCTGCACCGGCGCCTCCAAATCGTAGAAGCAGTGGTCGTTGATGGTAGCCACCAGTTCTGCAGCGACGCCCGCGCGAGAAGTGTCTTCGGAGACAACGACAACGTGATTGGTCTTCGCTACCGACGCGGCGATGGTATCGACATCCAGCGGCACCAGAGAACGCGGGTCAATGACCTCAACAGATATACCTTGTTCTGCCAGTTGAGCCGCCACCGTAAGCGAGCGGTGCAGCATCAACAGCGTGGCGATGATGGTGACATCGCTGCCTTGCCGTTTGACATCGGCTGAACCCAGGGGAATGGCGTAGGGCTCCTCGGGCACATCCATGCCGATCGCTTGAATGGCGGAATCGGAAAGTGCCTTGCCGCCGCCCGGCGACGCCGCGCCATAGAGCAGCTTGTGCTCGACGAAGAGCACCGGATTGTCATCGCGAATGGCGCTGATGATCAGCCCTTTGGCATCGAATGGCGTTGCCGGCATGACGACTTTCATTCCCGGTGTGTGCATCATATAGGCTTCAATGCTCTGCGAATGCTGAGCGCCTCGGCCTGTCGCGCCTTGAGGGCCGCGCAGAACCAATGGCACCTTGGCTCGCCCACCGGACATCAGGCGGATCTTGGCTGCTTGATTGACAACTTGGTCCATCGCGCAGAAGATGAAGTCGAGATATTGATATTCGACGATGGGACGCAAGCCAGTCAAGGCGGCGCCGATGCCCAAACCGGTAAAGCCGGCTTCCGATATCGGCGTATCCCAAACGCGATTCGCGCCAAATTCGTCCAGCATATCGTGCGTGACATGAAAGGCGCCGCCAAACTTTCCTACATCCTCACCCAAGAGAATCACGCTATCATCGGCGCGCATCTCTTGAATGATGCCTTCGCGTATCGCTGCTGAGAGACCTAATTGCCGCATGAGGCGCTCCTAGTTCTCCGCGGTGATATAAGCCAGATAGTCTTCGGCTTCCACATCAGTGCAGGTCTGCGCGTACTCGATCGCGTCTTCAATTGCAGATTCGGCTTCTTCACGAATGCGATTGAGCTCGTCTGCGCTTGCGGCGCCAGCGGCGATCATGCCGGCGGCCAACCGCTCAATGGGATCGGCGGCTTTCCAGGCTTCGACCTCTTCTTCAGGACGATAACCAGCCGCTTCAAAGCGCGCATGGCCGCGGATGCGATAGGTCAGCGCTTCGATCAGGGTCGGTCCATCGCCGGCGCGAGCGCGCTCAACCGCTTCACACGTAGCGTCATAAACCGCCACCACATCGTTGCCGTCGACGCGCCGATCGGGCATGCCATAAGCGCAAGCTCGCGACGCGAGGTTTGGCACGGCGGACGATTCTTCGACCGTCATCGACAGCGCATATTGGTTATTTTCGATGATGTAAATGGCGGGCAGTTTCCAAAGCGCCGCCATATTCAGCGCCTCATGGAAAATGCCTTCATTGACAGCGCCATCGCCAAAAAAGCTGACGGCGACCTGTCCGCTGTTTCGTACGCGAGCGGATAGCGCTGCACCCGTGGCGATGGGTATGCCGGAACCGACGATGGCGAAGGCGCCCAGCATGCCCTTGCTAAAATCGGTCAAATGCATTGAGCCGCCCATGCCCCGACAGCTGCCTTCACGCTTGGCGAACATCTCCGCCATCATTTCGTTCAGCGGCACATCCTTGGCGACACAATGCGCGTGTCCGCGATGCGTGCTGGTGATGGTGTCGTCCGCGTTCAGCGCGCTCACCACGCCCACGGCGACCGCCTCCTGCCCGACAGCCTGGTGCATCGTGCCGGGCATGGCGGTGGTCAGGAACAGATAGTAGAGCTGTTCCTCGAATTCGCGCGCCTGCAGCATTTTGCGGAACATGCGCAGCAGCACTGCGGGATCCTGACCGCTGCAATTGACTGGATCGCGCCGAATCTCGATTGTTGCGCTCATGTGGCGGGCTCCTGTTCAAATGCAACTACGCGTACTGGAAATGCTTCCGCGCCTTTGATGCGGACCGGCAGCACAAAAGCCAGAAAGCGCTTGCCCAGCAGTTTGTCGAGGTTCGTCAAGTATTCGATCAGCGCAACATTGGCGCCAAGCAGCAATTCATGATTGGGCTGCCCCGGTACAGGCGCGCCATCCTCGCCGCGCAGCTCGTGCCCTGAGGTATCCACGCCCATCAGCTTGATGCCGATGCCATGCGCCAGCCACTCGATGCATTCAGTGGTGAACCAGGGACGATCGTGCTGCTGATCCGTGTAATAGTAGGCATCGTTGCCGGTGTAAAAGAATGCCATATCGCCGGGCTGGATTCTCCCAGCGGCAGCAGCCTTGAGCTCGGGCAGCGTGATCTTGCTATTGTTGCCCCGCCAGCGCGAGATGTCGATGACGACTCCCTCGCCAATCAGTCGCGAGAGCGGGTATTCCGCGGCGTCCTGCCCTTCCCTGACATGATGGTAGGGAAACTCGATATGCGTGCCGCAGTGCGTATTCATTGTGATCTCGGAAATGATGTACCAGGCATCTTCGAGGCGCTTGTATTTGTGGAACTGGGGCCAGGATTCGGTGAAGCGCGTGTCCAGCTCCATGCGATATTCTTCCCGCGCCGGGTCGGAAATGTGGGAGAGTTCTATGGCATTCCCGATGTCAATTGTTACCGCGCTCATATCGTCACACCCTCGCATCAAACTGCCGCTGCCATGGATGTTCGAACCACTGTACAGCAACACATATATCGTAGACAAAGTATTGACATATGTCAATTGACAGATGTCAAGAAGATGGGTACAATGTCTCAGAACCGATTGGCGAACTGATCTTTGCGAATAAATGACGCCGAGCGTTAACAGCGCGATCGAGCAAAGGAGGTCGATACCGGAACGATTGCAGTGAAGAGAAAAACCCAAATCGTATGTGGTGCAATGGCAGAAAGGAATTACCTCTCATGCGCAAGTTAATGGGCATTCTTCTATTGGTGAGCCTGGTGGCTCTTTTTGCATTGCCGGTCGCGGCGCAGGATGTCACAATCGGTTATGGCGCGCCCGAATTGAGCGGCGGCCAGGGCGTGATCATGAGCGGCCTGGTCAACGCTGCGGAGGCAAAGGGCTGGGAGGTCATCGCCTCCAATGCCAACTTCGACGCGGAAGCGCAAGCCAATCAGATCGACAATTTCATCTCTCAAGGCGTGGACGCGATTGTGGTCGTGCCCGTCGACAGTCAGGCGATCTGCAGCTCGGTACAGCGGGCTTCTGATGCCGGCATCCCCTTCTACACGATCGATCGCGCGCCAATTGGCTGCGAGATCAATATGACGGTGCAGTCCGACAACTACATGGCGGGCGCTCAGGCGGCACAGGGCTTGGTCGCGCTATTGACCGAACGTTACGGCTCGGCCAGCGGCAAGGTACTAGAACTTCAAGGCGATCTGGGGCAGAACGTGGCCCAGTTGCGCGGCGGCGGCTTCAACGACTATCTGGCCGACTACCCGGATATCGAAATCATCAGCCGTCCCACAGAATGGCGCGCCGAGAACTTCAGCCAAATGACCCTCGATGTCGCGTCCAGCACCGACATTGACGCCATCTATATGCACTCCGACTGTGTCGGTACCAAAGTCGTGACGGCGGCCTTGGACCAGATCGGCCAACTGGTGGGGCGCGGCGAAGACGGACATATCTTCCTGCTCGGCGTTGATGGCTGCCCCGATGCCTTGGAATCAATCCGCATGGGTTACAGCGACCAAGCGTCGAGCCAGCCGCTGCCGGACTTCGGGATCATCACCGACTGGATCCAGATGGAGATGGAAGGCGCCATGATCGAGACCGGCGATGTGGTTCAGGAAGGCGCGCCGTGGTCACCAGCAACCATCACCGACTCCGACACCGGCTACATGCTCAATCTGGCGACCACCAGCGTCAGTCCCGATAACGTCACCAGCGACGCCCTCTGGGGCAATCAGGCCGGGGGCGCCGAAGCGCAAGCCGAAGAAGACGAGATGATGGTGCCGATCTTGGAAGGCGTCGTCATCGGGTACGGCGCGCCGGAATTGAGCGGTGGTCAGGGCGTGATCATGAGCGGTCTGGTTAACGCGGCGGAAGCGAAAGGCTGGGAAGTCATCAGCTCCAACGCCAACTTTGACGCTGAGGCGCAAGCCAACCAGATCGACAATTTCATCTCGCAGGGTGTGGACGCCATCGTGGTCGTGCCCGTCGACAGCCAGGCGATCTGCTCCTCGGTACAGCGCGCTGCCGACGCTGGCATTCCCTTCTATACCATCGATCGCGCGCCCATCGGCTGCGAGATCAATATGACGGTGCAATCCGATAACTACATGGCGGGCGCCCAAGCGGCACAGGGCTTGGTCGCGCTGCTCACCGAACGCTACGGCTCAGCGACCGGTACCGTTCTCGAGCTACAGGGTGACCTGGGCCAAAACGTTGCCCAGCTTCGCGGCGGCGGCTTCAACGATTTCCTGGCTGACTACCCGGATATCGAGATCATCAGCCGTCCAACCGAATGGCGCGCCGAGAACTTCAGCCAGATGACACTCGATGTCGCCTCGAGCACAGAACTCGATGCCATCTACATGCACTCCGACTGCGTGGGCACCAAGGTCGTTACGGCGGCGCTTGAGCAGATCGGCCAGTTGGCGATGCGAGGCGAAGCGGGTCATATCTTCTTGCTCGGCGTTGACGGTTGCCCGGACGCATTGGAATCGATCCGCGCTGGCACATCCGACCAGGCATCGAGCCAACCCTTGCCGGACTTCGGCATCATCACCGACTGGATCAACATGGAATTGCAAGGCATGATGATCGAAACCGGCGATGTCATTCAGGAAGGCGCGCCCTGGTCACCAGCCAGCATCACCGACTCCGACACCGGATACATGCTGAATCTGGCGACGACCAGCGTAAGCCCCGATAACGTCACCAGCGACGCGCTCTGGGGCAATCAGGCTGGCTAAGTCCGCTTTCTTTGCATCGACTCACTAAGAAAATAGGGAGCGGCTCGTTTGACCGGTCGCTCCCATTTATTTGTTAATCTATAGCTCCAGAATTATCATTGAGCAATGCTAGCGATGCTGCGGCTGCCATACTCATGAGGCAAGTCTTTTCCGTCACATTCAGCGGGACGCCGAGCCCAACCATCAGGAGAGCGCGCTTATGAAGCGGGCAGAGCCGAACCGTCTGGTCTCCTTGATGGTCGACAATCTGATATGGCTCTTTGTCCTCGGCGCCTTTATCGCCTTTTCTCTGCTTTCAGATCGCTTTCTTTCCCCGTACAACCTGGGCAATATCCTGTTGCGCTCCGCCGCCTTTGGCATGTTGGTATTGAGCCAGGCTTACACCTTCATCACCGGCAACTTTGATCTGTCCGTGGAATCGAGCTTGGGTTTGACGGCGATGTTCGCTGCCCTGATGCTGGTGACGAGCGAAGCCGGCGGCTTGGGCTGGCAGCTGAATCCGCTCCTTGTCATCCTGCTGATGCTGGTTCTTGGCGGGTTGATCGGCCTGTTCAACGGCGTATTGATCACCAAGGTTGGCGTCAACAACTTGCTGGTCACTATCGCCATGCTCTTTGTGCTGCGCGGCGCTACGTATGGCATCTCGCCCGGCACCAGCATCAGCTTCTTTCCCAAGGAGTTCACCTGGCTGGGGGGCGGTACGCTGGCGCGCGTCGTCACCGACAACGGCAATTTCGTGCTTTCTGTCGCGGGCATATTTGTGATCCTGGCTTTTCTGGTGGGTCACATTCACACGCGTTACACCCAATTCGGACGCAATATGTACGCGGTTGGCGCCGATGCCGATGCGGCGCGCGCGGCCGGCATCAATGTGGACCGTGTCGTGATCATTGTTTACATCATCGCCGGTGTTTGCGCTGCATTCGCCGGACTGTTGCAGGCGGGCCGCTTGAACGCCGCCACGCCGACCATGGGCGCCAACTTGATCTTCGCCGTCCATGGCGCCGCCATCATCGGCGGCATGAGCATCTACGGCGGGCGCGGCAACATCATCGGCGCGTTTGGCGGCGTCCTGCTTTGGTCGATACTCGATACGGGCTTGAACATCATGGGCGTTTCGCCCTTCTGGATCGATGTCAGCCGCGGCCTGCTTCTGCTCTTCGCGGTATTGCTGGATGCGCTGCGCGTCCGTTATCAACATAGTGCCCAAATGCGTTTGGCGCTCGCCGAGACCACTGTGGGCCTGCACGACAGGGAGCAGAGCAGTGGCTGAAACACGAGCCTTGGCGCGGAGCGATATGACCCTGCTTGATATGCGTGGGATCAGCAAGTCCTATCCCGGCGTACAAGCGCTGCAGGATGCCGACTTCTCCGTTCGTCGTGGTGAGATCCACGGTCTGGTAGGCAAGAATGGCGCCGGCAAATCGACGCTGATGGGCGTCTTGATGGGCATTCGGGCGGCGGACAGCGGCACGATAGCCATCGAAGGCGAGACGCTGCATCACGCCAGCCCTCAGATTATGATCGACGCCGGCATTTCTTATGTGCCGCAGCATATCAACCTGCTAAACACGCTGACCGTTGCCGAAAACATTCTGGTGGGAAACCTGCCAAAGAATCGTTTCGGCCTGGTCGATTGGCAGGCGGTCAATGACGATTCGCAAGCGCGCCTGTCCCGGCTGGGGCTCAAGCTGGATGTACGTCAGCCGGTCGAAGGTCTGAGCGTTGCCGAGCGCACCATGCTGGCGATCGCCAAAGCCTTGTTCAACGACGCGAGGCTCATCATCCTTGACGAACCGACCGCCGCCCTTTCACGAGTGGATATCGACCTGCTCTTCGGTTTTGTGCGCGCGCAGCAAGAACAGGGCGTGGCATTCATTTACATATCCCATCATTTAGAGGAAGTTTTTGAGATCTGCGACCGCGTGACCGTCATGCGCGACGGCCAAATTGTCGGTACGCGAGCGATCAGCGAAATCAATGTCGCCGACTTGATCCACATGATGGTCGGCGGCGGCGTCAAGGAATACGGACGTGAGAGCGCCGCCGGACATGAGGTCGTCTTTGAGGTCCAGGATCTGTCGCGACGCGGCGCCTACGAGCATGTCAGTTTCGTCCTGCGCCGGGGCGAAGTGATCGGCATATCCGGCTTGCAAGGCAGCGGTGCTGACGAACTGGCGCAAGGGCTATTCGGCCTGGAGCGCATGGGCGTCGGCGAGGTAACCATCGCCGGTGAAGTCTATCGCCCTGGCAGCCCTAAGAGCGCATTCGAAGCCGGCGTCGCTTACCTGCCGCAAGATCGTCATCGCTACGGGCTGGTTCAGCTTCGCTCCGTTCGCGAGAACGTCACCTATTCGGTCCTGGACCGCCTGGTCGGGCGGCTGGGCGTGCTGATGCGACAGGACGAGCAGGCGATTACCGAGGAGTACATCGACAAGCTGGGAATCGTCACGCCTGGCCCCGAACAGCGAACGCTGCTTCTCAGCGGCGGCAATCAGCAGAAAGTAGTTTTCGCGAAGCTCGCCGCGACCCAACCCGCCGTGCTGATCCTGCATGAGCCTTCACAGGGTGTGGACGTACAGGCCAAAGTCGATATCTTCAACATCATCAACGACCTAAGCCGGCAGGGCGTCGCCATCATGATCATCTCGAGTGAAGTTCGCGAGTTGATCGGGCTCTGCGATCGCATACTGGTGATGTACGAAGGTCGGATCACAAACGAATTCTCACGCGCCGCAGACGACATGCTGCCGGAAGACATCTTGCTGGCGATCGAGGGAGGGCCGGGCGATGCAGACGCCTAATCGCCACGATCTACTCGAAATCCTGACTCGCCATTTCATCTGGGTCGTGCTCGTCTTTACGGTCGTGGTCTTTGGCTTGACGATCAAGGGCTACTTGGGTTTGGCGAATATCGCCAATATCTTGATCACCGGCAGCGTGTTGGGCGTGATGGTCATCGGTCAGTCGCTTTGTCTGATGGCGCGGAAGCTTGATCTATCAGCCGAGGGTACAGTGTCGTTAGTCGCGGTAGTGGCTGCCTGGCTGATGCTGCCCTACCGAGAAACAGACTTGGCGCAGGCCGGTGGATTGGGTGTGGAGCTCGATCCGCTTATCGTCATTCCCTTGATTTTGGCCTTGGGCGCGCTGATCGGCTTCGTTAACGGTTTCATGATCATGAAGCTGAATATGAACTTCTTCATCGTCACACTGGCGATGCAATTGGTCTTGCGCGGCTTGGCGCTGGCGATCAGTGAAGGCGCCATCATGCCCGGGACGCCGGCAGCTTTCAACTGGCTGGGCGGCGGTCGCATCGCCGGCATACCGGTTTCCGTGATTGCAACCATCGGCCTCTACCTGGTTTTCGGATTCGTTATGAGCCGTATGCAATTCGGCCGCAAGGTCTATGCCGTGGGCGCAAACGAAGACGCTGCACGCGCCTCCGGCTTTAGCCCGGCGCGTACGGTAATCCTGGTCTATACGGCGAGCGGTTTTTTGGCTGCGCTCGCCGGCTGGATGCTCCTGGGCCGGTTGGAAACATCGGTGCCGAACCTTGGCATCGGGCTGACGCTGAATGTGGTGGCTGCGGCGGTCATCGGCGGCGTCAGCTTGAAAGGTGGCGAAGGCTCAATCATCGGCGCCTTTGCCGGTGTGCTTTTCCTGGCGATGGTCAACAACGCCTTAAACCTGATGAATGTTGATCCACTCTGGGTGAACGCTGTACGCGGGCTGATTATCTTGGTTGCGCTGATCATTGACGCGCAAAAAACGCGTTACGCCGGACGAGCGGGCCCCTCCGCTCCAACAAGAACTGTCGTCGGCGACGCGGATCAGAATGCCGCAGTCTCCTAGACAATTCCCGTTCTTCTGGCCGGCACAATCGCATAGGCGGGCGACGAGGTCGCGCCCGTTTATCAAGTAATCTCAGGCGCGATTCGGCCAACTCGCCCGACGGAGATACGGTGCTTTCTGCCGCCGGCCGAATGAAGCGCGGTCAGAGCGGGTCTGCGCTTACGCTCTACCGAACCGAATGACAGGGCCGAGCGCATCGTGCAGTCACGCGTTGAGATCAACCACAGGATCGAAACGGAAGACGCCACCGCGCTAGCTGAGTAGCTCAGCCGTTCGCAATACCAGTTGACACAAAAGGCAGAATACCTTGACCTTGCCTTGCAGCGAGAACTGTGACAAGGTAGCTTGATTCATTGTTTTCCAGCGAACTCATTCGTCATGGTCGAACATAGCGTAGAACCATCGCGCAGTTCTTCGTTTGTCATCTTGTCGCTTTCCACCGCAGCGCTCACGCTGGGCGTGATCGTCTTCGGCGCAGTGGTACGCGTGACGGAATCCGGCTTGGGCTGCGGCACCGACTGGCCGCTTTGCAACGGTACTATCTTTCCGCCGCTGGACAACATCACCGCCTGGATTGAGTGGCTGCATCGCCTCTTCGCCCTGCTGATCGGCTTTTTCGGCTTGGCGACGCTGGCTGCCGCCTGGCGCCAATATCGAGCGAGGAATCGGCGCGTGCTGCAGATGACGATCTGGGCCGCCATGCTCTTTCTCGTGCAGAGCGCTTTGGGCGCCATCGTCGTTTTCCTGGAACTGCCGCCGACATTTGTCACGCTGCACCTGGGCGTAGCCATGCTGCTTCTGGCGGCTCTGCTGGGCGCGGCGGTTCTGGCTTGGCGCCGTCCTTCAGAAGTGGCGAGGCCGGCGGATTCAATACCGATACTGGCGACCGTGAACGCAGCCATGGCATTTGTTGTCATATTGACCGGCGCCTTGGCGCGGGGCAGTGGCGCGACCCTCGCCTGTACACAATGGCCGCTTTGCGATGGCGGCGCGATTTTGCCTTTTGCGCAGGGACAGTTGGCGGTCATCAATATGATCCATCGTCTATCAGCAGGGGCGATGACCGTTACGCTCCTCATTTTGCTACGGCAAGTCTGTCGGCATCGCCGCGAGCCTTTGATAAAGCGAATTGCCTTGAGTGCTGTCTTCACTCACGTGATTCAGATCGGGGCCGGGGCGCTCTTTGTATTCAGTTCAGCCGGGAGAGAATGGGGCGCGATACATGTTGGCTTGGCCGCAACCGTCTGGGGACTGCTGGCGTCATTGGCGATCATGGAAGCCATCAACGGTCGGCACCCAGAAGTAGTTCCAACAAAGAAATGAGAATGACTGCCCTACGAAAGAAAATGCCAAAATAATCAAAAAGCCGTACGGGCGAGCCGCCGGCTCGCCCACCTTTGTCACGAATTTCTGATCAGTTTTCGCATGACTAACTTGGAACTACTGAGAAGGAAACCCGGTGATAAGAACACTCCGAAGCAACCTTGCATCTGACATTTCGCCAAGACCGTACATCGAGTTGATGAAGCCGCGCATTGTCATACTGCTCGTCCTGACTTGCGTGACCGGCATGATCGTCGCCATTGATTCGTTCCCACCGCTTAATCTCTTGCTGCTGACCATTCTGGGCGGCGTGTTGTCCGCTGGCGGGGCAAGCGCGATCAACCAGTATCTGGATCGCGAGCTCGATGCCAAGATGGCTCGCACTGCTCGCCGTCCCATACCGTCGGGCCGCTTGCCCGCTGAGCACGCTTTGGCTTTTGGCGTCGCTCTTGTGATTTCCTCTGTGCTGGTTCTGGGACTGTTTGTCAATTGGCTGGCTGCCATGCTCGCGCTGGCTGGGGCAATTTACTACGTCGTCATTTACACGTTGATCTTGAAGCGCAACACCGTCGTCAATATCCTGATTGGCGGTGGCGCCGGCGCCATGCCGGTGCTGGTAGGTTGGGCCGCGGCGAGCGGCGCCCTTGAGCTACAAGCCTTCATTCTGTTCGCTATCGTCTTCTACTGGACGCCACCGCATTCCTGGGCGCTGGCGATCCTAGTCAACAAGGATTATGCCGCCGCCGATATCCCCATGATGCCGGTGGCGCGCGGCGAAAGCGTGACCCGCTTTCAGATCCTGTTCTACTCGGTTCAATTGGTCATCATCAGCTTGTCGCCTTCTATACTGCTATCGTTGCCTCAAGCTCCATTGCTGCTGGATCATTTCTATCTTGCGATTGCCGCCATTCTTGGCCTGATACTCATAGGGCTGGCTGTAAAGCTCATCCGGCGGGCGGATAAAGCAACAGCCCGCGCGCTTTACAAGTATTCATCGCTCTATCTGGCGGTGCTCTTCCTGGCTATGATCTTTGATCGCCTGCTGCTCTGAATAGGCGCCTGGCGTGCCCGACATCGGCTCCACGCAGCGAGGACCGCGGATGGCGGTGACGCTTGCAATCGCGTTCTTGATCATCGTCACGATTGTTTTCGCGGTCGCCTTCGTCGCCACAAGCACGCCGGAATCGACGAGGTCTCCCGCTATCGACGCGCAATCTTACGCGACAGAAGTGGCGGCGGCGCTTGAGGGAGCATCTGCGTCAGAGGGCGAAGCGCTGATCGAGGCTCTTCATTGTAGTGCCTGCCACGTTTCCGGAGAGGGCCGGGTGGCGCCTTTGTTCATTGGCCTTGCCGACCGCGCTGCGACGCGACGTCCACCACTGTCGCCAGCCCAATATCTGTATGAATCGATTGTTATGCCCGGCGCTTATCTGGCCGATGGCTACGCCAATTCTATGCCCGCGAATTTCGCCGACCGATTGACGCAAGCAGAGATCGGGCACATCATCGCATTTCTGCTTTCAGCATAATGCGGGCTACGGGCTTGCGGTCAAGGCGCATGCAGGCCTTCCTTCATCTCCTTGATGGCAAATTGCATAGAGACGGCGCCCAACTCCTCACCGAGTGCGCGCGCTTCACGGATCGCCACATCGATGGCGGATTCGATGTCATAATGGATAGCGCCGAGGATTCAATCAAACTCAAGACGCAATTTGATAATCGCTAGTCGACTCCTCGGCTTCAAACGCCTAGTCGCGATGGCCTTGTATTGAATGCCACGGCTCAAGCCTGGTAAATTCCCCTGGCTTCTTCAAACAGGCGCTTTAATTCCGCAAGTACCTGCCGCGCGTCGCCTCCCTCCATACAGTACCGACGGATCGGTGTGCCTGCGTAATCTTGAAAATGGAGGTATCCGGGAAATCGAGGTCGCAAATAGGCTCGGTCCAACGCCGGCAAAGTGTTGCGGAAGTAACTGTTCGACCGACGATTCACCTCCGCGTCCAGCCAAGCGCTCCGATGGCCTGGCTGACCGCCATTGTCAAAGAAAAGCGTACGTTGTATTCCCGGACCTGCTGTGAACATAGCGTAGTCCCGCGCAATCTCAGGCGCTTGACAGCGAGAGGAAATCGCCAGGCCTGTGCCGCCGAGTGTCGTCTGGCAGCGTCCGTGTCCTTCAATCTCCACCATGTCATCGAATACCAGCACGCTTTCCGAGTATCCGGCGCGGGAATAATTCGAATAGCCATAGGCGAAGGGACAATAGACGAAGTCATCGCGACGTGAGAGCGCCTCATAAACCGCGATCGGATTCCAATTGAAGATCTCCTCTGGACATAAGCTCGCCAGTTCGCGCAATTGTTCCAGCGCCCGAAGACTCATTTCATCCGAAACCGCCCATTCGTCGTCAACGAAAGGCGCTTCGCCCTGCGTCGCGCAGAGCATATAAAAGTTCATCAGCGTATCGATGGGTATCCCCGGCATGACGACTCGCCCTTGCCGCGCCAGG
The DNA here is from genome assembly GCA_026707665.1 of Chloroflexota bacterium. GTDB lineage: Bacteria > Chloroflexota > Anaerolineae > Aggregatilineales > Phototrophicaceae > UBA6055. The sequence continues at coordinate 35,850 of JAPOWK010000094.1, forward strand.
GACAGTAGGTCCCGCCAGGTCTGTGGCATTTCAAGCTCATACCGCTCCAGCAGATCGGGCCGACAAGATGCGACCGGCGTCGCCGCGTCAATCGCCAAAGCGCATTGACCGCCGTCGAAAATGTAACTCGCATGCGAATGACCGACCGAATGCTCCGCTTGATCGCGCATGTATTCTGCTGGAATCGTGTCTTGCAGTGGCAAGAGGACTTGGCTGAACGCCGCGTAACCCGCCCATGGATGATCGATCACCAGCAGGTCATATTCCTCGGCCAAGCCCTGAATCGGCGCATCGGCGAATTCTTGCAGGGATCGCTTTTCCCAGGAGATTTCGACTTCCGGTCGCAACTCGCAGAACCGTTGTGCGGTCGCCACCACCGAGACGAATCCACGTGAATGATTCCAGGTGATGCCTCGCAATTTGGTTTTGGCGCTCATTGGTCTCCTCCTCCTTGACGTAGTTCTTGGCTGAGCCGCAAAGGGAAATGGTTTTGCTTGCAAAAGGCAGTTTTATCTGCAAAATATAGTGAGGGCAGTTGCCCTTGTCAACCAAAGTCTGTTCAATCACCCCGACCAGTACGCGGACAGGATTCATTCATGATCAAGACCACCTATTTTGAAGACTATGACATCGGCTCAAGCCGCGAGACCTTTGGCCGGACGATCACCGAAGCCGATATCGTTCTGCACGCCGGGCAGACCGGCGACTTCTTCCCCCATCACATGGACGCGGAGTGGGTGAAAACGCAGGAGTTCAAAGAGCGCATTGCCCATGGCACACTGATCCTAAGCATTGGCATCGGCATGACTGCAAACGAGATCAATCCTGTCGCCTTCTCCTACGGCTACGACCGTATCCGTTTCATTCGTCCCGTTTTTATCGGCGATACCATTACGGTCAAAGCCACCATCAGCGAGAAACGCGATTATGCCAGACGCCCGGATCACGGTTATGTGATCGAGCAGGTCGAAATCTTCAACCAGCATGACAAAATAGTACTCGCCTGCCAGCACCTCTATCTCGTGCAACGCCGGGACCATGCGTCCACTGAATAGCCCGTCCGTCGCGCTCTGACACAGAGAGAACGCACATGACTGAGCAAAGACCTGCGCCAAATTATAGTGTGCCGGCTTTGGAAAAGGGCTTGGCTGTAATCGAACTGCTGGCGCGCGCGTCGGAACCACTATCCCTTTCTCAAATCTCTGACATGATGGCAAACAGCACCAGCCAACTCTTCCGCACCATGAATTGCCTGGTGGAAAGCGGCTACGTCATCAAGGATGAGATCCACGGAAAGTACAGCCTCACACTCAAACTCTTCGAACTGGCCAACCGTCATTCCCCCATGAAACATCTTCTACACGTTGCCAATTTACCGATACAAGAACTTGCCCGCACCATTCGAGAGTCTTGCCATATCAGCATCATTCAACATGGACAGCTGCTCGTTGTCGGGCAAGCGGAAAGCCCGGAAAAAGTACAAATCTCCGTGTCCGTGGGCACTTCCTTCCCGCTCGTTTCCACTGTGTCCGGTCGCTTGCTCCTTGCGGCGATGGACGACATCAGCCTCAGCGCCCTCTTAGCCGATGACAAGGACTATCAGCAGTTGTCGGACGCGGAGCGCAATTGCCTCTTGGATCGCATCGAGACGATCCGGGAAACGGGCGTGTCGACCGCCGCCGACGAATCATTCATTGGCTTGCAGGATACCGCCGTTCTCATTGGAAATCCCGCGGTTGGCGCTGTAGCCGCCATTGCTATCACGCAGCTCACCGCGAGTCGCCAAAGTGGCGATTCCGTAGAAGTTGTCGAGGCTTTGCTGCGATGCGCTCGCCAAATCAATAGGCGCGCCGGCCTAACTGACTTTGCCGGGCAACCGATTCCGGTCTTCCCGGAACCTGTAATTGACCAGCCGAAGGAACATGCTCATGCCAGAATCTGAGGTTCGCCAGACGGCGATTTTGCCAACCAATCCTCCACCGATCGTTAGCATCGGCTTGGGCGGGATCGTCCATGACGCCCACTACCCTTCTTACAAGATGGCTGGCTTTGATGTGGTCGGCGGTTTTGATATCAATGCCGAGCGCGCCGCCATGATGCGAGACAAGTTTGATATTCCGCGGCTTTATGACTCGCTTTCGGAAGCCATCGCATCAGCGCCCGAAAAAGCCGTCTTCGATATCGCCGTACCAGGAAGCGCGATCGCCGATATCTTGCGCGAGATACCAAGTGGTTGCGCCGTGCTCATCCAGAAGCCAATGGGCGAAGACCTGGCTGAAGCGCGAGAGATCTTGCGCATCTGCCGGGAGCAGAAGCTAGTAGCCGCCATCAATTTCCAGTTGCGTTTCGCGCCCTTCATCATCGCCGCCCGCGACATGATTGAGCGGGACCTGATTGGCGAGCTTTACGATATGGAGTTCCGTGTGCAATGCAATACGCCCTGGCACCTGTGGCCCTTCCTGTTCCCCCTGCCCCGCTGCGAGATCCTTTATCACAGCATTCACTATATTGATCTTGTTCGTTCCTTCTGTGGCAGTCCCCAAAGCGTCTACGCAAAGACCTTGAGCCATCCCAGCGCGCCGGACCTGCGCGGCGGAGCGCGCTCGATGATCATCATGGACTACGGGGAGAATCCGCGCGTCAACGTAATGACCAATCACAGCCACGTATACGGCGCCGAAAAGCAGCAATCCTACGTCAAGTTTGAAGGCAGCAAAGGCGCGATCCAGATCCGCGCTGGCTTGAATATGAATTACCCGGACGGTGTTCCCGATCGCTTCGAATACATCCTGCTTGATGAAGCGGACGACCCGTCCTGGCAGACCCTCGATATCAGGGGATCGTGGTTCCCCGAAGCCTTTATCGGCACCATGGCCAGCCTGATGCGCTTCGCCAACGGAGAGACACAGTCACTGTCGACATCCGTGGAAGACGCCATCCAGACGATGGCGACAGTGGAAGCCGCCTACGAATCCAGCCAGCAAGGCGGAACGCCTTTGCCAGCCGTCTAAACCGCGAGCCTTAGAGACCTAGCTGGTAGAAGCGGTTGCCCGTCCCGCCCAGTATCGCGTCTCGCTCATCTGGCCGTAGGTCAGCGAGGCACTTATTCGTCTCGTCCCAAACCTTGGCGTAATCGCCAGCGAGCACGGCAACGGGCCAATCGCTGCCGAACATCAAGCGCTCGGCGCCAAACTGCTCAAGGGCGTAATCCACCAGCGGCTTAATGTCTTCGTACGTCCAGTTTTCAAAATCCGGCGTCACCGTGTTCAAACCCGACACTTTGGCGAAGACATTGGGACTTTCGGCGGCGGCCGCCAGTTGCGCGCGCCAGACGACGCGATCGTCATCGCCCAGCGGCGGTTTCGCCAGGTGATCGATCACCATCTTCAGGTTTGGCACTTTCTCCGCCAGCGCCGGCACATGCTTGAGGTGGTTTGGAAACACGGCAACTACATCAAAGGTCAGGCCGCGATCCGCCAGAATTTGCAGGCCTTCTATCACCTGCTTCTGCACCACCCAATCAGGATTGGTCTCTTCATGGATCAGATGTCGCATGCCTTTGAAATAGGGATTCTGGCCGTAGTCATCAAGCTTCTTGGCCGTTTCGTCAGGGTCATGCAATGGTACCCAGCCGACGACGCCGGCCACCCAATCGTTGGCTTCTGCAATCGCCAGCATCGAATCGGTATCAGCATAAGAATCCATCGCCTGCACAATTACCGTCTTGTCCACTCCCGATGCGGCCAGTTGCGGCGCCAGCTCTTCAGCGGTGAAAGTCCGATAGATGGGACCGTAGGCGGGCACTAGCCAGGGATAAGCGACTTCATCCAGATTCCAAAAGTGCTGATGCGTATCAACCTTAACCATTTGCGCCTCCAAACGCCCGCCTTTGCGTCCGCCCGACCATTTGACAGAATTGACTTTGCTGTCTATATTTTACGGATAAAAAGTGTTTTTGCAAGCAAAACAGACATAGGGCGCATGAGCGTTCATGAGCCCATGCGTACGAATTGTATCGGCGCAGCCATTCAGGAGAATTTAGAGACAATGCGACCACTGGAAGGTTTACTAGTACTCGACTTCAGCATCTTTCTGTCCGGTCCCTCGGCTGCCTTGCGCCTTGCCGATTTGGGTGCGCGCGTCATCAAGGTCGAGCGGCCGGACGGTGGCGACCTCTGCCGGCAGCTTTACATCTCCGAGCTGGAGCTTGATGGCGAGAGCACTCTCTTCCACTCCATCAACCGCAACAAAGAGAGCTTCGCCGCTAACTTGAAAGACCCGGTCGATCTCGACCGAGTCAAGGACCTGATCAAGCAGGCGGACGTAATCATTCAAAACTTCCGCCCGGGCGTAATGGCGCGCCTCGGCTTGGATTACGAGTCGGTGCGCGCCATCAATCCGCGCATCGTCTATGGAGAAATCACCGGTTACGGCAACGAAGGACCCTGGGTTTACAAGCCGGGCCAAGACCTGCTGCTGCAATCGATCTCGGGTTTGGTTTGGCTCAATGGCGATGCCGATCGACCGCCAACACCATTCGGCTTGGCAGTCGTCGATCTCTTCGCGGGCGCCCACTTGGTGCAAGGTATTTTGTCCTGCCTGGTGCGCCGCGGCATCACCGGCGAAGGTGGCATGGTACAGGTAAGCTTGCTGGAATCGATCCTCGACTTTCAATTTGAAGTGCTGACCACGCATCTCAACGATGGCGGCAAGCTGCCACAGCGCAGCGCCATCAACAACGCCCACGCCTATCTAGCCGCGCCCTATGGCATTTATCAGACGGCCGATGGCTTTCTGGCGCTGGCGATGGGTTCGATACCGGTCCTGGGTGACTTGCTTGATTGCCAGCCGCTGCTCGTCTACACCGAGTCCGCTACCTGGTTTACGCAGCGCGATAAGATCAAAGCGATTCTCGTTGAGCATTTGAAGACCAAGTCGACGCAGCACTGGCTTGATATCCTCGAGCCGCAAGATATCTGGTGCGCAGACGTGTTAACTTGGGACCGCCTGCTGCAGCACGAAGGCTTCCAGGTCATTGATATGATCCAGGAGGTCGCGCGCGATGCAGATGTCAAGCTGGAGACCACCCGCTGTCCCATACGGATTGATGGGATGGTGTTGAAAAGCGCCAAGGGCGCGCCGCGCATCGGCGAAGACACCCAGCGCATCCTGTCAGAGTTTGCCATTTCTAGCTGAGGAGATCCCTATGCCAGAAAATACACCGGTTGAAATGCACAAAGATCTGCCCCTGTTCAATACCGAAACCTGGATGTATGAAGACTTTGAGCTGGGCGCCAAGATCAAATCGATACGCCGTACCCTCTCCGAAGGCGAGTGTATGATCTTCAACGCCATCGTGCTCGATATGCACCCGTACGTCGCCGATGAGATCTTCGCCCGCGACGAAGGCATCTTCGACAAGCGTCTCGTCGCCGGCTCTATGGTCTTCAGCATCGGCTTAGGTCTGATGGCACACAATAACGTACATACCTTCAGTTACGGCTACGACAGGCTGCGCTTCATCAAACCGGTCTTTATCGGTGATACCATCTATACCGTCCGCACGCACCTGAGCAAGGAACCGAAGTATGATGAGATGGGCTTGGTAAAAGTCAGTTATGAAGTCTACAAGAATGAAGGTGTGCTGGCGCTGTATTGTGAGCATTTGCAGACCGTGAAGTACCGCCACCCCGAGAAATTCAACAGATCAACGAATTAGGAGATGCGCGATGCAACGCTTTGGACAAGTTATAGGCTTGCGACCGGAAGATGCCGCGGAATATATACGTCTGCATGCGGACGTCTGGCCCGGCGTACTGAAAAAGATTGAAGAATGCAATATTCGCAACTACTCCATTTATCGTTTCGGCGATTTGCTTTTCGCCTACATGGAGTATCACGGCGACGATTTCGATGCCGATATGGCGGCTATGGCTGCTGATGAAACCACGCAGAAGTGGTGGGACCTCTGCATGCCCATGCAGAAACCGGTCGAAGACCGCGCTGAGGGAGAATGGTGGCACAACATCGAAGAGGTCTTCCACTGCGACTGAGCGCTGTGATTTAGCCCTTCACCGCGCCGAAGGTCAATCCGCTGACCAGGTTGCGCTGAACCAGGATCACAAAGATAACCGCCGGCACCATCATGATCACGCTCATCGCCGCCATACCGCGCCAATCCACCGTGAACTGCTCGGTGAAGGCGAACAAGCCGGGCGGGAAGGTCTTGGCCGCATTATTGCGCGCCAACACGCTGACGATCTGAAATTCATTCCAGGCAGCCAAGAAAGCGAATATCGCCGCCGTCGCCAAGCCAGGAAGCGACAATGGCAACTCAATGCGCCAAAAGGCCGACCAATGACCACAGCCATCAATATAGGCGGACTCCGTCAATTCCGTCGGTATCTGCCGAAAAAAGCCATCCATCAGCCAGGCCGTGAAGGGGATATTGACCGCGACATATACGAAGGCTAAGCCCAAGACATTGTTGGTCAAGCCGACGCGATTGAAGAGTAGAAACAGCGGTAAGCTCAGCGCCACGCCGGGCACTGCCCGCGATAGCATAATGCCGAGAAACAGCGTCGTATGAAAGCGAAAACGGAATCGTGCGAAGGCGTAACCGGCCAGCGTACCCAGCGAAACTGCGATCACGGTGCTAAGGCCCGATGCCAACAACGAGTTTCGCAAATACGCCTCCACCGCGACCCGCTGCTGCACGTCCGGATTTAGCCCAAACATGTTGGCGTAGGCTTCCAGCGTCAACCGGCGCGGAATCCACACCGGTGGAAAGGTATTGATCTCAATATTCGGGCGAAAGGCCGTGATAATGATCCAAAATGCCGGCAGCGCCAACATTAGCAATACCACCCAGGCGACCATATTCCAGATCATATCGTTGCGTCGGCGGTTGGGACCGACACTGCGAGTAATCATCGGACGATCCTCGCCTTGACCAGTTGTCTAAAGAAATACAGCGTGAAGAGCACCGACAAGAATACAGTGATCCAGGACATCGCGCTGCCCAAGCCAAACTTCGTGTCCTCAATCGCCAAGCGCGTGATGTAGGTCCAGAGCATTTCGGTACGCCGCGCGGGCCCGCCGTCAGTCATGATGCGGACGATGTCAAACGCGCGCGCGATATCCAGCGACATGATCGTCAAAGCAATATAGGAAAAGGGCGCCAGCAGCGGGAAGGTGATAAATCGGAATTTCTGCCAGCCCGACGCGCCATCTACTTCGGCCGCCTCAAATGTTTCTGTCGGTAGAGACAGGGTGCCCGCCAAGAGGATAATGGTCATCACCGGAATGTTCATCCAGATCGAAGCGATGATGATGGTAATCATGCCCAGCGGCACATCCACCAGCCAGGCGATTTGCCCCTGCTCCTGAATCAATCCAACACTGATCAGGAAGTTGTTTACCAGCCCTACATTTGCATTGAAGAACCAACGAAACTGCATGCCTACCAAAATCGGCGCGAACATCATCGGCACCATCAAGAGCGTGCGCAAGACGCTCTGCCCCACCGTCACGCGCGCTAACAGTTGCGAAAGCGCCATCGAAAGCACGTAGCTTAAATTCACGGTGACAGCCAAAAACACAATGGTGTTCAACAAGGAACGCCAGAAAATATCGTCATTCAGCAGTTTCTGATAATTACGGAGCGCCCGCGCCACCGTGAAGTTCAAGCTGTTCGGCTTCAGCAGCTCATACGGCGTAAAGCTGACGTATAACGAATAGAGCAACGGAAAGCCGACCACCAGGAGGATCAGGATTACCGCCGGCAAGATCAACGCAAAGGGGAAAAAGCCAGCTTCAATTCGGCTGACTTCGACGAGGCGCGCTGCGGCGCCTTTTCCGAGCGGGCTATTGGAATTGGCAACCATAGCATCAGTTTGATTCTTGAATGAATTCTCGCATTGAATTGCTGTACGGGCGAGCGGGCGGCTCGCCCCTACACGAATTTGCTACGGCGGGCGACCCAAGGGCTCGCCCGCTTTCAATTTGTACGCCCGCTAGTAATACCCGGCGTCCGCCATCATTTCGCGGGTTTCTGCCGCGGCGGCATCCAAACCTTCCTGCGCGCCCACATCCCCCAAGATGATCGCTTGCAGATGTGGGTAGAAGATGTTGGAGAAGGGGATCCACTCGGCGATTAGCGGCGGCGTCTTGAAATCTTCGCCAACCTGGATGCGCGCTAGCTCCAGCCGCTCGCGGTCCAGCGGATTTTCGGCGTCGGAGGCATCGGCGATGACGCGATCCCAAACATCTCCGCGTGTCGGCAAGAAGCCCAGCAAGGCCTCTTCATAGGCCACACGCTCCGACGACAGGAATTTGATCAACTGAACGCCCGCCTGCGGATTGGGCGCTGTCGCCGGGACGGAGAAGGCATGCGCGCCCGCCCACCCTGATGGTCGTACGGCGTCGCCGCCCACAGACAGACCGGTGAAGCCGCGCGCCAAACCAAAGTTACCCGCTACCGCACAGGAGTCCGCATCTTGGAAGTAAGCGTACCAACCATACCACTCCAGCTTGATGGCGACATCGTTGTTGCAAAAGTACTGGGCGACGCCATCCCACAGCAGCGAAGTCGTATCCGACGGGATGACGCCGTCGGCGTACCAACTTGCCAGCAATTCGGCGACAGCTACACCGATCTCGTCATTGAATGCCGGTTCATAATTCTCGTCGAATAGCGAACCGCCGCTGGCAAAGTGCATCTCATAGAATCGGCCCGTAAGCGCCTCTTCCTTGCCCGCCAGCGTATAACCCAGCGTGCTGTGACCGTTTTCGACGAAGAAACGAGCTTGCCGATCGATCTGCTCCAGGGTGGTAGGCACGGTCAGCGCCTCGCCCGTCGCGTCCATATAGGCGGCGGCGATCGCCTCGTCTTCGTAGAGATCCTTGCGATAGTGAATTGGGCTGACATCTGCGTGACGCGGAATCAGATATAGGTTGCCGTCAATGGTGGCGGCATCGAGGATGGCGGGGCTGAAGGGCGCCAGTTCATCTTCGCTGAAATAATCTTGCAGCGGCAGCAGAAACGGCGTGTATTGCGCCACAAAGCTGGTGTGGTCCCAAGCTACATCGTAGTCAGCCGCGCCGGTGGCGAAGTCAACCTTAAGCTTTTGGTCCATGGAAAACCCGTCCAGCAAAGCGACAATTTCGACCGTGGCGCCGGTCGCCTCTTCAAAGATGGAAATGGCGTCGTACATGACTTCGTATTGGCCGCCGCCGATATTTGCCATCTTTATGTTGATGCCCGACAAATCCATGTCCAGGCCAGCGTACTGCGCTTCGTCCTGTGCGCTAACGGCGAATGCGCTGACCAGCGCAAGCATCACCAACGTCAGGAAAAGTTTGCGTAACATAATTGCTTTGCTCCTATCTTCTGTCGATTTGCATGCTAACGAAAGATCCCGCTTCAATTTACCAACGTCACCTCTCTCCCTTCCTAGTGCCATCCGGAGAAAACCTGGCTAACGTAGTCAGGCCAATTGACTCGAGGACAGTATAACGAATTTTGCATACAAAACAACATTTTGCAAGCAAAAACCTTGCGCCAGCAACGTCTATCTAGGAGCTTGATCCGTCCTGGGCGGCTGCGTGAAAATGACAAGTGTTCTTGATGCAAACGCCCATCTCAATGGCGAAGATCTGTCATAGCGTCGGTCTTTGGCACGCTTGCGGTCCAGTTGAAGCCTCGAACCGCGGCCTCGACATGAACACGAGCAAGCGATTGCATTCGACAACTCTTGGTGTGCATTTAGAGGTCGACCTACCTCTTGACGCCCAGCTCTGGCTGGCTCTTGACGCGGACCTGGGTGAACGACCCGTAAGAGCATCCGTCGACCTGTTTCGAGATCCCCCACTTCATCAGCGGAGAGAGGGATCTGTTATACTGACGATTGTGCCCTTTCCAGCATTATGTCTGGTCAGGGCGACTGGTGTAGCTGGAGACAACTGACATGGAAGTAATTGAAGCGTCCGCCAGGCACAAGCGTGACCGTGAGAAGCTGTTCATCGTTGATACCGATGTGCATCACGGTTTTAAGAGCTGGTCTGACCTGAATCCCTATCTGCCGCAAGTGTATGCCGAGCGATTGCGCGACCATGGCGGGAGCGGTCCTTCCAGCCAATATTGGCACAATGGTGGCATGCGCGGCACCCGCGCCGACTTTCTGGATATGAGCGACAACTTGGAAAGCACCCGCCGCCAACTGCTTGATGACTGCGAGATCGATATTGCCATCCTGACCGGATCTTCCGCCTCCGGCGCCTGCAATATGCCCGATGCCGATTTCGGCTCGGCGATCTGCCGCGCCTTCAACGATTACACGCTTGAGCATTGGATCGCCAGCGATGAGCGCTTCCGCGTGGCCATAACCGTCAATACACAAGATCCGTTTGGCATGGCGAAGGAAATTGACCGCATCGGCAGTCACCCGGCGGTCGTCGCCATCATCATGCCCGGCGGCGCAACCAAACCATACGGCAACCGCGTCTACGACCCGATCTACGAAGCCTGCGAACGTAATCAGCTAGCGGTCATGATCCACTTCAGCGGCGAGGGCGTCGGCATAAACGGCCCGCCGACGGCCGCCGGTTGGCCCAGCCACTATGTCGAAGGGCGCATGATGCGCGCCCCGGTTTACATGGCTCATATGGCCAGTTTCATCTTTGAAGGCACATTTGAGAAGTTTCCCGGCCTGCGCGTCATCAATGTCGAGGCGGGTTTTGCCTGGATGCCCTGGTATCTCTGGCGCATGGATTCCGACTGGAAGGCGCTGCGCTACCAGGTGCCCTGGGTCAAGAAGCCGCCAAGCGAATATGTCAAGGAGCACGTGCGACTGAATACGCAGCCTATCGACGAACCGGAAAATGAGCGAGACCTTGAGCAGATAATCGAGTGGATGCACGGTGACACGATTCTGCTCTTTGGCAGCGATTTCCCCCATTTCGACTTTGATGATCCGCGAAAGACTTTGACGCGCTTGCCAGATAACCTGCGTTGCCGAATTTTCGGTGAAAGCGCCCTGGAGACATTTCCCAAACTGCGACCGCCGGAGTGAGCGTATGGGACGTCACGTTATCTGTCGCGCGGGGGAATTGCAGCCTGGCGAAGTCAGAATCGTCGAAGCGGAGAAGCGCAGCATCGGCATCTTCAATATCCGTGGCGCGTTCTACGCGCTGCGGAATACCTGCCCGCATAAAGGCGCGCCCTTGTGTCGCGGCATCATCACCGGCTTGGTGGTCAGCGACGAACCGCTGCAAATGCAGATGACGCGCGCTGGCGAAATCGTGCGCTGTCCCTGGCATGGCTGGGAATTCGACATCACCACCGGCCACTCGGTTTACAATCCGCATCGGATGCGGGTAAAGACGTATGACGTCGCTGTCGAATCGAAGGCGGAAGACGATCCTTCTGTAGAGACATACCCAGTTCAGGTCGAAGAGGATTACATTGTGCTTTATATCTGACGCGGAGATTTCTAAGGTTTTCGCGAGATCAAAGAGCTAGACCGGTATCACATTTGCAGTTAGTAAAGGCGTAGCCCCGCCGTTGATCCGTGACCATGCAGATAAATGAAGAGCCCGGATTATGGCAGTGCTTCACGCGCAACGTTCGACACCGCTTTACCCCGCAAATCCTTCCCAAGAGTTTCGCCACGGAATGAGACTTCGCTCACAGTTGGCGCGCCGCCGGCCAGATTCGGTTTGAAGCCGAGCACATCGGTCGCGTAGTCAAATTCCGCATTGACCACCGCCAGCGTCTGCTGATCGAAAGCCGTGTCATTTGGAATCACGTGGTTCAGCGACTTCAACGCCGGCAAGCCCCAGCCGCTAGCGGCGCTATTCCCGCCCTACCAACAACCGGCTGTCTACAGGACCTATAAAAGAAAGTGTTCCCGCCTTTAGCGCCAATGACGCGCTAGTCTGAGGGCTCTGTTGAATGATCAAGAATGGGCTGATTTCTGAAATGGTCAGTATCCAATGATCATTTGGAGAACCGACTCAAACTTACACCACCGATTCGTCAGCGGGATAGAAGGGTCGAATCAACTTGCGTGATTCGGTATCAACAAGTCCTTTATCGGTAAATTTCGCGTAGGGGCTGACGCTCAAACTCATGATTGAAAATGTCAGGAAGGGGCGTGTCTGATGCGCTCCGATTCGGCGCATCGCGTCTTCCACAGCCGCCAGCCCCTGCGCAACTTCAGCGACCGGCTCATCACTCAGCAAGCCGAAGAATGGCAGCTGCAAGGAAGCGATAACCTCCCCGCGCGCGGCAACAGCGACGCCGCCACCCATCGCATGTACGGCCTTGGCGGCTTGTGCCATCGCGTCCGGGCTGCGGCCAATCACAAGCAAATTATGGCAATCATGAGCGACGCTGCTGGCCCATGCGCCCTCTCTCAATCCGGTATTGGCGATGAGACCGACGGTCCGCGATGACTCATCCCGCGCAATCACCGATGCCAGCGCCAAGCCATCACCGTCCTGGAATTGCACCTGCCCATCCTGCAAGCGCACCGCCACTTGATCCAAATTAGTCAAGGTCGAATGCTTGTCTTGCAGAGCAACGACTTGCGCCTGTACGCTGCCGCCGCCGCCATTGGTATCCAGCCTGAAATCTTCGGGGACGAAGGACCCGGGAATTCCCGGATAGTCCGGCTGGGCTGGGTTTTCGCGCGTGACCGGGGCGTCCATGGCGCCCGCCTGCGCCACCAGCTGGCCGCCAACATAGACCTGCGCCGGCGGGAAGGCGGCGATATCGTCCATAACAAGGAAATCAGCCAGCTTGCCGGGGGCGATCGCGCCATGATCGCGCAGACCAAGATACCGTGCCGGACGAATGGTCGCCGCTGCTATCGCTTCCAGCGGCGGCATGCCACATTCGATCGCCAGCGCCACAATGCGCGACAAATGCCCATCTACCAGCAGCGACGGTTCGATATCATCGGTGATGAGGATGATTTGCGAACGATCGGGCAAATCCGCGACTGCCGCTACATTCTCTGGCGTCACCGATTTGGTCTGCAGCATGACCGCCAGACCCTTAGAGATTTGCTCTCGAATCTTCGCCGCGAAGGTCAGCGTGTGGTCGGAGCTAATCCCATGCCCGAGGTATTGCGAGAGATCAATTCCGGCCAGAGTGGGGATATGCCCCTCGATCAGCAGACCGTCAGCTCTGGCCGCCTGCACAATCGCTCGCAGGCGTTCATTGGGACCTAGCAAGCCGCGATAATCCATCACTTCACCCAAGGCGATGACCGACGGCTGCCTTGCCAAGCGCCGAATCGTGGCGGCGTCAAAGACCTCATGCGTCCATTCGATATCGGGCGAGGTGGCGGGGATGCAACTCGGTATCGAATGATAAATCCTGAGCGGCAAATCCTGTGATGCGGCAATCATCCATTTCACGCCCTCCTCGCCGGCAACATTGCCCACTTCATGTGGGTCGCTGAGGATGGTCGTGGTGCCGAAGGGCAAGACGGCTTCGGCAAAGCGGCGCGGCGTCAGCAAACTGGATTCAATGTGCAAATGCGAATCAATCAAGCCGGGCATGACAATTCGCCCAGCGAGGTCCAGGGTCTCGGTAGCGCGGATTCCTGGCGGCGCGCCCCCCGCTTCAACGGCGAGAAAGCGCCCGTCTCGGATGCCAATCCAGCCCTCGAACAGCCGGTAACGGAAGACATCGGCAATCCGGGCATGAACCAGCAGGGTGTCAAATTCCATTACAGTGTCGCCTCCAGCAATTGCACCGCTCGCAGCGCGGTACGGATGGTCATCTCTTCGCCCTGCATGTATAGCGCCTCTTTCTCCGCAAGCGCGGGTTGCTCTTCCAGGTAGATATTGGAATCGGTGGCGACCACGCAACCGACTTTAGCGCCCCGGTGCGTGCCGACAATAAAGAGCGTCGATGCTTCCATTTCCGCCGCTACAACGCCGACCTGCCGCAATCGTTCGTTCAGTGCTGGATCGCGCGCATAAAAGGCGCTGCGCGTTGTCCCAATGCCGGTGAAGGCGCTGTACCCGAATTCCTTTGCTGCCTGGATTAAAGCATTGTTCACATCAAGGTCAGCCACTGCCGGAAAACCCAGCGGCAAATACTCGTCCGATACGCCGTCACCACGATAAGCGGCCGTCACCACCACCAGGGAGCCAATCGGTATGTCTTTGCGCCGTCCGCCAGCAGAGCCGACGCGAATGAAGACTTCCGCGCCGACATTGCGCAATTCTTCCAAGGCGATGGCCGCCGATGAACCGCCTATGCCGGTCGAACACACGCTGACCGGAACCCCGTCCGTTGTCCCGCTGAAGACCACATATTCCCGATTTTCAGCGATCAGACGGGCTTCTTCAAGCTGTTCGGCTATGCGGCGGGCGCGCGCCGGGTCGCCGGGCAGAAGCACGCTGCGGGCGACATCCCCCGGCACACAACGAATATGCTTTTGGACTTCAACTCTCTGTGAGTCCGTCATGCGTATTGCTCCGTCTCTGCAATGATGGCGATCCACTTTTGCGTGTGCGCTTGCACTGTCACCGCCGCGCCGGGTTTGAAGCGTTCGCTATCGCTGTCTTGCATGATGCTGAATTCGCCGAGTTCAGTTTCAACCAGGTATTGCACCTCATTGCCGTGAAAAGTATGCAGGATGACTTGCCCGGCAAGACCGCTCGCCTCCCTTCCCGCGGACAGACTGGCATTATCAGCGCGAAAAAAGATCTCAGCCTTGGCGCCGCTTTGGGGTGGTCCGGAGTTGGAGCGCCAACGCAGTTCGATGGGAGCGCCGCCCCAATTCACCCTTAACTTGCTATCCTGCACCGATAGAACTGCCGCGCTGAAGTGATTGTCGAAGCCCATAAAACCGGCGACGAATACGGTTTCGGGAGCGGCGAAGATGCTCTCCGGCCTGCCGACCTGCTCAATTTCGCCTTGATTCATGATCACCACGCGGTCAGAGATACTCATCGCCTCGACCTGGTCGTGGGTCACATAGAGGGTTGTGATACCGAGTTGCTGCTGGGTGCGCCGAATCTCTTGCCGCATTTCCACGCGCAGCCCGGCATCCAGATTGCTCAATGGTTCGTCCAACAGAAGCACTTGCGGTTCAATAACGGTGGCGCGGGCGAGAGCGACGCGCTGCTGTTGGCCGCCCGAAAGCTGTGCTGGATGGCGGTCGGCAAAGGCTTCCAATCCCACCATTTTCAAGGCACTAGTGACGCGGCTATGGACCTCTTTCTTCGGAATACGCCGCATCCGCAGGCCGAAGGCGACGTTGTAGAAGACCGTCAGATGCGGAAACAGCGCATAGCTCTGGAAAACCAGGCCAATATCACGCTTATTGGGGGGCAGGCGCGTATAATCCCGATCATTGATGACAATCCGACCGTCAACCGGTTGAATGAAGCCCGCTACGCTGCGGAGGGTCGTCGTCTTGCCACAGCCACTGGGACCCAGCAACGAAACCAATTCCCCTTGCTCAACGCTCAAGCTGAACTGCTTCAGAGTGGGTCTGTTCTTTTCGTAAGAGACGGTCAGATCATGGATTTCCAAATATGGCATAAGCTACACAAACTGTGATAGACCAAGTAAACGTTCCGCTGTCTGTACGAGCACAACGGTAAAGATGACGAGCAGCGTCGAGAGGGCGGCAATGGTCGGGTCAAAATAATATTCGAGGTAACTGAGCATGGAAACCGGCAGCGTGGTCACGCCGGGCCCGCTCAGGAAAAGCGAAACCGGAACATTGTTAAATGAGGTGATGAAGCCCAGCACAAAGGCAGCGGCAATTCCGGCTTGCATATTCGGCAGCACGACCAGTAGAAAACCGCGCAGCCGGTTCGCGCCCAGACTGACGGCGGCATCTTCGACGTATGGGTCCAGGTTGCGCAGGCTGGCGGAAATGACGCGCACACTGTAGGGAAACAATATCGCGGTATGCCCGATGAACAAACCCGTCATCACGTGCATATCACCCAGGAGAACGAAGAAGTTCAGCATGGCGAAGCCTATTACCAGACCCGGAACGAGTATCGGCGCTGAAAAGACGGTTTCTACCATGCCGGACCAGGAAAAGTGAAACCGCGTCAGCGCATAGGCGACCGGCATCCCCATGATCAGCGAGACGATAGTGGATAAGAGAGCGAGTTGTAGGCTGATCCAGAAGCTGTCAATAAACTGGGAAGTCTCGAATACGTTCGCAAACCAATCCAGCGTGAAACCCTGGGGCGGAAACGCCAGGTTTGCATTGGCGCCGAAGCTCGCCATGAAAATGATGAGGAAGGGACCGAGCAAGAAGCCATAGAGAATGACCAGGCTGATATACATCCAGCGTGAAACCATTCGACTCGCCCCTAGCTATGTTGCACGCGCGCGACGCGCAGCAGCAGATTAACCCCCAGAGTCGTGGCAATCATCACTACCGCGACCACGGCCGCCGCATGCTGGTCAAAGATGATCACCGCCTTTTGCCGCAGCAGTGTCGACATCAGCAATAAACGCGAACCGCCGAGAATCGCCGGCGTCACGAAGGCAGTCACCGAGCCGGTGAATACAAGCGTCGCGCCCAGGACGAGGCCATCCGATGACAACGGTACGACGATTCGCACAAAGGTCGTGAGCCGGTTGGCGCCGAGACTGCGCGCCGCTTCCAGCACATCATTTGGGATATTCTCCATCGCGCTCACCAGCGGCAATACCATCAGTGGCAGAAACAATTGTGTCAGCCCCAGCACAATCGCAGTTTCGGTGAATATGAAGCGCAAGGGGTTCTCCACCAATTCCAACGACAATAGCGTCTGGTTAATCATGCCGCGCCGCCCCAGAATAATCAGCCAGGCGAAAGTGCGCGCGACCGCGTTGGTCATCAAGGGGAGAATCACCAGCGACATCAAGAATGAACGGCGGCGCGCCGGCATCCGCGCCAGCACGAACGCGGCCGGATAGCTCATCACCACGCTAATGCCCGTGACGATAAGACCGAGCTTGAGTGTGCGCAAGTAGACAATCCGCGACACCCGGCTCTGGAAAAAGTCGAGATAGCCCGTCAGCGTAAAGCCGCCTTCTTCCGGCAGGACGCTTTGTGATAGAAGGAAAATCAGGGGCAGGACGAAGAACACCAGCACAAAAACAAATGCTGGGGCAACCAGCAAGATGATCGTACGGGTCTGATTGGGCCGTCGAATCATGACTCAACAAAGGGGGCGCGAAGGCCCCCTGGCAATAGATCGTCTGAATGCTGACCGCTGGCGTCAACGCACCATGACTTCATTCCAACGCTCTAACCAATCTTCCAGGCGATCCGACACTTCGGCCTGATCCAGCACGATCATGGTATCAAGCATCTCGCCGCAGGTAAGCAGAGCGCAAGTGTCTTCCGGCAACTCGACGGTGGCGTTGACGGGCGAATCAATCAGGTCAAGCGCTTCGGCTAGCTGGACATCGTGCGAAATGAACCAGTCGATATACTTATGCGCCAATTCCACCTGATCGGTGGCTGCTGTAAGGCTAATCATATTCGTCTGGCCGACCGCGCCTTCTTCAGGAATGACAGTGCTTAGGTCATGACCCGTATTGATCAGGTTGCCAATCGCGAAACTGGCATAAGGCGCAACCCACACTTCTTCTTCCTGTACCAGAGTCGTCAGCGCAGAACTGCGAATGTAGGTTGTCACCAGATTATCGGCCAGTTGTGGCAAGGCTTCCCAAGCCATATCGGCATCGTAGTTGATCTCTTCAAGCTCCTCACCCTCGTCCAGTTCACCCATCGCAAGCGCGCGATCGATCATGATGAGCGTGGCTGGCCCAAATGTGGTGGACATCTCTGGAATGCTGACAAAGCCGGCCACATCCTCACGCAGCAGGTCGGCCCAGGATGTGACTTCCGCTTCAATCAGGTCGGAGCGGTAAATCAGGCTGAGGCTATTGACTGTGTAGCCGACACCGGCTAGATTGCCCAGCGGGTCCTTTGCCCAATCGTACAATTCGTCCAGGTTTTCGAGCATGTCGGGGTCGTAGGGCTGGAGCAAGCCCGCTTGACTGGCCAAATATGTGAACTGCGTGGCAAAGTGAACCACGTCAATATCGGTGTTTTCGCCCTCGGCTTGCAATCGTGCTAACCGATCCGAATTGTTGCCCGTATCCAGTACGATTTCAACGTTGTGCATTTCCTCAAACGGCGCAAAGACATTCTCGTCGAGAACATCCAGGTTAAAACCCCAGATTGAGACCGTAAGGGTTTGCGTATCCTGGGCGACCGCCATTGGTCCCAGCAATCCCAGTACCAGAACCGCAAGCAAGAGCATAATAAAAGGTTGGCTTCTCATTTGTGTATCTCCAATTCCAGCTTGTTAAACGAGGCAACCAATATATTACCACAGGCTCGCTGCGAAATTACATTTTCAAGAATAGGCTGATCTGAAATACCATCGGGTATTTCGCGCTTCATCGGCTGTCCTTGAATCGCGAACAGTTGAAGATGGCGCGTCTGCACAGCAAGATCGCCATCCGACGGTCCTTCTCTCACCGGAAGTAAGCCCATGCGCATTGCGCGAGATATGACGCGCTCGCGTTTGAGACACTCAATACGGGTACGGCTCCTGCGGGAATGCAACACGCCGGCCGACCTGAGCAAGACGAATGACTCGCGATTATCAATGATACGAGATCGGCTATACAACATGTCCGGGGCGCGATTGCCACGCATCGCCGTCTTCTTCCTTGACAGTCCGGCGCCGATCATCGCGACCCGCGTTCATGCTGCCATCCTCGAAGACTTTGTCTCAATTGGCAGCCGCGCGTGCACAAATTCCAACCGTTCCGCGACCGCTACATGCTATACTAGGTGCTGTGGAAGCTACATCTTTGTTTACTGTGTCAATCTTTGGAGGATGAAATATGTTGAAGAAAATCATTGCCTTTCTACTTTTGGTGGTCCTGTTGATAGCCTGCGGCGGCGCCTTGGCGCAAGATACCACCCTCACCATGCTCACACATTGGGGCACAGAAGACCAACTCGACGCCCAGCAAGCCATCATCGACGCCTACATGGCGGAAAATCCCGATGTCGCGATTGAGTTGGTTACGGTCGACTTCGGCGAACTCCGCACCAAGATCATCACCGGTCGCACCGCCGGCATCAGCGCCGATGTCTACCACTTCTATCACCTCTGGCTGCCCGACTTCGTGAACGCGGGCGTACTCGCCGAGCCGCCGCAGGATTCGCTGTCCTATATCAATGACAATGTCGCCCAAGGCACGATCGATGCCGTCAGTTCCTCGGACGGCGCAACCTGGGGTTACCCGACCGAGGTCAATCCCTATCTGCTCGTCTATAACAAGCGTCTGCTGGCCGAAGCCGGTTATGATGCCCCGCCGACGAATTGGGAGGAACTCAAGGAAATTGCCGCCGCCATCACCCAGGTGGATGATACCGGCGCCATCAGTCAACTCGGCTTTGGCGTCATCGCCGGTTGGGATTCGGGCATCGTGCATCCCTTCAGCGCGCTGCTCTTCTCCAACGGCGGCAGCTACCTAAGCGCCGACCGCACGACCGCCGAATTCAACAGCCCCCAAGGAATCGAAACGCTGCAGCTCTACGCCGATCTGGTCGCCAATGGCGGCACCGACCCCAGCATCAGCGGCTTGGGCGATTTTCCCAGCGGCACCGTTGGCATGGTGATCATGGCGCCCTGGTGGCGCGCCACTCTGCGCGCGGCTGAAGGCATCGACTTCGATACCGAGGTCGGCGTCGCTGAGATCCCGGTTGGACCCAGTGGCGACGCGCCTTCGAGCATCGCCTACACCTGGCTCTTCGCGGTCGACTCCAATTCGCCGAACAAGCCAGCCGCCTGGGACTTCATCCACTGGATGAACGCCGAACACGAAGAAGGGCAAGGCTCAGCCATCGGCGACTTCCTGGTCAACGCCCTCGGCGCCATTCCCAGCTTTAATCACGATCAAGCCGCTTTCGCCGAATCCATGAGCGATCACTACGTCTCGGCATTCGTCGCTGCCTCCGCCTACGCGCAGCCGGAGCAGATCGTCGCCGGCGGCCAAGAGGTAAAGACGCTGATGCAGGTCGAGATTGAAGCGGTGCTCGCTGGCATGACCACACCCGAAGACGCTCTCGCCTCCGTGGAAATGCAAGCCAACGCCATCCTCGAAGAACAACGGATGATGATGGAAGAATAGGCCGTCCACAGAATTTCAAACCAATTTGTAAGGCTTGTCCGCTAGCGGGTCGCGCCACCATGCATCGACTACCCCTTCCCCGACCCCTCCCCGAAGCATCAGGGAGGGGAGCTAACTTCAGCGGGCTTGGTGATTCTGTTTGCGATTTCGTGACCAGAAGCAAATCTCGTCGAAGCCTTCCCCCCATTGCTATGGGTAGCGTAGACACTAACCTACGGGGGACCTAGGGGGGTAGACCGCGGGCGGTCTAGTCGCCCATATTTCCGCCTGTAAGCGGAGGCAGACCTCGCATTGGGTTCGAGAAGATTCTCATGATAAGAGTCGCTTCACTCGGCGGCAAACAGGCCTGGCTCCCCGATATCCCCAAGACGCCGCTCATGCGCCGGCGCATGCTCTGGGCCTACGCCTTTGTGGCCGCGCCCGTTATCGCCCTTGTCGTTTTCCTGCTCGGTCCGATTCTCTTCTCCGGCTGGGTCAGCCTCCACCGCTGGGACATGCTCTCGCCGGTCAACGAAATGCCCTGGCGCGGCTTGAGCAATTACAGCTACCTGCTCGGCAAAGACCCGGTCTTCATCAAGTCGCTCCGCAATACCTTTTACTTCGCCATCGGCGGCGTCGGCGCCAACACCATCCTCGGCCTGGGATTCGCCCTCCTGCTCAATAGCCCCCTCCGCGGGCGCGCAATCTGGCGCGTCCTGTATTTTATGCCCGTGATTACGGCGCCGCTCGCCCTCGCCGTGATGTTCTCCTTCATCTTCGACCGCAACTTCGGCGTCGTGAACAACATCATCACCGGCTTGGGGCTGCCGCGCCAGCCCTTTCTCAGCGGACCTAACCAGGCGCTGCTGACCCTCGTCTTCATCGCCGTCTATCAATACATCGGCTACTATATTGTGATTTTCCTGGCGGGCTTGCAGGGCATTCCCCAGGATTACTACGACGCCGCCCAGGTCGATGGCGCGGGCAGAATCCAGGAATTCCGCTACATCACGCTGCCCTTGCTGCGCCCGGTCATGCTCTTCGTGGTCGTCACCAATACCATCGGCGCGCTGCAAGTCTTCGATCTCGTCTTCGCCACCACTGGCGGCGCCCCCGCCAATAGCTCCATGACCGTCGTCCTGCACATGTACAACACCGCCTTCAAATTCAGCCGCATGGGGCGGGCATCGGCGATGGCCTTCATCCTCTTCGCGATCATCATGCTCATTACCATCGCGCAGGTCCGCCTCTTGCAAGACCGCGCCTACGGGGACTGACAGCCGCCATGAGAGACGAGTCTTCCTTCCTGCAGCCGCTCGGCGCCGCGCTCAAAAGCCTCATCCTGGTCGCGGGCGCCTTCATCATGGTCTTCCCCTTCATCTGGATGATCATCGCCTCGCTGATGACCGCCGGCGAGATTCAATTGCGCCCGCCGGTCTGGCTGCCAGCCGAGCCGCAATTCCACAACTACACCGAATTGCCGCAAAAGATCCCCATCGCGCGGCTCTACTTCAATAGCCTCTTCACGTCCGCTCTCATCGTCTTTGGCGTCCTGCTCAGCAGCTCGCTCGCCGGTTTCGCCTTCGCCAAATACCGGTTCCCGGGCCGAGAGTTCCTCTTCTATCTCATCCTCGCCACCATGATGATCCCCTTCTTCGTCACGCTGATTCCAGTCTTCTTCATCGTGCGCCAGCTCGGCTGGATCGATACCTATCAAGGCCTGGTCGTGCCCGGTTTGACCTCCGCCTACGGCATCTTCTTGATGCGGCAGTTCATTATCACGCTGCCCGATGAACTCATCGACGCCGCCCGCATCGACGGCGCCTCCGAACTGCGCATCTTCTGGCGCATCATCGTCCCCCTCGTCAAACCGGCCCTCGCCACCCTCGGCACCTTCACCTTCATCGGCGCCTGGAATAACTTCCTCTGGCCCCTGCTCGTGCTCAACAGCCGCGAGCTCATGACGCTGCCGCTCGGCATCAATTCGATGAAGAGCCTTTACGCCGACAACACCAACCTGCTAATGGCCGGCACCGCTGTCGCCGTCCTCCCGATGCTGATTGTCTTCATTTTCCTGCAGCGATACTTCATCCAGGGCATCGCCCTGACCGGCTTGAAAGGATAAATGCCCCATGCTGATACGACCCTATCAAGGCAAAGACGAAAGCGATCTGCTTGCTGTCTGGAATCAGGCGATGCCGGCCGACCGCATCAACGCGAGCCTCTTCCGGACGCAGGTCTTGCTCGATCCCAACTTCCATCCCGACTACGTTCCGGTCGCGATCGAGGACGGGCGCGTGGTCGGCTTCATCCTTTGCCTCTGTCGGCAGGTGCCTTACTTCCTGCAAGGTATGGATGAAAGTGAAGCCTGGATCAGCGCATTCGGCGTCCATCCTGATTACCGTCGGCGCGGCATTGGGACGGCATTATTCGAAAACATCGTTGACAAGCTGCGCGCCGACGGCCGTTCACTCGTTGACATCTCGCCCTACGTGCCCAATTACTTTGTGCCCGGCGTCGACACCAGTGCCTATCCCGATAGCATTCGCTTCCTGCACGAGCGCATCGGTTTCCAGACGCTTTACCACGCCATCAGCATGGGCAACGACCTGACTGACTTCTGCGTCCCCGCGGAAATCCAGGCGCACATCGATCGCGCCGAAGCCGAAGAAGGCTTGGCCATCCGCCCCATCGAAGCGGCCGATATCCCCGATCTCATGCCCTTCCTGGTCGAGCATTTTGGCTGGGACTGGTTCCGACACGCCCAGAGCTATCTGCTCGAATATTTCGGCGACAGCCCCCACCGCATCTGCTTCTTGGTCGCGCGCGAACAAGGCGAGGTGGTCGGCTTCTGCCAGCAGCGCAACGAACGCTACGGTCCCTTCGGCGTCCGCCCCGATTGCCGCAATCGCGGCATCGGTCGTATGCTGCTCTTCAAATGCCTCGAAGCCATGGCGGCGAAGCACGTCTTCTATGCCTACTTCTTATGGACAGACGAGAACGCCGCGCGGCTCTACGCCCTCGCCGGCTTCAAGCGCCGTCGCGAATTCGCCGTCATGCGCAAGACGCTTTAATCAAAGAATAGGAGTTTCAATAATGGCTGGACATCTGATGGTTGTAGGCGGGCATATCTCCGATGCCGAGAATATGGCGGGCGCCGTCATGCTCAAACACAAGAAAGCCGGCTGGGATATCACGATCGTGCACGCCACCACGGGCGAAAAGGGACACCCCACGCTCAGCGCCGAAGACTACCTGGTCATGCGCCTCGCAGACGCGCGCGCCTCGGCAGAATTCATCGGCGCAAATATGGAACTGCTGCCTTACGGCGATGGCGAGCTGCCCGTGGACGACGCGGCGATCTGGCTCATGGCTGATCTCATCCGCAAGTACAAGCCTTCCCTCATCATCACGCATTGGAAGGGCAGCTTCCACATTGACCACAACAACACCCACGATGTCGTGACGCAAGCCCTTTTCCGCGCCGGCTTGCCCGCCTTTGAACGCGAACACCCCGCTCACTCGCCGCGCGCCCTGCTCTTCTCCGAAAACTGGGAAGATATGGAAGGTTATAATGCCGATATCTACCTCGATGTCAGCGATGTCTTTGATGACTACCTCGCGCTGCTCAAGACGCATGCGCTCATGCGCGAGGGTTATTCCAGCTTCCGCTATTGGGATTACTACAAGGCATTGGGCGAAGCCCGCGGCGCTCTCGGCGGCTTCGACCGCGCCGTGACGCTGATGCGCCCGCGCAGCCTCTATTCCTTCGAGCGCCAGCCCGGTCTCCTGCTCGACTGATTGCGCCGCCGTCCATAACAGTCTACCCCCACGCGGTCCCCCCCGAATCAACGAGGGGGAAGACCGTTACGACTCGGCGGGTTGGGTCGGCCGCCACTGTGCTCTCAGTTGTTCCAGCGTAACCATACCGACTGAAGATGCATTCTATCACGCCGCTGTCGAAGGGTTTAAAGCACAAAGTGACGATATCGCGAACAATCGCTCATTTACACACAATCTCACATGGAGGCAATTTGCAGGCCGGAAAAGGCCGAAAGTTGACAGGCTCAAATTGGGCGCTACTTAATGCTGTGGCTGTAGCTATGCGCGATCCGCCGGATGTCGGTGACACGCAGTAGGCTTTGAGGCGACGCCTTTTGCGCACTGCGCGCGAGCTTCTGCGGGCCCTTCTTGCCACTACTTGATTGAAGGAGATCGGAGGGAAAAAGACGGACGAGCTCTTCTTCTATGCCGTCGCGCTGGCTGACCTTAAGCGCGTGATCGCCCGCGCCGGCGGAAAAGCGCGCATCGCAGATCGCGTGCCCGTTGAGAAACCGGCGTCTCTTCTTAATTTCGCTGAATCGCGCTCAACCCCATAGAAGCCTAAACGACTAACTGCCGTAATCAAATTTCAAGTGGCTCGGCAAACTGTGTGTGCGATGCACATCTGCCAAACGTCTCCAATTCTCATCCATCCAGCCATCGCTGCCGGTACAACCAATCTTCTGAACTGTGTTGGCTCGCAGGTGGATCGACACGTGAGCTGGATACGACCGCCTGCCGTAGTCGTCTGTCATCCGTACATGTCCGCGAAACTCCAGGTCTTTCTTCATAGTCCTCCGAATGGAACAGAGGATCTTGTAGACAACTTCTTGCGCGATCAGTTCGTTGGGCACCACCATCCACGGATGGAAGTTGTACGCGACAAGAACCGCATCGCCCTCATCTTCGACTGACCGAATATCAATCTTCGGATAACGCATTCTGACCAAGGAGCGCACCGTAGATTCCAGTGACGGCGTCGGCGCTGGCACGATCCCGCCATTAGGCTGGGTTAGAGAGATGATGCCGACAATGATAAGCGCGAAGGCAAACAATCCACCAATCATGACCAATGCCTTGCCAATGACAGCGGACACAAGATACAAGCAGCCGGAGCCGCGCTGTGTCTTACGCTTCTGCTTATTCATCATTGATCTCGTTCCATCTGTTGAACGCAATTGAAAAGCAACTCTCATCCCGGTATCGGTACATGCTTAGCCCGTGTATCCTCGGATGGCAGCTTGTGCGTCTCGGGCCGCCTTACGGCAGAGGTCGTGGTCATATTCACCGGTCGCCGGCACATGGTCATCGCCATGCAAGTGACATGCCTCATGAGACAACATGGCGGCCCCATCGATTGGCGAGAGGCTGCCGTATTCGTATGGAGGATAGAACATACAGACTTCCGCCCAGATATTTCGTGAACCAGCTCTGACAAAGGCCCAACAAGTAAAGTGGTCTGGCTCGTCGTGCACTTCGATGATCGCATCGGCGGCTGACAACACGTATTCATACCAGTGTGGCGCCTTCGATTGCATCACAGCGAGCGTGGACTCTACGCCCCGCACGAACTTGGGCGAGCCTTCAATGCGGATGGGATACCTTGTGGATGCAGACGGCCCGGTCTGTACCGCCCCGGGGCACTCATTCCGCTGGTAAGCCCAATAGCCGTCGATCCACTCCTCGTCGATCGTGCATTGTCGATTCACGAAACAACAGTTGTCGATGTCTGATGGCGCACTCGTTGTCGGCGCGATGTACCTTGCGTCGAGAAATCTGTTGGGAGCCGGCGCTCGGACCCGTTCCGTAACGGCCAACCAGCCTAGGCTGATTTTCAGCCAGCACCATTTCACGCCGACGGTTTTTTCGATTATGGTGAAGGTATCGCCCGCTTGGGCGCTCGCCACCACCGGACTGCTCGTCGTGGGAGACTCGCGGATATTCATCGCGCCACTAATGACCGCCGTTTCCCCCTTCAAGCAGAGCGGCTGCCCTGCGCCCGTCGCTTCTCTGTGTACTCCAATGAATGTATCGCTAATCACCTGCGGATCGTAAATCAGCCAGCCTTCATTCGTTTGCAGCCAGCAACTCCCGTTTGAGCGTCTCACGTTAGTGATCCTGAAACCTTCTCCCATCGCCGTATTCCTTACGAAGGCTCCACTTGCATCTGCTGCAGCTCTGATCGTCGCCGGCTCACGGGTGTATACCACTTGATCCGAATAACAACCCGCTGCGCTCGCCGCCGGCGAAACGGTAGCGACAAACAGCATCGCGCAGAGCAAGGTTAGCAATATAAGTCTTTCACTCATTTTCTACCGCTACTTAACCCAATAGCAAGGCTATATACAGCACTAAAGCGCGACGGGCGACGCGATTGGTCGCTGCCAAGCAGTCATCTATCAATTCCCCGCGCTTCAGGACCCCGACTAGCGGGGTCTTCTGTTTTGCGCGGGCTGCAGGTTAGTTCCCGATGCACTTATTGATGAATTTCTGGCGCCATCCCATGCGTTCCGCGATGGTGTCGCGTTTCTTCGCGTCTATCCCCCATTCAATGTAGGAATAGCAGGAAGCGTCATTTGACACCACCATTATGACGAGCGCCTCCTCACCAGCGGGATCATCCCATACTGGCGACTTCACCGTCAGCCGCTCCGTGCTGTCGGCTGGCTCCCCTGGCGCTTGCTGCGGGTCTTCGGGATACTCGCCGCCGATGCACTTATTGATGAATTTCTGGCGCCATCCCATACGTTCCGCGATGGTGTCGCGTCTGTTCGCGTCTATTCCCCATTCGATGTAGGAATAGCAACTAGGGTCATCCGCCTGGACAAGCAGCACCAGTTCCTCCTCACCATCCGGCGCGTCCCAAATCGGCGATCGCGCGGTCAGCGCCTCCTCAGCGGCCGGCTCGTCTGTGACGGGTTCAGCCGGCTCGGAGTCGTCAGTCGTATCCGCCATGTCGCCTAAGATAAACTCACCACTGAGCAACTGGCCGATCTCCGCCATGATGTCAGGATTTGTGGTCGCATACATGGTGAAGCGCCACCCTTCTAGCGCGGCCTCGTCAACCGTAAAGCATTGCAGAACTGGAAATCTGATCCAGTCACCCAGAGTCGCATTGCCGCCGATCATCACGTTGTCGATTTCTTGGTTGACGGCAATCGCATACGCCAACAATAGGGTGCCGCTGACGGACTTATCGGTGATGTCGTCGCAATCCCATTCGATCTGTGCGCCGGCGGAAACGGTGGCCGCCACTATGAGAGTGACAACGAACAGAATACGTGCAAACAGCATGATGCTACCTTTCGATTACCTTATGAGAAGAAGTGAATCAACCGATATTCCAGACAATGCTCAATTCCCAACCTACCGCCGCCCTTCATAGAAAGCGAATTCGCTCAAAATAATCCAGGTTGCACCAAGGCCGCTGCGATTAACACTGCGCTCGTGAGAACCAAAAGCCAAACTAGAGTCACCAGATGCCATTCGTCGATGTTGAGGCTCGAAAACTTGCGCTTCTTCTTCTTTCTCACCGCGGACTCCCATTTCACTCGATAGAAAGAGACATATACGGAATAAATCGCATCCTCCAAGTCAGCGCCCTAGCCCGCAACATCCCCCTCGACCACATCATGCCAGTCACCCGGCGGGTCAGGACGATAGCGGGCGCGGATCCGCACCTTGTAGCGAGCGCCCGGCGTCAAGCCGCTCACCGTATATGAGTTCGTCGTCGGGAAGGCGTTGCCGCTCAGATCGGTCCATGTCGGGAACCGTTCGTCCACCGGCGCCCAGTTCACGCGATAATCATCCGGCGCCAAGCTCGGAGCATCCCAATTTATCTGTAGGACCCCGGACTCGCTGCTCGACAGACGTACATTGCTGATCGCCTTGGCATCAACCGGTACTGGCGTGTCGCTTGGCATCGGCGTATCCGTCGGCGGCACAGCGGTGTCCGTCGCCGTCGGCGTATTAGTCGGCGGTACTGGCGTGTCGGTTGGCATCGGCGTATCGGTCGGCGGGACAGCGCTGTTCGTCGCTGTCGGCGTATCCGTCGGCGGCACTGGCGTATCCGTCTGTGTCGGTGTTTTCGTTGGCGGCACAGCGGTGTTCGTCGCCGTCGGCGTTTCCGTCGCAGTGGGTTCTGATGTCTTCGTTGCCGTGGGCAGTGGGGTGTCGGTCGCCGTCGGACTTGCCGTGTCCGTCGCGGTCGGCGTAGCAGCAGGCGGATCGACCCTAATCCAGTCGGAATAGGACCCTTGTAATGGCTGGCAATTCACGTCCAGCCGAACTGCAGCCACGCGATATCGATAATAGTCCACATTTTCGTGATATATCGTGTATCGCGAATGCACGGCTTTTGCTGAGGCCGGCATCATGTAGTTCGCCTCGGCCTGCATTTCGGGCTTCAAAACGTCCGTATCAAGGAAAGTTGTCTCTGTGTGAGGCGTCGTGCCGTAGCCCAGCACGGCGATGCCACCCAGCTCGTGGACATCAGAGTCGGACGGATAGTGAACATGCCGAGATACGGTATAGCCGTCCGCGCCACCTGCCGGAGCTGTCCAGGAAACCGAAATTCCGGCGGAACCAAAACTGCCTGTCAGACCGGTAGGCTTTCCGGGCGCCTCCGTCGCGCCTCCAGGACACGCCAGCGTTGGCGTTGCTGTGGATGTAGCGGTAGCTGTGTCTGTTGGAGTCGCCGTCGGCCTTGGTGTATTTGTCAGCGTCGCGGTCGCTGTCGGTGTTGGCGTCTCACACGCCGGCAAAGGCAAATGAGCGATACTCTCCGAGTGTAACTTCTCCTCTAAGCCGTCCGGCAGCGATCCGCAAAAGCTGTTTGGCAGCAGCCCAATCCAACGTTCTACCGCTAAGTCACCAAGGAATGCCGGGACCGGTCCGGTGAAGGCATTACCCTGGAACTCGATATGTAGCAGATTTGCCAAGTTGCCGATTGCCGTAGGAATCGGCGAGACTAGATCGTTGTCGCCCAGCTCTAATGTGCGTAACCCGGTCAAATTGGCTATCGCCACAGGAATCGTGCCGCTGAAGTTGTTTCCTTCCAGCAGGAGATACCACATACTTTCCATATCGCCAATTTCAGGTGGAATTGTCCCGCTCAAGTCGTTCCATCGAATATCGAGCAAATACAATAACTTCAGCTTGCCAAGCTCCGGCGGTATCCCTCCAGTCAAGTTGTTGCCCTCAAGGAATAGCGTTCCCAGATTCGTCAAGTTGCTTAGCTCCGGCGGTATGGAACCGGATAACTCGTTCTTTCCCAAACGTACTTTCTCCAGACCGATCATGTTGCCAAGTTCACTGGGTATCGCGCCGGTCAACAGGTTATGACCCAGACTCAGAAACCGCATTTGGCTCATTTGACCGAACCATGCCGGCACCTCGCCTACCAGGTTGTTTGCCGACAGCCAGAGAAGAAACAGATCTGATAGATTGCTTATGCTCGACGGAATCTTGCCGCTAAATTCGTTGCCGTCTAATTTCAGTTGCTGCAAAGCGGAAGCATTGCCGATTTCAACCGGAATTGACCCGCCTATATCGTTTGCTTGCAGGTCCAGCTTCTTTAACTTAGCCAGACCGCCGATTGCCGCCGGCAGCGTCCCAGTCAGATTGTTATAATCCAAAAGCAACTCTTCCACGCACCCGTCGGCATCGCTAGTTACGCCGTGCCAGTTTCCAACTGCCTCCTCGCTCAGCCAGTTCGTATTGTTCGTCCAGTTGGCGCCACCCGTCGCCTTGTAAAAGGCCACCAGTGCCGCCCGGTCGGTCTCGGCGCAGCTTCCTGTCGCCGTTGCCGTCGGCGTGGCAGTTCCTGTTGCCGTCAGTGTTGGTGTGGACGTATCTGTTGGTGTCGAGGTCGCAGTCGGCGTCGCCGTCGCGGTCGGCGCGTTGGTCAGCACTGGCGTATCAGTCGGCGTGTCGGTCGGCACTGGCGTATCGGTTTCCGTTGGCACTGGACCAGCCGTCTCCTCCGCCGGCTCAGATCCGCTCCGTATCAGCCGCGCCTGCACCGTCTCGCCATCCACCCAACCGGGATGATCCACATCCTGAAAAGTCCAACTATTGTCTCCCGCGCCTTGCCCCTCCATATGAAGGACCAAATCCCCCGCATACAGCGTCAGGCCGTGCGTATCCAGCCCCTGTGCAAACGCGACATTCAGCTCGCGCCGAGGGCTGTAATACCAAATCCAGGTGGCCTCTATGCCTTCGCTGCTGCTTTCGTTGCTGAATAGACGGGCGAGGGGAGCGCCAATCGTCCCTTGATAGTAATCAACGATCAGCATGTCCGCTGACCATATCGTCTCGCCTTGAGCGCCAGTGAAGTGCGGAATCAATAGGAGGACGATCAAGAAAAGAACAAGTCCAAAAGCGCGGCGGGCGTCTCTCATCAGACTTTCCTTCGGACTCCACAAATAGTGACATAGTTCTGATAGTATTCTACTGGAGCTGCCGCATAGTGTAA
This sequence comes from Chloroflexota bacterium, assembly GCA_026707665.1. Taxonomy (GTDB): domain Bacteria; phylum Chloroflexota; class Anaerolineae; order Aggregatilineales; family Phototrophicaceae; genus UBA6055. The sequence continues at coordinate 66,323 of JAPOWK010000094.1, forward strand.
ACCAATGTAGCAACTGGGCCGTCTAATGATGCTCGATGAGCAGCAGTCGCTCGGTAAACAACTGACAATGCGGACCACCTCTGCAGACGGTCCGCTCCTCTATGTTCCCTTCACCCGATGGAATCCGAAAGATACGGAACTATCTCTATCATCGGAAACGCGATAAGTAGCACCGCACAGCAATGGTCCAGTCGGCATCCGTGAGGTTCAGCCTTTGTTCGCCTGCCCAATCGCCGAGTTCCCATTTCACGATCCACTTGCCCGACATCCAAAGATTGCGACCCTCTATGGCGCGATCATAGGTCTGGTGGATATAGGGCGCTCCATTGTTTGCAAATGACCTGCGAAAGCGCTCACGCGTTGGGAACGGCCTCCATTGCCAGGGCCGGTACAACTCTACAAGGGCCCGCTCTCTCGCTGGACCAAAGGCAATCAGCGTGATATCGAACTCCCCGGGATCCGCTGCTGTGTAAACCTCGCAGCCAGGCGGCACAGAGGGCGGCGCGGCCGGCTGGCTGGCTGGCTTGTTGGCTGCTTCAATCTGGGACAGTATCGCCAGCCACAAAAAACATGCAAGAATCGCCAAAATGCCATTTCTCATTCGGTGATCCTTGCGTCCTGGCGCAATTTTGGCTTTGCGCCCCGTCGGTCGTATCGATTGTGTATGGTCGTACCAGCGTCTCATGATTCGCTCCTCTCTACCCATACTCGCAATTTGCGTGAAAGCCACATCTGCAGAACTAAATCGCCAGCCAGCCAAAGAAAAGCCCGACGCAACGCCGGGCCTCTCCACGGGATCGCAATGCCTTATCCCGATGCTTGACTTGAGGTGGTTCCGCCACCGCCACTGGAAACGATCTCAGACTGCGGCTGCTCGCATTCTTCATCGACATCAACATCATTCTCGGGGTCGTCGTCGTTGTTTTTCTCTTCGGCATCATCGACACAGTCAAAGTATTCCTGCCATTCCAGCCATGACTCGTAGCTGGTGTAACCGGCTGCGCCGCCCCAGGCAATGCACTGACCCTGGTCGTTGTACGATTGACAGACTGACTGAGCGAACCCTACTAACGACACGCTCACTGTCAATATGACCAGCATTAACAACGCGATCACTCCAAAGATCATCTTTTGCCGCCAGCTATCAGTGTGTCTCATGGTTATCTGTCCCCGTGCGTTTATAGAAACTGAAAGCGATGCCTATCTCTATTTACAGAGTATGATGGAAGAGGTTGAATGTCAACTCAAATATATGATACGCTGGATGTATTGAGTAGCGCCATTAACCGGGAAACACTTCTACCGTCAGGAGACCGCCATGTGCAGAAAACTCATAATCAGCTTGCTTTTGCTGACCTTCGCCCTACTCAACGGAGCGGCGGCGAGCGCCAATGGCGGACCAACCGTCGCCATCTTGCGCTTCGGCGGTCTGTCAGACGCCCTAACCATCACCGAAGGGACTGTGCTCGATGTCTTGCAGTCTTATGGCTTCATCAGCGCCGATGAACGAGCAGCGCTAAACGACCGCGCTGACCTGCACGGGGAAAACCTCAACATCATCTGGGACGATGCCGGTACGGAACTGATTCGCGCCAACCTGATGATCGAAAAAGCCCTCGATCAAGGCGCCGATGTGCTGCTCACCCTGACAACGCCGGTCACACGGGCTGCTGTCAACCTCACCCTCGATATGGATCGGCCGCCCGCCATCATCTTCGCCTCGGTCTACAGCCCCGCTGACGCAGGCGTCGCACAATCGCAGTGCGTCAAGCCGGCGCACGTCACCGGTGTATTCCTCGACCCGCCTTATCAGCGCATTATGGAGCTGATTACGCTGCTCGATCCAAACATCAGCATCATCGGCACTGTCTTCAGCGCCCGCGAAATCAGCGGCAGCACCGGCGCCGATAGCATCGCCACTCACGGCCAAGGCGCCGGCCTGCAAGTCTTGAAAGGCTTCGTCAGTGCCTTCCGCGACATGCACTACGCCATCGAAGGCTTGATCGGTCGCGGCGCTCAAGCGCTTGTGCTTCCAGTCGATAGCGTCACCGCCCGCAGCATGTCCATCGCATCCGACCTCAGCATGACGCACGGCATCCCGCTCATATATGGCAACGCCGAAGCCGTATTCGAGGGCGCCACTCTGGGCATGGGAACCTACCGACACGTCGACCAAGGCCTCAACGTCGGGCGCATCCTGACCGGCTATCTCGCCGGCGATCTGGATATCGCCACCACCGGCATCAGCGCAATCTCGGGGCATACAGTCGCGCTGAATCTGGATGTGGCCGCCGCGCAGGGCGTGGAGATATCCAATGAGCTGCTGGCGCTGGCGGATATCGTGATCGAGGACAATCAGGCGATCACTTCAACGCTTGTCCAGGCGAGGCTGGCACAGAGACCAATCGACCTGCCCGATATCGCCTTTGAACACGATGCCGCGTACCTGCAGAGCCTGCACTGCACAGAGGAGATGATCGCCGAACAGAAAGCCGCGCTCGACGCCGCGGGATAATGTGAATAAAAGGGCGAATACACAGCGCCAACGCTGTCGCGCCCCTATTCGCCCGCCCCGTTCGCAATCCAGTCGCAATCGCCATCCGTATTGACGAGCCAGGCGGCGATCCAGCCTTCGGTTTCTTCGTAAGTGACATTGAACCAGGAGTCGGTGCGGGCGGCGGCTGCGACTTCGGTATTGGTGGGAATCACGTCGAGGATCTGCCCCCACGGATCTTGACGCAGGTTCACATCAATGTGTGGCCTAACCGTGCAGTCCTCCAGCGCGATGGCATCGACAATGTCATCCAAGGTGGCCGGGTCGATCGTCGGGATAGGTGCCGGTGTTGCCGCGACCGTCGGCTCCGCCACCGGCTTTTCACTCGGGCTGACCAAGACCACCGTGCCCGCGCGGTCCATGAATAGGCAGCTCAGCCCATCGCGCCGATAACCCCCTTCCCAGCTAGCCCTGCGCGGCGCCTGACCGGCATCAAGGAAGATCCAGCGCCCGGCCTGCGTGAAGCACACTTCATAGCCGCGCCCGGCATTCCCCCACACATCCATCGCATCGATCACGCCCTCATCAATGACCCACTCGATGCCAATACCACCTGTCCCCGGACGCTGGAACTGAATCCCGCTCCGCATACCATCCTCCGCCGATATATGCTCGCCAAGCTGCTGCAGGACTTCGCCGGTGTAAACGACCGGCTTCGGTGTGGGAACGATGGTACGGCTACTGCCGCTGCGCCGACCGCCGTTTGTCCGGCTCGATACACCGCCGTTTCCACATCCCCACAAGTTTCCGCCGTCCTGAATGCGAGCCGCCACGTTGTAGCTGCTGCCCGCATTCGACCGGCAGATCGCCCGTGCCTCCTCCTCGCTATCCGCATAGGCGGCGCCGCCATCTCCCCACTCCCAGGGCCCGTGTTCATTTTCGCAGTTGGCGTCGGAATAACTGGTAGTAGCGCCCGAGTCATACGTGCCCTCGAGCAAAACGTAGGTACTGCCCTTCTCGTCACCTCTCAAGAAGTAACAGCTCCCCTGCGCCTCTGCCGCCAGCATGAGCGCCAACACCAGGCTCAATACCAATGCGAATCCAACGACTCCATTCGTTATCTTGTGCATCAGATGCGCCGACCTCCATCAACAAGGTTTTCCATCGCTATGATGTATGATGCCATCACTTATATCATACATGCAAAACAGACCCAATACATGCAAACTATGTTCCATTGTGATATTATATGTGACTAATTCCGTCATAATGGTTGACATTCGCAACAGATGTTGCGCTTTAGTCATCAGCAAGCTGCACCCTCTGCAACGGCAGCGCTAATCTTTGGAGGTATGTTATGGCACTTTCTCGGCCCGCCGGATCGGATAGACCCTCCCAAATTCCGAGCCTGGCTGCCTTGGCCAGCCTCATCCTTCTACTGCTCATCAGCGGCAGCCCGTCCTCTGCCCAAATCGTCAACTGCGCTGCCTTCAGCGACGGCAACATTTACGTCGGCTTCGAGGCCGACAATTACCTGGAAGGCGAGATCCCGACTTACAGCGATTCCGCATGTACCAGCGACAGCGGCGGCACGTTCGATTACGACGACGGACTCGTCTATGCCATGACTACAGCGGACGCCCGCTCTCACTGCGACGACAGCAATAGCCAAGAGCACAACGACGCAACCCAATGGTTCGGCCATGCTGTAAACGTCTGGGAGTGTCTGCCAGGGCTGTTGCCAGAGGCTTTTCGAGCAACAGAGGTGCCACCCAGTAGCGGCAGCTCCGGCTCCAGCGGCTCCAGCGGCTCCCGCTCGCGCAGCGGCCCACCGAGGCCAACGCCCACCCCCAAGCCGCCCGTCTTCACCGGCGTCATCCTCAACATCGAAACCAACCTGCGCCTCTCCGCTGTGCATGGCCTCTTCAGCGGCATCCAGTTCCAGCGCGTCGACGCCCGTGGCGTCGGCGTCAAGCGCGTCATTGATCTCGGCCTCATCGACGCCGTGGATGTCTGGGCCAATATCGGCGCCGGCTACACCGTCTGCTTCCCCAATACGGGCTACGTCATCTTCCTCGACGCCGCCGGAATGCCGCGCGCGCCGGAGCCAGCCATTGAGGTCACCTACACAGAAGACGACTACACCTGCGCCTTCTTTGATCGCGCCGGCACGGTCGTCCTGGTGGAGCGCCTGTCATGAATCGTCAACAGGCAAAGGACACACGTCAGGCATTCATCGACGCCTTCATTTCTCTCTGGGCCAAACAGGACTATCATTCGCTCACGATCAGAAAGGTGGCGGACGAATCAGGCCATACCATCGTGACCTTTTATCGTCACTTTGAGACCTTGGACGACCTGCTGATGAGTGTCGTGCAGGATCTGGTCGCAGAACTCCTGGATCGCATCCAGCGCCAGGAAACCCGTCTCGCTGAATCGGTCGAGCTCTTCAGCGTCATTCGAGAGAACCTGTGCCTCTTTCGCGCCTACTACGCCCTCCCCTCGTCGCATCCGGCCTATCAGTTGCTCAGGGATGCCCTGACGCGCTTCCTTGAAAAACGTTACGAGCCACGCCAATTCGGCAGTATGCCGATCGAGATCGTCCTGGAGTTCTGCATCGGCGCCACTCTGAGCGTAATCGGTCTCTATCTCGACAACATTGAGAGGTTCACTGCCGAGCAAGCGGCTGAGCTATACAGCGAGATGATACTGAAAGCGCTTGGCTCCACAGCGTTGGTCCTGCGCCAAGAATGGCTGCAGCGCCGTCCACACTATCTGAAAGAGAACTAAGCGCGTCTGCGCCAGTCTTCATCCCTTTATTCTGATCGCACTCTAGGAGTCCTACCCATGACCAAACGAAGCTTGTATGCCCTGCTCTGCCTGTTGGTGCTCGCCCTTGCCGCGCCCGCCGCCCACGCCGATTGTGTCGTCTTGCAGACAGGGGGTGGCGTCACTGAATACATCAACGTCGACGCGGGCGATTCTGTCTCAGGCAGAATTTCCATCTATCAGGATCCTGACTGTGAAACCGAAATCGATTACTACCTGGACAACCCAGGCGGCTTCGTCTATGAAAACAGCCTGGAAGATGCCCACGATACCTGTGAAAAGAACAATCCCGACTACCTTCGTGGCGTCTCCAGAGCCGGCGACACGCGATCCGGCAGCCAGATTTACCTCTGCGATGTTTCCCCGGGTCGTGGCTCAAGCGGCAGAAGCAACGATGACCGCTCTACCCGTAGCCGTGTCCCACCTCCCGATCTGGCAGACGACGGCTTTCGCAACCACGCCTTTGATGGCATGAACAGCGGCATCGTTTTCCAACGCCGCAGTGAAAATGGCGTCGGCAACGCAAAGGTCATCGATATGGGCTTCCTAGATGCCGTCGATGTCTGGGGCAACATCGGCAGCGGTTACGAAGTCTGCTTCCCAAATTTCGGCCGCATCGTCTTCCTCGACGCGTCAACCGCGCCACGCGCCTTGCTCTACCCCGAATACCACCATGAAGCCGGCCTGACCTGCGCCAAGATGACCAGCGCCGGCACCTTGGTTTTGGTCGCGAGCGACGAAGAACGGGTAGACGCCTCAAGCCAGCCAACGGAGGAGCCGCAGCCAGCACCAACCATCGACCCAGCCACGCTCGATGACATCGCCGACGCCATTGAGCTCGACGGCTGCACGGTCACGCCCCGCGTCAATCTGAACCTGCGCCAAGCGCCTTGGGAGCCCATCCTCGCTGTGATCCCTGCCAACACCGAAGTGCCGGCGACTGCCCGCACCGAGAACTGGTTCAAGGTCACGTATGAAGAAACCGAAGGCTGGATCGCCGCCTGGCTGGTCAATACCTACGGCGACTGCGGCTGGAGAGAGTGATATGTACACCTTCCGTGTCTTTAATGGACCACAGCTCGTCCGCGAATATGACCACCCCTACTCCGTCAGCAGCTATATCAAACAGACCGTCAACCGACACGATTTTATCGTGGAAATTGCCAACACCATGGACGGCGACTGCGAGGCTATTGTGGAGCGCGTCACCAGCAAGATCTGGCTGAAAAAGAATTTGGAGACGGAATATCGCCGGCGGATTCGCAACAGACGGCAGTTTTTACAGTTCGCCCGCCGGCGAGCCTTCTACCGAACGACGGGCAAAGACGCCGCCCGCATGGAAAGCGGCGCCATTTTCGATACAGATCTGATTACCCGCGAAACCAAGAAGTTGCTGTGGCGCTCCTAGCTGAACGCCCACCGTCTAGCGCATACTATCCCTATCCACGTTTGAGAACGTATTGGCACAGTTCAATCATATAGGGTAAGATTCACTATATGAAATACATGGATCCTAGAGTCAAATTTTCGCGTCAAAAGCTCAAAGACGCACTCGTTAGTCTCACGCTGGAGCAAGGCTATGAGAGCATCTCCATCCAGGCGCTGACCGACCGCGCGAAGGTCGGCTATGCCACATTCCACCGCCATTACACCAATATTGACGAACTCGCCGAACGCCTGCTCAAAGGCGCCGTTGCCGACCTGGATGAGAGCGTCTGCCAGAAGCGCTCGCCTGTCGACGAAGCTCTCTTCTTCTGGCGCTATGTTAAGGACAATCAAGGCGTCTTCCGTTTCTACCTTGCCTTGCCGCCAAAACACCCGGCTCGCAACGTCTTCCTCTCGGGTTCCGCCTATTTCGTGACGCAACGCTATCAGGCGCGAAACCCCGACCGCGTTCCGCTCGATGTCGCCGTACTCCACATGGTACAGGGACTCGAGAACCTGCTCATTCTCTATTTGGACGACATCGAGGCTTTTTCGCCCGAGCAAATGGCAACCTTTTTCCACGACCTCATTATCCAAGCGGCCGCCATCAAGCCGCGCCCAGAATGGCTACAGGAGAACCCTGCCTATCAGCTAGAACCTGTCTGACGGAGACAGACCATTCTTGGGAGGTTTATCATGGTATATAGCGATCCTCGCCTGGTTCGCTACAAACAAGCCCGACGCGCGGCCCTGCGCGAGCTGCCGCGAAGGCGCCCTCACAAAGACTTCACCGGCATCGGCCTGGCGGAACATGCCCTGCTCGGTCAAGCCACCCTCTACCGACACTGCGACAAACTTGACCACATGGACGAATACAGGCCGGAAGCGGTCGCGCAAATGCGCAACGACCTGTTCGTCATGCCGACCGTCGCCGCCACCATCGAATCGCGCCGGGAGTGGATTCAACGCCACGCTGTTCGGAGTATCGCCAAATGAGCAAAGATTACGTCGATCCCCGCGTCATCAGAACGCGCCAGCTCTTCGGCCAGGCGCTCATTCGAGCAGCGACCGAGCGCGGATTTGAGAATCTCACCATCCAGGCGGTGGTGGATGAAGCCCAGCTCGGCTATGCCTCTTTCCATCGCCATTACCGCAGCCTCGACGAACTCCTCGCCTCGATCGTGACGCCCGCCTGGGAAACGTTGCACCAGCGCATCGCCGAGCAAGACACGCTCTACGACGAATCCTTGGCGCTGTTTCAGTTCATCCTCGAATTTCAAGACCTCTACCGCATCTACCTCAGCCTGCCCAGAAATAGCCCGGTGCGTCAACCGATCGATGAAGCCGCCCTGGCTTTGTTAACTGCCCGCTACGAGCGCCAAAACGACACAAAGGTGCCATTCGAGCTATCCTTGATGGCCGTCGAAGCGCTCACCGGCCGCCTCATTCACCTTTACCTGGATAACATCCACAAATACTCGCCCAAGGAAATGGCCGATATGCATCTGGATTTCGTTCTGAAGAGCGCCCTCAATACCCTGCAACTGCGCCAGGGTGTCGTCCTGGCGCCCCAATCGCTCGTCCCTGAAAGTGACGCATCTTGACGACTGATTGCGAGGTCAGCCATTGTCGCCGATCTTAAACCGTCTGGCTTGAGCAAACCTGCCGGGTTGACGCAGATCGATATCACCTGTTGAGGTATCGGCTTGTCAGGATGACTGCCACCAGCAAAACCAAGCCAATTCCGATCGACATCAGGGTCACGACGAATTCTGCTGAATCCGGCTTCACGACGAAGAGCAAGGCGAGCGATACGCCCAGGACAAAGATCGCAATTCGATAAAAGCCTTTGAGCAATTCAGGCGTCATGAAGCACCAACTCCGTGCCGCGCTGCAATGGGATACATGCCACTTCCACATCGGAACCAGATTGGAAAGAGACGGACAACTCAGGCACTTCTTGATCACAGACCTCAGCCATATACCATGGGCAGCGCGGATGGAACGAACAGCCGGGAGGCAATTCAGTCAGGCGCGGAATGTCTTCGCTCCGCAACTGAATATGCTGCTTGCTGCGGGTCTTTTCCGGATCGGGCTCGGGAATGGCCGACAGCAGGACCCTGGTATACGGGTGTTGAGGATCGCGAATAATCTCTTGCGTGCGACCTATTTCAACCAGCCTTCCCAAATACATGACGCCGATCCGGCCATCCCAGGCAAAGTACTTGGCCAGCGCCAGGTCATGAGTAATGAACACGATCGTCACATCCAGTCGATCGCGCAGGTCCATCATCATCTGCAGGATACCGATGCGAATGGAGACATCCACCATGCTGACGGCCTCATCGGCGACGATGACAGACGGTTCGGTGGTGAGCGCCCGCGCGATGCTGACGCGCTGCCGCTGGCCACCGCTGAGTTGATGTGGATACTTATTGACAAAGTCTCCCACCGGCGTCAAGTCGACCAATTCTAGCAATTCGTGTACGCGCTGCAATACGCCGCGGCCCCGTGGTGCGAGTTTATGTCTGACCAGCGGATAACTGAGCATTTCGGAGACGGTCTGCGTCGGATTCAGCGAGGCGTACGGATCCTGATGAATGATCTGTACCGATCGGCGAAAGCGCCGGTAATCTTCGCCGCGCAAGGAGGCGATATCCGCCCCTTCGAACTCGACGATGCCTGCGCTTGGCGGCAGCAAACCGCAGATGATTTTGCCGGTGGTTGTCTTGCCACAGCCGCTCTCGCCAACCAGACAAAGGAACTCAAGTCGGTTGACTGAGATGTTGATATCTTGCAGGACAGGCACGATGTCCCGACCGGACTTAAAGCTGCGGTAGACGCGCTTTAGGTCGATAACGGACGACGACATTAGACCCGCGTCTTTCGGCTCTCGATCAAGCGATCTTTGTGCCAGCAGGCGGCCAGATGTCCGCCAATATCGGCAGTTAGCGGCGGGCTATCCTCCATGCACACATCATCTGCGAATCCGCAGCGAGGATGAAACTTGCATCCGTTTGGCGGCGTGATGAGGTTTGGCGGCGATCCCGGGATGCTTTGCAGCATGTCTTGCGTATGCTCAAGCGTCGGCACTGATGTCAACAAGCCCTGCGTGTATGGATGGAGCGACCGGTAGAATATATCGTTGACGCCGCCCAGTTCGACAATTTCGCCGGCGTAAACGGTAGCGACATGATCCGCCATTTCCGCCGCCAGAGACAGATCGTGGCTGATGAATATGATGCTGAAATTCAGTTGACGCTGCATGTCGTTCAATACATCAATGATGGCGCGCTGCGTCAGGATATCGAGCGCGGTGGTCGGCTCATCGAGAATCACAATTTGCGGGCTGAGCAGTACCCCCAGCGCGAGCAAGGTGCGCTGCTTCATGCCCCCGCTCAGTTCATGCGGATAGGCGTCGTAGACGCGCTCGGGGTCCAGGCGCACCAGTTGGAGCAGACTGAGCGCCCGCTTGCGCACGGCTGATTTGTCCGTCCAACCGTGCGACTGCGCGGTGTCCTCAAACTGTCTGCGGATTTTCAGTACTGGATTGAAGGCATTCTGCGCCCCCTGAAACACCATCGCGCATTCGTTCCACCGGAATTCGCGCAGCTGTCGGCTGTTCAGTTCTAGTACATCCTGAACCTTCTGATTGCGCTGATAGAGAATCCGACCGCTTTTGATGACAGCGTTCCTGGGCAGCTTGCGGATTAGCGCCAGGCTGATGGTGGTTTTGCCGCTGCCGCTCTCGCCGATAAGCGCCATCGCCTCGCCGTTTCTAAGCTCGAAAGACACATTGGCTGTCGCCTTGACGTCGCCTCGATCGGTGCGATAAACGACAGATAGGTTGTCGACCTTGAGAACCACATCGGGCGGCAGCATCGGCGACATGATGCCGACCCTTATACCGCAGCCCGCAGGCGCGGATCAAAGATCTCTTCGAGCGCGCGCGCGAAGAGCACCAGGCAAACCTGGAAGAAAGCGATCGCCAGCACCGGCGACAGCGCCATACTGGCGCCATCGGGGTTGTACAAAGTCCCGCGCGACCGACCGAAATACAGCATCACGCCCCAAGTGTAGTCATTGATCGGCGCCAAGCCCAGAACGACAAGCCCGATCTGCTCGTACATGGCAAAAGTGATCGAAAAGATGAAGTTGATCATGACGTAGCTGATCATATTGGGCAGGATTTCGCGGAACATGATGTGGTTGGTGCTCAAGCCGAGCGAGCGAGCCGCTTCAACAAAGTCGCGTTCGCGCAAGCTGAGGACCTGTGACCGGATGGCGCGCATCAAGGCTGGCCAGCCTAGCAATCCGATCAACACACCGAGGTAAAGCGTATTGTTGAAGCGGATCACGCCCGCCATCACGACCAGCAGCGGAAAGCGGGGTATCGCCAGGATCAGATTCGTCAAGGCGGTTAAGGCGCTATCGAGGACGCCGCCGGTCAGCGCGGCAATGGAGCCAAGGAAAAGGGCCACCGACGTGGAGATCACGCCCCCGATCAGCGCCGTTAGAATCAGTACGCGGCCGCCATGCACGACATGCGTGGCGATGTCGCGCCCCTGCGTGTCCGTGCCCAGGAGGTGAGGCGGGCCCAGCGCGCGATTCGATATCACGATGTTTTCGTTGAAGAGCGCTCTCAACTCAGGATCTTCCTGGTTGGTGATAAGTTCAGTCACGGTTTTGGAAAATATGAGCAGCGCGTCAATCTCTCGATTGGCGAGGTCAATCAGGGACGCTTCCAGGCCGGGCCCGGCGCGGCGGCTGGTCCAGCGGTATTTCTCTATCGTCAGAATATGGGCGTAGGGCGCGATGAGGTCGGGACCGCCGGTTTGATCGACGACGCCCACTGTCTTTCCAGCCAAGTCCTCGAATGTAACCAGATGAGCATTTTCCCGATGCACCGCCAGTTGGATTCGTGACCCAATCGGACCGACGATCTCGTCGAGATTGGGTTCGCTGTCAAATTCGATGAATCGGGGCATGATAAAAGTGCCGATGAAATAGGCGACCAGCCCGATGAAACCGATCATGCCCGGAATGTTGGAGCGCAATCGGCTGATGAAGCGTACTGCCGCGCGCAGGACCGACCAGGGAATCCACAGGATTGCGATCAGGGAAGTCGGCGTCGGTCGGCTGTCCATGTTATCGCTCGCCGGAAATCCGGACGCGCGGATCCAGCATGCCGTAAGTCAAATCGGCGAAGAGATTCGAGAAGACCACCGCCATCGTAAGAATGAGGAACACCCCTTGCATTGAGGTGTAGTCGCGCACCGTGATAGCTTGGAAGAGGTAATGTCCGATGCCCCAGTAGACGAAGATCTCCTCAATGACAACTCCGCTGCCCAATACGAATCCAACCGCGATTGTCAACTGCGTGAACAAGGGTAAAGAGGCATTGCGCCCCACATAGGACGTGATGATGCGTTTGTCCTTGAGCCCGCGCGCCTCCGCTACGTTCACATAATCTTCGTTGAGTACGCCCATTGTGCTGCTCTTCATATTCAGCATCCAGCCGCCCAATGTGGCGATGACATAGGTTGCAATGGGCAGGGCTGCGTGTTTGCATACGCTGAGCAGAAACTCAGCGTTTAGGCCCGGCACGAGGCGAATATCGTATGTCCCGCGCAATTCACCAACGTTAAACAGGTTGAACTGGATGCCCAACACGATGATGATCAGCAGGCCCCAAATATAATTGGGAACGCCGGTCATAAATGACGACAAGAACGATAGCGAATGATCCAAGAAAGAATCTCTATAATAGGCCATCGTCATGCCCAGAACGATGCCCAAGACAAAACTGATGAGCAGGCCCATGCCCACGGCAAAGACGGTCCAGGGCAAGAACCGGGCAATCTCGTCGATGACCTCAGTCCCGGGTGAGGTTATTGACGTGCCCAGGTCAAATCTAAGCAGATCACCCAGCCAATCAAAATATAAATCCAGCAGCGAGGCGTCGGGATCAAAGTTGAAGCTGGCGGCGACCCGATCATAAGCCTCCTGATACGATATGCCTTCCTGCGTGAGAATCTGTTCGATAAGAACATCAATCGGGTTGCCCGGCATCTCGCGCACAAGCAAGAAGGTCAGCGTCGCCACCGCCCAGATGGTTAAGATAGCTTGTACAAATACGCGTACAGTGTAGCTTTTGAGCGCCCTGCCTAGCGCGTCGATAATCCTGTCGAAGCCAGGCGTCTCTAGGGGAGCGTTCAGGCTTTGGCTTGCCAATTCTCTCCTCCGGCGATAGGCCTATTGCGCTTCGTACCTTATGCGGTTTGAAACGTCATTCTCGGTCGCGACTCGGTGGGGACACCATACCAAAACTATAAATCGAAAAGGGGCGGGCTGCCAACCCGCCCCCGAGTCTTGCTGCGAAATGCCCGATCGGCGTATCTGCTTCTACATCTCGGCCGGCGCCGTAACACCTGTCAGGATGAGATAGGTCATCCAGTTGTCAGCGCCGCCGCCGAAGTTGGCAAAGATCGGGTCGCTGACATCGGGTACGCTGATGAAACCGCGATTCAGCGAATTGTTGGTGTAGCGTTCCCACAGCGGGATCGCCGGCAGCACTTCGTTATAGGAGAGGGCCAATTGCGTGACCCGTTCCGCCTGGGACGCCCTGTCCACGCCCTGTGAACTGGCATTGGACACGTCAAACACATTGATCATGCCGCCGCTGTAGTCGACGTTGTTGTCGAAGTTCATGCCGCCACCGCCCGCTTCACCAGCCATGGCGCCCTGGCCGTTATAGCGGTTGTACGCCTGCAGGAAGCTGCGACCAGGAATCGGATCGCCCAGACCCCAGTTGCGAATCGCCATCTCGAAGTTGCTCGAGTAAATGTCCTGCGGATGCTGCTGGAACTGCACGCCGCGCGTGGTGATTTCGAAACCGAAGTCGTTCAACTGGGCGGTGGCGTTTTCGGCCGCGGCCGACCAGTCGGCGAATTCTTGCGGGAAAGTCAATTCGAAAGCCAGCGGATCGCCATTGTCGTCCACCCACGTGCCCGCGTCGTTGCGACTGAAGCCAATGCCTAGCAGCAGTTCTTCCGCTTTCATCAGGTCATGATCGTAGGTGTTGAGCGCATCGAGCGTTTCGTCGCTCAGCCACGCTTCCGACAAGCCGTCGCTCATGCCAGTCATGTACTCGACCGCCACACCGGAGTCGCCAAGGCTGACAACGCCATTCTGGATACGGTCAATCGCGTATGCAATCGCCTGGCGAACCTCCACCAAGTTCAGCGGGTAAACCGCGTGATTGACATATACGCCCGGGCCGTTGTTCATTCCGGAGCGAACAATGTCGATGCCCTGGTTGGCGAACGCTTCTTCAGTCGTCGGCGGAATACCATGCGTGATGTAGTGGAGTTCTTCATTGCTGACCAGCGGCGTCACGACTTCAGTCTCGCCATTCCACATGCGCACCATGTCGAAATTCTGGATGTCGCCAGCAAAGCCACCCGCGTTCAATTCCATCATCAAGTTGGCTTCATTGATCGTATCGGGCAGGATGGTATAAGGACCGCCAGAAACGGGCGTTTCCGGACGAAAAGCCGTAAGCTCCTGCAGCAGATCATCCCAGCCTTCGCCGCCCGCATCCATCATTGCCGCCCGATCAGCGATATCGCCGAAGACGCTAGCGGGCCGCAGATTGGTGGTGAGGATGATGCGCTCGACCAGGCTGGACGGCGCGTCCATCATGAATTTGACTGTGGAGTCATCGACCTTTTCAATGCCGCTCATATTGGCCCACACGGTATCACCGCGCAAACGGAATATGTTGAAGGTCGCCATCAGGTCGTCGGCAGTCATCGCGCTGCCGTCGCTCCAGCTATAGCCTTCAACCACCTTAATCACGTAGTTGCCGTCGGCATCCCAGCCGAATTCCTCAGCAACCATGCCTTGATAATCGCCCGTTGCCCACAGCAAGACCGCCAGCGGGGGCTCATGCAAATCCTGATATTGACCAAGGGTGATGCCGCCCGATGCAAAGGTGTTGAAATGTCCGGTTGGCGGCACTTGATAGGGCCATGCTACATTCAGCGTGTCGCCCTGCGCCAAAGCCGGCGCAAGAGCCAACAGCCCGAGTAAAACCAAAAGCAGCAGCGCCGCATATCGTCTGTACATCAGATTGACCTCCATTACCTAATCACGACTTTGAGTTGACGCAACCGCGTTATGAGATTCCATTGGCACGCTCCTTGCGCTAAACCAACGCCACTTATATATGAGAACGTGGTACTCCCAATGCGTGCCTTTCTGCCCGCCCTGGTTCAGCTAACGCACAATCCGGAACACTGACGGCGACGCCAATCCGCGCCGCATCCGGCAGCACCGACGAGGCTCGCGCATGGCCTTGTCCGCCACTTGGATCCCGAAGCGCAGGCTCTCGACGATTTTTTCGTACAACAATATGCTGCTATCCAGCTTGGTCACCCTGCCCTCGCCTGTCAGGCGGAAATGAATACGCGAGAGATTCCGGAGGTTGACCAGGAACTTCCAGTTTCTCGCCTTCGCGTGGGAGCCTCTTTTCGCGGCGTGGAAAACTGGCGCCCTCCATGCCAGCCATGAATAACGATAGTGCGAACATCGACAATGCATCATAAGTGCCAACGAATAGGGGATTGCTAATACTTCTGACGGACTTATGCGCCTATTACGAATTGTATCACACTTTAGTCGTATCCGCAACTTGTGCCCAATTTCCTGCTATTCACACGCGCGCCGCAGAGCGACCGCCCACGCGCGATACCGTGCGCCCCTCATTGTCGTAGCTCCCCCCTGACTCGGCCTGAGGACAAGATAGGTTTGACTCACCCGTTCGTGATGGCGCCACCGTAGATTCCAAAAGCATCTTTCGTGGCGAAAATTGTAGACACTCGCGCTGCCCAGCAGCGGCCCACGCAAAATGCCTTGCGTCCTGCAGCGTTTAGCTCCCCCTCTCCCCTTGTGGGAGAGGGGACCGGGGGGTGAGGGGTGAGCCGCCCGCAACGTAAACAGGGGCGACGCTGTGAGTCGCCCGATAAAACACAAGAACATACAGTATCCGCGACGATATACTGCTCGTTGAAAACCTGTCCTGTCGTCAGCTGACTCGTTGGGCAGGGGACCGGGGAATGGGGTCCGCTCACAACGTAAACAGGATGGCTTGGCAAGTCACCAACGATTCGCGCAATAGAGCATTAACCGACTAGCCCTCGCCGATCTCAGCCAGCATCGTATTCAGCCGACCGATTCCCGCAAGCGTGGACGCGCTCTGCGGGATGTCTTCTTCGTCAGCGCCAGCAGCCAAGAGCGCCCAGGTCAGCACATCGTCACCGGTAACCCGATACATCAGCCAGGCGATATCGTAGGCTTCGGCGCAAGCCGGCAAGCGGCTCCAAACATTTTCCCGAAACGCGATCTGCATTTCGTCCAAGCGGAGCAAGTCTTGAATCGTCTCAACCGCGGAGCTGGCATCCATAATCGCCAAAAAGTCCGGCTTGACCTCATTACTGATTACCGCGAGCTGCCCTGCAGTACATTGAGGCAAGGGAGTGGCAACGGGCGTATCAGTTCCCGCGCGCTCGCCCTGCAAGATGGGCGTCACCAAGGCCGATATCCTGGCCGATCCCGCATGCATGGCCGCCATGTGGGGAATATCGTCCTCTTCGACGCCGGCGAGTAACATCGCCATGACCAAGACGACATCGCTGGTCGACTGGTCCATCAGCAAGCCCAGCTCAAGCGCTTCGGCGCAAGGCGGCCAGTCCGAAAAGCGTTTTTCGCGCCAGTCAAATTGGCGCTGCCCCAGGGCAAACACGTCGTCAAACGATGCGATTTCACCGGCGGCACTTGCCAGTTGCGCATATTCCATAATGATCGTAGGGAAGTCTTTAAGTTGAGACTCGGCGCAACCGGGCAGGGAACTATCCGTAGGCGTCGCATCCGGGACTGCCTCGCCCAGAAATGCAGGCGCCATTTGCGCGATTGCTGCCGAAAGGCGAGAAGTCTCCTCATTGTAAAGTTCAAATTGTGGCTTCATATCAGCGAGATAAAACGCGAGCAATACCACCATATCACTGGCGGCTTGTGTCATCAGCCAAGTGAGCTCATACATATTCTCGCAAGCTGGTAGGCTTGCCCAAACTTGCTCGCGCCATGGCAGCTGCGTCTCGATGATGTTCAGCAGATTTGTCAAGCTCGTATCGCCGCTAAACAACTCCAGCTGCGAGTAGTATCGCTCGATAACTTCAGCGTAAAAGACGTCCACGTCGGCATCCGTGCAAGGCGGCAAACCGCGTTCTTCCGGCGAAGTCCGCTCTGCATCGCTCAGGTTAGCTTCTGTCATTTCGATCCGCGCCATCAACTGGTCGGGTAGATTGCCTTCGCCATATTCCTCAAATACAAAGGGATTTGTTTTGGTCGACTGACCCTCGACTTGCAGCGCACGGTCAAGCGCGGCTCTCGCGACTTGATTGCTGGCGATTTGATTCATCAGCAGCGCAATCTCGAACATTTCCGCACAATGCGGCGTCTGTTCTCGTAAATCTTCGCGCCACGTAAAATAATCTGTAATGTAAGCGCGGAAATCCGCGCGGGATTGCATAATCTGCCCATCCATAATCAACGCGTCAAATGTCGGACGCATGTCGGCAAGACTGGCAAGTTCCGCCTTGGTGCACGACCGCAAGTTGTTGTCGCGGCTCATCGCCGACTGCGCCGAACTGAGCAACACGACCAGGACCAAGATCAAACGAATGCGCATGATTCTTTCTGCTTTCACTACCTAATCGGCGAGACGCCAACAGCAACCGGAATCCAAGTTTATCTCGCCATCGCTTAACCAGCCACTATCGCGCCCCACCGGCCGCGGTTTCTGCTGCGCCGTCTCATCAGGGGCTCAGCCAGACCGCCATCGAATACCAAGCCTTGTTCAATGAATTGTCAATTCGCGATAGCCTTCCCGCGGCTAAATCGGGTAAACTTCGCCAGGTGGTCAACGGAGGACGCTGCGCCCAAATTCCAAACGAACGCATGGACCATGATTCGACCCACGCAGAATAGATTGGAGGACTCGCCTTGCCAAACAACTAGCGCGACCTTATCGGACTACCCGCACATCTTGCTGACAAGAAAGGACATAGAAAATGAACCGCCTTAACCGAATTCTCCTCGTGGCTGTCACTGCAATTCTATTCAGTTCCGCTTTTGGAACTGCAGTTGCGCAGGACGAAGAAGTGACGCTTGACCTGTGGATGTTCCTGGATGGCACTGGCTTCTTGCCCTCCGTGGTCGAGGCTTTTGAAGCCGCGCATCCAAACATCAATGTACAAATCACTGATGTGCCGGAAGGCGAATACGTCACGAAATTGGATACCGCCTTCCTCGCCGGGCAGCCGCCGGACATCGCTTTCCCCTACGTCATCCGTTGGATCCGAGCCGGCTTGGTCGCGCCTATTGACGAGGTCTTGGAATCTGCGGGCGTTGCTATTGAAGATTACAACGCCGGCGCCGTATCGAGAAATTGCTCGCTGGACGGGCGCGTATACTGCCTGGGCACCTTCACGGCCGGATACAACATTTTCTACAACAAGGATGTCTTTGATGCCGCCGGCCTGCCGCATCTTTCGTCGACGGAGCCGATCACGATTGACGAGTATGCCGATCTTGTCGCCCAGCTTTCGGTCTACAGTGATGATATGTCAGCGCGGGTCTGGGGCGGGACGCTGCCTATGCCCTGGTGGATGGACGCCGCCAATTACTTCAGCGACGATGGCCGCAGCGTCATCGGCTATGTCAATGACGAGGCGACCGCGCACTTCTATCAGGTCGTGGCCGATATGGCCGGCACGGAAGGGATCCTGACTTCCGCTGACCTGAGCCTGGCGGGCAACTCGGCCAACGATATGTTGGCAGCCGGGCAACTGGCGATGGCGATGGCGGACAGCCCGATTGCCCAGCCCTTGCTCGAAGCTGCCGGCGTGAATTGGGGCGCTGCGCCGCCGCCGGTGGAATCTGAAGGTGACCCCGCCTGGGTGTACACCGGCTCTGATGAATTGATGGCGCTCAGCGGCAGCGACAACCTCCAAGAGGCGTTGCAATTCATTCTCTTTTGGGCAACGGAAGGCAACCGGCTGCGCGCCGAAGCTGGCGGGCTGCCGATGAATATGCGCATGGCGGAAGAAATGAACTGGGCGGCCGGCAGCGAGGGCCGGCAGGAATTGCTGGAAGCCATAAGTTTGGGCCGCTCAACCGTTTTCGTTCCCACTGTCTGGGGCGCTTACGGGGAGATAGCCGAAGCGATCAATAGCTTGATGATCGAAGATGGTATTCCGGCGCAAGAGGCGCTGGACGAAATCGCGCCGGTCATTCAGGATGACCTGGATCAGCTCTGGGAAACCTGGGACACCTTCGAATCCTAGTAATCGCCCTGTAATCGTGGCGCTGCGGGACACAGTATTTCCAATTAGATGATGCGAAATACAACTCCCAAGCAGTACTCCCCTTCCCTAGCTCGCTGGGGAAGGGGCCGGGGGATGGGGTAGAAGACGGCGAATCCGAGTTCGCAGGCCTCACTTGGAATTGCTACTGCGGCGCTACCTTGGGACATTGTAGCTTATGCACGCGGTTAAACAGTCTCGCCTCACAGGCCGGATGCAACTCAATCGGACGCTGGGAACGATGGAACGGCGCGAAGAACGCATCGCCTACCTCTTCCTGCTGCCCTGGCTCATCGGCTTGGTCGTCTTCATCATCGGTCCTGTCATCGCGTCCTTGCTCATCAGCTTGACGGACTGGAACCTGCTCACGCCACCCAACTGGGTTGGCTTGAAAAACTACGAGAAAATGTTTGCCGATCGCGACTTTTATAATTCGCTTCGGGTGACATTCCGCTTCGTCATTATGTCGCTGCCCATCTATACCGTGGTCAGTCTTACGCTCGCCCTGCTGCTCAATCAACGAATACGAGGCATGTATTTCTTCCGCACTGTGCTCTTCATGCCTTCCGTTATCGCCGGAACCGCTGTCGCTGTCCTGTGGTCCATTCTGCTGAATCCCGATGTCGGCGTGGTCAATCAAGTCCTGGGGGCCTTTGGCGTCGCGAATCCGCCCCGCTGGCTTGCCAGCCGCGACTGGGCGATTCCGGCCGTCATCCTTATGGGTCTTTGGGGCGTCGGCGGCGGGGTCATCATCTACCTGGCTGGATTACAGAATATCCCGCCCCACCTCTATGAAGCCGCCACCATTGACGGCGCCAATTCCTCACAGAAACTTCGCTTCGTGACGCTGCCCATGCTGACGCCCAGCATCTTCTTTCAACTCATCACCGGTCTGGTCGGCGCTTTTCAAGTCTTCGATGTCGCTTACGTTCTGGCTGGGCGAGGCGGCACGCGAGCGAGCGCGCTCCAGTTTTATCTACTTAATGTCTACGAAGAAGGCTTCCAGAACGGGCGCTTCGGTTATGCCTCGGCTCTATCCTGGGCATTGGTCGTTATCGCAACAGTCGTCATATTGATCACCTTTCGCACCTCCGAGCGCTGGGTGTATTACGAGAGCGAGGAGGACAAAGCTTAGTCATGCGCGGCAGTCTATCTCCGAAGCAGTCTCATATTTCGACCGCGCGTCGTCTGCGCGATGATATCATTCCCCGCGCGCGCAAACTCCTGCGTTTGCTCGTCCTCTACACGATTCTCATCGCCCTTTGTGGCTTTGTGCTGCTTCCGGTTTCCTGGATGCTGACCGCGGCGCTCAAGCCGGATAACGTTCCTTTCTACAGTATCCCGCCGCATTGGTTTCCCACCGAGCACTTTGAATGGCGCAACTTCGAAACCGCGCTCTTGGACCCGGTACGCCCTTTCCTGCGCTTCACACTGAATACTTTGATTATATTTGGCGGGAATGTCGTCGGCACGATTTTCTCCTGTACCCTGGTGGCATACGCCTTCGCCCGGCTGCGCTTTCGTGGCAGCGGATTTCTCTTCAACGTCTTGATTGTCACCATGCTTATTCCCTGGCAATCACAGATGATTCCACAATTCTTGCTCTTTCTTGAATTGGGCTGGTACGGGACTTATCTGCCCCTGATTGTGCCGTCTTTCGCCGGCAATGCCTTCTTCATTTTCCTCATCCGCCAGTACATGCGCACCTTCCCACGTGATCTGGACGAAGCGGCCAAAATCGACGGCTGCAGTTACTTTGGCATCTTTCGCTTCATCATCTTGCCTCTGTGCCGTCCCGTGCTGGCGGTGGTGGTGGTATTCATGTTTCTCAGTTCCTGGGGTGATCTCTTGGGACCACTCATTTACCTGAACAATACCGATCAGTTCACCATCGCAATCGGCTTGGCGAACTTCGCCACGCGCTACAGTCCCAACACCAATCTGCTGATGGCGGCCAACCTGGTGATGATGATTCCGCCGATCCTGGTATTCTTCTTCGCTCAAGAGCAACTCATCGGCGGCATCGCCTCTGTCGGCTTGAAGGGGTAAGGGCTGGCAGCACCTATTCTTACAGTAACTGTCGCCGAGTGTCTCGTATTGTGATAAGCTAACTGCGGCGTAATCCTTCGCCAGAACGCAAACAAGCGCCATGCAGGGCGCTTGTTTATTCTGAAAGGAGGAGGCTGTGAACGGTTACGTTTCCATTAGGCTAACTGTTCGTGTCCGCGGGCAAATGTTGCTCGTGGTCATCTGGCACTTTAGACATGCCAGACGGCAGTAGCCGGGTACTCCCCTCAGTTATTGCTGAGGGGAGTATACTATATTGTGTTTACGCTTGTCAACTTGGTATATATAGACTGGGACCTTCACATGATTGGAACGCTGGCCTTTGCCACTCATCTCTTATGTAATGCCCAGAGCGAAAACATGGAATGCTCATTATGACTGCAACCAATCCCAACTTCGCCGAGCAACGCCGCCACTTGGCGCGGGACTTCCACCGGCCTGTCTATCACTTTATCGCGCCCGCAAGCTGGATGAACGACCCCAATGGTGTGATCCACTGGGGCGGAGACTACCATCTCTTTTACCAATACCACCCAGAGAGCCCCCGCTTTGGCCTCGCTTATTGGGGGCACGCCGTTAGCGAAGACGCGATTCACTGGCGGGATCTGCCGGTCGCGCTCGCTCCAACCCCAGGCGGACCCGATGCCACCGGCTGCTGGTCAGGCTCTGTGGTAGACAACGATGGCCTGCCAACAGCGGTCTATACCGGCGTAGGTCCTCAAGGTTATGGTCAGCAATCGCAGTGCATCGCCACCAGCCGGGACGGCTTGCTCAACTGGGAGAAATACAGTGGCAACCCAATCTTGAGTGAAATCCCGAACCTGGCCAAACAGTCCACCGATTTGCGCGACCCGATGATATGGCCTGAGGGCGATTCCTGGTATATGTTGCTCGCCTCTCGCATTAGACCGGTCGGTGGTTCTGTTTTTCTATATCGCTCGCCTGACCTCATCCAGTGGGAATTCCTGCATCCTCTGCTGACTGGCAACTATGCGAAAGACGGTTGCGTTTGGGAATGTCCCAGCTTTTTCCCCTTGGACGACAAATGGGTGCTGATCGTTGCCGGAAAAGGGCGCAAGATTCCCTTCACCGTCTTCTACTTCATCGGCGACTATGTTGATCAGCAGTTTCAACCCGAGACCAGCGGAATCCTGGATCACGCCTATTTTTACGCGCCCTTCACCATGGAAGACGCGCGGGGCCGCCGCCTGCTCTGGGGCTGGCTGCGTGAAGGGCGCAGCGAAGAAGCGCATGTCGCCGCCGGCTGGGCCGGTTGCCACTCCATCCCGCGTGAACTGAGCCTGCGTAATGGACAGCTACACATGGTCCCCGTGCCGGAGCTAAAGCGGCTTCGTGGCAACCCAACCCAGATCCGCGATATCCGGCTGACCGGCGGCGACCATCATCTCGAGATCCAGGGTTTGGCTTTGGATATTGAGGTTGATTTCAAGCTAGAGGGCACAGTCGGTCTGGCGCTCGCCTGCGCTCCCGACGGGGCCGAACAAACGCGCGTCAGCTACTGCCCCAAAAAAGAACTGCTGAGCGTGAACCGCGAGCGATCGAGCCTTGGTCAGGGTCACGAAACCTTTGCCAACGAGGCGCCGCACGAACTCGCGCCCGGCGAAAGCTTGCAGTTGCGCATTCTGCTTGACGGCTCGGTGTTGGAGATCATCGCCAATGGCCGGACGAGCATCTGCAGCCGCATCTACCCATCGCGAGCCGACAGCCGGGGTCTGCGCCTCTTCGGGAAGGGTCAGCTTAATAAACTGTCGGTCTGGCCAATGCGCTCAATCTGGCAACAATGATGCTCTTTAGACCGGCTTGACGGCGACGTCGTCAAAGTAGATGCATCCCGTTTGCGCAATCAGGGCGATTCCGCCGCCAGTCAAGGCATTGTCGGGGTCGACTGTTTCAAGCGCCCGCTCGCCATTGACGAAGGCGGTCAGCTTGCTGCCTTCGACCTGCAAATGGAGATCGTATTCCTGCTCAACCGACCAGCCGAAGTCGTTTTGCGCCAGGACCGTTTCACCATCCAGGACGCGAACGATGCGGGTCCAATCTTTACTCAGCAGCAGCGCATAATACCGCTGCAAGCCCTGGACGCGCACGGCGATTCCTCCAGCTTCACAGACTCGTGGCATCGCTCTGACCGACAACTGATAGTCGGTCCAGTCGCGTGTCCCCTGTAACAACATGCCCCGGCCTTCATTCTGTATCAGCCTGTAAGCCTGCGTCCAGTAGTCCCAGGAATCGAATCGCTCGCTGGAATCCAGCGCGTAAATCCAGGCTTTCTTCCAGAACTTCGGTCGCACCCGTTTCTCCTGGCCCGCTTCGCTGATGATTGGTCGGTTCAACTGCATGTTGGGCGCGCCATCCCAAGAGAGCCAATCCAGGTAGACGCTGCCGCTGGCGCCATTCTCGCCGCTAATCTCAATGCCGATGCAGGCAATGGGTTGGTTGCCGGTCTCCGGCACGCGCCACGACAGCTCAACTTCCCCGCCGGGCGCAACCCTTACAGACTCGCCCCCGATGATCGCTAGCGCATCATCTTCGTTGTAATGTCGCGCATATAGCCTCAGCGTCACCGTATCGACATTGGCGGCGTCCGCCACGAGCCTTGCGCGCGCCACCTGGCCTGGATACAGGGTCGGCGACGCAAGCAAGCGATAACCGCGCTCGTCGAAGTAATCGGCAATGTCCTTCGAGGGGATAAACGTGAGCGTAGCTGCCCTGGCAATGCGCCCCTTCGCCAGGCGGTGGAAGCGAAACGCCAGCGATCGCTCGCCGATTTTGCTGTGTCCCGGCACATTTTCGATGGTCACAGCATTCTTGCATGCAGGCTCCGTTTCCGGCTCGAATCCCTGTACCGACCCAGCCAGGCTGAAATGGTAGCGCGCCCCATCTTTTGGAGCCAGCGGCGCCAATCCCCGCATGCCGCGCCCCATGTTGACCAATTTGAAAGTTTCACCGACCGCATCGCTGATGCCGCTGCCGCCGTCCGCCGATGGCAAATACAGGCGATCCGCGACCGGACCGCGCCAGTCTGGTCCGCACTCGATCCCAACAAGACCATTCTTTACCCCCATGATGCAGCCCACATTGCCGGAGTTGCAGTCCGTGTCAAAGCCAGACGTGTTGACGACCATCATGGATTTCTGAAAGTCGTCATCGCCGTAGAGCAGCGCCAGAATGATCCGCGCATGGTTCGGCACGATATGGCAATTCCCGGGATAACGATCACGGCTGTACTCGCGGTCGATCTGCCCCAGCGTCTGATGCCAGTCTGGCTGTCGCGCGTGCCATTCGCGCACCTGCTCAATCATCCGGTAGCTGGTCGAATCGGTGGGGATCAAGGACACGGCGCTGTCAATCAGATTGCCCATGTCCGATTCGACAAAAGCCTGAGCGACCAAAGCCGCCACCACCTGCGCGCCATAGATCGCTTCGCCGTCGTGGCTGACGCTGGCCGCCCGCCGCGCCAATTCGGCCGCGAGCTCGGCGTCGCCCGGCGCGATCATGCCCCAGCCTTCTATGAAAATCTGCGAACCAATCTGCTCCGCCATGACCGGTCCGTTGAGCTCAATGGATCCGCTGCGTGGAGGCTGGATGCCGCTCTTCAGCCGGAGATAAGCCGTGTGTTCAGTGACATCGCCGATGCCTCCCCACCATAATGTGGTCTTGCCTTCGACAATGTAATTGAGCCAGGTCTGCCCGATCTGTACCGCCGTCAGATCCGCGCGGTTGCCGTAGTCCGACATGGCGCGCACGAAAGTGAAGGTCCCTGACAGATCGTCATCGGTCACCACCAGCGGCAGGCCCAGCGCCTCATGCACGTAGTAATGGATCTCGCCAAAACGCTCCATGATCATCTCATAGGACCAGCCCTCTATCGGGCGCCCCAGGTAGACCGCAATGATCTTACCGAGTACCCCGGCGTAAACTCGTTCAACGTAATCGGACGGAAATGTCATGGCTACAACTCCATTTGGATTCAATCAATGCTATACGATTTTCCTGCGCCGCCAAACTTTGTTCTACAACGATTCTGCTAGGCATATTCTAATGCGGCCGAGAAGCTCTCATGGAGTCGCAAAAGCTGTAGACACAAGCGCATTAAAACCGCCGCCCACGCAAAATACCATGCGTCTGCCTGCGCCTTACTCCCCCTCTCCCCTTTATGGCTGAGGACAGGATAGGTTTGTCTCAATCATACTTAAGGGCGACGCATTAGACCTCAAAAGCTTCTCTCTAGGCGAAAACTGTAGACACAAGCGCATTAAAACCGCCGCCCACGCAAAATACCATGCGTCTGCCTGCGCGTTACTCCCCCTCTCGAACCGCAATGTCTACGTGCGCCCCTTGTGGGAGAGGGGGCCGGGGGGTGAGGGGTGAACCGCTCGCAACGTAAACAGGAGCGGGCTCCGGAGGGTGAGCGGCAAAACAAACGCGCGCGCATTTCCCAGTAGCCAAGCGCTAAGCGCCGATGTTTGCAGCGCCGCATCCAACGTGTTATATTCGTCGCGCAAACAAACTTCCGCAATGTTTACTTAGACGAGAGGCAATTCACCAATGTGGAAAAAAGTTCTCTGTTCTTCTCTACTCCTGATTTTGACATCGCTTGCCTTTGGCGGTGTCGCCGCCCAAGACGCCTTCGTTCTGCATGTCTTTGGCCCTACTTCGCTCGACAACCTCGGCTCCATGGCGCCGGACGAGATACAGGCGCAGGTGGAGCAAGAGGTCATCGACGGCTACCTGGCTGAGAATCCGGACGTATCGGATGTCGTTTGGGATGCCCAAGGTCCCATCGATGGCGGCGTGACTCGCCTCCTGACCGCGCACCTCGCCGGCGAGCGCATGGATGTCATCGGCTGCGCTGCCAATCCCACCAATGGCGCTTATGTCCGGCGCGGCGTTTTGCGAGACATCACTGACGACATCGCGCCCTGGGTCGACCGATTTGAACCGGCCTCGCTTGATGCCTATACGATCGGCGGCCGCGTCTATGGCATTCCGGTCTCGCCCGTCTCCACCTCGTCCTTCTTCTACAATGTCGATGTATTCGCTGAACTCGGCTTGGCTGAGCCTGATAGCTACGACGACTTCATTGCCGTCGCGGCGGCGCTGGACGAAGCGGGCTATGTTCCCGTCTTGCATCAGGGCAAGAATGTCTGGATGTGGCCCATGTGGTATTTCGAGACGGCCGCGCAGACCATGGGCGACTCCATCGCCAAGACGGTACAGAACTTGCGTGGTGAAGCCAAATTCACCGATGCCCCCGATGTCGAAGCCTTGGCGCGCATCGGCCAATTCGTCGATGACGGCATCCTCGATCGCGATTCGCTCTCGGTCGACTGGGATGGCATGCGCAGCGCCTTCGCCAGCCAGCAGTCGGCGATCTATTACGGCGGCACCTGGGAACTGCCCTGGATCGAAGCGAATGTCCTCGACTTCGAGTGGGGCGTCTTTGAATTCCCGCAGCTTGCTGATGTACCGGGCACGCGCGGGCACGGCGGTGGACCCGACTCCGGCTATTGCATCTACAGCGGGGTCAGCGAAGAAGTATTGCCGCACGCGGTCTCCTTCCTCGAATATCTCTCGCGGCCCGATATCGCCGATAAGCACCTCGGCATCATGGAGCCGCTGGCGACCTCGATTAAAGGCGTGACCGTTGTCGAATCGGCAATCGCCGATGATCTGCGTTCCAATCACTTCCCCAACACCGCGCGCTTCCTCGATTGGATCTGGCCCACCGAGATCAATGACGCCTTCCAAAGCGCCATCCAGGGCATCGTCGGCGGCACGATTACCGCCGAAGAAGGCATGGCTTCGATTCAGAATGTCTTCGACGATCTCGTCTTCGATGGCTACTCCTACGATGATTGAGTGAGTTGATCGATTCTGATAACCGATTGATGGAGGCGGCTATAACCCCTGACGCAGGGGGGACTATCCGCCACCATCTCCCCGGCAGTAGAAGCAGAACAAAGCTAGTCTTGCGGACTCCCCCTCTCGAACTGCTGTGTCGGCGGTCAGTGTCGGCGGTCAGTGTCTACGCGACCTACGCGCAGCCCTTGTGGGAGAGGGGGCCGGGGGGTGAGGGGTAGAATGACAGCAGTCCCTGATTTTCATCACTTTCTTGGAAACACTGAGGACAATATTCCATGCCAAAAGAGCAGAAGTTTGAAATCGGCTATCATCTCAATACTTGGGATTTTGAGGGCCGCCCCGAAGAAGGTTTTCCCTTTCTCGCGGAAGTTGGGTTCGTATGGTACGAGGCGCTGATCTTCAACAGCCTCAGCGATTACTTCGCCCGCCGCTTCATGACCCTTCAAGACTCGGGTCCCCCCGATATGTTGACCGACACCGATTTCTTGCGCCGCATGCATCTCTTCAACAAGGCGCAGGAAGATTATGGATTGCGGCTTTCTTCACTCTATGCCAATTGCGAATACACCAACGCCGAATTATGGCCCTACGAACGCGATTGCGTCATGGCGGTGACGCGATTTCTCCAGAGTTTCGGCTCCAAGATTCTCGTCTGTGGCGGTGGTCCGCCGGTCGCCGCAAAGCCGCAAACGGACGCCGACTTCCGGAATTTCGCCAGCGCGCTCGAAGAACTCGGCGCCTTCAGCAACAAGCTCGGCATCCGCACCGTTTACCATCCGCACCTGGACTGCTTCATCGAAACCCGCGAGCAGCTCGACCGCTTCATGGCGATCGTCGATACCGACCTGGTCGGGCTCTGCATTGATCCCGCTCACCTGGTCATCAAGGACACCGACCCGGTGGACATCATGCGCACCTACATGGAGCACATCGATTACATTCACTTCAAGGACGCAAAAGACTTTGAAGGGCTGGAAGGTTATGCGCGCTATCTGTCCTTCTGCGAGCTGGGCGCGGGCGTGGTTGATTTTCCCGCCATGGTCGAGATTATGCTCGAAAGCGAATTCGACGGGCTGGCCCTCATCGAGCTGGACGCATCGCACAAAACGGCTGAGGAAAGCTGCCTCGAAAGCATCGACTATGTCGTTAAGGACCTGGGCTTACAACTGAATATCGCTTAGAACGTCCCGCTTTTTCTTGGAGCAAGGACCTCAGGACAGCTTGCTCATAATCCTCCTAGCGCCAAGAAAATGAGGATAATGACCGACGTATGAAAGAATTCGCCAAAGTAGTAAGCGTGTTGTACGGCGAGCGACCTGCTGTGTCTACGCGCAGCGGCGGCTCGCCCACGCTTACTTCCGGCGAGCGCATATTGGGAATAGAAAATCATTAATACGCCTTCAAATCTCAATCACCCGGCGGCCGCCGACAGCGCGCTCACAAGGCGGAAACGCTACCCGCGCTTCTATCGCCATCTCTCCGCCTATCTCATGATGACCCCGGCCATCATCCTACTGATCATCTTCGTTATCATACCGATTCTTTACGGTTTCTACTTGAGCTTTCACCGCTGGGATGGCTTCAATTCGCCCGTCTTCATCGGCACGCGGAATTACATCCGGCTGATCGAACGCGATGATGTCTTCCTGAAGGCGGTGACCAATACGATCATCTTCGCCATTTCTGTCGTACTGGTCAAAAATGTCTTGGGGCTCTTTCTGGCGCTGCTCGTCAATCAAAAGATCAAAGGCGTCATCTTCTTTCGCACCGCCCTCTTTCTGCCGGTGACACTCTCTTTTGTCGTGATCGGCTTGCTCTGGTCCTGGATTTACAATCCCACCTTCGGCCTGCTGAATGCCGGGCTGGAATTGCTTGGCTTGGATAGCCTTATTCGCGCCTGGCTCAGCGATCAGGCGACCGCGCTCGGCGCCATCATCACCGTAGATATCTGGAAATGGACCGGCTTTCACATGGTGCTCTTCCTGGCTGGCTTGCAATCCATCCCCAAGGATCTCTACGAAGTCGCCATCATCGACGGCGCTGGCGCCTGGACGCGGCTCACGCGCATCACCTTGCCCCTGCTCGCCCCGGTGACCTTCATCAGCGTGCTCCTTTCGCTGAATGGCGCCTTCGTCAGAAACTTCGAGCTGGTCTTCGTGATGACCGACGGCGGACCCAATCACACCACTGAAGTCGTGCTCACTCATCTGGTGACGCAAGCCTTCCGCTTCGGCAAGCTGGGCTACGCCTCGGCGATGGGCTTCGCCTTGTTCGTCGTCGTGGCCGTCATCGCTTTCACCTATATCCGCATTGGCCGCAGCGGCGCCTATAACTTCTGAGGCCGGGAGAGCACATGGCAACCGCCGCCAGACACACCAATCCCGAAAACTTCCCCGATCTGTTGTCCCAGCATCTCAGCGATCGTCTCAAGCTGCTCCTGGTATACGCCATTTTGATCATCGCCACAGTTCAGACGATCTATCCGCTCTTCTGGATGGTATTCGGCTCCTTGAAAACTGACGCCGATCTCTTCAACAATGTCTGGGGACCCCCTCGCATGATGGTCTGGCAGAATTACGTCGACGCCTGGCGCATCGCCGACCTGGGCGCGCGCATCGGCAACAGCATCATCATCACCGTTCTCAGCTTGACCGTTCTGCTAATCGTATCTTCGATCGCCGCCTATGCCCTGGCGCGCCTGCAATTCCCCGGCCGGCAGGCGATCTTTCTCATCATTCTGGCGACCATGATGATCCCGCCCGAGGTCACCGTCATACCGCTCTTCATCGTGGTCAGGACCTTGGGCATTCTCAACAGTCGATTCGGTCTCGTCTTCGTCTACGCCGGAACGTCAATGGCTTTCAGCATCTTCCTTCTGCGTGGCTTCTTCATGTCGATCCCGCCCGAGCTGGAAGACGCCGCTCTGGTCGATGGCGCCAATCGCCTGCAGGTATTCTGGTATGTCGTGCTGCCTCTTGCGCGGCCCGGGCTGGCGACGGTGGCGATCTTTCAGGGCATGTTCTTTTGGAACGAATTCTTCTTGGCTTTCATCTTCATCCGTCAAGCTGAATTGCAGACGATTCCCCTGGGTTTGGTCAATTTCTTCTATCGCTACTCAGCCGACTGGACGCTCTATTTCGCGGCGCTGAGCATGGTCACGATTCCGGTCATTGTGCTCTATGTCGCGATGCAACGCTGGTTCATCGAAGGCTTGACCGCCGGCGCCGTCAAAAGCTGAGCGCCACACAAACGAATTGTAGGGGCGACCCATTGGGTCGCCCGCCTGCATGTCACTTTTTTGTACCATTACTTGAAACGACTTGAGAAGGAGGTCCCAATTGAACAGACTACGTGTAGGCGTCATCGGCTGCGGGCAGATCGCCCAGATCATGCATCTGCCCTATCTGCAGGAGCTGCCGCAATTTGAGATTGGCGCCCTCTGTGATATCTCGGAAAATGTGGTGAATACGGTCGGCGAATGGTACGGGGTCAGCCGCCGCTACATCGAATACGAGCAACTTCTCGCCCAGCCAGATATCGACATCGTCGCCATCTTGACGATGGATCACGCTGATATCGCCGAAGCCGCCGCCGACGCTGGAAAACACATCTTCGTCGAGAAACCCTTCTGCTTCGATCCAGCCGAGGGGCGCCGCGTATTGGACGCTGTCAAGCGCGCCGGCGTCAAGCTCATGGTCGGCTATATGAAGCGATACGATCCCGGTTACGAATACGGCATGGCGCGCATGCGAGCGATGGAAGACGTGCGGTTGATCCGCGCCCACGATTTCGCCGGCGATTTCACCGTGCATGAGCCGCTATATACGCTGGTCGCTGGCGATGACATCCCCCAGCGCGTGCTGGACGACGGCGCCGCGAAAATCGAAGCCGCCTCCCAAGCGGCGCTGGGAGGGAGCCACGCGCATCTGTCGGGTCTTTACAATATGCTGCTTATGCTCTCAAGCCACGATCTGGCCATCCTGCGCGGCGCATTTGGCGCGGCACAAGGCGTCCTCTTCAGCGACGCCATCTCACCGACCGAGATCCTGTCCGTGCTCGATTTCGGTCCGCAGCGCCGCTGTGTATTTGAAGCCGGTGTCTGGCCCGATTATCTCTGGTGGGACGAGCAGCTAACCGCCTACGGCAAAAGCGAGACCGTCAGCATCGCCTTCCCCAATCCCTATGTCAAATACGCGCCCACCACCGTGACCATCCAGCAAAACGAAGACGGCTCGCCAATCACAAAGGTGGTGCCGGCCTCTCACGAAGAAGCCTTCCGCCGGGAATGGCTGCACTTCTACGATTGCATTCGCGAGGATAGCGAAGTTCGCACGACCGGCGCCGACGCCAACGCCGATGTCGAATTGGCCGTCGAGATGATCCGCGCCATCCGAGTCTGATGACGCAGGAAGTCGCCATCGTGAGCGGGCTGTTCAACGCTTTCCTCTGGGGATCTTGGTCCGTCCTCCTCAAGAAGCTGGACAGCTACCCGCTGGACGCCTTTTTCCTAGGGATCTACATCTTCGCCTTCGTTTTCGTCTGGCTTCTCGCCTAGATCGTGCTGGGGGAGGAACTCTTCAAAGAGTTGGCGCAAGCATGGCGCCAGAAGCCCGCGATCATCATCGTCGCGCTGGCGGCCGGCGGGGTATTTGTCATCGGCGTTCGGATCACCATGACGGTTTTCACCGCTGTCGGCTTATCGGTGACGGCGCCAGTACAGACCGGTATGAGCCTGATTCTGGGCACATCGCTGGCCGCCCTCGTAGGCGGTACGCCAGCCGCTCTCGCCCCGCTTGATCTAGCGATCGCCTGTCTCTTGCTCTTCGCCGCCGCCATGGCCACCGTCCGGGCGAGAATCGTCCGCGACCGCTGGCTTTTCGAGGCGGCCCCACGTCAATTGCGCGACGCCGCTGGCGGTACGAGCAGACGCCTAATCGTAAAAAACATGGCTCTTGTCGGCCTCGCCGCCGCTATCATCACCGCCTACCCGCTCGGATTATCCTATTCGCTGCGAGCGCCTGGCCGTGAGTACGGGCTGACGCCGCTTTCCTTCGTGAGCGTATTAGTGACCGGTTCGCTCATCGGCGTGGTCCTGACATCGGGCGCCGTTTTGACGCTGCGCCGCCAATGGTCCACCTTTCTGCGCGCGGGCTGGAGGATGCACCGCTATTCGCTCATCGCCGCCAGCGCGCACTATGGCGGTAACATCATCAACGCCTTCGCTACTGGCGCTCTGACCGCCGCCGTCTCTTGGCCCATTGGCACCACATCGCAGCTTTGGACTTATGTTTGGGGCTTGGCAACAGGCGAATTCAAAGGCGCGCCGCGCAAGTCTTATCTGCTGATCGCATCCGGCGCCCTGCTATATCTCGCTGGCATCTTGTACTTGCGTTGGGCGCTGCTGCGCTCTGCTTAGTCGATCATCAAAGTAGAACCAAGTTAGTCGTGTAATAATACTTATCCGCTCGAAAGTCTCCCCTTCCCTAGCTCGCTGGGAATTCCGCCCCCCGTTGAGCGGGGGGACCGAGGGGGGAACTAGGCCGGGGGATGGGGTAGAATCGCGGCATTCCGCGTTTTCATTACTCTCGTGGATTTACTAAGGAGAACAGAGATGAAACACCTATCAAAAGAAGAACGGGAATCTTCCGCCAACGTTTACGTTTCCGGAGGAACGTCACAGTTGGACCGACTGATAGCGGCGCAGGCCGACGGCGGTGTATCGGTGGCGCTGGTGCATTTCACCAGCGGCGCCGTCACCCACTGGCACACGCACCCGGGCGAGCAGGTGCTCCTCGTCACTGCGGGCGAATGCCGCTTTGGCAACGAAGCGGGCGAAGGCGGCGTCGCCAAAACCGGCGATGTCATTCACTTCCCGCCCGGTGAAAAACACTGGCACGGCGCCGTCGAAGGCACAAATATGACCCACATGAGCATCACGACCGTCGGCGCGCCCAACTGGATGGAACCGGTGACGGGGACTTGAGGCTTCTCACCCTCCGAAAGAGAAGCGAGCAGACAAGTGACTACAAGTCAGCAGAGAGAATGACTGCCGCATGACAGAAATTTCCAATAGAAACGAAACCTTGTACGGGCGAGCCGGTGGCTCGCCCACTCTCGCCATATTATTCCGATCATATTTTTCACGAATAATTTGGACTTACTCAGAATGAAAATCGTAGTCTCCGGCGGCAGCGGTCTCGCTGGATCAGCCGTCGTTTCGCACTTGCTTGAGGCGGGCTACGCTGTCGTCAGCATCGACCGCCGGCCGCCGCCGCATCCCATCGCTGAATTTCGGCTCGTGGACTGTGAAGATCTGGGACAGGTCTACGGCGCCTGCCACGGCGTTGACGCCATCGTGCATCTCGCCGCCATCCCACGCCCCATTCACCATACGCCCGATCAGGTCTTCCGCACCAATGTCATGGCCGCCTTCAACATTTTCGAGGCGGCCGCCAATTTGGAAATCCCGCGCGTCGTCTACATCAGCTCCATGTCAGTCTTGGGCTTGCCCTTCTTTTACCAGCCCATCCGCCTGGCTTACCTGCCAATAGATGAGGCGCACCCTCACGCGCCACAGGACGCCTACGCGCTCTCGAAGACTATGGGCGAAGACATCGCGCGCGCTTTTGTCCGCCGGATGGCTGGCGGATTGTCGGTCATCAGCTTGCGCTTCCCCTGGATTCACACACCGCAGACCTTCCAATCTGTCCTGAGGCCCCTGTGGGACGATCCTGCGGGCGGCGCGTCCAATCTCTGGGGCTACATAGATACCCGCGATGTCGCGGGTGCGTGCCGCCTCGCGCTGGAAGCCGATATCAGCGGGCACGAGGCTTTCTACATCAGCGCGCCAAACACCTTCATGAAGACGGATTCGCTTCAACTGGCGCAAACCTATTATCCGGACGCCAAAATTCGAACGCGCCTCTCCGGCAATCAATCGTTGTTTGACAATTCCAAAGCGGTGGCGATGCTCGGCTATGAAGCGCATTTCTCCTGGGAGCAGTACGAATGGACCTAGTGCGAATCCGTACCATCACCGACATCATCTACCACGAGGGCTTTCGTCGCTTAGCGACGCCCTCGCGCAAGGTGGCGGCCGGCGCCCTGATCAAGAATCCCTTCGCCGGGCGCTACATCAAAGACCTCAGCGATCTCTACGCGATCGGTGCGGAACTTGGCGAGCGCCTGGGCGAGACCGCCGTCGCCCAACTCGCCGGGCAACCTCACAGTTACGGAAAAGCGGCGATCGTCGGCATGGACGGCGAACTTGAACACGCGGCCGCCTTGCTGCACCCGACTCTGGGCGCGTCCCTGCGCGAAGCCGTCAGCGGCGGGAAGGCGATTATCCCCTCCGCAAAGAAAAAGGGAGGTCCCGGCGCCGCCATTGATGTGCCGCTGCACCACAAAGACGCGATGTATGTGCGCTCGCATTTCGACGCCATGACCTTTCGCCTGGAAGATGCCCCGGCGGCGGACGAAATCCTCGTCATCATCGCCGTGACCGACGGCGGCCGACCACACGCGCGCGTCGGCGGCCTCCAACTCAGCGACATCAGGGTCGACGATGGTCAAACCTGATGATCGCGCCCGCTTCACCGCCGGAACCGTCCAGCTGAACGAAAGGGGTAGCGAAGCAAATGACAACCAGGAACACATTCTCGGAGAAGCAATCGCATCAGCAGCGGAACAAGATCACCGAATTCAACCCGGCGACCACCGCCCTGCTCGTCGTCGATATGCTCAAGGATTTCTTCGACCAAGGCGGCGCCATGGTATTGGAAGGCGGGAAGGCGCTCTATGCCCCCCACCAGAAGCTGCTCGCGGCGGCGCGCGCGGCACACATGCCCGTTTTCTGGCTCAACCAGAGCCTCCCGCCCAATGACAGCCTCTTTGAAATGCGCGTGGTTCACTGCCTGGCTGGTTCTTGGGGCGCCGAAGTCGTCGACGAGCTGCCCGTCGAAGAAGATGATATCGTCATCCCCAAACGGCGCTACAGCGGTTTCTTCCAAACCACGCTTGACCTCACCCTGCGCGAACGGGGCATCGATACCGTCATCGTCACCGGCGTCGTGACGAACATTTGCGTGCGCTCTACCGTCCACGATGCCTTCTTCCTGCGCTACAAGGTTCTGGTGCCGGAAGACCTGGTCATGGCCACCAGCCCGCAAGCGCAGGAAGTCACCCTATACGATATTGATACCCATTACGGCGATGTCACCAATCTCGAGAATATCCTGGTTGCGCTGCAGCGTAAACATCAGGCCGACCGATGAGCGAAATGCTGATTTACAATATCGGTCGCATAGTCTCAGGCGAATTCCATTCCCCGCTTCTAATGGGCGATTCGATCCGCATCCGCGACGGGCTGATCGCTGAGATCGGCAGCAGGCTCGCCGCCGGCGCCGACGCGACCGCCGTCAATGCCAATGGGGCGACGGTAACGCCTGGATTGATCGACTCGCATGTGCATCCAGTCATCGGCGATTACAGCCCGCGCCAGAAGATTGTCGACTTCATCGCCAGCTGCGTTCATGGCGGCGTCACCCGCATGATTTCCGCCGGCGAGGTGCACATGCCCGGCCGCCCTACCGGCGCCATCGGCACAAAGTCAATGGCGATCGTCGGCGCGAAAGCCTGGAATAGTTACAGGCCCGGCGGCATGAAGGTGCAGGGTGGCGGCTTGCTCTTGCAGGCGGGTCTCACCGCAGCCGACTTCGAGGAAATGGCGACCGCCGGCGTCAAGCATCTGGGCGAAGTCGGGCTGGGCGGCTATCACGATTGGGACAAAATCGCCGAAATGGTAGGCTGGGCGAAGCGCTGTGGCATGACGGTCATGATGCACATCGGCGGCGCTTCCATTCCGGGCAGTGACGCCATCGGCGCCGAGCACGCCATCAAAGTGCAGCCGCACATCGCGTCCCACCTTAACGGCGGTCCGACCGCGCCAACGCTAGCGGATATCGAGCGGATCATCGCCGAAACCGACGCCGCCCTCGAAATCATTCAATGCGGCAACGCCGCCATCATCCCCCGCATCCTCGATCTGGCTCGGCGCCACGATGCCCGCGACCGCGTCATCATCGGTACCGATATGCCATCCGGTACCGGCGTCATTCCCTTGGGCATGCTGCGCACGATCGCCTGGGTCAGCGCGCTTGGCGCAGTGCCGCCCGAACAAGCGATCGCCATGGCGACCGGCACAACGGCCCAAGTCTACAATCTTGCAGCGGGTCGCATCGCGCCCGGCCAGGAAGCCGACCTGGTCATCATGGATGCGCCGATTGGCAGCGCCGCCGATGACGCCCTGGAGACGATCCAAATCGGAGATACCCCCGGCATCTCCGGCGTCATCATTGATGGCGAATTAGTCGTACGCGCAAGTGTAAATACGCCGCCGGCGCGGCGCCAGCTGGAGCTAAATTCATGAATCGCTTCAACGCTAAAGTTGCCTTGATCACCGGCGGTGGCGGCGCCTTGGGACGAGCAAGCGCATTGCGTTTCGTCGAGGAAGGGGCGCGCGTCGTCATCGCCGATATCGACTTGGAACGCGCGCATGCGGTCGCTGCTGAGATCGGCGCTGACGCCTTCGCCATTCAAGCCGACGTAAGCAAAGCGGACGACTGCGCCGCTATGGTAGAGGCCGCGCAAGCCCGCTTCGGAAAGCTGGATGTCGTCTTCGCCAATGCCGGCGTCGGCGGCGAGAAAATCGAGTTCGTCGATATGCCGATAAAAGAATGGGACCGCGTCATCGGCGTCAACCTGCGCGGCATGGTGCTCACATGCAAGGCGGCGGCGCCCGCCCTTATCGACAGTGGCGGCGGCTCCATCGTGCTGATGGGGTCCTCTACCGGCGGCTGGGATACCATTCTCGGCGCCGGTCCCTATATGACGAGCAAAGAAGCGGTCAATGCCCTGGCGCGCAACCTGGCGCTGGAATTGGCGCCCCATCGCATCCGCGTCAACGCCCTCTGCCCCGGCATCATTCAGACGCCATTGAGCTTTCGTCAAGCGACCGACGACCCAACTGCCTGGGAGCAATTCTTCGCGCGATTTGCCCAGCGGATTCCGCTCCGGCGCGTCGGACAGCCGGAAGACGTCGCCGCGTCGGTCGCTTTTCTCGCCTCCGATGACGCCCGTCATATCACCGGCGCTTCCCTCCTCATCGACGGCGGTCAGACGCTGCAAAGCTGGAGCAACGCACCCGACACCGCCTACCCGTCGTCATGACAACATACGGGTTGATGAAGAGGTTGCGGTAACAGAAGATCCGTGCGACTGAATTCGACACGGTGTGGTGGAGGAGATTAACAACACTTACAGCATTTGGAGAAGACGGATACAATAACGTGCGCGCTCGAAGACGGTCCTGAAAATTCGTGGCTAGGCATTTATTATCCGCCGTCATAAGAATGCAAAGCATGCTTGATTTCTTAAAACGAACGGAGTGTATTGGTGGACAATAACAATATTCAGCATCTATTGAAAATCATCAAGTACGGACTCGTCTTGGCGATCGTTATTCTGATTATCAACTTTTTCACCCCAATCGGCAATTCAGTAATTGGATTGCTGGACAGACTTGCGCCACCTCCTGTAGCAGAAGTGCTTTCCTCGCACACTATCATCAACAGCTTGAGAGGTATTGGCAAACTAGTAACGGTAACGAGTGACCCACACTACCGAGAAATCTCCGTGGCTGTTAAGTCAGGATTTTTGGATTCAGGTTATTATGCGGCAAATCATGAAGTGGAAGGAATCATTGAGGCGGGTATTGATTTTACGAAAGTTAAGGTGGACAGTCTGCAATGTGACGACAAGTGTACATTGGTCGTTCCTGCACCTGTCTTGACAAACTGTATCATCGTACGGATTCGCCAGACCGAACAGTCGTTAGCCATTGGCGCCAGAGATTGGGAACTGCTAGAAGAACTCGGTAGACATGAGGCGATTAGACTATTCGTCGAGGATGTGACTGAGATTGGAATCTTTGACAAAGCCAAAGAGGAAACAGAGTTGGCTCTAGGCGATTTTGTCAGCAATTTGACTGGAAAAGCAGTTGATATCGTCTTTGAAGACCAGAGCGAAGAGATAGAGCTTGACGGCACATGCGATCTCGATCCCCCCTTCAGTTGGACTAAGGACTCTGAAGGCGAGTGGAGTCGTAGCAGTTGAAGTGTGAGCGAAGCAAAATGGTCTAGCGATTCCTTGCGGTTTTGGCTGGCAGTCTAAGGTCGAGCGACCGGGCGAGGTGAATCGATGGGAAGATCGCCAAGCGGCAATGGAACGTCGCCCAACGTCATCATATATATCATTCTAGCTGCTTTTGGCGGACTCCTTCTCGGGTCTGCAATATTCGGCGGCTTGCAGAATCCATCCCCGCCAGCAACAGCGACCGCAACGCAGACCTATACGCCCACTGCGACTGCAACGCCGACAGATACTCCCACACCGACGGCAACGCTGACCTATACGCGAACTGCTACATCAACTGATACACCGACCGCTACAAACACGCCAACCAATTCACCGACGCCAACCAGCACGCCTACGCCGACCGCCACACACACCAGCACTCCCACTCAGACTCCGACACCGACCTCGACGCCAACAAACACGCCGATTCCTCCGTCAAGGATACTGAAAGGAATCCAGGAAAGTGGTCAACTGATCACTCTCAAAACTGAAATGGCTGAGATTCGCATTGAGGTGATATATCGCGGCCACCTAAACTGCGAGTATTCTGCGAAGCATGCCGCTGTAGGTGTCATTGAGGCCGGCATTGATCTTGAGCAGATTGATGAAAACAGTATCACCTATCATGTTCGCGAGAATTCCTACGTGATTAGTGCCCCTGCGCCTGCGATATCAAGTTGCCGAATAGAGGAACTCGACCAATACATCCAGCAAGGCGGTGGGACGGCAACATGCTTTGCCAATGAATGGATGGATATGGCGGAAATTGCCCGTCACTTGGCGATGCAGCGCTTTGTGCAAGAATCACTAGAAGACGACATGCTAGAGCGCGCGGGAAAGCAAGCAGAATTTGTCTTGGGAAACCTTATCAGGGAATTGACTGGCAGCAGCGTCCATATCGAGTTTGCTGAAGCGCCAAACGAACCTAGTCTGCCAGAGTCGTGCCAGCCTAAATTGCCGTTGGGTTGGAGGCAAGATGACGAGGGAAAATGGATTAGGACAGACTAAGTGCGCCCCTACCCCCCGCCAGTCATCAACAATCCCAGATGCTCAATATCCACGTCCACATTCTCCACCTCGCCCACGATCCGACCCTCATACATGACCGCGATCCGGTCCGATAGCGCGCGGATCTCATCCAAATCCTCGCTGATGAGCAAGATGGCCGTGCCATTGTCGCGCTCTTGCAGCAGCCGCTGATGAATATACTCAGTCGCGCCGATGTCAACGCCGCGCGTCGGCTGCGCCGCAATCAGCACCCCCGGGTCTCGCGACAACTCGCGCGCCAGCACCAATTTCTGAATATTCCCGCCAGACAAGCTCTTGACCAGCGTTTCCGTGCTCGGCGTCTTGATTTCATAGGTCTCAATCGCGCGCCGACAAAACTCCCGGATCTTGTGGAAGAGCATGAAAATCTTCCCGCGCGTGAACTTAGGATGTCCATGATCTTGCAAGACATAATTCTCGGCGACGCTAAACTCCTTGATCACGCCATCGAGCATTCGCTCTTCCGGGATATGCGACAAGCCGATCGCATTCAACGATGACGGATGCGCGTTGCTGACATCGCTGCCATCCACCGTCACCGAGCCGGCGGTCAGAGGACGCAATCCACAGATGCACTGCGCCAGCTCCTGCTGACCATTGCCGGAAACGCCGGCGATGCCTACGATCTCCCCGCCGCGCAGACGCAGCGTAACATCATCCAGCCCCACCGTGCCACGATTGCTGAGCGCGCTCACGCCATTGAGGATCAAGCGCTCGTCGCGCGGGTCTGGCGGATTCTTGTCATACTCGAGCAGCACCGGCCGCCCCACCATCATTTCAGCGAGTTTGGGGCGGGTCGCCTCGCTGGTGGGGATGGAATTGACGCGCCGGCCATCGCGCAGGACCGTGACGCGGTGGCTGATTTCCAGCACCTCGTGCAATTTATGCGAGATGAATACCAAGCCATGCCCGTCATCCGCCAATTGATTGAGGATGCGGAACAAGCCATCGACCTCTTGCGGCGTGAGCACGGCGGTCGGCTCATCGAGGATCAGCAGCGCCGCCCCCTTGTAGAGCGCGCGCAAAATCTCGACCCGCTGCTGCTCGCCCACAGCCAGTTGCCAAATCGGCAAGTCGGGATCGACCTTGAGGTTGTAAATCTCCGAAAGTTCGAGCACACGGCGGCTGACCACATCCAGGTCGAGCCGCGCGCCGCGCGAAGACTTCATCCCCAAGGCGATATTCTCCGCCACCGTCAGCGACGGCACCAGCATGAAGTGCTGATGGATCATGCCGATGCCGTGCTGTATGGCGTCCTGCGGGTTTCGAATCGTGGTGGCTTCGCCGTTGATGCGGATCTGTCCCGCATCCGGATGATAAAGGCCGTAAAGCATCTTCATCAGCGTCGATTTTCCCGCGCCATTTTCGCCCAGCAGCGCGTGAATCTCGCCCGCCTTTACATCAAAGTCGATGCCATCCGCCGCCAGCACGCCGGGAAAGCGCTTGACAATCCCCGTCATCGCCAACTGGCTGATCGGCGCGTGCCCGGTCGGCAGCAAGTCTGTCTTCTGTTTCACGCTCTCGGCCATGTCCGATTACCGTTCCCGTGAACAACAATGTTGTTGGGACGAGGCTTAGCTCGCCCATGTGGTATTACGCTTGCTGTAGGGGCGTTTGACCCGCAGTGTCTACGCGCGGCGCCGAAACGTCCGATATCACAATCTTACGCGAGGGCGACACAGCGTGCCGCCCCTACTCTCATCGGTAAACAGCTTGGGGTCAGGGGGTGAGGGCTACCCTAACCCGCAAACTCCATGACCAAGCCGCCATTCGCCAGCGTCAAGACGTAGGACTCGCCGCCCAGCACGCCCATCTGGATATGACCGATCATGTCGGCCAAGATGACCTCCCACTTGTAAATCTGGAAGGCTACCGCGGAATCGCCGGCGAGCTCAGCCTGGCTGGACTGCGTGCCAAACCAGCGCGCGCCGTTCTCAATACCGACCGCGATCGCGCCAACCACCATCTGCGCCGTACCGGTCAGAATGTCGGCGCCATTGGCGATATGCGTCTCGGCCGCCTCGGTTGCCAAGGGGACATCGCTAAACGACTGGATATACACAACATTGACCGTGGCCTCCGGGTTGGAAGCGCCAAC
Source organism: Chloroflexota bacterium (assembly GCA_026707665.1). GTDB lineage: Bacteria > Chloroflexota > Anaerolineae > Aggregatilineales > Phototrophicaceae > UBA6055. The sequence continues at coordinate 107,787 of JAPOWK010000094.1, forward strand.
GCCAGCCACGAAACCATCGACATAGAGCTTGGCATCGCCCACTTCAATCGGACCAACTACGCCAATCACATTCGAATCCGTCATCAATCCCGCGATCACGCCATTGACGAAGCCGCCTTCATCGGAAGCCGCCGTGTAAGCGAATACATTGTCCAGGCCGAAGGTATTCTCGTCCGTGCCCCAAGCGAAGCTGACTTCGGGGAATTCCGCCGCCAGCTCTTCTACGACCGAGCCGAACTGTGAACCGTGGGCGATCACAAGATCATAATCGCCCGAAGCCGCCCACTCGCGCAAAGCGACAGCGGCGTCATCGACAATGAAGGTGCCATCCTGGAAATCGAACTGGAAGGCGTCTTCCCCCATGTCTGCTTGAATCGCCATCAAGCCATCATAAATGCTCTGGCTGAAAGCGAGATCGTTGGTGGCGCTGGGCGCTACGGCGGCAACACGAAATACATCCTGCGCCATGCTCGGCATCACCCCGGCGAAAAGAGCAACTATCAGGGTAAACAGTAGAACTTTCTTCATGGCTATACTCTCCTTGAATGGATACTTGACTTTAAACCGGGCAACTTCGCCCGAGAATAAACAATCGAACACAACGCTGCAACCTCACTATCAAACCGGAGCGCCGAATCTCGAGGACATGAAATACGCGCTTCCCCTCGCAAATCTGCAGCACCCCCCTCTCTGCTGCGGTTATCCCCCCCTCTCGCCTTGTGGGAGAGGGGGCCGGGGGGTGAGGGGCGCATTCTACTCCTCTTCCATCATCTCCGGGATCGGCACTATATCACCCGAGACGATGCCGGCGATGGTCGCATCCGCGATCGCTATCAATTCTTCGCTGGCTTCAAAATCCTTGTCATACTCCATCACCAGCCCTTCGTTTGCTAGCGTCAGCTTATAATACTCACCGCCCAATATGCCATCCTTGATGTTGGCGATCATGTCCAGCAGCAGCACCTCCCACTTGTAAATCTGAAAGGCGACGCCGATATCTTCGGAAAGTTCATCTTGGCTGGCATCGGAACCGAACCAGAGCACATCGTTCGCCACCGCAACCGCGATCGGTCCCACCACCATTTGCGCGGTGCCGGTCAATATGTCGGCGCCGTTGGCAATATGAGTCTCTGCCGCTTCTGTCGCCAGTGGCACATCGCTGAATGAGCCGATGAAGACGATGTTGACTTCTATATCTTCATCGACAGACGCGACTCCGTTGGCGAATCCATCGGCATACAATTTGCCATCACCGACTTCAATCGGGCCCACCAAGCCTACCACCCCCGTCTCCGTGAGATGCGCCGCCAAAACGCCATTGAAATATCCGCCTTCATCTGAGGCGGCCGCATAGCTGTACACGTTATCCATGCCGAAGGTGTCTTGCCGCGTTCCCCAAGCGAAGGACACATCGCTGAACTCAGCCGCCAATTCCTCTACGATCGGTCCGTATTGAGAGCCATGCGCGATCACCAACTGATATTCGCCCGAAGCGGCCCAGTCGCGCAGCGCCACCGCGGCGTCATCCACAATATAGGTGCTGTCCTGAATGGTAAATTCGAATGCCTCTTCGCCCAGTTCCGCTTGAATCGCCACCAGCGCGTCATACATGCTCTGGCTGAATGCCAGGTCGTTGGTCGCGCTCGGCATCAAGGCCGCTATGCGAAACACATCATCATGCGCCAGCGATACCATGCCCGATATTAAGAGCAGAACCAACAAGCCGATTGTCAAGATCTTTTTCATGACTGCCCCTCCAACAAATGCCAAAATACAAACGTCCGACTATATATTATCTTCGCTTGGCAAACAGAAAATCTCAGTGCTCTCTGTGCCTCTGTGGCGAACAATCCTACTCACCCCTCTCGTAGGGCTTGGTCAATGCCGTCGGCTGCTCATGACGCTTGGTGGCGAAAACCAACGCGATGATCGTGATCACATAAGGCGCCATGACGGCGAATTCCGACGGGATGTCCGCGCCGACTACCTTGATCTGCAGCTGCAGCGCATTGACGAAGCTGAAAAGCATCGCGCCAGCCGCGACCGTCCAAGGCCGCCAGCCCCCGAAATACACCAGCGCGACCGCGATAAAGCCCTGCCCCGCCGTGAGATTCTGCTGAAACAAATTGATCAACGCAATCGAGAGCGACGCTCCCGCCAATCCAGCCAGCATACCGCCAATGGTAGTGGTGGCAAAACGCACGCGCGCCACACTGACGCCCATCGCGTCCGCCGCCTCCGGGTTCTGCCCCACCGCGCGGATCATCAAGCCGAAGGTCGTACTGTTGAGCACAAATGCCGAGATCGGCACCAGCGCGAAAGCCACATAAACGAGCAGATTATGGTGGAAGAAAATCTCGCCAACAATCGGCAGATCGGTCAAAACCGGGAAATTGATCCGCGGGAAGCCGCTGACCGATTTCGGCGTTCCCACCCACTGCTGAAATAGCAGCTCGCTCAGACCCAAACCAAAAAGATATACGCCGATGCCGCTGATGCCCTGCTTCGCCTTCAGCGTAACGCTGACGAAAGCCATCGCCAAACCCATCAAGCCGCCGACGATCAATGCAACCGCCACCCCAAGCAAGAGGCTCACCGGTTCGCTCATCGTCTCCGATTGCTGCGCCAGGTAAACGGCGTAAAAGCCGGTGAAGGCGCCCATCAGCATCATGCCATCGACGCCGAGATTCAGTACGCCGCTGCGTTGCGCGAAGGTCTCGCCCAGCGCCGAAAAGATATACGGCGTCGCCAGCCGAATAGCCGAAGCGAAGACGCTGGCGGTAAGAATATCATCCAAGCCCATTACAAGTTTCGTCCGACTGTATCTGAAAGCGGTGACATAGTATTCACAAGCATCTTATCTGGCGAATGCTGTAGGGGCGACCCATTGGGTCGCCCGAAAAAGCCCAAGAAAATACTGAGTTCGTGGCGATATCCAGCACGCTGAAAAAGTATCGTGCCCTCCCCAGCTTTCTGGGATGCTCCCTCTCTCCTCTTGTGGAGAGTTCGCTCAACATTAGCTCCCCCTCTCCCCTTGTGAAGAGTTCGCTCGACGTTAGCTCCCGCTCTCCCCTTGTGGGAGAGGGGGCCGGGGGGTGAGGGGTCACAACATCCCAACGCCGCGACATTTTCCACTACCCATCCTCCTCCCCGTCATCACTCTCCTCCGATTGCTCCGCCACGCTGACCCGCCGCTTGCTTCGTTGCAGGATAAAGATTTCGCTGCTGACGACGAAGACGACAATCAAACCGTTGACCGCCGTGATCAGCGAAGCCGGCACGCCTAGCTCGCGCTGCATCTTCTGCGCGCCCACCAGCAGCCCGCCGAAGAAAGCCGCCGCCGGGATCGCGCCAATCGGGTTGAGCCCGCCGAAGAGCGCCGCTACGATGCCGTTGAAGCCAGCCGCCCCCGTGAAACCCGCCGGCGAGCCATCCGTCTGCAAGCGGTATTGCAAACCCAACACCTGCACCACGCCAGCCAACCCGGCGAAGCCGCCAGCCAGAAACATTGAAAACATCATCTGCCGCTTGACATTGATGCCGGCGTAGCTAGACGCGCGTTGATTCTCGCCCACCGCCCGAATGCGATAACCCAGCGAGGTGCGCCAGAGAAAGATATAGATGATGACCGCCAAGAAAATCGCGATGAGCAAACCCCAGTGCAAGCGCGTACGAGCGAATAAATGCGGATCGCCAATCGGCAGCGAAAGCCGCGGCAACTGCGCCGCGCTGACTAGCCTCGCCGTCTTGGGAATGTTGTTGAAGCCGGCTTCGGCCGGATCCAGCAAGATGCCGTTCAGCAGGAAATTCATCATCTGTACGGCAATCTGATTGAGCATAATTGTGCTCAAGATCTCATTGACATCAAAATACGCTTTGAGGAAACCAGCTAAGCCGCCATAAAGCGCTCCCATCAGAAAGCCGCCCACCAGCGAACACGTCACGATGATGAGATCAAAAGCGCCTTTCTCCTTCGCCAGCTCCGGCGGAACGCGCATCTCGCCCATGATCAGCGCAATGGTCACCCCGGCCAAGGCGCCCGCGATCATCTGCCCTTCCCCGCCGATATTGATCATGCCGCCGCGAAATGCAATCGTGATGCCGATGCCGACGAAGAGAATCGGCGTCGCCTTGACCAGCGTCTCGGCAAGCGCGTTCTCGCTGCCAGCCGCGCCCTGCAGCATGAAATCGTAAGCTTCCAGCGGATTCGCATTCAGCGCCAACAGCAAGACCGAAGCCACCAGCAGCGCCAATATCAAGGCGATGAGGACCGGCGCGAAATCAATCAACCGGTTGAGCCGTCCCGCCAAAGCGGACTGTGAAAAGCCGGAAGTCTTATTCAATTAAACTACCACCCGGTAAGGCTTGTTCGCAACTGAAAAACAAACACAGAGATAACTGGAGCAATACCACAACAATTCAGAAATCAGGGTCAATCCTTGCGACATGCCACAAATTACTACTGAATCTGTCAACTCTAGCTCCCCTTCCCTAGCTCGCTGGAATTCCGCCCCGTTGAGCGGGGGGACCGAGGGGGGAACTGGGGCCGGGGGATGGGGTAAAAAAAGCGCAGTAGCATGACCCAGTACCGGACCGGCTTCATAAGGGCGCCCCTCGGGTCACCCGCCGCGGAAACACTATCGATCAAAACGTCAGCCACAATTCATCATCACGGATTTGGCGAAGCTAGCGTCCTAATATAACGTCTGCTAGTATGCCAAGTTTTGCGCCTTTCTTCAACTTCTCGTCGGCAATCAACCGTGATTCGTCAAATTCGCAAACATTCCTGAGACGCCCGCCGCCTATGTATCAAACATCGCATCTGGCGAAAACTGTAAGGCTTGTCCGATACTTGGCCATGCTTTCTCGCCGGTTACACCCCATCCCCCCAACCCCTTTCCCGAAGGTCAATGTCGGCGGTCAGTGTCTACGCGACCTACGTGACCCAGCAAGCTAAGGAAGGGGCAGCGCTCTAGCGGAGCACTCGGTAACACAGGTTTCTCACTGTTTTGATACCTGAATCTCCCATGTCTGCCGTCGAGTCACCCTTCCCTAGTTCACTGGGGAAGGGCCGGGGATGGGGTAAGACATACGAAAAACGGGCTTTTTGCAGTACCGGACAAGCCTTGTAGGGGCGACCTATGAGGTCGCCCGCCGTCCTTGCAACGAATATCTCATCTGGCGAAAACTGTAGAGGCGACCCTTGTCTCGCCCTCCCGCCAATCCCTAACGCAGGGCTCGCCCCCTCTGCGCTCTCTGCGCCCTCTGTGTTCAATTGGAACACATCCACTACCTCCACCACCACCATTCGTTACAATCGGCGCCTGAACTCTGCTACAATGTGACTATGACTTCCCTCCCTAACTACCAGCTTGGCCGCTTCAAATTTCGCCCTGGCCGACCCCGTCCCTTCGGCGCCACCGTCACCCCGGAGGGCATCAATTTCTCGATTTTCTCGTGCTACGCGACATCATGCAGCCTGGTCCTGTTCCAGAAAGGCGCCGAGTTGCCCATGGTGGAGATCCCCTTTCTGGATTCATTCCGCACCGGCGACGTCTACGCCATGACCGTCCTCGACCTCGACCCCGCCGAAATCGAATACGGTTTTCGCCTTGACGGACCCTTCGACCCAGCCAACGGTCATCGCTTCGACGCCCAGCGCATTCTGCTCGATCCCTACGCCAAATCCATCGGCGGACTCGACAAATGGGGCGAATCCGGCACGCGAGAAGGCATCTATCCCTACCGCGCCCGCCTTCATGTTGATGAATTCGATTGGGAAGGCGACCGGCAACTCAACATCCCGCTGGAAGATATCATCATCTACGAAATGCACGCGCGCGGCTTCACCGCCCATCCCGCCTCCGCAGTCAACGCGCCCGGCAGCTTCGCCGCTATTATCGAGAAAATCCCCTACCTGAAAAATCTGGGCGTCAACTGTATCGAGCTCATGCCCGTCTTCGAATTTGATGAACTCGACAATGACCTGCTAAATCCCGAAACCGGCGAAACCCTGGTGAACTTTTGGGGCTATAATCCGATCGGCTTCTTCGCGCCCAAAGCGGGTTATGCCGCCTGCGGGCAGCCTACGGACGAGCTCAAGTCGCTGGTCAAAGCCTGCCACCGCGCCGGCATCGAGGTTTGGCTGGATGTAGTTTTTAACCACACCGCCGAAGGCAACGAGAACGGACCCACCATCTCTTACCGCGGGATCGACAACAGCATCTATTACCTCCTGAAACCCGACGGCAGCTACCAGAATTTCAGCGGTGTCGGCAACACCGTCAACTGTAATCATCCGGTCGTGCGCGTCGTCTTGCTTGATTGCCTTCGCTATTGGGTCAGCGAGTACCATATCGACGGCTTCCGCTTCGATCTTGCTTCGAGCATGGGGCGCGACCCGGAAGGCAGACCCGACCCCGATCCGCCTCTACTCGAAGTGCTGGCTTATGATCCGCTCTTGGCGAACACCAAACTCATCGCCGAAGCCTGGGATGCCGGCGGCTTGTATCAGGTTGGCAGCTTTCCCGCTTACGGCCGCTGGGCGGAGTGGAATGGCCGCTACCGAGATGACCTGCGCCGTTTCATGAAGGGCGACCCCGGCTTGGTCGCGGCGATGGCCGCGCGTGTTCAAGGCTCGCCCGATATTTATGCCGAACGTGGACCCCATGCCTCCGTCAATTTCATCACCGCCCATGACGGCCTTACCTTGCGTGACCTCGTTAGCTACAACAGCAAGCGCAATCTGGCCAATGGCGAAGACAACCGCGATGGCATGGACGAGAATCTCAGCTGGAATTGTGGCTTGGAAGGCGCCAGCGACGATGTCTCCGTCAATGATCTGCGCAACCGTCAAATGAAGAACTTCCTCAGCATTCTCATGGTCAGTCAAGGTGTGCCGATGCTCTTGATGGGCGATGAAATCGGTCATAGCAAAGGCGGCAACAATAACAGCTATTGCCACGACGACGCCCTCAACTACCTGGATTGGAGCCAAATGTCGGCGAATTCGGCGCTGCTCGATTTTGTCCGCCATCTCATTCAGCTCCGCCAGGCGCACCCGGTTCTGCGCCGGCGCGCTTATCTAAAGCATCAACCGACCGACGAACTCAATGGCGATCAGTTTTCCGAAAGCGTCTCCTATCATGGCGCCGAGCCCTGGTCACCGGATTGGTCGCCCGAGAGCCGCCAACTGGCGGTGATGTTCTGCGGCCCCGAAGCCGAAGAGGAAGAGGCCACCGCCGATATCGTTTACCTGATCATGAACGCCCACTGGGAAACGTCCACATTTGGTTTGCCGCGGCTGCCGCAGCCCTTGCGCTGGCACGTGGCCGTCAACACCAGCATGACGCCGCCGGATGACGCCTACCCACCCGGCCAAGAGATCCCGCTCGATGACCAGCTTGCCATCATCGTCGGCGCTCGCTCGGTAATTATTCTGATCGCCCACTAATTCAGTAGCTCCACACGACAATCAATGATGTAAACTTAATCCGACTTATACTCACATGGCGAATATTCCTTGTGAGTTCAATGTCCTTCTCTGTGCCCTCTGTGCCTCTGTGGTGAAATCTCATGTTCCTCGACACCTTGGCCGACCACTGCCGCAATCAGCCCGACAAAGTCGCCATCCAGTTCGTCAACAGTCCACCCATCACTTACGGCGCGCTCCAGTCGACCGTCAACCGCACCGCCCATGAATTGCTCGCGCTGGGCATCCAACCCGGGGATCGCATCGCCGTCCAATTGCCCAAGTGCATGCCATTCATATACTTGCATCTGGCAGCGGCGCAAATCGGCGCGATCTTCTTGCCTCTCAACCCAGCCTATCCGATGACGGAACTCCGATATTTTCTAGCCGATTCGAGCGCGCGCATCCTGTTCGCCGACCGGCAGAAACAGCCCGAGATCGATACGATCCTGCCCGAGTTGCCCGCGCTCGAATCGCTCGCCTTCATTGACTCGGCCGATAGCTGGGAAGCACGCGTCGCCTCTCGCTCGAGCGAGTGGTCCGCGCCCTTGCCGACCGATCCCGATCAGACGGCGATGATGCTTTACACCAGCGGCACCACCAGCCGCCCCAAAGGCGCCCTGATCAGCCACGGCAACCTCACCGCCAACATCCGCGCCCTGCACCGGGCTTGGGGTTGGCGCGACGATGATGTGCTGCTGCATGTCTTGCCGATTTTTCATGTGCACGGGCTAGTCGTCGCCTTGCATGGCGCCCTTCATGCCGGCGCGTCTACCTTTGCCCTACCGGCATTTGACGCGGCTGCCGCGCTCGAGCTGCTTTGCTCGCGCCGCTTCTCCGTCTTCATGGGCGTACCAACGATGCACCGCCGCTTGCATCAGTTGGCGGGCGGGCGCCGCTTCGATCTCAGCCACCTGCGCTTGATGACTTCCGGCTCAGATCGCTTGCCCGATGATCTCTTCTTCGGCTATCAAAAGACTTTCAACGTCACCCTGCTTGAGCGCTACGGTATGACCGAGACTGGCATGAACCTCTCGAATCCGCTGAACGGCGAGCGCAGGGTTGGCTCTGTAGGCAAGCCTCTGCCCGGCGTTTCCGCCCGCGTTGTCGATCCAGCGACCGATACGCCCATGCCAGACGGCGAAGTCGGCGAAGTGCAAATCAGCGGCGCTCACGTTTGCATGGGCTACTGGCAGCAGCCCCAGCTCACCGCGGCCGCCCTCACCGCTGATGGCTGGCTGCGCACCGGCGATATGGGACTGCGCGAACCCGACGGCTACTACACACTCAAAGGGCGCGCCAAAGACTTAATCATCACCGGCGGCTTAAACGTCTATCCGCCCGAAGTCGAACTCGTGCTGATGGAACATCCAGCGGTGGCTGCCTGCGCGGTCATCGGCTGCCCCGACGAAGAATGGGGCGAGCAAGTGCTGGCGGCCATCATCCCGCGTGGCGGCGCCGACGCCGACGAAGCCGAGATCTGCGCCTTCTGCCGCGGGCAGCTGGCGCCCTACAAGGCGCCCCGCCGCGTCATATTCGTCGACGAATTGCCCGCCAACGCCCTCGGCAAAATCCAGAAAGCCAAGCTCCGCGCCGACATCTGCGGATAATGCCAGCTCCGCCCGCCTCCAGCACACGTGTAGGGGCGACTCTGTGAGTCGCCCGCTTAAGTGCCGCCAGTCGGTGTCTAGGCGACCTTCTGGGGTGAGTTTGAATCTGTCAGCGCAATTGGTACAATCATGCTATCAGCAAACATGCTGAAAGGTTTGAACGACAAATGGCTATCCGCGAACAATTCATCTCCGCTGACCGCTTCCTGGATTTGGTCGATGCGCCCGAATACCAAGACCGCGTCCTGGAGCTCGTGGAAGGAGTCATCATCGAAATGCCCAAGCCTAAGCGAATACACGGAGTAGTTGTGGCTGAGTTGACTTTCAGACTCACCGCTTATGTCAAGGAGAACGATCTCGGTGAGGTGACGGCTGGCGATCCGGGCTTCGTGCTGGAGCGCAATGAGTACGGGCGCGACACCGTGCGCGGGCTGGACATCGCGTTCGTCAGCAAATCCAAAGACCTGGGACCGCCGGACTTCACTTGGTACGAACTGGGGCCCGACCTTGCGGTCGAGGTGATTTCGCCAAGCAACAAAGCGGACGACATACACTTCAAGGTCACGCAACTGCTCGAAGCCGGCACGCGGCTCATTTGGCTAGTCTATCCGAAACGTCGCACAGTCGTGGCGCATACAGCTGAAGGCGCCAAGACCCTGCGCCAAGACGACACCCTCTCCGGCGGCGATGTGCTGCCCGGATTCAAACTCCGCGTCAGCAAAATCTTCCCCGGTTGACCGTGACGAATTGGAGCGTGTATCGAACGAGCGACTGACAGCCCCTGCAAATGCCCGCATTTGGGCTTTGCACACCGAGTGGACACAATGATTGAGCTAGGGTGACACAGAAGGGTGCAATCTACACATGGCTATCCAAGAGAAATACATCTCCGCCGAGGACTTCCTAGAGTTGGCTGAACAGCCAGAATATCAGGATCGCCTCCTCGAACTCGTGGAAGGGAGACCTGTTGAGATGTCCAAACCAGGGAGGATTCATGCTCTCACGGTAACACGTTTGGCTGTCAAAATCGCGAACCATGTCGACGCGATGAATCTCGGAGAAGTGCCATCAGGTGATGCTGGTTTCGTTCTCGAACGCAACGTTGACGGGCGCGACACCGTTCGTGGCTTGGATGTTGCCTATGTCAGCAAATCAAGAGTGCCCGACCCACCGGATTTCAACTTGTACGAACTGGGACCCGATCTCGCCGTCGAAGTCGTCTCGCCCAGCAACAGGACGAGCGACACTCATCTTAAAGTCATGCAGTTAATGGACGCCGGCACGCGCCTCGTCTGGCTTGTCTATCCCGAAAGCCGAACTGTCACGACGCACACCGCCGACGGTGCCAAGACCCTGCGCGAAGACGATACCCTCTCCGGCGGCGACGTCCTACCCGGATTCAAACTCCGTGTCGGCGATATCTTCCCCACTTGACGCCCTTCCGCGCCGAAACTGCCGCCCACACAAAATACTTTGCGTGCCACCCCATTCAACTCCCGCGCACTCTTCTTGTGACCTAGGGGCGAGGGTCTGCAGTTCGCAACGCAAGCAGAGCCATCCCAGCCCGCCAAAGCAAAAACTGTAGATACACGCCCGGCATGGCCGCCGCCCACGCAAAATACCTTGTGTCTCGCAGAGTCTAGCTCCCCCTCCCTGATGCTTCGGGGAGGGGGCCGGGGGGAGGGGTTGGCTGCCCGCAACGTAAACAGGGGCGACCTATCAGGTCGCCTGAAACAACCGGCGCTCCGGCTGCTAGTCCCTATCGCTTGCCATTCCCCTCATTCGCCCGCGGGCGCCGCGGCGGACGCTTCCGCGGCAGCCGCATCGGCAGCTTGTGCCGGCGGACGCCATCAAACTGATAGAGCGCGTTGGCCACCGCGCCTGCCGTCGGCACCAAGCCGATTTCGCCGACGCCCTTGGCGCCGTAGGGTCCATAGGGATCGGGCACTTCCACGCCGATGACCTCCATCTCCGGCATTTCCTTGGCGCGTAAGATGCCGCATTTGCGCAGCATCGTGCTCTTTGGGCGGCCGCCCTCCATCGGCAAATCCTCGCTGATGGCGTATCCCAAGCCCATGTGAATCGAACCTTCCAGCTGCCCCTCAAAAAGGGTCGGGTTGAAGATCTTGCCCGCGTCATGCGCGGCGACAATCTTCTCCAACTGCCCGTCTTCATCCAGCACCACCAACTGCGTCGCGTAGCTGTACGAGTAATGCGTGTAAATCTTTTCGACCATGGCGCCCGGCTTGGTCGTCCAGTCGACCGTGAATTCGCCCTCGTATTGGCGGCCCACGAGCTCTTCCAGTTTGTGGTATTCCAGGTCTTCCTTGAAGCGTTTGCAAGCGTGAATGATGGCGTTGCCGATCAGCGAGGTCGCGCGCGAGGCGGTCGTCATGCCGGTTACCATCTCCGAGCTGGTCTCGACGCGCACTTCAATCATGGATGGCGGGATGCCCGTTTCCGTCACCAGCGCCTGCACCGCCATCGTATGCACGCCCT
>JAPOWK010000157.1 GCA_026707665.1 Chloroflexota bacterium
CGCGTACTCTGGGACGACCTGACGCGGCATCAGATGTATGTGCATGGCGGGGTGGGTCCATCGCATCATAACGAGGGCTTCACTTTTGCGTACGATATGCCGACCGAGACCGCCTACTGCGAGACCTGCGCCGCCATCGCGCTGGCATTCTGGGCGCATCGCATGTTCCATCTCGATCCCGACAGCCGCTACGTTGATGTCATGGAGCTCGCCATCTACAACTCGTCGTTGAGCGGGCTTTCGCATGCCGGCGACGAGTTCTTTTACGCCAATCCGCTGGCGGCTTATCCGGGCGTAAACCCGCAAGGTCGCTGGCACGAAAACTTGGAAAACGGGCATCATCGTCGCACGCCCTGGTTTCACTGCCCTTGCTGCCCGCCAAATATCTCGCGCTTGATCGCGAGCATCGGCGAATACGCGTATTCGCAGGCGGGCGATCGCGTCTACGCGCTGATGTATCATGACAACGCCGTGTCGCTGAATGTCGGCGGAAGTGATCTTCGGCTGGTCCAAGAGACGCAATACCCCTGGGATGGCAGCATTCGCATAAACGTGAATACCGCCCAGCCCGCCGAATTCGAATTGGCGCTGCGCATCCCCGATTGGTGCTACGACTATCAGCTGTCGATCAATGGCAAGGCGCAGACCGCGGCGACAGCGCGCGGCTACGTGATCCTGTCGCGCGAATGGTCTGATGGAGACAGTGTGGAATTGACGCTGGCGATGCCGGTCGAGCGCGTCATGCCGCATCCGAGCATAAGGCAGACGGCTGGTCAGATTGCGCTGCAGCGGGGTCCGCTGGTGTATTGTCTTGAAGAAGTCGACAACGGAGCGCGCCTGGCGAATGTTTGCATTCCTGAGAGTTCGCAATTGGACGCGTCGTTGGACAGCGGGCTGTTTGGCGGCGTCTCGGTGATTTCAGGGCAGGCGCTTCGGATTGAGCCGGCGGAAGATAGCCCGGCGCTCTATCGTCATCACAGCCAAACGGGATATAATGAAACGGCATTCAATTTCAAGGCGATTCCCTACTATCTTTGGGCGAATCGTGCGCTGGGCGAGATGCGCGTCTGGATTCGCTCAAGCTAGATTGGTGTCGCCCGGGTCTCGCAGCCCGGATGGAAACTCAGTTTTTGGCAAGTGTTCAAAAAGGAGCGGAATCATGAGCATTTCACGTAGAGAGTTCTTGAAGTTGACCGGCGGGTCAGCGACTGCCGCAGCCATGTTGGCGCAGCTTGGCTATCTGCCGCCGGCGCTGGCGCAGGATGTGACCAATATCACCTTCGGCGGTTGGGGCGGCGTCGCCGAGGACGAAGGCGTCAAATCGGCCATCGAAGTCTTCGAGGCGGAGAACGACGATATCACGGTGGAGTGGCTGCATACGCCGAGCGCCGGCGATTACGGCCGCGTGCTGCTCTCGAGCATCGCCGCGGGTACGGCGCCGGACACGGGCTTCATCTTGTCCGACAATTACGAGACCTTGGCTGTCGGCGGCGCCTTGATGGATATCACTGATCTGGTGAAGAACGACCCGCTCTTGGGTCAGCCGGGTTACTTCCTTGAGCCGCAGGAAGCCAATCGCTGCGAGGTCAACGGACGCTGGTACGGCATCGGCTCGACCTGGGTCGCCCATCACTTCTACTACAATGCCGAGATGTTTGAGGCGGAAGGCATCACGCCGCCGGGCTTCCAGGATGACGAGATTTGGGAATGGGACGAATTCCTGGAAATATGCAAGGCTTTCACCAAAGACAGCGCGGGAAGACATCCGGGCGATGCCGGCTTCGACAGCGACGACATTGTGCAATGGGCTGTTGACTGGCCCTTCTGGTGGATGCCGCTGGGCTTGGCGGCCCACGCCAATGGCGGCGAATTTCTCACCGAAGACGGCTTGATCGGCCTCGACAGCGACGAAGCGATGGAAGGCTTGCAGCGCATCACCGATTTGGTGCATGAGCATCATGTTGCGCCGCGCGGGGCTGCCTTAGCCAGCCTGGGCATGAACAATGTGCAGATGGTCGATAGCGGCCGCCTGGCGATGGCGGTGGATGGCTCCTGGGCGCTGTCCTGGATGAATCCGTCGCTGATGAGTGTGGCGATGGGCACGGGCGCGCTGCCCAAGATGCAGCAGCCGGCCAGCATCATGCAGGCGCATTTCCATTCGGTGCTGGCGGGCACTGAACATCCGGAAGAAGCCTGGCGCTGGGTGCGTTTCCTGGCGACGCCCTTCTATCAGGAGCATTTCTGCAAGATTGGGCTCTGGATCCCCAACCAAACGGCGATGCTGACGGAAGAAGGCTTGAAAGGCTGGATCCGCGAAGGCATCCATCCGCCGAATTACTCGCAATTCGCGACCGATTATCTGCCCAAGCACGGCGTCGCTGTAGCGATTCCGCCGGGTTATATTGAAGCGGCCAACGACTACATCAACCCGGCTTTCGAAGGGCTGGCTAATGGTGAACGGGCAGAGGACATCATGCCCGATGCCGTGCGCGGGGCGAATGAAGTGCTGCTGGCGGCCAAGGAAGATATGTAACGTCGGCATATTTTCACCACAGAGGAAATGAGGCAACACAGAGAGCACAGAGGTTTCCTGGCTTGTGTCCGGAGTCTCCGTGCCTCTGTGGCGATATTAGCTGTATAGTCCTGTAGTGAGATGGTGCGGTTCAGTATGAAAGTTTTCCGGGTTTTC
>JAPOWK010000061.1 GCA_026707665.1 Chloroflexota bacterium
ATTATATCAAGCTGCTTCAGGACGATCTCTTTCTCAAGTCCTTATATCACAACATAATCTGGGTGCTGCTAAGCATCGCTTTACCCGTCGTCTTGGGTCTGCTGCTGGCTGTCTTACTTTCCGGCCGGGGCCGGACGCGCTTAATCTATGCCAGCATTTTCTTCATCCCGCATACCGTGGCGGCTGTTTGCGCCGCAATCGTCTGGCGCTGGATTTATGATCCCAGCATCGGTCCCCTGAATTGGCTGCTGGAGACGATCGGGTTGGCGGGGCGACCATGGCTTGCGGACGAATCGATCGTCTTGATTGCGGTGAACATGATCGGTAGCTGGTCCTATTATGGCTTCTGCGTGCTGATATTCATGGCGGGCTTGCAGAACATCAGCCCGGAACTGTATGACGCGGCCAAGATCGATGGCGCCGGCGCTCTACAGCAATTCTTCTATGTCACGATTCCCCTTTTGCGCAATGCCATCACCTTCGTGCTTGTTTACACCATTATTGGCTCCATGAAATTCTTCGACCTGATCTTTGTGGCAACCAACGGCGGGCCGAACGAAGCCAGCACGGTAGTGGGGCTGCGCATCTATTGGCACAGCATGCGCGAGGGGCGCTTCAATTATGCGGCGACGATGAGCACGATATTGACGGTTGTCATCTTGGTGCTCAGCGTGGCGGTCATCCGGCAAATCGTCACCGAAGATGAGGAGGACTAGATGGCGCTCAATGGCCCACCGCGGAAAAAACGCTCGTATAACTCCCGCAGGATGATACAGAGCGTGATCATCCACGCCGTCTTGCTGCTCTTTGTCTTCATTGCCCTGTTCCCGATTTACCTGATGTTCAACGCCGCGCTCAAAACATCGCGGGAGCTGTTTCAAAGCTTCTTGACGCTGCCCACTGACCCGCAATGGCAGAACTTCGGATTCATCCTCAATGAGCAAGGTTACAAAGGCGCGCTTTACAACAGCCTGATTCTGTCGACGTCTTCTATGATTTTGACGACCGTCATTTCCGTCCTCGCCGGTTATGGATTTGCCGTTTATCGATTCATCGGCAAGCAGTGGCTGTTTCTCCTGGTTCTGACGGGGCTAATGGTTTCGGAGACTTCGGTGCTCATCCCGGTTTACCAACTGCTGCAGGACCTGGGACTATTGAACACCTACGCCGGGATGATCTTGCCACAGGCGGCTCTGGGATTGACATTCGGCGTCTTTCTGATGACGACCTTTTTCAAAGACATCCCGCGCGCATTGATCGACGCGGCCGTTGTCGATGGCGGGTCCGATCTGCAAGTGCTGCGCCACGTCATCATGCCCTTGGCGCGGCCCGCGATTATGTCGCTGGCGCTCATCGAATTCATGTGGGCTTGGAACAGCTTCTTCTTCCCGCTCGTGATCGCCACCAAGCAATGGCTGATGCCGATGAGCGTGCGGATTATCGACTTTATGGGACGATTCACCTTCAAGTACGACATGATTGCGACGACCACAGTCATCCTGTTTACGCCGATATTGATCCTCTACTTGGTCACGCAGCGCAGCTTCCACCGCGGGATCACCTTCGGCGCGCTCAAAGACTGATCAGTGACAAGGAATGAATAATGCCCGATTCCTACGCGCAAACCCTGGCGAGCGCCAATCAAGCTGTCGCTGATTCCGCCGCGGTGGTCGCCACCGACCCGCAGCGACCCAGCTATCACCTCATGACCGCCGCCAATTGGATAAATGATCCCAACGGGCCCGTTTATCACGATGGCTACTGGCACATGTTCTTTCAGCACAATCCCTATGAAGCCGACTTTGGACCAATGGGCTGGGGACATGTGCGCAGCCCCGATCTGGCGCATTGGGAACATTGCCCCATTGCCATCATGCCGACGGCGGGCGGCTATGATGGCGCCGGCTGCTGGTCGGGCAGCGTCGTCATTCATGAGAGCCTGCCGTACATGATGTATTCGGGGGTTGCCGATATGACGCTGTGGAGCGTCGAAGACGATATTCCGCCTTCGGATCGGCAGCGCATCCCTCAAGGCTATTATGACGAGTTCCTGCTGGAGATTGATCAGGAGACGCAGTGCATCGCCACCAGCGACGACGGCATGCAGACTTGGGACAAGCACGCGGCGAATCCGGTGATTCCGGCGATACCGCCCGGACTGGACTTGATTGGCTTTCGCGATCCCTTCCTTTGGACAGAAGGCGATGAGTTCTGGTATATGCTGCTCGGCTCCGGCATCAAAGGGCGGGGCGGCGTCGCGCTGCTGTATCGTTCGCCCGATCTGCTCGCATGGGAATATCTGAATCCGCTGTACATCGGCCATCCGGCCGAAAGCGGGATCAACTGGGAATGCCCCAACTTCCTGGATTTGGGCGAGAAGCACATGCTGGTCGTCTCGCCTCACGGCCGGCCGATCTACTGGCTGGGGCAATACGCCGAGCGCGAGTTCAAGCCCGCTGGCGCGGCGCAGCGCCTCGATTGGGGTGATGTCTTCTACGCGCCGAACAGCTTGCGTGACCCGGCCGGGCGCTGGCTGATGTGGGGCTGGGTGCGGGAAGCGCGCCCGCGCGATCAATACGCGGCCGCCGGCTGGGCTTCTTGCTTGACCTTGCCCCGTGAAATCTCGCTGGAAGCATCGGGCACATTGCGCGTCAAACCCGCGGCTGAAATGAAAAAGCTGCGCGGCGAATCTCTCTTTGCTGACCTTGTAGAAGTATCAGAAGGAGGCACCCACCTCCTCGGTGGCGCGCGCGGTGACCGACTGGAGATTTCCGGCCGAGTCGAGTCCGCCGATTGCGAAGCGCTGCACATTCGATTCCGGCAAAGTCCCGATGGCGAACAGTTTACCGAGTTGGTCTACGACTTTCGCGCCAGTACATTGCGATTACAGCGGGAGCGATCTACCGATACCGCTGAGGTCACCGTCGCGCCCTGCGAGTGTCAGCTTGTCCTTGGCGCTGGCGAGGCATTGAATCTGACGATCTATCTGGACCGTTCCGTAGTCGAGGTCTACGCCAACGAAAGGGTGACGATGACCAGCCGGATTTACCCCTCGCGCGCTGACGCCTTGGGTCTCTCTCTGCATTGCAGCGGCGGCTCGGCACGGGTGCATGCGGAAATCTGGCCAATGGCTAGCATTTGGGGGGACACAAGATAAACTATCCCCTGTCGATAACATGCAAATGGAAAGGATGAAGCGATGAAGAGTCAGCTTAGGATCTTAATGACGGTTGCCGTTCTATTGTTGGCATTGGTCCCGGCCAGCGCCGATGTGACCTGGACGGGCGCCTTCGTGCTTGGCAGCTGCTGTGAGCCGAACTCGCTTGACCCGGCGGCGATGGGCATATCGCAGACCGAGGGTTACGTTATCAACGCGATGTACGAAGGGCTGACACAATATTCGCGCGAAGGCGAAATTGTGCCGCGGCTGGCGACCGGCTGGGAAATCTCCGACGATGCCCTGATCTACACCCTGACATTGCGCGAAGGCGTGCAGTTCCATGACGGATCGCTGCTAGATGCCGAAGATGTTGTGGTTTCGCTTGAACGCCACATGGCGCTGGGCTTGGGCAATCTAGGCTTCATTCTGGCGCCGGTCGATAGTGTCACGGCAACGGATAATATGACCGTCGAGATTCAATTGAGTGCGGCCGACTTCCAGTTCTGGGCTGGCTTGCCACATATCAAGATTCTCAGCGCCGATGCGATCGCCGCCAACGATATGGATGGCGATTTGGCGGCCGAATACTTCCGCGAAAACGCAGTCGGGACAGGTCCCTACCAGTTGACGCGCTGGGATCCGGGCCGCCAGACAGAAATGTCCGCCTTCCCCGATTATTGGCGCGGTTGGGAAGGACCGCATGTCGAAACCTTCATCGCCCGTTACGGCCTCGATTTCTCAACCCGCCTGCTGCTGATGGAAGATGGCGAGGTTCATCTGATCGATTGGGCCGGCTTGTCCGACATCCGCCGCGCCGAAACATCGGATGCCATCACCTACAATTTAGGCAATCCGCTGCAAGGCTTCTATCACTTCATGAAACAGGACGGGCCGCTGGCGGACGTGAAAGTGCGCCAGGCGCTGATGCACGCCTATCCCTACGAAGCGATGATTGAGGTGATGCAAGGGGTGGCTTTGCCGCTGAGCTCGCCGGCATTGAGCGGTACGATCGGCCATTGCGAGGTCTTTGAGCCGGTGCAGGATATGGAGGCGGCGCGGGTGCTGCTCGCCGAGTCGGATTACGCCGACGGCTTCTCCCTGCGCCAAGCCTATCGTCACGCCAATGAGCCCCGTCGTTTCGCCGCTGTGCTCTTCCAGGAGGCGCTGGCGGAATTGGGCATTGAGGTCGTGTTGGATGACATTCCCTGGGGCACCTTCATCGACGCCCAGCGCAATTTCGATACCGCCTACGACATGACCAGCCACTGGCTCAATATTCCGATACCATACTCGGGCGAGATGCTCTTCCGGCTCAATCACTCGTCCTTGATTGATACCGGCACCGGCAACTGGGCTTGGTACAGCAATCCCGAATTCGACGCCTTGTTGGAAGAAGCGCCGACGCTGGCGCCGGGCGATCCGCGGATTGGCGAGCTGCTTTGCCAGGCGCAGCAGATCCTCATCGACGATGCGGTGGTCATACCGGTGATGCTTTCGCAATATATCGATTTGACGCACGCGTCGGTCCGGGGCTATCAATACGATCCCTACGGCTTCCCGGGCGATCTGCATCCCTACGATATCTGGCTGGAAGACTAGCGCGATTCGCAAGGTCTACCCCACCCCGTTGCCCCCTCCCCGAAGCATCAGGGAGGGGGTAGGTAAGTTGTTATCATCGCCTTGTAGGAGCTGCGCAAATGGGCAAGCTACTCTTAGAGCGCCTACTGACGCTGCTTCTCAAGCTCTTTGGCATGGCGGTCATCCTGTTCGTGGTGACGCAGGTGCTGCCGGCCGATCCAGCGGCGGTGGCCGCCGGCACCGATGCCCGCCCGGAGCAGATCGAGAAGATCCGCCAGGAATTGGGTTTGGATCGGCCTTTTCACGAGCAGTTCATCACTTACATTTCCGGCTTGGCGCGCGGCGATCTGGGCAAATCGCTCTTGACGCGGCGGGCGGTCAGTGATGACTTGAAGCTGCGCTTTCCGGCAACGCTGGAATTGGCGATCCTGTCAGGCGTCGTCATTGTTATCACCGGCGTGGGGCTGGGTATCATCGCGGCGATTCATGCGGGCAACGCGCTGGATTGGCTTATCCGCGCCTTTGTCGTTATTGGCATGGCGATTCCCCCATTTGTGCTGGCGCTTGTCTTGCAGCTTGTCTTCGCCAAGTGGCTGGATCTGTTCCCGCTGGAGGGGCGCTTGCATACCTTGATGGCGCCGCCGCCCTTCAAGACCGGCTTGTACACGATGGATAGCTTGCTCGCCGGTCAATGGGATATCTTCTGGTCGAGCCTGCGGCACCTGGCGCTGCCGGTGGCGGCTTTGGCGCTGGGGCGTCTGGCGGTTGGCGCGCGCTTCACCCGCAGCGGCATGCTGGAAACGCTGAACCAGCCTTACGTGCGGACGGCGCGGGCCAAGGGCTTGCGTGAAGGTCCGGTGGTTTTGCGTCACGCCTTCCGCAATGCGCTAATCCCAGTGGTGACGATGCTCGGCATTCAGATTGGCTTTCTCTTGAGCGGCGTCGTTTTGGTGGAGGTGGTCTTCACTTGGCCTGGGCTGGGGCGTTACGCGGTGGATTCGGTCCTGTCCTTTGACTTTTACGCGGTCATCGGCGCCGCGCTGGTAATCGCCGTGATCTTTGTCGTATCCAATACCATCGTCGATCTGCTGTATGCGCAGCTGGATCCGCGCATCAGCCACAAGTAGCTGACGAATCCGTTTGAAGGTAGAAATGAGTTTTGAGCTCGGCTTCGATATTGGCGGCACCTTCACCGATTTCGCGCTGCTGAATCGAGACAGCGGCGAGCTGGAGATATTCAAGGCGCTGACCACGCCGGAGCGCCCCGAGGTCGGCGCTTTGGAAGGCTTGGCAACTTTTCTCGCAAGCTGTGGATTGCGCCATGAAGAGCCGCTCAACCTGTTCCACGGGACGACGCTGGTCGCCAATACGCTCATTGAGCAAAAGGGCGCGCTTGTCGGCACGCTGACGACAGCTGGATTTCGCGACGTCCTCGAGATGCGGACGGAGCAGCGCTATGCGATTTATGATTTGTTCTTGCAGTATCCGCCCCCGCTGAGCCCGCGCTATCTGCGGCGCGGCATCAAAGAGCGGATCGACCGCGATGGCAATATTCTCGAGCCGGTCAGGGAAAAAGATGTTCGGCGCGCAGTGGCCGATTTCAAGCGCGAAGGCGTCGAAGCCATTGCCGTCGCCTGCTTGCATTCTTATCGCAATCCAGCCAACGAGCGGCGAATCGCCGAGATCGTCCGAGCGGAGTGGCCCGATGTTCCCCTGGCCCTGTCCAGCGAGGTCGCGCCTGAAATTCGCGAATACGAACGGACCTCGACGACCGTCGCCAATGCCTACACGCTGCCGTTGATGTCGCGCTATTTGAAGACGCTGGACGATCAGCTGGCGGAAGCGGGCTTCGGCGGCAACTTATTCTTAATGCTGTCATCGGGCAGTTCGGCGCTGGCGGGCGCCGCCCGGTCGCAGCCGATCCGTCTGGTGGAGTCGGGTCCGGCGGCGGGGGCGCTGGCCGCCGCTTATTTCGGCGAACTGGCTGGCCACCAGGACCTGATTTCCTTCGACATGGGCGGGACGACGGCGAAAGTGGCGCTGGTTCATGATGGCGCGCCCGCGGCCGCGTCCCATTTGGAGGCCGCCCGCGTGCATCGATTCACCAAAGGCAGCGGCTATCCCTTGCAATTCCCCACCGTCGATATTCTGGAGAGCGGCGCCGGCGGCGGCAGCATCGCCTGGGTCGACCAGCTGGGCTTGCTCAAGGTCGGTCCACAGAGCGCCGGCTCGGACCCCGGTCCGGCGTGCTATGGATTTGGCGGTCGGCTGCCGACGGTGACCGATGCCGATCTCGTTCTGGGCTATTTGAATCCGGAATATTTCCTGGGCGGGGCGATGGCGCTGGATCGATCAGCGGCGGAAGGGGCGCTGCAACCGCTGGCGGAGACATTCGCCTGGACGATCGTTGAGACGGCATCGGCCATCCATCAGTTAGTGAATGAGAATATGGCGGCGGCCGCCCGCATTCACATCTTGGAGAGTGGGCGAGATCCCCGCAATTACGCCATGGTCTGCTTTGGCGGCGCTGGACCAGCCCATGCGGCGGGCGTCGCGGAAATCCTGGGCGTCCGCGAGGTGATTGTCGCGCCGGGCGCTGGCGTCGCCTCTGCCCTTGGCTTGCTGATCGCGCCCATCGCCTTCGATTATTCGCATTCTCATCCAACTCCGCTCGCATCCGCGGATTGGCGCGCGGTGAGTGACTTGTTCGCCGAGATGGAAGCGCAGGGGCGACGCATGCTTCGCGCTGCCGGCATCGCCGAAGCGGAGATGGTGATTGAGCGGGGTGTGGACGGGCGCTTTCAAGGGCAATTGCATGAAATTCAAGTGCCGCTGCCGGCGGATTTCCAGGCGCTGGCGCTGGACGATTTCCGCGTCCGTTTCAAATCCCGCTATCGTGAGCTGTATCATTATGTGCCCGATCACAGTCCCATCGAGTTGTTGACCTGGCGCGTGCGCGTATCCGGGGCGCGCAAGCCCATGCAATCCCCGCGGCTGCCAGAAGCCGGCGCGGACCCGGCCCCGGCCGCCAAGGGACAGCGCCGCGCTTATTTTTCCGAGCGCGCGGATTTCGTCGAGACGCCAGTGTACGATCGTTATCGCCTTGGCGCCGGCATGACCTTTCCCGGCCCAGCGATTATTGAAGAGCGCGAATCGACCATCGTCCTACGGCCCGGCATGTGGGCGCGCGCGGACGCTTTTGGCAATGTGCATTTGGTCCGCGCTCGACCGGCAAAACGGGAAGGCGGATGAGATGCGCATCCTTTGGATAGACCCGATTGTCGAGGACCGCATTTACGTGGATGCCTTGCGCCAGGCATTGGACGAAGCGCGCCGCCCGGACACCGAACTGGAAATCATCTCGCTTCCGGAAGGTCCCGCCCCGCGCCACCTGCGCTATCATGCCTATGAAGCGCTGGTCATGGGCGATATTGTGAGGACGGTCTATCGGCTGGCGCCGGACTACGACGCCATCATCATCGGCTGCTTCTATGATCTGGCGCTGCGGGAAGCGCGGGAAGTATCGGGCAAAGCCATCGTCACCGCGCCCTGCGAGTCCTCCATTGCCGTCGCCGGGCAACTGGGGAACACATTTTCAGTGTTGGTCGGCGCGGACAAGGCGATTCCCAAAATGCGCGAGAATATCCGCGCATACGGATATGAGCACCGCCTGATGTCCATGCGGCCCTTGAATATGGGCGTTCTGGAATTTCAAGCGCAGGCGGAGCGCACGATGGAGGCGATGCTGCGTGAGGGCAAATTGGCGGTGGAAGAAGACCGCGCCGAAGTGATCGTGCTCGGCTGCAGCGCCGAAGTTGGTTTTCATCGGACGCTGCAAGAGGAATTGGGTGTACCGGTGATCGACTCCGCCTTGGCGCCGTTTAAGTTTGCCGAGTTTCTGGCGGAGACGGCGAGTCGCTTCGGCTGGTATCCGAGCCGCCGTTGGGGCAGTGAGCCGCCGCCAGAGGATGAGATTCGAGAATGGGGTTTGTTTTAACCCCATCCCCCGGGCCCCTTCCCCAGCGAGCTAGGGAAGGGGAGACTTGGTGCGAGCTTCAACTATTCTTCGAGTCGGGATCCAATTGCAGAACGGCCACTCCAAGTTGCTCGCTTTGCGGCGTTCCCCCTTCCATTATTCATTGGGGAAGGGGGCTAGGGGGATGGGGTAAAATGGGGCAAGTGTAACGCAACGCGAACTTGCAACGTCCAATTAGGGGAACGGTGATTATGGCGGATAAAGAGATTGACCCGCTGACGCTGGAGATACTCTGGCAGCGGCTGATCACGGTCGCCGATCAGATGTCGACTACGCTGGCGCGCACAGCCTTCTCCACCACCATCACTGCCTCGAATGACTACGGATGCGTGCTGATTGACGCCGACGCGCAGTGCATCGCCCACGCCCACCGCAGCCTGCCGATTTTCAATCGCACCATGCCTTATACCACGAGCTTGATACTGAAGCGCTTCGGGCGCGAGAACATTGTTCCGGGCGATGTCTACATCTCGAACGACCCCTGGGAAAATGCCGGGCACAACCCGGATATCACCGTGATCACGCCCTTCTTCAAAGGCGGCGCGCTGGTGGGCTTTGCCGCCAGCATCGCTCATCACGCGGATGTGGGCGGCGCGGTCGATACCAATCAGGTGCGCGACAGCTATGAAGAAGGGCTTCTCATTCCGCTAATCAAGCTCTATGAGGCCGGCGAGATCAACCAGACCGCGCTCGATTTCATCGCCGCCAACGTACGCTTGCCGACGGCGGTCATCGGCGATATTCACGCGCAGGCAGCGGCCAATCAGACGGGCGCCGAACGCTGCCTGGAGCTGCTCGATGAATACGGACTGCCCGATTTGCGCGCGCTATCGACGGAGATTCAAGACCGCTCGGAGCGAGCGATGCGCGCGGCAATCGCTGCTTTGCCCGATGGCGTCTATCGCTCCAAGGTCGTGGTCGACGAACTGGATCAGCCGTTGCAGCTTGTCTGTACGCTGGAAGTGCGAGGCGACGAAATCTACATCGACTTCAGCGGCACTTCCCCCCAGCAGCCGCGCGGCGCCATCAACGTGACCTTCACCTTCACGCACGGGCAGATCTCCTACGCGCTGAAGGCGACCTTGCTGCCGGACGTGCCGGGCAACGACGGCTGTTACCGGCCGATTCACGCCAGCGCGCCCCCCGGCTGCATCCTGAATGCGCGGAAGCCCGCGTCGGTCAGCCAGCGGCATCGTATCGGCGCGCATATTTTTGGCGCGGTGATTCAAGCACTGGCGGAAGTGCTGCCGGATAGCGTGATTGCCGGTTCGGGTTTCCTGGTCAGCACGCGCGTCTTCGCGGACGCCGCCGCCGATGAATCCATTAGTCATTCGTATCTGTTCAGCGCCGGTGGCATGGGCGCCAACGCGCGGACCAATGGCATCTCGACGGTGCAGGTGCCGGCGCTAGCGGGGGCGGTGCCGGTTGAACTGTTTGAGATCACCGTGCCGATCCTGACGCGCTGCCGCGAATTCATTCCCGATTCGGGCGGCGCCGGGCGACAGCGGGGCGGGCTGGCGCAGCGCATGGAGTTGAGCCTGCTGCCCGGATTTGAGGGAAGGGCGACCGTGTCCGTGCACGCCGCGGGACAGAACGTGCCGCCATTCGGCTTGCGTGGCGGCGCAGGCGGGGCGCCCGCTCAGATCCTGCGCGACGGTGTCGTCTTGAGCCGGGCGGAAAAAGTGCGGCACGCCAGCGCGCTTCCACTCACCGACACAGTGGCCACCGTCGGCTTTGAGACGGCGGCAGGCGGCGGCTACGGACCGCCAAAAGAGCGAGAACCGGCCAGCGTACAGGCGGATGTGCGCGACGGCTTGGTTTCACTGGAGCGGGCGGCGGCGACTTATGGCGTGGTGCTCGATCCGGATTCGCTGGAAATCGACCTGAATGCGACAGCAGCCAAGCGTAGAAGTCTGTAGGGGCGTTGGAACCGCTGTGCCTACGCGCGGCGCCGAAACGCCCACTTTGCCAGGCAAAGATGCGAGCGGAGAAGTGGCGCCAAGCCAAACAAGTGGCATGAGAAAATGGATCAGACAGGGAGCGCGGAATCCAGGTTTGCTGGCGGGCATCCTGCTGCTCTTGCCATTCCTGCTCTTCGCCTTGCTGCCGACGGTTTTCGCCACGCATGACCCGATCAAAACATCTATTCGCGAATTATATGTGCCGCCAAGCACTGAACATTTCTTCGGCACCGATGAGCTGGGGCGCGATGTCTACAGCCGCGTGGTGCATGGCGCGCGCATTTCGCTCGCTTCGGCGTCTTTGATCATCGGCATCGCCTGTGTGATCGGCGTCGTGCTCGGTACCATCGCCGGTTATTGGGGCGGTTGGAGCGACCGCGTGATCATGACGCTGGTGGATCTGGTGCTGGCCTTCCCCAGTTTGATTCTGGCGCTGGCGGTGAGCGCGGCGCTGGGACCGGGTTTGCGCAGCGCCATTATCGCGGCGGCGGCGGTTTGGTGGCCCGTGTACGCGCGGTTGCTGCGCGGCCTCACGATGCAGCTGGCTGAGATGGAGTTCGTCACCGCGGCTCGGGCGATGGGAGCGTCGGCGCCAGCAATCATCCTGCGCCACATCCTGCCCAACGCGGTCTACGCCATCATCGTGCGCATCAGCATTGATCTGGGATTGGCGGTGCTGCTGCTGGCGAGTCTGAGCTTTATCGGTTTGGGCGCCAGCGCGCCGACGCCGGAGTGGGGAGCGATGGTGGCTTGGGGGCGGCTCTACTTCCTGACCGAGTGGTGGATTGGCGGCTTTCCCGCGCTTGCGATCACTTTAGTTGTGGTCGCCATAACTATGGTGGGCGATGGCTTAAATGAGCTGCGAACCATCGCCTGATAGCATCAGAATCGATATCTGATATTGGAAAGAGAGACTGCTGATGACCTTCGACGGGCGCATTGACAAATTGTACGCGATTATGCGCGAAGCTGGGCTGGATGTGGTTGCGCTGATACCGGGACCCAATCATCGCTATCTGACGGGCGCCGAGCACTATGTCTTGGAACGCCCCATCGTGACCTTCTACACGCCTGATGAGAGGCCAATCGCGGTTATCCCGGAGTTGGAGATACCGCTGTTTGAACGCCATCCCGCGCCGGCAGAGCTCATCTCCTACACCGACGCCGAAGGCTACGAAGGCGCCTTTGGCGCGGCGATGGACCGGCTCAGCGTAAGCGGCAAGACGATCGGCGTGGAAGGTCTGCACATGCGCTTTTTCGAGGGCGAGATTATTCGCCAGTCCGCGCCTGACGCGGCGGTGGTGGATGCGACTGAGCCGCTGGCGGAATTGCGCATGCACAAGGATGAGGGTGAAGTTGCTTTGCTGCGGCGCGCCATCGACATCTCCGAGCGGGCGTTGGGGGCGATGTTTGATGAAGTGCGGGTCGGCATGAGCGAGATAGAGGCGGCGGCGATCCTCGAGGGCCATATCAAGGCGCTTGGCGGCGACGGGCTGTCCTTCGGCACGATCCTTCATGCCGGCGTCAACACGCCGCTGCCGCATTCGGGTCCGCTGGATTACCGTATTCAGCATGGCGATCCCCTGATCGTCGATTTCGGCGCGACTTACGAGGGCTACTGCGCGGACATCACACGCACGGTCTTCGTCGGCGCGGTGACCGACGAGCAGCGTAGATTCTACGAGATTGTGCAGAAGGCGAACGAGGCCGGCCGGCGAGCGGCGCGCCCGGGCGTCACCTGCGAATCGGTGGATGTGGCGGCGCGGCAGGTCTTCGTTGATGCTGGTTACGAAAGTCTGATTCGTCACCGGACCGGGCATGGCTTGGGCATGGAAGCGCATGAAGCGCCTTATATTGTGATCGGGAACAAGCGCGTTCTGGAGCCCGGCATGGTTTTCACGGTTGAACCGGGCATCTATCGCATGGGTGAAATCGGCGTGCGGATTGAGGACAATATTCTGATCACCGAATACGGTGCCGAGAGCCTGACAAGATTTCCACGAGAAGTCAAGGTGATTTAGGCGAGGCGGCGTTTGCGCGTTTTGCGCAATGGAATTTTCCGCTTGCGCGAATGCCGTATGCAAGGCAGGGCTAGGGACAGGGCGTGTTCGGGCGCGGCATTTGCGTTTGCGCACTGAGAAGAAAATTACGCAAAGGGATTTCCGGGTTGTGCCAATGCCGGATGTCAATACCGGCAGGGTTTTGCGGCGAATTGACGGCGAGATTGGCATTGGCATGCCGGGACGATTATTGTGCCAATGTGTCATTCCCTTCGGCGTGGTGGCGTTACGGCGGTCGGGTCTGGAAGCAGGGTAGCCGGGCGCGGGTTTGCAACGGAGTCCAAATGCTCTCGTATTCGTCAATCCTCTATGCTTGCCGTCGCCCCGCAGAGTCGGCGGTTCGAGTCGGCGAATAGGATTTTGTCTTGCGACAGGGGGCGGGATATAATTGGCGCAGGCAGTTAGTTGCATTGAAAGGGTATGTCAAATGAATACGCATTTGACGAAGGAACAGATCAATTTTTATCGAGAGCAGGGCTATATCGTCATCGAGGACTTTTTAACGCCCGAGGAGCTGGAGAACTGGCGGCGGAATGTCGACGATGCGGTTGCGCAGCGCGAGGGGCGCGTTACCGCCGATGGCCTGCTGGCCTCCGAGCGCATCGTTGACAAAGAAAGCGCCTATTTTGACAAGGTCTTCGTTCATCGGCAAAATCTGTGGGTTGATCACGCTGGCATGCGCGAGCTCATGTGGGATCCGCGTCTGGGTAAAATGATAAGCGATTTGACGGGCGTGGACGGCATGCGCATTTGGCATGATCAGGCGTTGATCAAGCAGCCCTGGGCCAACCCGACCGGCTGGCATTTGGACAATGCCTCCTGGTCTTACTCATCGCGCGACGCCATCACGATTTGGGTGGCGCTGGACGACGCCACGCGCGAAAACGGTTGCCTCTATTTCCTGCCGGGCGCGCACAAGACGGCCTCTTTCGAGCATGCCGGGATCGGCTCGAATATCAGCGACCTATTTGAACTCTATCCACAGTGGGCGGAATTGCAGTCGGTAGCGGCTTCGATGAAAGCGGGATCTTGCTCCTTCCACAACGGTTTGATGCCGCATGGCGCCGGGGCCAATATGACGCCGGGCACGCGGCGGGCGATGACCTGCGGCTATATGCCCGATGGCTCTACCTTCAATGGCAAGCAGAGTGCCTTGCCGCAGGCCTACTTCGAGTCGCTGGAGATCGGCGATGTGCTGGACGACGATTCAATCAATCCGCTGATCTGGCATAAAACGAAACCCTACGTAGGCGATTAATGGTGTACCTGAGGGCACATTGAAATGAAGAACGAATTGACGCAAGAACAGATCGACTCTTATCAAGACAACGGATACATCGTCATCGAGGATTTTCTTACGCCCGAAGAGCTGGAAACCTGGCGGCAGCGCGTTGACGATGCGGTGGAGCGGCGCGGAAACCGCAAGCTGGCCGACCGAAGCGAGTCGGATGACGAGAGCGAAGAGGGCAAGTATCGCCGCCTGCGCTTTGTACAGCGTCTCAATCTGTGGACCGACCACGCGGGCATGCGCGAACTGATGCTTGACCCGCGCCTGGGCAAGATGGCGAGCGAGCTGGCGGGCGTCGATGGCATGCGCATCTGGCATGATCAGGCGTTGAACAAGCAGCCCTGGGCGAACCCGACCGGCTGGCACCTGGATAATCCGCTCTGGTCTTATTCCTCGCGCGATGCCCTCAGCATTTGGGTGGCGCTGGACGACGCCACGCTGCAAAACGGCTGCCTATACTTCCTCCCCGGCGCGCACAAAACCGCCACATTCGACACTTCGAATATTGGCCCCAATATCAGCGATCTCTTCGATCTCTATCCACAGTGGGCGGAATTGGAGTCCGCCCCGGCGCCGATGAAGGCCGGGTCTTGTTCTTTTCACAATGGCTTGATGCCGCATGGAGCGGGCGCGAATATGACGCCGGGCTGGCGGCGGGCGATGACCTGCGGCTATATGCCCGATGGCTCTACCTTTAATGGCATCAAGAATATCTTGCCGCAGGATGTATTTGAGTCGCTGGAAATCGGCGATGTATTTGATGATGACAGCAGGAACCCGCTGATCTGGCATAAGACGAAGCCTTATGTTTCGTGTTGACGTATCGGGCGGCCCACCCCTTCCCCCAGCCCCTTCCCCAGCCAGCTAGGGAAGGGGAGCTTATCACAGCGGGACACGAGGTGTTTTGTGCGGTCGACCGCATTGTCTCGCAGGTTTCTATAAGGCTTATTCGCATTGTTTACAGAATGCGATAGAATGTCCGCATAGACACATGAGTTTTAGAGAGTGAATTCACCATGTCAGAATTAAAGGAATTGCGCGTCTCCAACGACGCCATGAACGAGCCGGAAGAGTTGCAGCGCCGGCTGGACGACGAGGGTTATCTCTTCTTCAAGCGGCTGGTGGAGCCCGACAAACTCTGGGAGCTGCGCCGCGAAATGATGAGCATGATACAGCAGGTTGGCTGGCTGATCCCCGGCACCGATCCGATGGATGGCATCGCCGATATCAATATGCGCTACACCGAGGGCGACAACGAATACAGCGCCGGTTACGCCGAGGTCTACAAGATCGAGAACTTCCATCGCAGCGGGCATTGGCCGGAATACCTGGCGATCATCGAGAAGATGGTCGGTAAACCGATCATGCCCCACCCGCAAAAGATCGCGCGCATTTGGTTCCCCAAATACACCGAACATACCACGCCAAAACACCAGGACTTCGTGCACTTCCAAGGCAGCTACGAGAATATCACTTGCTGGGCGCCGATCGGCGATTGCCCGATTGAACTGGGCGGCTTGGCAGTTATCCCTGAATCGCACAAGGTCAATCGGGTTTTGGATCATCACTTTTCGCTGGGCGCCGGTGGGCTGATTGTGCACGAAGACGAGCACGAGGACATCAACCCGGTATGGTATTCCACCGATTACGAAGCCGGCGACGCCCTGTTCTTCCCGGCGCTGACGATTCACCAGGCGCTGCCGAATTATACCGAAGACCGGCTGCGTCTCTCGCTCGACAATCGCTACATGGTCGTCGGCGACAAGGTGGCCGAGCATTTGCTAGTGCCGCACGATCCAAGCCAGCTGACCTGGGACGATATCTATCCGGGCTGGCAGCATGACGACCTGAAGTACTACTGGAAGAATTACGACAATCCAGTTGTCGAGCGCGATATGAGCTATGTCGATAAAGCCCATGTTGAAGTGCTCGAGCTGGCGCGCGCCGGCAACGAGCATGCCATCTATGCGCTGACGCGCGGCGCCCGGAACAGCCCCGATACGGTGACGCCGGAAGTGTGGGCTGTCCTGGATGAGCTTGGCGTCAAGGTCTAGATGCGGCGCCCTTCCGGACGGCAGATATTGTAGGGAGGGTCGCGAATGACTTACCCGGAATTGTCCGAAGTGCGCAAGACGCTGCGCGTCGATTGGTATCGCTGCAAGACGCGCCCGGGTTTGCTGCGCGAGTTGTCGCGGCGCAGTGACGCCCAGGGTTGGTTTCAAGCCGGCGGACACCTGGCGCTTTTCCTCTTCACCGGTTCGCTGGTCTTCTTCTTTTGGTCGCAGGGGCTGTGGCTGGCGATGCTGCTTGCGCTGTTTTGTCACGGCACCGTGACCACGTTCTTCCGCGGCGTCGCGCCGCATGAATTGGGGCACGGCACGGTCTTCAAGACGAAATGGCTGAACAAGTTCTTCATGTACCTGTTCAGCTTGATCGGCTGGTGGGATCACTTTGACTACGCCAGCAGCCACACCTACCACCATCGCTATACGCTGCATCCGGAAGGCGATCGCGAGGTATTGCTGCCGATAGAGCCAACGCTTGCCTCGAAGTTTATGTTGCAATTGTTCACCATCAACATTATGGCGAATCCGAGACGTATCGTTAGCGGAGGCGGATTGATTTCCACCGTGATCTTGACGGTTGTGGGCGCCTTCGGTCGCGAACTCGAGTCCTCCAGCGAGTGGATAAGGACGCTGCATCTTGACCAACCGGAGGAGCATCACAACTCGAACCTTTGGTCGCGCTGCTTGCTGCTTTTCCATGGCTCGGTGCTGCTCATTGCCATCGTTACTGGCTTGTGGGTCTTGCCGCTGATATTCTCGACTTCAGCATTCACTGCCAACTGGCTGGGTTATTTCGTCGGCTTGCCACAGCATTGCGGCTTGCGCGATCACACGAGCGACTTCCGCAAGAACACGCGCTCGATGAAGCTGAATCCGCTTTTCGATTTTCTGTACTGGCGGATGGGCTGGCATATCGAGCATCATATGTTCGCTGGCGTGCCTTGCTACAACCTGGAGAAGGTGTACAAGGAAGTCGCCCATGACATGCCGGAGCCACGCACATTGATCGGCGCCTGGAAAGAAATGCGCGAAACCTGGCGCCGACAAACGATCGACCCCGACTATCAGTTCGATACGCCGCTGCCGCCGACGGCGAAGCACGCGCGGGAAGACGCGCCGGACGACCGGCTCGAAGGTTCCATCGGCGAATTGGCGCCGGCGGGGCTGCAAGAGAGTAGCTAGCTGTCGCCACGAAAGATCTGCGGCGACAATTGATTGGCATCGGCAAGACGGCGCCTGATTGACCAGCCGCGTCGGTTGTCGGCGGATAGACCACCCCGTTAAAATCGCTGAGGAATCGGAGGGCCAGACCATGACGCATAAGGAATTGTCAGAGGTGAGGCAGACCTTGCGCGTCGATTGGTATCGGTGTCCGACGCGTCCCGGTTTACTGCGCGAGTTATCGCGGCGCAGCGATGCCCAGGGCTGGTTTCTCGCCGGCGGTCATCTTGCGCTCGTCATTGTCACCGGCGCTCTCGTGTTCTATTTCTGGTCTCAGGAATTCTGGCTGGCGTTTCTCATCGCGCTTTTCTGTCACGGCACGGTAACCGCCTTTGTTCGGGGAAACAGTACGCACGAGCTCGGACACGGCACCGTGTTCAAAACCAAGTGGCTGAACAAGTTCTTTCTCTATCTCTTCAGCTTGATCGGCTGGTGGGATCCTTTCGATTATGCCAGCAGCCATACCTACCACCATCGCTATACCTTGCACCCGGAAGGCGATCGCGAGGTGCTGCTGCCGTTGGAACCGTCGTTGGCTTCCACCTTTATGCTGCAGCTCTTCACCATTAATTTGCTTACGCAACCGGGGCGCATGTTTGGCAAGGGCGGCTTCATTTCGACCGTGATCCTCACCGTAATGGCCGCCTTCGGTCGTGATCCCGCGGCGGAAAAGGCGCCGGCCAACGAATGGATTCGGGCATTGCATCGCGATCAGCCGCAAGAGCATCGGAACGCGATGATTTGGTCGCGGATTCTCTTGCTTTTTCACGGCGCGATCTTGGTCATCGCGATTGCGACCGGCATGTGGGTGCTGCCCTTGATCTTTACTACCGCCGCCTTCACCGCCAACTGGCTGCAGTACTTCGTCAATCTGCCACAGCATTGCGGCCTGCGCGATGACACGCCGGACTTCCGCAAAAGTGTGCGCTCGATGAAATTGAATCCGATCTTTTCCTTCTTGTACTGGCGGATGGAATGGCATATCGAGCATCATATGTTTGCCGGCGTTCCTTGCTATAACCTGGAAAAGCTTTACAAGGAAGTCGCCCATGATATGCCGGCGCCGCGCACGCTAGTCGGCGCCTGGAAAGAAATGCGCGAGGTCTGGCGGCGGCAGAAGACAGATCCTGATTATCAATACGATACGCCCTTGCCGGCCACGGCCAAGCAGGCCCGCGACGACGCGCCCGACCAGCAGTTGGAAGGATCCATCGGCGAGTTGGCGCCGGCGGGGCTGCAAGAGCGGGCTTGAGCAACTGCCGGTTTGCACGCCATAGACGAATCTGTAGGGGCGACTAAACCGCAGTGTCGGCGGTCAGTGTCTACGCGACCTACGCGCGGCGCCGAAATGCCCAAAGAATGTTGCTCAGGCAAGCGGGCATCTCAGCGAGACGCCCCTACACGTATACATAGAAATAACAATTCCATGCCGGAACAAACAACAGCCAAACCTCCCTTTACCCGCGATGCGCTCCAAAGATTGCATGCGCCCGCGCCACCGCCTATCAGAGCTTTCCTCGATGAACCTTACGCTTTTGACCAGTCCAAGATCGACGAATACCGGGAGAAGGGTTATGTCAAGTTGGAAGAGATCATCACTGGCGCGCCGCTCGCCTATTATCGCGAGCTGATAGGCTTGGCAGTGGGGCATCGCTTCAAGGACGACCAGCGCGCGCTATCGGAGAAGCGGGTCTACGAGCAGAGTTTCTTGCAAGCCTTTAACCTTTGGCCGCACTATCCGGCCATCGCCGAATTTGTGCAGTGCCGGCGCTTCGCCGACGCCGCGCGGAGGTTGATGCAGGTCGAAGGCGTCAAGCTCTGGTTCGATCAGGCGCTCTACAAGGAGCCGGGCGGCCGCATCACCGATTATCATGTGGACGCGGCCTTCTGGCCCGTGCAGCCGGCGGCGCAGACGACCACCATCTGGATGGCGCTGGTGGATGTGCCGCGCGAAAAGGGCTGCATGGCTTTCGCGACCGGCAGCCACAAGCTGTCGCCCGATGCGGAGTTTGTTGATATCTTCAATGCGCAGGAGGAAATCGCCATCGGCGACAACGTGCGGCATTATCCCTGGGAGTGGGCGCCGCTGCGGCAGGGCGATTGCACCTTCCACTCCGGACTGATTTATCACCGCGCCGGCGGCAACAGTAGCGACGAGATGCGCGAGGCGATGACCATCGCCTACATGACCGCCGACGCCAGATTTGACTGGCCCGAATCGAATCCGGAAGCGGGACGGCGTCATGGTTTCGCCACCGAGGGCTTGACGCGCGGCGACCTGTTGGAGTCGAGTTTTGCGCCGCGCTTGATATAGGTTACACTTTGTCGTGGAATTCAGAATTCTCAGGAAAACGGGATCGAATAAGGAGGGAAGCGCCGAGATTCAGATCCGCAACGTCTATCGAGATGAGTATCCCAATCGCTGAAAGGAATGAATAATGAAACGCCTGAGCTTACTCATGTTGCTTACCTTGTTTATTATCGTTGGTGCAGTCGGCGCGCAGGATGTCGTCACCGTCACCTGGTGGATGGAGCCGAGCGGCTCCG
>JAPOWK010000011.1 GCA_026707665.1 Chloroflexota bacterium
GCGCTCAGTTGCTTGATAGCCCCAATTTATCTTGCTTGGTCGCATCCGCCTATATCGGCGAGCCGGCAAGGGCGCAACCTATCCGCTGTGACCACATGGCTCGCCAGGATATCTGCAAAGCGGAAGCGACTGCTGTGACCAGAAAGATATGAAAAGAGAAAGAATTTGGATCAATTTTCCAATGCGCGACCAAATAGTCGCGACGAGCTAGAACACATGGTCTATATTAACAGCGTATTGTCGAATCAGAAAAGGGAAAGGACTGGGCTAACGGAGGATATACGAAGGCGGATGCAGGAGCACTGATCTAAACGGGGCGCCGTGCGGACCGGCTTGTGACAGGGCAAAGTCCACACGGCGCATTCACAGACCTGCTGAATGAATAGCAGGGCAAGTCCATTATACGAGAGAGAGCGACAGAAGTCAAAAGAAGGAGGAGAAAGCATGGCTTGGACAACACCCAAGACCGACTGGGAGACGGGCGAGCTGGTTGCGGCCAGTGATATGAACAAGATTGGCGAGAATCTGGCGACACTGAAACAGCCAGCGACCGCGGTGTACACAACGACGGAAAATATAACCGATCAATCACGCAACAGCTTCGCGGATGTCGACAGCAATTTCAACCTGACGCTAATCACCACTGGTGGAGATGTAATGGTTCATTTTCACGGGTGCCTGAGTTATGGCGACAGAAAGTTTGATGTAGAGGTCGATGGAAGCCGAATAGGTGATTCAAACCACGGTCTCTGGAGTACGCATCCTCACGATTATCAGGTGTCTGTTACTCACTTGATTCAGGGTTTAAGCGCTGGATCTCATACTTTCAAACTCCAGTCAAAAGGGGGGAACAGCCAAACTCTGCGTATCGGCACGCAATTCTGGGTGCGGGAGATTTAGGCACGCCCCGCGCTCGCAAAAGAGAAAGGAGGAGCGATATGCCCAATGAGATGCGCGATTACCGCGATTACCAGAAGCGCAAGCTGAGCGGCAGCAGCGATGGGCGCGGCATTGTGGTGGCGGCGGACAGCAGCCCCGGCACCTTGATCCACACAGCGCTGAGCAGCGTCGCCGCCAATGAGTGGGATGAGATCTTCATCCAGGCGGTGAACACATCGGATTCGGCGGTCAAGCTGACGGTGGAATGGGGCGGGACGGACAGCCCGGGCGATCACATCGAAGTCACGATACCAGCGGAGAGCGGCTTCAGCGAGGTGATCCCGGGCCACGTCCTGCAGAATGGCGCGATTGCGCGCGCCTTCGCTGCGGCAGCCGATGTCATCGTCCTGCACGGTTATGTCAACCGTTATCAGCACATTTAGGAGGGGATGATGGCGAAACTTGCAGGCGATCATGTACAGGTGCTGGTGGACGGCTACGAGCTCACCGGCGACAGCAACCGGATCAACATCGATGAGGGGCGCGACCTCTTTGATATCACCGCCTTCGGCGACGAGGTGCACAAGTTCAGCCCGGGTCAGCGGACGATGGCGCTGCAGCACGCCGGCTTCATGAACAGCGCCGAGGGGCGTTCGCATCCGGTATTGCAGGGGGCGGCTGCCGACGGCGTTTTCTCGCTCTATTTGGGCCAGAATGCGGCGCCGACGGCGGGCGACCCGGTCTTCAGTTTGCTGGCGCGGCAGGGGCGTTATGGCGCGCTGCCCCAAGTCAACCAGATGATCCCTTTCCGGGCCCGCTTTGCCAATCGAGGCGAGGACGGCGGCTGGGGGATCGCGCTGACGCAGCCGGTCGATTTGACCGGGTCGACATCGGGCAGCGCGGTGGACAACGGCGGCGCCAACGATGGGGGCGGCATTGCCTGCCTGCACGTGCTGGAGGCGGCCGCGGGCGATGCCTACAGCATCACGATTGAAGGTTCGGGGAGCGGCGCCTTCACCGGCGAAGAAAGAACCCTGGCGACTTTCACGCTGGACGGCCGGGCGCTGGGCTCGGAGCAAGTCAAGATCGAGGGGCGGATCCCCCGCTATACCCGTTGGCGGGCAGAGGCGGGACCGAGCGCGAGTGACCGGATCCGCATCGCAGTATCACTGATTCGCAAGTAGTTGGAAAACCAAGGACAGAGAAGGAGAAAAGCAAATGGCACTATCAGGCGATCATGTCATCGTGAAGATGGACGACAGCGGCGGGACGCTCCGCCAATTCGCGGATGGCGATATCCGCAGCATTGACCTGGGACAGCAGTATGACCAGTTCGATGTGACCGGCTTCGGCGACGAGGTGCATCAGTTTATCAATGGGCAGCTGCAGGCGCCGGTGGGGATCGAGGGCTACTTGACGACCGAGAGCCCCAGCGGGACGCACACGGTGATCCAGGGCGCCTTCGCGGCTGGCAGCCAGGTGACGCTGGAGGTGCAGGTGGGGGACAACGCGGCGCCCGTCGCGAGCGACCCCAAGTACAGCGGCGAGTTTCTGATCGGGAGTTACCGGCCGCAGATCATGACCGGCGGGGCGGTGCTGTTCACGGCGACCTTGAAGCCGGCGACCGGCGATGCGCCCGCATGGGGCACGGTGTAGCTGGCGCTTTGGCGTA
>JAPOWK010000043.1 GCA_026707665.1 Chloroflexota bacterium
ATGTTGTGATATAAGGACTTGAGAAAGAGATCGTCCTGAAGCAGCTTGATATAATTTTCGATGCCAACCCAAAAATAATCGCGCGAACGCCCGGTTGGCGAATCGAAAAAACTCAAGACCAGCGCATTGAGAATTGGATAGAAAATCCAAATGCCGAGGTATATGAGCGCTGGCGCAATAAAGATGTAGGGCCTGATATTAAAGCGCGCCATGCCGGCGTCCTTCCGCGGCGGACCGCCCGTGTCTACGCGGCGCTCAAGCGCCTCCCCAGGTAGAATTGCGCCGTCAAATGAGCCATGTAGGGGCGTTTCGTTGAAACGCCCGCATCAAGCGAATCTCCCAACGCGGGCGTCTCGCGAGACGCCCCTACAGCTTCCTAAAATTGGGCAAACCTACTAGGAGCGACACGGGAGCGCAGCGATACTACATGCGCTCGCCCGGTTCCCAGACTTGTCCGAGTTCTGCAGCCGCCGCCATTTCCTCGTCCATATTGTTGAGGAAGTCTTCAATGCTGAGTTCACCGCCCAGTACACCTTGTACACCTTGATAGAGCGCGCGCACGACATTCGGCGCTACAGTGGTGTGGAAGGCGTCAACATTCAGATCCTGCATCTCTTGACCGATGCGGAAAGCTTTGCCGATGACCGGATCGACATCGTAGATGCTCCAGTCGATGGGATCCTTTTGGATCGGGATGGCGAAGCCTTCTTCGATCCAGGTCGGCAGCCAGCGCGGGTCAGTCACGAAGTCGATGTATTCGGCAGCCAGATCGGGGTCCGAGGCATGCGCCCAAATATAGTAAGCCGAGCCCTCAGACATGTGGGTCGCTTGCGGGATGTCATCATAAATCGCCGGCATATAGAAGACATCCAACGTGCCTTCGGCCATGTTGCCGGAGATATCATGGATGACCCAGGTGCCCGTCCAAACTGAAGTCGCCCGACCGGTATACAGTTCCGCCAGTGAATCGCCATAGTGCTTGCCATTGAAACCCGGTGAGAAGCAATCAGCCTCTACCATCTCCAGCAGTTTCTCTAGCGCGTCGACAACCTCGGGCCGGTTCCAGCTGGTGGTGCCGCGCAATACATCCAGACCGACCTGGCGCCCACCGGTGAGCGCAACCATGTCGGTGAACATGTTGGCGCCCTGCCAGCCATCGGGGCTATTGGAGAAAGAAATCGGAATGTAGCCCGCCTCGTTGGCGACGGCGCACCAATTGAGAATGTCTTCCCAACTTTGCGGTTCTTCCAAGCCCAACTCTTCGAAAATCACCGTGTTGTAATAGACGTACTCGAGGTCTTGCTCCCAAGGATAGGCATAGAGCTTGCCGTTCCACATATTGCGCTCAATCGCCCAATCGGGCAGACGATCCCACCAGCCATACTGATCAGCGTAGGGGGTCAGGTCCAGCAGATAGCCTTCTTGCGCATAGGCGGTTAAGCCGGCGCCGGAGGGCCAAGAGTAGAAGACATCGGGCGCATCGCCGGAGGTCAGCGCCAACTCAATCGCGTTGCGAATCGGCCAGCCACCGCCGAAGACCGAGCGATCCATGAAAACATTGGGATGCTCCGCATTCCAAGCCGCGTGAATGACTTCGAGCGCGGGTCCCGCCGCAGTCATCCCATAGAATTCCCACTGATCCCAAACTTCAAGGAATTGGTTTTCTTGCGCGGAAGCGGCGCCGCTCATCAGCGCCATCAACACCAGCAAAACCGCGAGCTTCTTAATCCAAGACATGTTCATTCTCCTATCAACTTTGCGCTAAGTTGCAACCGATACTGCTGTTTTCGGCATAGGCATTCGCTATGCCAAACGAGGCAAAATTCGATAATCACCTCCTTCACTCCCGCAGCATGGCAACACGGCGCCCGGACCGGCTCAAAGCTGCCTGCCTTGTAAGGGACGCAGAATCCGGGCCGCGTAAGTCGCGTAGGACGCGCCGACAATGACCGCCGAAACGGACCGTCGGCAGCTAAGTTCTTATAGACAGGTTGTTAAAGCTGACGGCGCCCTGATCGACGAAGAAACCGAACATCGTCTCTGACTCTTCGTAGATTCGATAGGACATCACAACCTCGTCGTTGACGTAGCATTCGACCAATTGGCCGTTGCGCAAGATTCGAAGCTGATACACGCCGTCTTCCGGTTCCGAATACAGAAACTGATCTACCAGCATGGGACGCGCCATATCGGGACCGAGCTCGGGGCTGCCGGGCACCCAAGCTTGCCAGAATGGTTCCCACTGGATGGGCCAGCGCCGGATAGACGCCCGTTTGCGGCCTGGCTCAACCATCAGCAGGTGTCCCTGATACATATCCTCGGTCGGCTCCATCAAGATTCCGGCGTTCATCGTATTGGGATCACAGGCGATCTCCACTTCCAGCATCAAATCTGTCCGCGCAGTCTTGATATGCGCGAAGCCGAATGTCCCGCGGGCGTCGCAGCGCGTCCCATCCCATTCGCCATCGCCGGGAATCAACTCGTAATCTTGCTCGCTGCTGTAACTCGCCGCGACTTCAGCCGGCAATTTGCAGGTCAAGCTGCCATCGGGCATGGCGATCATTTCTCGTGGCGAACCGAATTCACCGCCCCAGATGAAGTCTTCGTCGTTGCTGCCGAATTTACGGCGCGGGATCCAGGCGAAGGTGAAGCGGCGATCACCATCACCGGCCGATTTGGCGGCGTAGAACTTGGAACCGTCGAGCGCGTCAAGCGGCCGCGCTTCCCAGGGCTCGCCTGGCTTGGCCACGCGATACAGCGTCTTTGCGTCGCCCGAATAACGTGAAAAGACCAGGTAGTTGTAGCCGCCGAGGCTGAAGGTCTCCGGACACTCCATGCAATGCACCTGCTGCGGCGCCCAGAGCGTTCCACCCATTTCCCAGCTTTCCAGGTCGTCGGAATAAGCAACGACCACACAGCCGCGGCGATCTTCCAAGCCTTCCTTCAGGCGCGCGGCGATCAACATGGCGTAGCAGCCCTTTTCCTCGTCGTAATAGACGTAGGGATCGCGCCAATCAGCCGGTTCCCACTCTGATGTGTCGGCGTGCATGATGGGATTGTCCGGGTTCTTTTCCCAAGTGATCATGTCATCACTGGTCGCGTGACAGATGGTCTGCTGGAATTTGGCGTGGTGACTGTAGCCGGTGTAGAAGAAATGGAATTTGCCCTTATGGTCGTGGATGGACCCGGTCCAGATGGCGCCGACATCAGGATCGCCTTCCTGCCCTGGTCCGAAGGCATTTGGCAGCTCTTCCCAGTGAACCAGGTCTTTCGAAACGATATGCCCCAAAGTACAAGCCGCCCGTTCGGGAACTGTCCAGGTATCCGGTGGCGTCGCTAGCAAAAAGATATGCCATTCGCCCTTGTAGTAAAATGGCATCGTATCGCCGACGTCGCCAATTTGTGTTTTGTAGCCAAAGAGTCTCATTCGCTAATCCTTTCTATTGCAGGCGCTTACCGTCGCTTTTATACCAACTTTCGCCGGGCTTCGCAAAAAGAGACGGATCCGCGTATTCACTCCAAATTGGCGTGCCGGGCATTCATCGCCGAATCTTCCACTCCTCGTTCAGCCTTCAAGCGAATGATGATCAAGTCGCAGAGCAGACCCAGACTATGCTCGAAGAGCGAGCCCATCACCAAAACCGAGTCAAGTCCCGACTTGCGCCCGGCCTTGAAATTAGCAGCCGGGATATGAACGATTGACTTGGCAGCCTCCGCAAATGGCGAATCCAAATTGCCGGTGAATACCGCCAGCGTCGCGCCCGCCTCCCGCGCGGTATCGATGTAACGCAGAAGCGAGCCGGTGCGCCCGGAAGACGAACCGATCAGGAGCAGATCGCCCGCGCCGATGGCCGGCGTCGTCACATCATCCACGACATGCGCAGTCAAGCCCAGATGCATCAGCCGCATGGCGAAGGCGCGCATCTGCAACCCGCTGCGTCCCTTGCCGGCGACGAAGACCCGATCGGCTGCGTTAAGCGCCGCGCAAATGCTATCGACTTGCGTCGGCTCCACCTGCCCCAAGGCGCGCCCAATGTCGGCGATGATGGCTTCAATCAGATCAGGCGTATCCATATTGTCGTATCCTCTCGTGGAATTGCATAGCGCTCGCGCGCGGGTCGGCGGCGCCGGTGATGGCCGAGCCGACGATGATCGCCTGTGGCTTCAGGGGAAGGATCTGTTCCAACGCGCCAAGCTTCACGCCACCGGCGATCGCCAAGTCTGCCGTCGGCAGCGCCCTTCGCAATTCTGCCAACTGCGCGAAGGGCGAACCCAGAAGCGCTTGCTGATCGTGCGCCGTATGCAGACAGAGCAAGTCGCAGCCCATATCAGCCAGTTCCCGCGCTCGCGTCGTCGTATGAGCCACTTGCATCATATCGACCATCAGCCGCTTGCCATGCGCCCGCGCGCTACCTAAGGCGCCGGCAACGGTGGCTTCGGCCGCTACTGCCATGACCGTGACGATATCGGCGCCGGCGCTGAAGGCGATATCGGCTTCCGCCTCGCCGGCGTCCATAATCTTCAGATCCGCCACCAAGGTCAGTTGGGGATACCAATCGCGGATGCGCCTGACAGCCCTCATCCCCTCGCGGAAGACCAGCGGCGTGCCAACCTCGGCTATGTCGATGTAAGGATGAACAGCGGACAGAATATCAATGGCGGAGGCCAGTTCGCTGTCCAGAGCTAACTGCAGTTTTGCCATCACCAGCCAATCGCTAGTCGGATGGG
This sequence comes from Chloroflexota bacterium, assembly GCA_026707665.1. GTDB lineage: Bacteria > Chloroflexota > Anaerolineae > Aggregatilineales > Phototrophicaceae > UBA6055. The sequence goes on from JAPOWK010000043.1 coordinate 4,729, forward strand.
CGTAAATCGAACACAATAGAGTATAGTGAATCAGCGCCCAAGGCAAAAGGAAGCGAACATGACAGCGAAGATCGTGGTGGTTGGCAGCTTCAATGCCGACCTGGTTTCGTATATGGAGCGGATGCCGCGCCCGGGCGAGACCGTACATGGCGACCGCTTCGCCACCGGCGCCGGCGGCAAGGGCTCCAATCAAGCGGTGGCGGCCGCGCGATTGGGCGCCGATGTCACTTTCATAGGGCGGGTCGGCAATGATGTCTTCGCTAACCTGGCTTATGAAATCTGGGATGCCGAGGGCGTCGACCATCGATTCGTCACCCGCGACGACGAAGTCGCGACCGGCGTGGCGCCGATCCTGGTCGATAGCAGCGGTGAGAACATGATCGTTGTGGTGCTGGGCGCGAACAGACGCATTCGGAAAAGAGATATTGACGCGGCGCGCCCGCGGATCGCCGAGGCCGACATGATGGTGGTCCAGCTGGAAGTGAACCTCGAAATCGTGCCTTACGCACTGAAATCTGCCAAAGAATACGGCGTCACGACCATTCTGAATCCAGCGCCGGCCGCCGCGATCGCTGCCGAGACGATCCAACTGGCCGATTACCTGACGCCCAATGAAACGGAATTGGAGACGCTAAGCGGCGGACCCGTTGCCGATGTCGTAGCGGCGGCGCGAGGATTGCTGACCCGCGGCGATCAGACAGCGGTGGTCACCTTGGGCGCCGAGGGCGCGCGGATCGTCACTCCCGAAGAAACGCATTTCGTACCGACCTTCGCGGTTGATGCGGTCGATACCACCGGCGCTGGCGACACCTTCAACGCAGCGCTGGCGGTTGGGCTGTCGGAAGGTATGGCGCTTCCAGAAGCGGTGCGCTTCGCCAATGCGGCGGCCGCCCTCTGCGTCACCAAGCCGGGCGCGGCCGACAGCGTTCCCGCCCGTGCCGATGTTGACGCCTTACTCGCGCCGTTCTAGGGGAGGGCATCCAGGCCGCCCCGTGCAATTCGCCATAAGCCGGCGGGCGAGACAAGTCTCGCCCCTACACGTCTCTTTGCCGTAGGGCTGTGTCTACGCGCCCCTCTGTGTTGCCTCATTTACTCTGTGGTGAAAGAAATAGTGCCAACGCGATTGCTCCCCCCAATCAGCCCAGAACCCGCTTCAAATGATCGGCCAGGCGCAGCGCCAGCGCCACGATGGTGAGCGTTGGATTGGCATAGCCGCCGCTCGGGAATACGGCCGAGCCGGCGATATAGAGATTGTCTACGCTGTGCAGCCGCGACTGAATATCGACGATGCCGTCAGCCGGTGAAGCCGACATCCGCAGGGCGCCCATGTGATGGTCGCCGGTCTCCAGAGCGCCTTGATGCGGCGGGAAGGTCCAGCTATCGGCGCCGCCGCCGACATCGGTGATCATCTCCTCGCTGACGGCGCCATGATCGCGCAAGTATGTCAAGGTCATCTCCAGCGCGCGCGTCGCGCTGCGCTTGTCCAGGTCGTTGAGGCGCCAGTCAATATGCGCCGGCGGCTGACCGAAGATGGGATCGACCCGCCCTCGATCCAGCGTGATGCGGCTGTTCTCATCCGGCGTCTGCTCCCAATTGAGATTGACGATTGCCGAGCGCCCCTCATTGCGGAAATACAGAATGATGCGAAAATTGCCGATTCGCTCGGCGAGCAGCGCCTGATGTTTCGGGGCGAGCACACCCCAGGCGTTGAACATCAAGTATTCCAGGGCGAGCTCGGGATTCACCAGCGGTTCGACCATGTGCCGATACTCGCCCTCGCCATCCGCCGGCGCTTTGATGCGGATCTGCTGCTCGCGGAAGAAGTTGCGGATTTCGGAGGCGACCGGCTCAGCGAAATGCACCCGGGCCGCGTTAGTCAGCAGCGGATGCACCATGAAGCCGCGCCCCAGCATATCGCGCCTGTTATTGCCCAAGCCGCCGGAGAGCTGCAAGAGGCGTACGTTTTCGATGCCGCCGCAAGCCAGGACGTAGGTCCGCGCTTGCACTTGAAACGAAGCGCCGGCGGCAGGCTTTCCCTCCGCCGATTCGACGATGGTTGAGCAATTCAATTTGGCAACGCGCCGCTGGTTCGCGTCCGTTCCGATTCTGAGCAGGTGGGCATTGAAGAGCACGGTGATATTCGCAGACCGCGCTAATTCGTCACGGAACTGCACCTGAAAATCATGCAGGTTCTCTTCATATTGCGCGCGCATGATGGCGCCTTCAAGCTGGTCGCCGGGCAGCGGGTCGAAGGGGCGCGCGTAGAGCACCCGCCGCCAGAAATCCATGTCATCGTAATTGAAGGGACCGAAGCGCCCGAACTCGTGAGCGGCGATGTAATAAGGCTTGAGTTCCTCCTGGCTGATGAGCCAACCGGCATCGCGGTAGCCGGGCCGAGGCATCATGTCGGCTTTGTCCAGCGGGCGCGCCCAAAAGCCGAAATGGTTCGTCGTGCCACCGTACATATTCAGGCGCGAGCGCTGGGGAAAGATGGGATCGACCCTTTGCAGGAACTCGCCGACCGTGCCCTGATAGAGAGATTGACGCGCTTCGGACGGCGCGCCGCGATCAGCGGGACCGCCGCTGACCAGCAAGATCACCTTGAGCGAGCTGCCCGCCAGCCGCTGCGCCATGGCGATGCCGGCTGCGCCCGCCCCGACAATACAAATGTCGAAGCCCTGCAGCAGCGTGCCTTCCGGCAGTTGATCGGCGTAGGCGTACATCAGTGTCTCCTAGGGCTTGTGGTTCCGCATGATTCCGTTGCCGTTGCTGAAGCGCGAGATTCAGAGCGGACAGATTTTGACAGGCGCCCAGCACAAGCCATCAGTAGATCGCCAACCGCCCCATAAAGCCTCCCAAAAGTCCCATAAAAGCCCCATAAAAGCCTCCTAAAATCGCTACAAATTGAGGGGGTTAGTCGGAACGTCTCGAGACGGTATAGATATAGTGGGACTTTCGCATGGGGGTATCCTTTCCCCTATAGCGGCCTTAGATGCGAACATGTCAAAAAGACCGGCGATCATGGCGGCAATATACCTCAAAGTGACATGAAGCTGACATAGGAATCCATATATTCCCCTCATTGTTCAAGCAATTCGACGAGAGAAGGCAACGAAACGAGATTCTATTAGTAGATTATATTTCATTGTCTGTTGTGCCGGACAAAGAAAAAACTTTTTCGGACAAAAGGGACAATGCCGGACAAAGTTGGAGGGGATCAGGTTCTTGGCGCGGACGGTCATGCTGAGAGGGTAGCAGAGTTCCTCAGCGGAAGGGCGACAATATGGACGCGGTTTTGATGACTGCCTTCCAGTTGCGGGCGAATTCGCCATGAATAGTCCAAGCGCCTCAGCGGCGGAAGCGTTAAAGGCAAGGGGAAGTTCAGCTATAAGGCCTCTGGCGCGCCAACCAGGCGGCGCCCAGAATCGGCGCGTCCTCGCCCATCGTCGAGGCGCGCACCTGAATCCGCGCCGAAACCGCAGGAAAAGAATAGTCCTTGAGCGAAGCTCTGGCCGTCTCCAACAGCAGATCGCCCGCCCGCACGACGCCCCCGCCGATGACAAAGAGCTCGATATTCAGTGTCATTGCCAGCGACGCGATTGCGATGCCAAGCGCGCGCCCGGCCGACCGCAGCAGCGCACGCGCAATCTCGTCGCCGGCCAGCGCCCGTTTGCCGACTTCGGCGCCGGAAATGGCTTCGCCCATGGCGGCGGCATACTGTTTCGCCAGCGCCGGACCGCTGGTATAGGTCTCCAGGCAGCCGCGAGACCCGCAGTGGCAGCGATGACCGTTTGGATCGACGGTCATGTGACCTGACTCGCCGGCGCTGTTGCTCTCGCCATACATCAGCCGCCCCTGATAAATGATGGCGGCGCCGACGCCGGTGCCAATGACGATGTAGATCATGCTCTCGCGTCCGAGTCCAGCGCCAAAATGTAATTCGCCGAGGGCGGCCACCTTGGCGTCGTGATCTAGCGCGACCGGCAGCGAAGTTCGCTCCTGCAGCGCCCGGCGAAAGGGGGTGTTGGATATGCCGGGCAGGTTGACCAGTGTCAGCAGATCGCCGCTGACATGATCGACCGGTCCCGGCGCGCCGATACCGACTGCCTCGACCCTTTTCCCGGACGGCAGCGAGGCTTTCAGCGCCTCAATCTCGGCGGCGATGCGCTCAATGACGCTGCCCAAGCCCGTTTCGGACTCGGTGTCGATACGGCGGCGCGCAATGATCTCGTCTCGCGGGTTGACCAAGCCGAGCGCGATCTTGCTGCCGCCAAGGTCGATGCCGATGACATGGCTCATAGCGGCAGCTCCGATTGAAGCGGCGCCTTCTCTTGCAAGTGGTCGCCGACGCGCAGCGCCTGCGCGCAAATGGTCAGCGCCGGATTCATCGCCGTCGACGAGGGGAAGAAGGACGAATCCAAGACGTAGAGATTCTCAACATCGTGACTTCGACAGAAGGGATCGAGCACGGAATCGGCTGGATCGTGCCCGAAACGCGCGGTACCGCACTGATGCGAGTTGGTCTCAATGCCCAATGTCTCGGTGAAAACCAGACGGTAACCGGCGCGCCGCATCATCCGGATCGCCCGTCGTATCAGCTGCTGATGGGCGACTCGGTTGTTGGGTTTCCACTGCACACGTATCTCGCCGCCCGGACCGAGCAAGATGCGATTCTCGCGATCGGGCAAATCCTCGGACATCACCCACCAGTCCATGCTGCGCTTCGCCATCGCCGTCAGCAGCGGCTTGGGCAGATAGGGTTTCGCCGCCGATAGCATACCGGCTTGCAGTTTGCCCAGCGCCTGTATATTGCCCATCGGCCACTTGAAGTCAGCATCGCCGAAATAGAAATCGTTCACCGCCATCGTCTTTTGAAAAACCGTTGGATTGACCTTGAAGGGGGCGACAGCGGTCAAGGCGGTATTGTTGTGCATCATATAATTGCGGCCCAGCAAGCCGGATGAATTCCCCAGCCCGTCCGGATGCTGGCTGTTGGCCGAGCGCAGCAGCAACACTGCGGAATTCACCGCGCCGCAGGATACGACGATCCGGTCGGCGGAGACGGATAGCGTTTCGCCATCCCGCTCAACATCGACGGCGCTCGCTCGTTTCCCGCTCGCGTCTGTGCGGATGCGGCGCGCCTTCGCGTTGGTCCAAAGCTCGATATTGCCCCTTGCGAGAGCCGGGCGCAGCAAACAAATCTCGGCGTCGCCTTTTGCATGGACCTTGCAGGGGAAGCCATCGCAAGTTTTGCAGCGGATGCAGCGGCCGCCCGGCCGCAGATCAACCGACATCGGCAGCGGATAAGGATGCAAGCCCTGCGCGCGCAGCTTCTCGATTAAGGCGGCAATATAGGGTTCGTGCGGCACCTCCGGCTGCGGATAGGGACGCGTGCGCGGCGGTTCGCTGGGGTCGTCGCCGGCGCGTCCATGCACGAAGAATAAGTCTTCGGCGATATTGTAATAGGGCTCCAGCTCGGCGTAGCTGATTGGCCAGGCGGGCGCAGTACCGCCTTCATGCTCAATTGCATCGAAATCTTCGACCCGGAAGCGAGGCAGCGCCGCGCCATAGACTTTGGTGTTGCCGCCGACGAAGTAGTGAACGCCGGGTTTGAAGCGGCTGCCGTCGGACGCGTCAATCCAATTCTCGGCCGGCTTGTAGCGATTCTCCTTGAAAATGGCGTCGACCTGCCAGTTCTGCGGTTCACTGGGCAGGAAGCCGCCCCGTTCGAGCAGGAGGATCTTGGCGCCGCTCTCGCGCAAGGCATAGGCTAGCGCCCCGCCGCCCATTCCGCTGCCGATGATGATGAAGTCGAAGTTGGTCAAGTCTACCCCATCCCCCGGCCCCTTCCCCGAAGCATCAGGGAAGGGGAGCTGAATTTGGCGGAAAACGTAGAAAAGGATGACCTTCGCAAGGATTGATCCTCATTTCTGTATCGTTTCCATATCGTTTCTGACTGTTTTTCGTATGACCAGCAGTAGCGGGCAAGCCTTGTAGGGGCGACATATCATGTCGCCCGCTTGTCACGGCTAGTCTTTCTGGCGATTTTATAGGGCGCGTAGACACAGCCCGCCGACACAGCCCGCCGACACTGCCTGCCAATCGCCCTTACAATTCAGCCAGCCGCACCCAGGTCCCCAATTCAGACGAGCGTTCGGCCGCCGCCATGATCTTCTGCACGTGAGCGCCATCGTCAAACGAGGGCGATGTCGCCCGGCCCTCCCAAATCGAGCGGATGAACTGATACTGGCCTTCGGCGTGGCTGCGCATGAAATCAGGCGTCATCGTCCAGTCAGGCGCGCGCTGCCCATCGTAGCGGCTCACCGCCTCGATCCGGCGGAAGCCAGGCCCGACACCCGGCGGACCCTCCGCGTCGCGCGCGTCATAGACATGCAGCCAGGCCGGATCGCCCAGGTCGAAGCGCATCGCCCCACGCTGGCCGAAGATCTCAAAACACAGATCGTTGGTGGCGCCGGTGCCCATGCGCGAGATTTCGACCGTGCCCAGCCTGCCATCAGCCGCGCGCGCCTGCAGCAAGGCGATATCATCGACATCGACCCGCGCCATTTCCGCGCTGCCCGCCGCCGCCGGTCGCTCCCGAATCAGCGTATCGAGCGTGCCATTGACGGACTCGAATTCGCCCAGAATATAGTAAAGCAGATCGAGAACGTGCGAGCCCAGGTCGAAGAGAGCGCCGCCGCCGGTGACATCGCGTTGGAGCCGCCAGGACATTGGTTTATCCCCCTCGATGTAGCTCGACCGATGGTAGCGCCCGCGGAACGAAAATACCCGGCCGAGGAAGCCGGCGTCGACCAATTCTTTAGCGCGCATCACCGCCGGGAAGAAGCGAAAATTAAAGGTCACCTGCGCCTTGACGCCAGCAGCGCGAACCGCCTGCGCCATCGCCTCCGCTTCGGCGACATTCAGCGCCAGCGGCTTCTCGCAGTAGATATGTTTGCCGGCAGCCGCAGCGGCCAAAACAATCTCATGATGCGAATTGTTTGGTGTGCAGATATCGACCATATCAATATCGTCGCGGGCGAGGAGTTGGCGGAAGTCGTCGGTGAAAGTGGAGCAGCCGATTTCCTCAGCGGCGCGCTTTGCCGTTTCCGGGCGAGTCGTAGCGACGCCGGCGATCGTGATGCTGTCAGCGGGTAAGCCGTAATGGAAGGGAATCGCGCGATAGGCGCCAGCGTGCACCCGTCCGATGCCGCCATAACCGATGAGACCGATTCTGATTTTTGGCATTTTGCCCCCATCCCCTGGCGCTTTCTGCATTTCGAATTGGGCGATTCAAGGGGCACACGGACGCAGCCCGCCGATCGCCCGCCGCAATTCCAATGTGAGATGTTTGTACGGGCGAGCCGGTGGGTCGCCCCTACACTCTTTTGATCAATCCCCGTTCGTCCCGATACCGGTCGCTGGCCTCGCGCATGACCGCCCGCAGACGCTGCACCGCCGCGCTGATTTCGCCTGTGCCCGGCCTTAGTTTGCCCGCGGGACCCTTCAGCAGCGGCGACGAAAACTCGCCGGCAGTCATGCCAGCGGCGATGAACTCGCCGACGTTGCCGCTATTCAAGCCGCCATCCTCCATCAGTTCAATGCGGTCTTCCAGGCCGGCGTCGGCGATCATCTGATGCAGCTCGCGCAAGGTTCTGAGCACGATCGGGTCGATGGTATGCGGGCTCTCTCCGCCGCTCGTCCGCTTCCAAAAAGGCGCGCGGCTTTCATATTCGATGATGTCAACGTGAGGATGAAGAAATTGCTCGAAAGCCACAGCGGGAACGCCCTGCCAAGCCCAGACGCCCACCTTCAGCCCCAGCTTCTCTTTGATGTAGGTGATGTTCTGGAAGATCATTTCGTTCGTCGTTTCCAGCGGCAGGCTGATGAGACTGACGCCGAGATCGGCCAATTGATCGAAGACGCTGAAGCCCGGGCGCATCATCTGCAGCTGCGCCTCCACTTCGAGGTTGGTGCTGTTGCAGGTCGCTTCAATGATATCGTATCCACCGCGCGGCATGGCGAAATCCATATACTTGCCATCGCGGACTTCGATGTGAATCCAGTCAACGCCGGCCGCTTCCAACTCGCGCACTTGGGCGCCCAGCACCGCATAATCGGCCCAGAATAAGCCGGCGGCAATCTTCACCTGCTGTGTCACTTCGCCGATTGGCATGTTAGCCTCCGGTCTTGAGTGGGCGACCCGATGGCTCGCCCCTACACGGTTCGTTACGGGCGGCTCACCCCTGAGCCCCCGGGCCCCTTTCCTACAAGGGGAGAGGGGGAGCTAAACGCTGCAGGACGCAAGGCATTTTGCGTGGGCGGCTGCTGGGCAGCGCGAGTGTCTACAGTCAACTTTCCAGCACTCGCGCCGCGGTCGCTTCGTCGGTGCAGAGCACATTGATCGCGCCGCTCTTCAAGGCGCCGGCGATGGCAGCCGCCTTGTTTAAGCCGACGGCGACAGCGACCGTCTGCGGCACGGCGCGCAACTCAGCCAGTGTAATGCCGATAATGCGCTGATTCAGCTTGCAGGGGAAGGGTTGGCCCCCCTGGTCGAAGATCTGCCAAGCCATATCGCCAATAGCGCCTTTCGCGCGATAGGACCGCAGCTGCCCGGCATCGGCCACGCCAGCGCGGACGAAACCCGAGGTCGCCGCATCCAGATCGCCGATGCCCACCAGCGCGATGTCAGCGCGCCGCACTTGTTCCAGCGCCTGACCCACCACCGCTTGCCTGCGAATGACCGCCGCGGCTTCGGCATTATCAGCCAGCAGCGGCGATGACAAGTATAGCGCCTCGCCACCCAGCTTTTGCGCCAACTGTCGCGTCAAAGCCGAGCTGTCGAATTCCTTCAGCGCGTGGGACAGGCTGCCGGTCGCCTGCATGACTTTGACATCGGCTTGGAAATCGGGACGGATGGCGCTGATGACTTCATAGGTGGTGCTGCCGAAACAGATTGACAGTGCCGACCCATCGACCAGCAAAGCTTCCAGGTAGCGCGCCGCCATCTGCGCGATCTGCCGCCGCAACAGGGCCGCGTCGGTCGCCCCGGTTTGCAGCACCAGCGCCCGCTCCAAGCCAAATCGATTGACGAGCAGCGCCTCCAGCTCATGCGAGCGCTTGATGGGCCAGTCGATCAGGATGCGCACCACCTGTGATTCGCGCGCTTCCTTTAACAAACGATGTATCTTGACGCGCGACAGCTCCAGCGCGGTGGCGATGTCGTTCTGCGTCATGTCCCGCTCATAATACATGGCGGCGACTTTCGCCAGCAGTTCATGATGCGCGGCGTCGATCATAGCTAGACCCCGGCTCGATTGCGTCTGATGATATCCGGCGCGCCCTGCTCGCTGCGCGGCTGATAGCCAGGCAAGGGCAGCAGGCGCTGATGGATCATGTCGATCATCCAGTCGGCGCCGGGGAAAAAGCTCTCGTCGAGCTCGGCCGGCGGCGTGATCCAGTTGCGCGAACCCAGGACCGCGACCGGACCATCGAGAAAATCGAAGGCGAGTTGAGAGATATTCGACGCCATCGTATGCAGAAAGGATCCGCGCTCGCTCGCGTCAGATGCCAACAGCAACGCCCCGGTCTTTCTCACCGATTCGATGATCGGCGCGTAATTCAGCGGATTGAGGAAGCGCGCGTCAATCACTTCGGCGCTGACGCGATGTTCGCGCTCCAGTCTTTCAGCCGCTTCCAAGGCGCGGTAGAGCGTCGCGCCGATGGTGACTATGCTGATGTCGCTCCCCGGCCGGTGCAGATAGGGTTCGCCCTCCTCGACTTCGTAATATTCGACGGGCACGCCGCCGCTGAAAAGCGTCTCCGGCTGATTGTACAGCCGCTGGCTCTCGAAGAAGACGACCGGATCCGTGCCGCGCAGCGCCCGGTTGAGCATGCCTTTGGCGTCAAACGCGGTCGCGGGAAAATACACCTTCAAACCCGGGATATGGGCGACGAGCGAGCTCCAGTCCTGCGAATGCTGCGCGCCGTATTTCATGCCGACTGAGACGCGCAGCACCAAAGGCATCCGCAGCAAATTGCCCGACATCGCCTGCCACTTCGCCATCTGGTTGAAGATCTCGTCGCCAGCGCGACCCATAAAATCGCAATACATCAATTCCGGCACAGCGCGTCCGCTAGCCAGAGCGTAACCGACCGCCACCCCCGCGATCGCCGCTTCCGATATCGGCGTATTGAAGAGCCGGTGATAGGGGAGCGCCTCGGTCAAGCCACGGTAAGCGCCGAATGCGCCGCCCCAATCGCGGTTCTCCTCGCCGAAGGCGATCATCGTCGGGTCATTGTAGAAGCGGTGAAGCATCGCCTCGAAGATGGCTTCGGCGTAAGTCAGGGTCTTGAGCCTTGGCCGCAGCGCACCGTCCTCGTCCAAGCCGAAGCGGTGCTTGCCCGCCGTGACCTTCAGGCGGCTCTCTTGCAGCGGCTGGCTGACCTCCGGCTCGCGATCATCCAGCGCGTCAGCAGTCTCGTTTGAGAACATCATGGCGCCGATGGCAGCGCCCGCCGGATCGAGGCGCGGTGACGAACCCAGATCGACGGCGAGAGCGACGATCTCGGCAATCCGCTCGCTGACGGATTCGCGCAAGCCATGCAGCTGAGCCTCGTCGGCATAACGATTGGCGCAGAGGTATTCGCCAAAACCGCGAATGGAATCGTGCGCGCGCCACAGCGCAATCTCGGCGCGCGCACGATAAGACGAGGCGTCGCTGGGCGAGTGCCCGCTGTAGCGATAGGTAATCACATCCAGCAGTGCCGGTCCCCGTCCTTTGAGCAGCAGCCCCTTTTTGCGCCGGGTGGCGTCAGCGACCGCCAGCGGATTGTAGCCATCGACTCGTTCACTGTGCATGGCGTCGGCGTTGACGCCCAAGCCAACCCGCGCCAGGCTGCCGAAGCCGAGCGTCTCGCCCTGCGGCTGCCCGCCCATGCCATAGAAGTTGTTTATAAAATTGAAGAGGATCGGGGGCGCGCCGCCCAAATCGGCATCCCAGAGCGTCCGGTACTGATCCATCGCCGCGAAGTTCATCGCTTCCCAGACCGGTCCGCTGGCGGCCGACGAATCGCCGATATTGGCGATGACGATGCCATTTCGGCGGTTGATCCGTTTGAAGAGCGCCATGCCCAGGGCAATATCAGCCGAGCCGCCAACAATGGCATTGTTGGGCATTATGCCGAAGGGCGGGAAGAAGGCATGCATCGAACCACCCATGCCTTGATTGAATCCCGTCTTCCGCGCGAATATCTCGGCGTAGGCGCCATAAACCAGCCAATTGCTCGCCAATGACCGGATATCTTCAATGTCCTTCAGCGACTCGACGACCCGCAGCGCGGCGCCGCCCTGGGCGCTCTCCATAATTGTCAGCAAGCGGTCTTCGTCCAGCTGGCGAATGGCGGAGAGACCCTTCGCCAGGATCTCGCCGTGGCTGCGATGGGAGCCGAGGATGAAGTCTTGTGGCTCAAGATGGACGCACTGCCCGACGGCAGCCGCTTCCTGCCCGATCGATAGATGCGCTGGTCCCGCGTGGGTATAGCGAATGCCGCGATAGGAGCCTTCCTTTTTGAAGCCGTCCAGCGCCGTCTCGAACTCGCGGATCAAGACCATGTCTTGATAGATGGCAACGAGCTGCTCGCGCGAGTAGGCGGCGGCTTCAGCGGCAGGGTCGGAGACATAGGCGTTCAGCGGGATCTCCGGCGCGCGCAGGACCGCCGGCTTGCGCTCCTCAGCCGGGTCGATCGTCAGTGATTTGGGCAAGACGCCTTCCCTTTCAGCACAACTATCCGACCGGTATTCCTTTGGACAGGGTGGACGCAGCAATCACAGAGTCTTTGGAATTCAATGTCCTTTGCACGTACTCTGTACTCTGAATCCTCAGTGAAGTCGGACGTGAAACAAGTTTCCACTGCCAGCTCAAATCGCCGCGAGCAAATCGATCTGCGCCAGATGCCGCGCCAGTTGCGCCAGGAAGCGGACGGCCGGCGCGCCATCAACCACCTGATGATCAATCGTCAGCGAGAGCCCGATATGAGGCCGGAATTCGACGCCGTCTCCGGCAGCCACCGGCTTCAAGTGGATACTGCCGATGCCGAGGATGGCCACCTGCGGCGGATTCAGCAGCGGCGTAAAATTTTCAATGCCCAGGGCGCCGAGGTTGCTAACGGTGAAGGTGCCTCCAGCCAGCTCGTCGGGCGAGACCGATCCGTCTCGACAAGCTGCCGCCAGCCGGCGCGCCTCGGCCGAAAGCTGCTTTAAGCTCAGCGCTTGCGCCTTGCGGATGACCGGAACAAGCAGCCCCCGTTCGGTATCCACCGCCATGCCCAAATGCGCCGCCGAGAACTGATAGATTGTGTCATTCTCGAAGAGCGCGTTGAGATTTGGAAAGGCGGGCAAGGTGCGCGCGACCGCGAACATTAGCAGATCGTTGATGTTTATGGCGCGCAGGCCGAGCGCCTCGTCGCTCTCCTTGAGCCGCTCGCGGAATGCCCTGAGCGCGCGGGCATCAGCTGAACTGTTTAAGGTCAGTTGCGCCGTTGTCTGGGTTGACGCCAGCAAGCGCCGGGCGATCGTCTGACGGACGCCCCGTAGCGGTATCTCCTCGATTTCATCGCCGGAATCAGCGGGGACAAGGTCCAGTTTCCCGACGCGCGCGGACCGCGGCTGCGGATCGGCAAGTTGAAAGTCGCCGCTGTCCAGCATCGCTTGCGCCACCGGCGTAATCTTGACACCTTCCTTGATCGCCGCATTGATATCACGCTCAATGAGGCGACCTCCGGGACCGCTGCCGGTCAAGTCGGCGTATTCAATGCCTTTGCGCTCCGCCAGATTTCGCGCGCGGGGCGAGATCCTGATGGGGGAGTCCACGGCTTTGCCGCGAATTGCCTTCCGCCTAGTCTCAAGGTGTGGAGGCTCCGGGCTGGGGAGTATCTGGAATTCCTCTACAGATTCGCCCGCTCTCCCGACAACAGCAATCTGGCTCAAAACCGGCACGTCATCGCCCGCTTCAAATAGGCGCGCCAATAGCACTCCGCCGGCGCTACTCTCCACTTCAAGCGTTGCCTTGTCCGTTTCGATTTCGCACAAGACATCGCCAGCGCTGACCTCATCACCAACGTTTGCATGCCAGGCGAGGATGATGGCGCTTTCCGCCGTGTTCCCCAGCTTTGGCAGTACGATTGCCTGAGCCATCGACAGCTCACATTGTGCATTTGCACAGTAGGCGTACAATTACACAGAGTGTAGACCGTTACCGAGGAGTTGTCAAGATAGTGGGCAATTCTGGTAGAATGGTGGCATTCGGAAGCAAGAACAGCGAGGAATAGCGATGAGCTTTCGATTGCAGCACGTCAGCATACCACGTCCGCCGGACAGCGAGGCGCTCACCCGGGCTTTCTACGGCGACTTGCTTGGATTGCAAGAGATCCCCGCCCCCAACAGCATCCAGGCGGCCGAGGTCATCTGGTTCCGGTTGGGAGCAGAAGCTGAATTGCATTGCTTCCGCGAGGAGCCGCTGAATGACCCGTCGATTCGGCATTTCTGCCTGGTGGTAGACGACGTCCAAGGTATGCGCCGCAAGCTCAGTGAGGCCGGCTACGCGCCTTATGACGTAGAACCAATCCCCGGGCGGCCGCGCTTTTTCTGCCGCGACCCCTTCGGCAACATCATCGAATTCACCACGATTGTGGGGGATTACCTGGCGTTGCAGTAGACACGCGCGCCATGAAGCCACCGCCCACGCCAAAGTCTTTGTGTCTCGCTCTGCCCAATAAGCTGGGCAGGTTTAGTGTTCGCAATGTCTAGCTCCCCTTCCGACGGTCAGTGTCTACGCGACCCTAGCTCGCTGGAGCAAGGGGCCGTGGGATGGGGTTTGGAGCGCCTAGCCGTAACCTTGCCCGTAGCGCAGCGGTCCCCGCCAAGCCGCCGAATTCCGCGCGCGAAGTTCGT
>JAPOWK010000152.1 GCA_026707665.1 Chloroflexota bacterium
CGGCGCGCCTGCTCAATGCCATTCGCAATCCATACGTGCGCATGATCGGGCATCCGTCAGCGCGTCAATTCCCCAATCGCGACGAGGTCGACGCCGATTGGGACGCGGTGCTGGCGGCGGCAAAAGAAGAGGAAACCATCCTCGAGATCAACGCCAATCCCTTGCGTCTCGATCTCAAGCCCGAATTGGCGCGCCTGGCGAAGGACATGGGCGTCCCCCTGGCGATCAACACCGACGCTCACCAGGTGGCGCATCTGGGCCTGATGGAATACGGCATCACCAACGCGCGCCGCGGCTGGGTGGAAGCGCGGCATGTGGTCAATACCTGGCACTTGGCGCGCTTTAGGCAGTGGCTCAAAGGTCCTTCCTAATCGAGTGAGGCGCGGGCATGGCTGAAGGCTCGAAAGACGTCAGCGCAAGTCAAGCGGGTGATGCGGCGGTCGACGACGCATACCAGGCAGCGCGCGCGCAGTTCGCCGCCCGCCGCTCTTACAAACGCGCCCTGCGACGCGCCCGCAACCCGCTGTATTTTTCAGCACGCTCCTTGATATTGCTCGTCCTTCTTGTGATCGTCGCCAGCGCTGCGACACTCGCCCTGGTCTACGGGCTGCGGGGCGAGCCGGCAGCAGGGGGAATGGAGCCAGTCGTTCAGATCGCCACATCTTCGAGCGGCGCGGCTGATTCCGTTCCATCAGAGCCGCCCGAAGCGACTGCGGCGCCGGCGGTAAAGGTCATCCTGGCGGCGGAAACGCCAGCAAATCTGATCCTGGAGGGTCCGGCGATTCCGACTGTGATCATCACCAACACGCCGATACCCTTGAGCGTTGGCGCCAGCGCGGCGGTGCATGGGGTCGGGGTTGACAAACTCAACATTCGCAACCGCCCCAGCCTGACTGACAGCCAGGTCCTCTTCCGCGAAGCCGAGGGCAAACGCTTCGATGTCATTGGCGGACCGCAAGAAGCGGAGGGCTACACCTGGTGGCAAGTGCGCGACCCGCAATTCCAGGTCGAAGGCTGGGCGGTCGCCAATTATTTGCGGACAATTTCAGAGAACACTGGACAGTGAAGATGAGCCAGGAAATCCAAGAGCGCGTTGCGGAACTGAGCGCGGAATTGCATCATCATAACTATCTGTACCATGTGCGCAACGAGCAGGTGATCACCGATGCGGAATATGACCGACTCTTCCGCGATCTGCAGGAGTTGGAAGCGCAATATCCCGAGCACGCCCAAGCCGATTCACCGACACAGCGAGTCGGGTCGGACTTGTCTGGCGACTTCGCCAAGGTACGACATCCGGCGCCGATCTTGAGTCTGTCCAATGCTTTCGACGAAGCCGACCTGGTCAATTGGGAGGAGCGCAACCGGCGATTGCTGCCGGCGGACGCGCAATTGCAATACGTGCTGCAGCCCAAACTGGACGGCTTGGCGATCGTCATCAGCTACGAAGACGGTGTCCTGAGGCGCGCGGCCACCCGCGGCAACGGCGAATTTGGTGATGATGTCACGGCCAATGTGAAGACAATCCGCTCGGTCCCCCTACGCATTCCGGTAGACCACGATCGCGGCGCCGCGCCGGAGCGTCTGGTCGTGCGCGGAGAGATTCTCTTCCATAAGGATGCCTTCCTCGAGCTCAATCGCGAGCAGGAGGCGCAGGGATTGCCCGCTTATGTGACCGCGCGCAATACCGCTTCCGGCTCGCTGAAACAGAAGGACAGCCGCGAAACGGCCAAACGCAAGCTGACCGCGTATATTTACGCCATCGTCGATGGCGCCGGCGACGACTTGCAGAGCGAGTGGGAGGCGCTTCAGTTTTTGAGCGACATGGGTTTCAACGTCATCACGGAGGCCGCGCTATGTGTTGATCTGGCGGAGGTGGCGCGGCGCTTGCCCGATTGGGAAAAGAGACGGGATGATTTGCCCTTTGAAATCGACGGCATGGTTTTGAAAGTCGACAGCTTCGACCAGGCGCGTGAACTCGGTGTGGTCGGCAAGGACCCGCGCGGCGCTATCGCCTACAAATTCCCGGCGGAAGAAGCCACCACCAAGCTGGTTGGCGTGACCATCGGCGTTGGGCGCACGGGCAAAGTCACGCCGACGGCGCAGCTTGAGCCGGTCTTCATCGGCGGCGTGACCGTCTCCAACGCCAGCCTGCACAATTACGAACAGGTGGCCTCCCTCGATATTCGCCAGGGCGACCGCGTCATCGTCAAGCGATCGGGCGATGTCATCCCCTATGTGATTGGTCCGGTCGTGGGCGCGCGCGCTGGCGGAGAGTCGGCGATTCTGCCGCCCGAAACCTGCCCCTTCTGCGAAACCGCGCTCATCCAGCCGGCGGGAGCAGTCGACTGGTTCTGCCCCAATCCCAAGTGCTCGGAACGGGTCATGCGCACGCTCGAGTTTTTCGTATCGCGCGGGGCGATGGATATCGAAGGCATGGGACCGCAAACCATCGCGGCGCTGATTGAGGTCGGACTCATCGAAGACGAAGCCGATATATTTTTCCTGAATGCCGAGCCGCTGCTGGCGCTGGAGGGATTCGCCGAAAAGAAGGTGGAGAATCTGCTCGCGTCTATCGAGGCGGCCAAAACGCGCTCGTTTGAGCAGGTGCTGACGTCGCTGGGCATTGATGGCGTCGGCTCGACCGTCGCCGGGCTGCTCACCGACAACTTCTCGTCGATGCAAGGTCTGCTCGACGCCGCCAGCAAGATCCAGCTGGCGAGCGAGTCCTTCGCTCAAACTGCCGAGCCGCTGCTTGCTGGCGAGCCATCGGACGATGACGCCATCAGCAAACTGCGCTTTCGCCTGCGCCATCCTCTGACTGAGCTGGTCCCGCGTTATCTTGACGCCACGGATCTCGGGGATCGACTGGCGCGCCTGCTCAAGCCGCTGCCTTCGTCGGCGGACTATCTCGCCGCGCTGGAAGATGCGCTCAGCCATCTTATCGCCGCCGCGCGCCCCTTGCAGAGCATCGAAGGTTTGGGACCGGTGCTGGTGGAGAACATCGTCGCCTGGTTCACCGACGATCACAATCAGAGCGTGCTCGCCAAGATGCTGGAGGCGGGCGTGAATATGCGCGCCGAAGAAAAGGTCCTATCTGGCAGCGAGCTTGCGGGCCAGACATTTGTCTTGACCGGCGCGATGAGCGTCCCGCGCGGCGAGATCAAGGCGCTGGTGGAAGCCAATGGCGGCAAAGTGACAGGCAGCGTCAGCAAGAAGACGAGTTATGTCGTCGCCGGAGACGCGCCTGGCAGCAAGGTCGATAAGGCGCTGAAGATCAAGGTGCCGGTCATCAGCGAGGAAGAGCTGCGCGCGCTGATTGGCGGTTAGCCAGGACCTAGTAACTCGGCCAGCCGTCGGATTTTATCGCCGGTCTCGTACCAGCTTTGACGGCTGAGCCCCAGCTTTTCGCGGATATGTTCTTCAGCGACGCCGGCGCGGTAATCCCGCAAGGCCATCGTCCAGCGCATCACTTCAAAAGACAGCTTGAAGGGCGCCTTTGCGCGCGCGCCGATATCGGTCAGGATATATTCCAGATTGCGGGTCGTGCAGCTGAACAACTGGTCCTCCACCTGATACTGCCGGGCATAGCTATCGAGCAGGCGCATGGTCTCCGCATCCAAAATGAGGCGCCGCTCTTTGTAGACATCGCGGGCTTTGTGGCGGATGAATAATTCAGCCCCTTCACTGCCGCCGCGACTGATGTCTCGCAGGCGCAGCCGGCCGCATTCCGCTTTTTTGATCCCGGACTGCAGCAGCAACCGGAAGAGAAAGGCTGGGCGATAATCTTGCTCAGCGCCCCGCTTAAACTCGCCGGCGGCGACGATGCACGCTCTCACCTGGGCGTCAGTCAAGACATCCGAGAGTGGCGCCGGACCGGAGCGCTGGCGAATAGACAGGGCTGGATCTTCCGCGAGCACATCCAGGTCATACAACCACCGGCAATAGACCTTTAAGGTCGTCACTCGGCGCGCGTAAGTCTTGCGGCTGCAAGGCACGCCGCGCTCGGTTTCCATCCATTGGAGAAAGCGTTCCAGGCGCGAAACTCCCAATTCAGCGGTGGGCAGCGCGCCCCCCGTGAACTCGGCGAGCAGTCGCAAATCGCTGATGAATGATTTTATTGTGTTCTCGGTTTTGCTTTCGCCGCGCAGGTAATCGGCAAAGAGGTCAAAGGTCGCCGCCAAGCTGGTGCGTCCATCGATATCGTCGGGCGATTGCGGCGCCTGAGCGAAAAGCGAAATCTGACGATTCATCTGGCGCGCAGCCCTCCATTCAGCGGCGCTAGCGTTTGTGCGTCCAGGCTCGGTTGCCGAAACGCTCGGCGATCAATTGCTCCACACGGTTTGACTCGACTGGTGAAAGTTGACCGGGCCGCATCTCCAAATCAAAGGCGCTGGCGAAACCCTGCTCGAAGGCTGAGGCGGCCTCGGTCCAGCGCACTGACTTGCCAGCCGCTTCGGCGAGGGTCAGAGTCCATTCACGCACGTTTCGTTTCTGCGCGGTTCGCGATGCTTCGCTTTCAAAACGGAGCACGCCGCAAATGCGCGCAAGGTCGCCATTCAGGGGAAGCGTGCCATGCTGCAGCATAGCGCCTTTCCGCCGAAGCTGCGCGCTGCCGATCAGTTTCCGTCCTTTGACGCTGATCTCGTAATGGGACGGCATTTCGAAGCAAATCGGACCGAGGTCAGCGCCGCGCATTCGCTCGTCCTGCCGCGGCGCATCGGCGTCCAGCCCCAATGTCTCCAGCGCGCGCAATAATCCGACGCTGATCCGACGATAACTTTCGACAATATCCACCCCGGCCAATGCGTGATCCAGCGGCAGACAGAGGCTATAGGTCAGTTCGTCGCCATGCAGGATCGCCTTGCCGCCAGTGGGACGGCGAACTAAATCCCAACCGCGAGCCGCAAGCGCATCCAGGTCCACATCGCGGGTTCGCTGCCCATAGCCGAGCGAGAGACAGAACGGGTCCCAGCCATAGAGCCGCAGCGTCGGCGGCTGGTCCCCGCGAGCGACGGCCGCCAGAATCGCGCTATCGACCGCCATGTTGCTGGCGCCGTCGCGAAAGCTGCAATCTTGCAAGCTGCGCATTTGCCGCATTCTCTGACCAAACTTATACTGACATCTAGACTTTGTCCGCCACCCACTGGAATCGGTTCTGTATGTCTCACCAGTCTGACCACAAGAAGCGCGCCGCGTCGCGCCAGCGGCCGAAAGTCGTGGGAACCGCTACGGGATCGACTCCCCCAAAACCGCCGCCGCAGGAACATAACGCTCCCGCATACAGCACGACGCGATACATCCAAAACCAATACAAGGCGCCACCGCCGATAAATGCGCTTTCCGGCGCCCACCGGCGTCAACGGCGCCATCGTCAACGGCGCCGGCGCAATGAATGGGCTTGGGTCATCTTAGCAGGCGGCATGATATCTGTCTTTGGTTTTCTCGTTTTGGCGATGTTTGTGCTGATTCGCATACCGCAGTCCATCCAGGAAGTCATTCCGACGGCGGACCTGAGATCGGCGCTGCCGACTCCCGTAGACGCGCGAAATGAATACATTGCCGATGGACGCCGCGTGGGCGTAGACGTCTTGCAACTCGACGACGGCAGCTTGATTGAAATGATCCCCTGGGATGGGCAGTCCCGCTATACGGTCATCGTTGGCGGGCTGGACAGGCGCCCCGATCAAACTGGCGAACCGGTAAGAACCGACAGTTTGATGCTCGTCAGCATTGATCCGAGCCGAAATCGTATCGGTGTGCTGAGCATACCGCGCGACCTTTGGGTGCGCATCCCGGAACAGGAAGAGCATGACCGCATTAACCGCGCCTACTTCCTGGGCGAGAGCCGCGCGACCGGTTACGGACCTAGACTCTTGCAGCAGACGGTCAGTTGGAATCTGGGCATGCGCATTCACAATTACGTCCTGGTGGATTTTCAGGCGGTGATAGACCTCGTTGATCATCTCGGCGGCATCGAGATCACCATCGACTATACCATTAACGACGAACGATATCCTGATATGAATTACGGCTACGATCCATTCTACTTGCCGGCGGGCAATCACGTGTTGGACGGGCGCGATACGCTGCGATTCGCGCGCACACGCCACGGCAACAACGATGTGCGCCGGGCGGAACGCCAGCAAATGATCTTATACTCGATTCGAGAGCGGATTCAGAACTTGAATTTTCTGCAGTTGATCGGTCAGGCGCCGGCATTGCTCGCGACCCTGGGCGAACATGTGCAAACCGGGCTTGAATTGGAGCAGATTGTCCAATTGGCTTTGCTGGTGAAGGATATCGAACTCGACGACATCAATATGCGCGTGATGGACTTCGAGTATCTGGAAGAATATGTTACCGAAGAGTATCAGCAGCAAGTGCTCGTGCCGCGCGTGGAACGGCTGCCGATTTTGCTGAGCCAAACCTTCGGCGACGATTACGGTCGCTAGCTGAAAAAAAGACAGTGCGCCGCGCGCACTGCCAATCAGGACAGACCCACCGTACCGTGTAGCCATAGTGTCTCGAACCTGCAAAGTTACAGGCTGGGAATCGCTTGACAACCGCTGTTTTGGCTTGAGCCTATTACATGGGCTGCCAAAGATAGACTCCCATAAAGAGAATGTTGGCTCGGCACATATAGTTCTATCACGCGTACAGCAGGCGCCGCTGTTTATAGCAAATTCAATGGCGCCTGTCAATTCCACCAATCCTACACATTGTGAAGCGAGCAAGAATCGGTCTAGCGCTTATAATAGTGTTGTCGCGACGGCAAGAGAGGGATAGCGCGATCGGCGCTTGAGGAGGATAAGCGTGAACGACGAACTCAAAAGAGAATTGTTGGCGGAATTAATTGGCACATTTGTTTTGGTTTTTGTAGGCGCAGCCGCGGTACTTGTCGCGCCGATATTTGGAGTTGTTGTGCCGGCATTGGCTCACGGCCTGATACTTTGCGCCCTCATCTATACCTACGGCCATATATCCGGGGCACAAGTCAATCCGGCAGTGACTCTGGGCTTGGCTGTCGGCGGGCAACAGGACTGGACGAAATCAGGCTACTACATCGTCGCCCAATTCATTGGCGGCATCATCGCGGCGGCAGTGCTGGTTGTCGTCTTTCCGCGGGAAAACGCGGCGGTTGCCGGATTCCTGGGCGAGAATGCCTACAACTTCGGTCAGACGACCGGCTTCTTGACCAGCGATTCCGTGTGGACGGCGGCGCTTTATGAAGCCATCCTGACGTTCTTCCTGGTCAGCGCGGTCATTCAGGCGGCCGCTTACGGCAAGGCGGGCAAACTGGCCGGCGTCGCCATCGGCTTTACGCTGGCGGCCAGCATTTTCGCTGGGGGACCGGCCACGGGCGCTTCGTTAAACCCGTCGCGCACCTTGGGTCCGGCGCTGATCGCTGGTGACACGTCGTATCTGATTCCCTATCTGATCGGGATTTTCGGCGGCGGCATCGTGGCCGGCTTGGTTCAGGGCAATATTCTGATGCCGGAGGACGAAGCTGCGAAGTGATGAGGCGGTATCAAGAGTGGGCGACCGGAGGGGCGGCACTACAACCCCATCCCCCAGCCCCTTCCCCAGCGAGCTAGGGAAGGGGAGCTAGAACTTGCAAGCACCGGATTCATCCAGTTTTTTGCCCGCTGCGAGCCGCAAATTCTCTTGAGTGGGCGGCGGCATTGTCGCGCGCGAGTCTACAGATTGGGATTGTGGCGGGTTGGGATTTGCTGAAGGGCGACCTGATAGGTCGCCCCTACGTTTTCCGAGGGGGGCGGACTAGCCCTCGTCGTCAGGCAGATTGAGCTGCAGATGAAGTTCGCTGAGTTGCTCCGGCTCGGCGGTGGATGGCGCGTTCGCCATGATGTCGGCGCCCATTTGCGTCTTGGGGAAGGCGATGACCTCGCGGATATTGGGCGCGCCAGCGAGCAGCATCACCAGCCGATCAATCCCCCAAGCCATGCCACCGTGGGGCGGCGCCCCAAATTCGAAAGCCTCCAGCATGTGGCCGAATTCGCGCATCGCGTGTTCCATGCTCTGACCGATTAAGGGGAAGATCTTCTCCTGGATCGCGCGATCGTGAATGCGGATGCTGCCGCCGCCGATCTCATAGCCGTTACAGACCAAGTCGTATTGCGAGCCGCGCGCCGCCCCGGGCTCGCTGTCGAGCAGGGGCAAATCTTCCGGCAAGGGCATGGTGAACATGTGCTGCGAAGGATCCCAGCGTTCATTCTCGGCATCCCAGATGAACTCGGGGAAGTCAATCACCCAACAGAAGGCGAGCAGGTTGTCATCAAGGTCCATTTCGGCTTTGAAATGGTTGCGCAGTGCGTCGGTGACCGCGTAGACAATCTCGTCCTCGTCCGACATGAAGAGCAGCAAATCGCCGCCTTCCGCGCCCATTGACTCGATCAACTCCAGTTTCAGTTCGACGTTGAAAAACTTGCCGATAGGACCGCGCAATTCGCCTGCAGGGTCGGTCGGAACTGTGATGTACGCCAAGCCTTTGGCGCCCTGCCGCCGCGCCATGTTCTCCAGGTCTCTTGCCACTCGGCGCAGCTGCGTGCCACTGAGCGCGCCGGCCACCCCGGGCACACGCATGCACTTGACCTTCTTGCCCGCTTTGACGTTTTCCACGAAGACCGGAAAGGCGCAGCGACCGGCGATATCGCTAATGTCGATCGAGCGCAGATCGAAGCGGATATCGGGCCGGTCAGTTCCATACTGCTCAAGCGCGTCCTGGTAGCGGATCCGGGGAAAAGGCTCGGCGATCAGTCGCTTGTCAGGCGTGACGCTTTTGACAATCGCTGTCGCCAGCTCTTCCATCAGCCGCATGACATCTTCTCGCTCGACAAAACTCATCTCCAAGTCCAGCTGAGTGAATTCCGGCTGGCGGTCGCCGCGCAGGTCTTCGTCGCGGAAGCAGCGCGCGATCTGGAAATAGCGCTCGAAGCCGCCCACCATCAGCAATTGCTTCAGCTGCTGGGGCGATTGCGGCAGGGCGTAGAACATGCCCGGCTGCAAGCGGCTCGGCACCAGAAAGTCACGCGCGCCTTCGGGCGTCGTTTTGAAGAGAATCGGCGTTTCGATCTCGATGAATTCTTCGGCTTCGAGAAAGTCGCGGATGAACTTCACCGTCTTGTGCCGCAGCAAGATGCTCCCCTGCATCGCCTCGCGCCGCAAGTCCAGGTAGCGATGGCGCATGCGCAGCGCCTCGTCCAAATTGCCTTCGTCGCGGTTGATGTAAAAGGGCGGCGTCCGTGATGGATTCAATATGACGATCTCATCGGCGACGATGTCGATATCGCCCGTGGCTAGTTCCGGATTGGCCGTGCCTTCGGGCCGAACTCTCACAACCCCTTTGATTTTCAACACGTACTCATTGCGGGCGCTATCGGCGACAGCATGGGCTTCGGGCGCCAGTTCGAGGTCGACGACCACTTGGGTAATGCCCCAGCGATCGCGCAAGTCGATGAAGATCAGACCGCCCTGGTCGCGCCGGCGATTGACCCAGCCAGCCAAGCGAACCGGCGTCCCGGCGTCTTTCATCCGCAATTCGCCACAAGTATGTGTCTTCATCATCGGGCGACTTCTCCTCATTCGATACGCGAATCTTCGACTGTCGTCTGGCTGCCGCCAAATCAGCGACATAGCTTAACACGTAGGTTCAGGCAAATGTATGGTCATTCGCGGGTCGTGCATATCTAACCCCTAAGCCCCCGGCCCCCTCTCCTGCAAGGGGTGCGCGTAGACACTGACCCGCCGCTACAGAAGAAAAACCTTGTCAGTCATGCGCAGAAGGTGAGTCTCGTAGGGGCGACCAATCTGGTCGTCCGCTGCGGCCGTAGCTTGTTCTTGCGGGCGACATGGTATGTCGCCCCTACAAGGCTTGTCCGATACTGCAGAAAGCCTGATTTCCTTACGTTTTACCCCATCCCCGGCCCTTCCCCAGTGAACTAGGGAAGGGTGACTCGACGGCGGAATGGGGATATTCGCGTGCTGTGACAGTCAGAAACCCGTAGATTCGAGCGCACGGCAAGATTGCTCCCCCTTCCTTAGCTTGCTGGGGAAGGGGGTTGGGGGGATGGGGTGTAACCGGCGAGAAAGCATGGCCCAGTATCGGACAAGCCTTACAGATCGTGGCTTCGGCGGAATCTACATTAACTTGTTGATTCTAGTAAGGGAATAGGGGTTGATTTTGAAGAGTGCGCTAGATCTGTAGCTTTCTCCATTCCCGGCGGCGCCGCCGGTCTTTACAGTCCGATTCGGGTTGACTACACTCTCGCTGATGGAGAGACACGAACGGACGATCACCAAAAGGCAGCTTGGCCGATTCCTGGCGCTGGTCGGGGCAGTCGGCTTTGTTGCGATACTGCTGATCGATGTGATTGATGTGGGGCGGCCCGGCGGCATTGGTCCCGCGCAGCGAATGGCGCTCGGTCTCGCGTTTGCCTGCGCGGTTGTTGGTCTGTCTCTGATTCCACGGGGCGATGCGCCGGCATGAATGGCGCATCTAGACAGCTGCAAACCGCGCTCATGCTGGCAGCAACTGTGGCGCTGCTATTCGCCTTGCTGGTTTACCTGCTCTACGCCGCCAACTTGATTGCATTTCCCTACGACTACGACCAGGGAGAAGGCTTTGAATTGCACGATACCGTGCTCTTCAGCCGATTCCAGCTGCCCTATCGCGATACCGAGCATTACCCATTCTATGCCAGCAACTATCCGCCACTGTTTCATATGATGGCGGCGCCCTTCGTCTGGCTCTTCGGTCCGTCTTACTGGTATGGCCGGCTGCTGGGCTTTCTTGCTTCGCTGATCAGCGCCTGCGCTATCGCATACGCCGTCTATCGGGATGGGGAGCGGCAGCGCTGGATCGCCCTGTTGGCGGGCTTGGCATTCTTGAGTTCGAATTTCGTGTATCACATTGGTCCGCTATTTCGCCAGCACACGATGATGGTCACCTTTGAAACGCTGGCGATGGTCATGCTGGCGGGCGCCTTTCCCAAGCGCGACAAGCTAGGCATCGCCGCTGCTCTCGTCTTGCTGATCTGCGCCGGCTACACCAAACAGCTCGCCGCCATCACCGCCGCCTCGGCGCTGGTATGGATGTTCTTGCGGGCGCCAGTGCGCGCGATTCGCTGGGCGCTTGTTTTCGCCGCGGGCGGAGGCGCTGCCTTCCTCTGGCTGAACGTCGCCTCCGGCGGTCAGTGGTGGATTCAGGCGATCGTCGCCAATGTCAACGACTTCATTCCCGATCAAGCGACCGGACTCTTCATCCTCTGGTTCAAGCTGCATGGTTTGCTGCTGGTCCCGGCGGTGTTGCTGCTCATCTATGAGCTTTACTTTGATCGACTTTCGATTTACAGCGTCTGGCTGGTCTTTTCGGCGCTTTTTGGTGGCTTGGCATCGGGCACTTGGGGCGCGGGCGACAGCTATTTCGTCACCTCCATCGCGGCGGTCTGCATCCTCAGCGGCATCTTTTGCTCCCGACTGTTGACAAATGCCCCGCGCAGCCCGCGGATAATCGGCGGCGCATCCATTGCGAGATTCTCCCGCGCCGGGTTGATTATTGTCCCGCTGCTCTATCTGGGATACGCTCGCGCCACGCTCAAAATGCCGACGGATGGCGCCTTTGAGCCGGTGGCGAAGGCTCTGGGCGTCGCCGCCAACGTGCGCGAAAACTTCTTCGACTCGGCCACTTTTTTGGTCGGCGGATACGCCCGCATCGGCTACTTCCTGACGGACGCGGATTGGGAAGCGGGCGCGGAAATCGTCCGGCTCATCGACCAGACGGTCAAGCCAGTTTTGAGCGAAGAAGCGGGCTTTACCATCGCAGCGGGCCGCGATGTCGTCACCAATCCGACGCAATTGCGCAACTTGCACTTGGCGGGGCACTTCGACGGCGGTCAACTGATCGAGATGATTGAGCGGGGCGAGTTCGGCATCGTCATCATGCGCGCGCATTTTTATCCGCCGCCAGTGCTCGCGGCGATTGGCAACAATTACGAGCATACGCTTACGATTCACATGAATGGCTTCGATTACAGCATCTTCTATCCCAAAGAGCCCGACGGCAGCGAAGGAACACCAGATGACAACCGCCTACTTGACTGACGGCAGCTTCACCCAGCACAATCATCCTCAACACCCGGAACACGCCGGTCGCATTGAGGCGGTCTGGCAAGAGTTGGGCGCCGCCGGTCTCGTCGATCAACTCCGGCAAATCAGACCGACCGCGGCAAGCGACGAGCAGATCCTCGCCGTGCACACCAGGGAACACCTGCAGCGCCTCCTGGCGGTGTCGCAGGGTGACCGGATGGTGCGCCTGGATCCTGATACCTACGCCCTGCCCGTCTCGCTCGAAGTCGCGCGATTGGCGGCGGGCGCGGTCATCGGCGCCGTCGATGCCGTGCTCACAGCGCAAGCCGTCAATGCGCTGGCGATCGTGCGACCGCCCGGGCATCACGCCACCGCCGGCCGGCAGATGGGCTTCTGCCTGCTCAACAATATCGCCATCGCCGCGCGCCAGGCTCAGTCAAGGCACGGTCTTGAGAAGGTGCTGATCCTGGATTATGACGTGCATCACGGCAACGGCAGCAACGACATTTTCTACGCCGATCCCTCGGTTCTGTTCATTTCGCTTCATGAATATCCCCATTATCCCGGCAGCGGGGCGCTCAACGAAATCGGCGTGGACGAGGGGCGCGGCGCGACCATCAACATTCCGCTGCCCGCTGGACATGGCGACGCCAGTTATGAAAGGCTATTCGCCGAAATTGTGATTCCCGCCATTGAACGATTCCAGCCCGACCTGATGCTGATCTCGGCCGGATTCGATGCGCATTGGGTCGATCCTTTGGCGAGCATGCAATTGACGCTGGCGGGATATGATTACTTGGCGCGCGCATGCCTAAAACTGGCCGAGCGGCTCTGCGCGGGACGAATCGTTTTTGTCATGGAGGGTGGCTACGACTTGAGGGCGCTGGCGCATGGCTGGTGCAATATCGCCCGCGCGCTGCTGGATCTGGATGAAATCAGTGATCCGTACGGATCGCCTGGGACGGAGACCAGCTCAGACATTCAGCTGCTAGTCCAACAACTGCGCAAGATCCACCGGCTCTAGGGCTTGGTCGGAATCTCGTAATGCCAGCGCGTTTTTCTACCCCATCCCCCGGCCCCTTCCCCAGCAAGCTAGGGAAGGGGAGCTAAACTGAGCGAGATAAGTAGAATGGCGGTTTTCACAAGCATTGCCGACGAATTCTTGTCGACTGAGGCATTGCGCTAGCCATGGCTTCGTCACCAATGAATTATCGATAAGGCCTGCTAGGTCAACATCAGATCGCCTTCGAGGCCGTGCTCTTGCACGAGAGCGCCGCGCAGGTCAAAGATCTGGTCGCGCAGCGCGGCCGCCTTCTCGAATTCCAAAGCCTGCGCCGCCTTCTGCATCTCGCGTTCGAGCTCGTCAATCATGTCTTGCAGCTCATCCGCGGGTAAAGCGGCCAAGCCCATATCGGTCGCCGCTTCATCGTCTTCCCCGTCGCCATCAATCGCGCGCAGCCGGTCGGTGATATCCTGGATGTCTTTGACGATCTGTTGCGGCTCGATGCCGTTCTCGAGATTGAAGGTCTCTTGCTTCAAGCGGCGTCGATCGGTCTCGTCGATGGCGCCTTGCATCGCCGGCGTCATGGTCTCGGCGTACATGATGACCTTGCCTTCGATATGGCGCGCCGCCCGCCCGATCGTCTGAATCAGAGCCGGCTCCGAGCGCAGGAAACCCGATTTGTCCGCATCGAGGATGGCGACCAGCGACACTTCCGGCAAGTCCAGCCCTTCGCGCAAGAGGTTGATGCCAACCACCACATCATAGACGCCCATGCGCAAATCGCGCAGAATCTCCACCCGCTCCAGGGTATCGACCTCGGCGTGCAGGTATTGACCCTTGATGCCAAGCTCGTTCAAATAGCCAGCCAATTCTTCCGACATGCGCTGCGTCAGGGTCGTCACCAGCACGCGCTGGCCTTCGCGCACGCGCAAGGCGATCTCTTGCAGCAGATCATCAATCTGTCCCTCGATCGGACGAACATCGACCAGCGGATCGACGATGCCGGTCGGCCGGATGATCTGCTCGACGATTTGCTCCGAGTGTACGCCTTCGAAAGGTCCGGGGGTGGCGCTGGTATAGATCGTCTGCCCTACTCGCTCCCAAAACTCATTGAATTGCAGGGGACGGTTATCCAGCGCGCTGGGCAGGCGGAAGCCGAAATCGACCAGGATTTGTTTGCGCGCCTTGTCGCCGTTGTACATGCCCCGAATCTGCGGCACGGTCATGTGACTCTCGTCGATGACCAACAAGTGATCTTCCGGCAGATAATCGATCAGCGTGAAGGGCGCGCTGCCGGGGGCGCGCCGATCGAAATGCCGCGAGTAATTCTCGATGCCGGTGGTGAAGCCGACCTCGCGCAGCATCTCGATATCGTAGCGCGTCCGCTGCTCAATGCGCTGCGCTTCGATGAGCTTGTCTTCGCGCTTGAAGTAGGTGATCTGCTCTTCCAGCTCAAGCTCAATGTCGTGCAGCGCCTCGCGGATGTGTTCCTCATCGGTGATGTATTCGCGCGCCGGAAAGATGGTCACGTGGTGATGAACATGAACCACTTCGCCGGTCAGGGGATGAAACTCGACGATCTTTTCGATTTCGTCGCCCCAGAGATAGATGCGAAAAGCGGTTTCGGAATAGCCGGGCACGATCTCCAGCGTATCGCCGCGCGCGCGAAAGGTGCCGCGGCGCAATTCCAAATCGTTGCGGTGATATTGAATCCGCACCAGATCGCGCAGCACGCGCTCGCGCACCACGGTGTCGCCGACCGTGAGATCGACCGACATTTTCTGCCAGTTTACGGGATCGCCGATGCCGTAAATGCAGGACACCGAGGCCACAATCAGCACATCGCGGCGCGAGAACAGCGAAGCCGTTGCCGACAACCTCAGGCGCTCAATCTGCTCGTTGATATCGGTCGATTTCTCGATGTACAGATCGTGTCGCGGCACATAGGCTTCCGGCTGATAGTAGTCGTAATAGCTGACGAAATACTCGATGGCGTTGTTAGGGAAGAGCCGCTTGAATTCGGCGTAGAGTTGCGCCGCCAAGGTCTTGTTGTGCGCCATGACCAGGGTCGGCCGCTGCGTCGTCTGCACGATATTGGCGATGGTGAAGGTCTTGCCGGTGCCGGTCGCGCCCAGCAGCGTCTGATGTTTATGATCCTGATGCAAGCCGGCCAGCAAGCCTTCGATGGCGGTCGGCTGATCGCCTGTTGGCGCAAAGGGGGATTCCAATTCGAATTCGGGCACGGTCAAACCTCAAGGTTCAGAACGGGCGTTCGCTGGTTTCGCTGAGTATAATTGCCGTTCGCGTTCCAATGCAAGCCCAAGCGGCGCTCGCGTCGCGAGGCATTTGGCCGATCTTTCCGCTTTGCCATTGACAGGCGCAAGCCTAGCTGATATGCTCTGTCTTCGCAACGTTGATCGTTGCCTTGATGATGCGGGGTGGAGCAGTGGTAGCTCGTCGGGCTCATAACCCGAAGGTCGTTGGTTCGAATCCAGCCCCCGCTATTGAGCTGATGTAGCTCAGCTGGTTAGAGCGCGCGACTCATAATCGCGAGGTCGGAAGTTCAAATCTTCCCATCAGCACTGATTGGGACCCGGTAGCGGGTCTTTTGTATTTCGCTCGTTTCGAATTGACAGATTAAAACAGATGTGCTAGTGTCAAAGAAACTGACAGCGATTTTTTGCGCGTGTTCGGAATTTCGAGAGAAAGGAGCAATATCATGAAACGCGCCGATTTATTGTTGAAGATTATCGCGGCGGCCCATGGAGAATTCGTCACACCGGTACAAATGCAAAAGGTAGCTTTCTTGGTGAGGACGCAATTCAAAGACCAGCTTCCAGAGGACTTCTACTCGTTCCAGAAGTACGCTTACGGGCCATTCTGTGTTGACATTTACCACGACGCCGAAGCGCTTCAGCGCATCGGTTTGATTTCTATATCCATAAACCAGCGCGGTGGCTGGAAACAGTACGCAGCTACAGTTGCCGGAATGGAAGAGAATCTTGAGATTATCCCGAATGACATAGCGGAGTTTATCGAAGAGACGGTCGATTGGGCGAGGCGACTCAGCTTCCAAGAGCTTGTTCGCGCAATTTACAAGCGTTATCCAACATACAGAGAAAACAGCGTCTTCCAAGGTTAATGATAAGATGACGCTTATCATAGGATTACTGTGCAAAGACGGCGTGGTCATCGGCGCTGATAGCATAGCTACCTTCGGATCAGAAATTGAACAAGAGGTCAGCTACAAGATCGAGATTTACGAAGAAGACGTTGTAATTGCGACTTCAGGCGATATCGGATTTAGCCAGCTAATTAAGGAACAGTTGGGTCCACGCTGGCACGAGATAAAACTGTGTACCGATGTCCTTGAAGTGAAGAATCAAGTGTCGTCACAAATGTGGAAACAGATAGAACCCGCAGTAAATCGATCCAAGCTTGGTCAAGTAAGTTTCGGTGGTTGCGAGACCATCGTGGCATTGCCGATTGACGGAGCGCCCAAACTCTTACATTTCGGCAAGCTATCAGACCCATTTGAAATCACTGCTGAAACTCCTTTTGTATCTATTGGGAGCGGCCGACGACAGGCTGATCCGTTTCTAGCCTTTATCAAGCGCTTGTTTTGGGATGACATGACACCCGCCTCAATTCTGGACGGTATCTTCGGAATTGTATGGACGCTGCAACACGTGAGCAGAGTCAACGCTGGTCTTGGGATCGGCGGCAGACAGCGTATAGCGATTCTGCAACGACGACATGCCAATTGGAGTGCGGAAATGTTAAGCGAGCCGCATCTTTCGGAATACGTGCAGGCCATCGACGATACAGAAAACGCCCTGCGTGAATATCGTGCAAAATTCAGATCGGTACAGTAGTCAAATCCCGCAAGACAATCTATTCAAAAAGTGTTAAATCGCTAAGCGTCTCCCGCCGGCGGCTGACCCACCAGCGATCGCCATCCACCACCACCTCAACAGGCCGCGGACGGGCGTTGTAATTGCTCGCCATCGTCATGCCATAAGCGCCGGCTGTCAGCAAGGCGACTTTGTCTCCGGGTTCCAGTTGTGGCAACTCACGATCGGCGCCCAGCACATCCGCCGATTCGCAGACCGGTCCCACAATTTGCGTTGTCACAGTATCGCCTTCCATCTGTCGCAGCGGCACTATCTCATGATGGGCGCCATAGAGCGCGGGCCGGATCAGCTCGGACATGCTCGCGTCTATGACCACGATTGTTTGCCCCGCCTGTCGCTTGACATAGAGCGTTTCCGCCACCAGCAGCCCGGCATCAGCGACGATGGCGCGCCCCGGCTCCAACAGCAGATCGTAGCCTTGCAGACGATGTGATAGTTGCTCGGCCAGTTGATCCGGCGCCGGAACCGTCTCGTTAAATCGATACGCCACCGGCAGCCCGCCACCCAGATTGATCGTCTTGATCCAGGGATAATCTTTGGTCAGCGCCAAGAGCTTCTCCAGCGCTGCCAAAGTCGCATTCGTATTGCCCAACTGACTGCCGATGTGCATGTGGATGCAAGCGATGCGGATCCGTGGATATGCCTCGGGTCGCTCGAGCAGGCCGCGAATGACATCAGCCGTCATGCCGAATTTCGCCGCGCCATGCCCGGTCGCCATGTAGGGATGGGTATGCGCCGTCACTTCTGGATTGAGCCGCAGCGCCACCCTCACCGCCTCGCCATTGGTATCTCCCGCCAAACGATTAATATGCGCCAGTTCGCCGATATTCTCGGCATTGATCCAGCCGACGCCACTCTTGATCGCATAGGCAAGTTCGGCCCGCGTCTTGCCCACGCCGGCGAAAACAATATCTTCCGCCGCAGCGCCCGCCTGCAGCACGCGGTAGATCTCGCCGCCGCTGACGCAATCGAAGCCGGCGCCGACAGCGCTCAACGCGCGCAAGACATCCAAATTGCCGTTGGCTTTGACACTAAAATGGAGACGCGCGTTCAAGGGCGCAAAGGCGGTCGTTAGGCGATGAAAGTTGCGGCGTATCGTTGCGAGACTATAAACGTAGGCTGGCGTCCCGACTTCATGGACGATTGTTTCGATGTCTAATTTGTCGACCCTCAGGCAACTGTCCAGGTATCGAAAGGAGGCATTGAAGACCATAATTGCTTGCGTCGAAATCCCTAAACAAAAACGGAGACACCGGTTACAGTGTCTCCATTCGACGGGAGCGACGGGATTTGAACCCGCGATCTCCGGCTTGACAGGCCGGCATGTTAACCGCTACACCACGCCCCCAGCAACGCGTCTAATCTAACATCGGAGCTGCGACCTGTCAAGTGCCACTGAGAGAGCGGTGACCATCTAGTCGATAAGGCGATCCAGCTTGTTTTCGATCCGAGCCATGCGCTCGCCCAGCGTATCGATGCGCTCGCCCAGCGTATCGATGCGCTCGCCCA
>JAPOWK010000002.1 GCA_026707665.1 Chloroflexota bacterium
AAGGCAAACATAAAGTTAGACTAAAATGTGCTTCTTGGCAAAGAAAACAGGGGCGGCCTATCAGGTCGCCCTCCCGCCAATCCCAGCCCCGCATACGGCGCCACCCCCTCTCGAACTGCTGTGTCTACGCTCGGCTCGTGTCGCCCTCTCTGTGCCCTCTGTGCCTCTGTGGTGAATCTACCCCCCCCCCCCCCTCCCCCCGCCTACCCATACCCTATCTATACACTTGCCCAAAACCACGCCGCCGTCTGGCACGTCGACCGCCAATCTCGTATAATCGACAGCTTATGCTCAATGAGAAACCGCACCCGCAAATGTCAACCGCAAAAGCCACAAAACGCCATCCCTTCATTCGCCTGCTCAACTACGCGTCCGTCTACAAAAGGCGCGTGGCGCTGGCGACGCTGTATTCCGTGCTCGGCAAGGTTTTCGACATCATGCCACCGCTGTTGATCGGCATGGCGGTCGATATCGTCGTCCAGCGTCAAGACTCGCTGCTCGGTCGCCTGGGCATTCGCGACCTGTCCCTTCAGCTCCTTATCCTCGGCTTCGTCACGCTGGTCGTGTGGACGCTGGAATCGGTCTTCGGCTACATCCAGCGCATCTATTGGCGCAACCTGGCGCAATCGCTGCAGCATGACCTGCGCGTCGACGCATACGATCACGTGCAGCATCTGGAAATGGCCTACTTCGAGGATCAGAGCACCGGCGGCTTGATGTCCGTGCTCAACGACGACATCAATCAGCTGGAGCGCTTTCTCGATATCGGCGCCAGCGATGTGGTGCAGATCTTGACGACCGTCATCGTCATCGGCGGCATCTTCTTCTTTGTGGCGCCCAGCGTGGCCTGGATGGCGGCGGTTCCCATTCCCTTGATT
This sequence comes from Chloroflexota bacterium, assembly GCA_026707665.1. Classification (GTDB taxonomy): domain Bacteria; phylum Chloroflexota; class Anaerolineae; order Aggregatilineales; family Phototrophicaceae; genus UBA6055. Next base: position 879 of record JAPOWK010000002.1, read on the forward strand.
ATCTGGGGTTCGTTCCGCTTCCAGGAAATGCTGGGACCGCGCTATAGCGCCGTGCGTGAACAAGTGAGCATGATCAATCATCACCTGGCGAACAGCTTGAGCGGCATCGCCACCATCAAGAGCTTCACAGCTGAGGACTACGAAGCCGAGCGGCTGCGCATCGAGAGCGATGAATATGTCGAGCGCAATCGACGGGCGATTCGCTTGAGCTCGGCTTTCACGCCCTTGATTCGCATGGCGATCGTTTGCGGCTTCATCGCCATCACTGTCGCCGGCGGCCAGTTGGCGCTGAGCGGCGCGCTCGATATCGGCGCTTACAGCGTGCTTATCTTCATGACGCAGCGCTTGCTCTGGCCACTGACGAGATTGGGCGAGACCTTCGACCAATATCAGCGGGCTATGGCCTCGACCAATCGGATCCTGGATCTGCTGGGTATCAAGTCCAACATCATTGACGGCCGCACTCGCCTGCCGCTGCAACAGGTTCGCGGACACATGCGCCTCGATGAAGCCGAGTTTGCCTATAGCGATGGCCGCGAGATCATCAGGGGGCTGACGCTGGATGTGCCGGCCGGGGATACGGTGGCGATCGTAGGGGCGACCGGCGCCGGCAAGAGTACCGTGATCAAGCTGCTACTGCGCTATTACGATGTCACCGGCGGCAGCGTCACGCTGGACGGCTTCGAATTGCGCGACTTGAAACAAGAGGACATTCGCAACGCCATCGGTCTGGTCAGCCAGGATGTCTTTCTCTTCCACGGGACGGTGCGGGAAAACATTGCCTACGGCCGCAACGGCGACGTCCCGGACGAATCAATTAGAGAAGCGGCGATGATCGCCGAAGCGCATGAATTCATTTCCGAGCTGCCGCAGGGATATGACACCATCGTCGGCGAACGCGGGCAGAAACTTTCCGGCGGGCAACGCCAGCGCCTGTCGATAGCGCGCGCCGTGCTCAAAGACCCGCCGATCCTGATTCTCGACGAAGCCACTTCGTCCGTGGACAACGAGACGGAAGCGGCGATACAGCGATCCTTGGAGCGAATAGTCGTCGGCCGGACGACCATCGTCATCGCTCATCGGCTATCGACCGTGCGCAACGCCGATATGATTTACGTGCTCGGTGACGGCAAACTCCTGGAGAGCGGCCATCACGATGATTTGGTGCTCCTGGACGGTCTGTACGCTTCGCTTTGGCGGGTGCAGACGGGCGAGCGAGTACTGGCCGGGGCGGTTCACTAACGCGCGTCGGTTTGTCCAACCCCATCCCCCGGCCGCTGTTCCCCCCTCGGTCCCCCCGCTCAACGGGGGGCGGACTTCCAGCAAGCTAGGGAAGGGGAGATTTACCGGGAATTTCGAATACAGGTTGATGTTGCATTTTCACGACTAATGTCAGACTACTCAGCTAAAGCGCGTCCGCCAGCAGCTTGTCTACCACAACCATATTGTTCACGGCATCAGAGGGAGCAAAGCGCGGTGGGCGCCCCTTGAGCAGCGCGTCGGCGAAGTCCTCGACCATCAGTTGGTATTGGTCGACCGCGGGAATCACGTGTTCGCTAAAGTTGTCGCCCTGCCAATGCCGCACGATGCCGTCGACAGCCTTGTCGATGACGAAGCTTTGCGGCACGACGATCATGCCTTCTGAGCCTTTGAGCGCGTAGGTGTGCTGACCGAAGGCGCGGAGGCCGCAGTCGAAGTGCCCGATGACGCCGGAGGGAAATGCGAGCGTGCCGACCAGCGTCTCATCAACGCCGCTGCTTTCGCCGAATCGGGCTGCTGCGCGGGCGCGCTCCGGCTCTTCACCGGTCATGAAGCGCATCAGATTGACGCAATAGCAGCCGACATCCATTAAGGCGCCGCCGGCAAGCGCTTTGCTCAAGCGAATGTTGGCTTCGTCTGAAATGGGAAAGGTGAAACTGCTGTTGATGATCTGCAATTCGCCGATGCCGCCGGCCGCGAGGATCTCCTGCGCTTTGGCGTGCTGCGGATGAAAGCGATACATGAAGGCTTCCGCCAGCAAAACGCCATGTTTGTCGAAGGCGTCGACGATGCTCTGGGCTTCGGGCGCATCGCTGGCGAAGGGCTTTTCACTGAGCGTGGGGATGCCAGCTTCGGCGCATTGGATGCTCCACTCGGCGTGCATGCTGTTCGGCAGCGGATTGTAGATGGCGTCGATGCTGCCGTCTTCGAACAGCGCCTCGTATGTGCCATAGGCGCGTGGAATCTCGTGGAGGTCAGCCCAAGCCCGCGCGCGCTCAAGCGAGCGGCTGGCGACGGCGGCGACTTCGCCGTTATGCGAGGCGCGAATCGCCGGGATGACGCGCCTGCCGATTCGTGCTGTGCTCAGGATGCCCCAGCGGATTATGTCTGGCATGTTTGGCTCCTATCGCGTGTGCGGGCGACCTGGTAGGTCGCCCCTACAGATTACTCATTGGCGGGCGACTCATTGGGTTGCCCCTACATTTTGCGCTTTGGCGGGCGGGGGCGAGCCAACGGCTCGCCCGTACAGATTACCTTGGATCCATTCAGAGCCACTTGTCGAGGATTCTAGCGAGTTCGCCGTTTTCTTGCAAAGCGCTGACAGCGCCGTCCACCAATTTCCAGGCGTCGACGCGGTCGATGCGAACGGCGATGGCGTAGGGCTCATGTGTGATGTATTCGTAGCGCGCTGTCCAATCGTGGCGCGCGCCCAGGTAGAGCCGCAGCGTAGTAGCGTCCACGATTGCGGCGTCGGCGAGCCCCAGTTGTAGGGCGTCAAGGGCGTATTCGGGCAGCTCATAAGGCCGCCTCGCGATCGACTGTCCTTCCTCTTCCCAGGCGCGGACCTGCCCCTCGGCGCTGCTGGCGTATTCGTAGGCGATCCGCGAATTGGCGAGCGATTTGATATCTGACACAGGGTCCTCCGCCGCCGTGACTAGCACGAGGCCATTGTCGAAGTAAGAACCCGCATAACGCAAGTCGTCCATGCGGGCGGGATCTATGCGCAGCGCGGACACGAGGATATCGACCTGTCCGCTCAAGAGCGCGTCGTGCAAGGCGTAGAAGCCGATGTTTCGGATGCGAACGGGCAGGTTCAGCTCGGCGGCAAGGGCGTGAGCGAGATCGATATCAAGCCCGGCGATGGTCTCTCCGTCGTCAAGGGCGAAGGGCGGGAAACTGGCGTCAACGCCGACGATGATTTCGCCGGCCGGGAAGGCGCTGCTTATGGTTGGGGTTCTTTCGGGGGGAATAAGGACGACTGCCAATATAGCTGCCAGAGCAACCGCCAACGGGATTGCCAGGAAGCGCGCTTTTCCAAGCGTTAGCTCTTGCGCGGCGGTGGCAGCCACGGGTTCTCGTTCCTTTCCCAGCCGCGGGCGTAATCCTGCAGCGCAAAATAGATGGGCTTTTTGCTGAAGTCCGCGCTAATCAGAGTGAAGTTATCGGGATAACTTAGCAGGTCAGCCGGATAGCGGAGCGCCCAGATACATAGATTCTCTAGCCAAAGCCAGTTCGCCTCGGCGTATTTGAAAGCCTGAATTGTATAGGCGGAACGCTGAGATGGGCGAACGGCGGCTGCCCAGCGCGGATGGTCGTTCCAGCCGGATTCAGTGATCAACACCGGCTTTTCGGCATCGCCTTGCGCGATCATAATCTCGCGCAGCAATTCTGCCCGGCGGAAGTTCAGGCGCTCGGGCGCCGGTTCTGCAGCGGGCGGATCGCGGAAACCGTAGGTGTGGATCGCAAGCGCGTCAAAATATGCGGCGGCGCCGGCTCGATACATCTCGGTCAGAAAGTCTATCTCGTTTAAGCCGGCGGTGCTGCCTGTCGGCTCCAGTGTGGGCGCCAGGGCGCCGGCGAGCACTTGCGCGTCCGGATTCGCCGCCTTGATTCGCTGGTAACTGGCGCGCAGCAGGCGCACGTAAGCGGCCGGGTCGACCGGGCGGTAGCCCCATTCGAAGCTGAGATTCGGCTCGTTCCAAATGATGATGGCGTCGATGGCGTCGCGGTAACGCTCGGCAAAGGCGCCGGCATAGCGGGCGAAATCTTCAAAGGAGTCTTTGGGCAGAAAATTGAGCGTGGTCGGGGTATCAGCTTGGTTCGGGCGCGCCCAGGCCGGCACAAGACCGAGACGGGCGATGATGCGCAAACCCTGCCGCCGCGCGTGACGGATGATTCTATCGGCGTGAAACCAGTCATATTGTCCTTGCGCTGGCTCGGCATACGCCCAAGGGAAAAACTGCACAATGGTTGAAGCGCCTAGCTCGCGCGTCAATTGCAACGAGCGCTTTATCTTCGTTTCCTGGACTTCATTCTCGAGCAAGGTATGGACGCAGACCAGCGGCTTTTCGGTTTCCACGATTTGCTGCTCGCCCAGCGGGACATGCTCGGCCGCCGGGCGGGGCCAGGCAAGGGCGACCGCAATCGAGAGCAGGGCGATGAGCAATAGAAGGCGCTTGCGGTATTTTGCAGTCGGGATCACGTCTTTTGCCCCTAACCCCCGGCCCCCTCTCCCACAAGGGGTGCGCGTAGACACAGCACTACGAGAGGGGGAGCTAGCGTAGGGCCGACGACGCAAGCGGGCGCGCAAATAGCGTCAGGCATGTCGGTCGCGCCGACATTGACCGCCGACAAGAACTGGCCGCACTGACGTTTCTGTCCGCTCGAATCGGCACAGAATTTCCGTAAACGGGCGAAAGGTATAGACAGGGTATGGACACAGGGGGGGTAGGGGGGTGGGGGAATCCTTGGTATCCGGCGGGCGGCGGACGCGATTTTCGAGAAGGAGAGATGTTCAATCATAGCAACGAGCGTACCATCATTTTGGAGAAAAGGGACGACTACATGTTTACATTTTCGGCGTAGTAAACATCGCAGAAGATTTATTGTTTGGCGAAGTCGCCAGAGGTACTTTTGATCACGGAGGGCACCGCAAATACAGAGGACAGCGATAACAAGATATTTTTGTTTGATTGGCGAGGTTGTTTTGCATTTGGAAGGCAGCGCGGTTTGCGAGACGCGATATATGACAATGTTTCTGCAATCAGTTACAATGGCGGCAGTGACGCGAATCATTTACTGTAGTAGCACGTTTCGCCAAGGCGCAAGCGCTATATTGCTAATTTTGCCGCAAATTGTGAAGTAGGGACGACTGCCGTTGAAGCAGCGAATCATCGCCATGTGGTCGGGACCGCGCAATATCTCGACAGCTATGATGCGGTCTTGGGAGAGCCGATCGGATACCCGGGTTATCGATGAACCATTTTACGCCCATTATTTGTCTCATTCGGGATACGATCACCCGGGCGCCGATGAGGTCATCGCTTGCGGAGAGACGGACTGGCGCAAGGTTGTCGCTAGTCTCGTTACGCCAAAGGGCGAGGAAACGATCACTTTTCAAAAGCACATGACGCAGCACATGCTCGAACATATTGACCGGTCCTGGCTGGGCAATGTCTCGAATTGCTTTTTGGTGCGCGACCCGCGGCGGATGCTGCTTTCGTTTTCAAAGGTGATCCCGAACCCAAGCCTCGACCAAACCGGGCTGCCACAGCAGGTTGAAATCTTCAATGCGGTTCGGGGGGCGACCGGCGCGATTCCACCTGTAATTGCCGCGAAGGATGTATTGGTCAATCCGGAGCGGATGCTGCGAAAGCTGTGCGCCGCGCTGGATTTGAGCTTCGACCGGGCGATGCTGCGCTGGAAAGCGGGGCGGCGCGAGAGCGATGGCGTCTGGGCCAAGCACTGGTATGGCGCTGTGGAAAAGTCCACGGGCTTTGCGCCGTACAAAATTGACGATACGCCGTTGCTGGCAGAGATGAATGGTTTGCTCGACGAGTGTCAGGGGCTGTACGAGCAGATTGCGCAGTACTGTATTAGGTGAGCCATGCGAAAAAGTGAATCAAATCTAAACCAAGAGTGGGCGAGCCACCGGGTCGCACCTACAAGGCTTGTCCGGTACCTTAGTTGTGCGGCCGCGCATTTTCTACCCCATCCCCCCAACCCCCTTCCCCAGCAAGCTAAGGAAGGGGGAGCACTCTCGCCGTGCGCCCGGAAGCACGAATGTCCGAATGTCACGGCACCCGAATATCCCAAGTCTGCCGTAGGGTCACCCTTCCCTAGTTCACTGGGTCACGTAGACATAGACCTTCGGGAAGGGCCGGGGATGGGGTAAGACGTATGGAAAACAGGCTTTTTGCAGTACCGGACAAGCCTTACAGCATTTCGATAGAATTGGCAATTACTCGCATAAGGCACTTGCAGTCATTCCTTACTTGGCGCTACATAGGTTAAGGCGATGAAGCAGAGATTTAATCCGAAGAATAAGGATCTGCTGATCAACATCAATGGCGAGTTGTATCATCGAGATGTTGCTGGCATCAGTCCCTTTGATTCAGCCGTGCAAGGCGGCGATGCGGTTTGGGAAGGGCTGCGCCTATATCAGGGGCGGATTTTCAAATTAATCCCGCATTTGGATCGCCTGCGGGATTCTGCCAAGGCGATGGCTTTCAGTGAGATCCCGCCGCATGAGGAGATCATCGCGGAGATCAGTAAGACACTGATGGCAAACGGCATGACTGACGGCGTGCATATCCGATTGACCCTCAGCCGGGGCGTCAAATATACCAGCGGCATGGACACGCGTCTGAACACGGGTGGTCCTACTTTGATTGTGCTGGCGGAGCACAAGCCGCCGGTTTACGACAAGAGCGGCATTCGGCTCATCACGTCCAGCATTCGGCGCATTCCGCCCGATTGTGTGGATCAGAATATTCATTCCTGCAACCTAATCAATTCGATACTGGCCAAGATTCAAGCCAATGCAGCCGGCGCCGACGACGCGCTGATGCTCGATTATCAGGGCTATGTGGCCGAGACCAACGCCACGCACGTTTTCATCGTGTGCGGCGGTGAAGTCCAGACGTCAGATACCGGTTCCTGCCCGGACGGCATCACGCGGGCGACGGTTCTGGAGATCTGCGGGCGCGAAGGTATTCCCCACCGAGTGAAAGAAATCTCATTGAGTGAGGTGTATCGGGCTGATGAGATGTTTTGCACCGGCACGATGGGCGAGTTGGCGCCCGTGGTTGAGCTTGATGGTCGACAGATCGGCGATGGCGAAGTCGGGCCGATGACGCGGCGGCTGAGCGCGCTGTTCCGTGAACGCACTGAGCGCGAGGGTTATCAGGTGGTAGAAATGGCGTCACCGGGTTAGTATTTGGGGAGTGGTGACTCTGTTGCGTATCACCATTTGTCTACATTCACTCATTTTTTCACCACCGAGGACACCGAGAATTACGAGAACACCGAGATTCAATTATAAGAGTGCGCTAAACCTGCATATTTTCGTTTGCAGCATAGGCAGGATTTGCGTATTCATCCCTTAGTCAAAAGGAGCGAGTCAATGTCAGAGTTCTCATTTGTTGGCAAACCGACACCGGTGATTGACGGTCCCGCCAAGGTGACCGGCAATTTGAAATATACCGGCGATCTCAAGCTGGCGGGCATGTTGCACGCGCGTTTCGTCTTAAGTACGTATGCGCACGCCAATATCACGGGCGTAGATGGCAGCGCCGCTCTTGATGTGCCCGGTGTGCAGCGGGTCTTGACCTGCGATGATCTGCCCGATGTGACGCCTTCTTCGCGCGCCCGGCTGATGCTCGCGCGCGGTCGCGTGATTTTTGTTGGCCAGCCGATAGCGATTGTCTTGGCCGATACGGCGGCGGCGGCGGCCGATGGCGCGGAGGCGGTTGAGGTGGATTATGAGCCGCTGGATGCCGTCACTTCCATGGATGACGCGGTGGCGGAGGGGGCAAATATCGTTTGGCCGAACGGCATTCCGACGGGCGCGGGCGACGAGGCGGCGCATGGCGCGGACACGGGCGGCGAATCGGAAGGCGATGAAGAAGAAGTCTCCAACATCGCCGGGCAGACCAAGATGGAAACGGGCGATGTCGACGCCGCATTCGCTGAAGCGGACGTGATAGTCGAGCGCAGTTTTGATACGCCGATGGTGCATCAAAGCTCGATCGAGACGCAAGGCTGGGTGGCGCAGCCCAATCCGCTGAACGGCGGGTTGACGATGTGGGGCAGTATTCAGTCGCCCTTCGGCGTACGCTACGATGTCGCCGAGGTGCTGGGCGTGCCGGAATCGGATGTGACGGTCTATGGCATGCCGGTCGGCGGCGCGTTCGGCGCAAAATTTGGCTTGTACGAGGGCTTGGTTGGTTTGGTTGCCACTGCAGCTGGCCGGCCGGTCAGCTTGATATTAACGCGCGGGGAAGAATTGCTGAGCACCAATCCGGCGCCGGCGCTGCGCATCCGCGGCAAGTTGGGATTTAAGAGCGATGGCACGCTGATCGCCATGCAATCTGATGTGACGGCGGACACGGGCGTTTATCCGAGCGGGCTTGGCGGATTCGCGGCGATGCAATTCGCCAGCTTTTATCGCAGCCCGAATCTGAGGCTGGAATCGACCAATGTAGTGACGAATAAGCAGTCGGTGGGCGCTTATCGCGCGCCGACATCGCCGACCGCTTTCATGGCGGTTGAAACGCTCTTTGATGAAGCGGCGGCGCAACTGGGCATGGATCCGGTGGAATTGCGCTTGAAGAATGCGGCGCGCTCCGGCGATCCGGCGCCTGATGGCGGGGACTTCCCGGTCATCGGCATGGTCGAAACGCTGGAAGCGGCGCGCGAGCATCCGCTCTGGAAGAATCGTGAAGCTTCGCGGGCGAAGGGTCGCGGGGTCGGCATCGCCATTGGCGGCTGGATGGGCGGCTTGGAGCCGGGCGCGTCCGTCTGCAAGCTGAACCGAGACGGCGTCTTGCAAGTGCAAATCGGCACGGCGGACTTGTCCGGCACGCCCACATCGTTCGCGCAGCTGGCGGCTGAGGCTTATGGTGTTGATGTAGACAAGGTGCGCTTTGTCTATAGCGATACGGACAGCGCGCCTTATGGTGGCGGGGTCGGCGGCAGCAAGACACTTTATACCCTGGGCAATGCGGTGATACGCGCGGCGGAAGACGCCCGCCGTCAGACCCTGGCCATTGCGGCTGAGGAGTTTGAAGTTTCGGCTGAGGACCTGGAAATCGTCGATGGGCGGGTGCAGGTGCGCGGATTCCCCGATCGCTCCGTTCCGCTCGGTGATCTGGCTGGCAAAGCGATGACCTTCGGCGGCCGATACGATCCGATACATGGCAGCGGCAGCCAGGCGGTGACCGACCGCGCGCCCTCATTCTGCGCGCAAATCGCTGAAGTTGAGGTCGACGAAGAGACGGGCGAAGTCAATCTGCTGAATCTGGCGGTCGTGCAGGAAGTGGGCCGGGCGATCAATCCGCTGACGGTGGAAGGGCAGATGCAGGGAGGCGCGGTGCAGGGCGTCGGCTGGGCGCTGTATGAAGAGATGCGCTATGACGATGACGGTCAGCTGCTTTCGGGATCGTGGATGGATTATGCGATGCCGGACGCGGTGCAAGCGTCGCCGATTCAGACGCAGATTGTCGAGGTGCCCTCGATCAGCGGCCCCTTTGGCGCGCGCGGGGTGGGCGAACCGCCGGTGATTCCGACGGTGGCGGCAATTGCCAACGCGGTCGCGCATGCTACCGGCGTGCGCATGACGCAGACGCCGATGACGGCTCCGCGTGTGCTGGAGGCGTTGGAAGGGCGTTAAACCCCATCCCCCGGCCCCTTGCCCCAGCAAGCTAGGGAAGGGGAGACTTCGAGCGCGGATATGGAATTGGCGGGCGACCTAGTAGTTCGTCCCGACAGATCGCGTGGTATAAGAGGGCGACACAAGTGTCGCCCCTGTTTACGTTGCGGGCGTCAAACCCCATCCCCCGGCCCCTTGCCCCAGCAAGCTAGGGAAGGGGAGACTTCGAGCGCGGATATGGAATTGGCGGGCGACCTAGTAGTTCGTCCCGACAGATCGCGTGGTATAAGAGGGCGACACAAGTGTCGCCCCTACAGTTGGGATTTCAAGAGTTTTCTATAGCTTGCCGCCGTCGATTGACAGGACTTGGCCCGTAATCCAGTTCGCGTAATCGGAGGCGAAGAAGAGAACGCCGTTGGCGATGTCTTCCGCCGATCCAAGCCGTTTGAGGGCGAAGCGATTGATCAACGCGCGCTGTCCGTTTTCGCCGTAGGACTCGAATTGCCGGATCGAAGTCGGATTGGACAAGACGAAGCCGGGCGCAATGTTGTTGACGGTGATGTTCCATTCCCCCAGCTCGTGCGCTAGTTGGCGGGTCAAGCCGATTTGCGCCGCCTTGGCTGAGGCGTAGGCTTGGATGCCAGTGAGGCTGACTCCCAAGCCGGCGCCGCTGGAGATATTGATGATGCGGCCGTACTGCTGCGCTTTCATGCCGGGCGCGACCGCTTGCGCGAAATAAAAGGCGCCGCGCGCGTTGACCTCGAATATGCTGTCCCAATCCGGTTCGCTGATTTCTTCCAGCGGCCTGCCGACTTGTCCCAGGACGCCCCCGGCATTGTTGACCAGAATTTGCACGGCGTCAGCATCCGCCAGAGCCTCGTCAACGAAAGCGAATACTTCATCTCGATTCTTGACATCGACCACTTTGACATGGCAGTGTCCGCCGGCGTCTTCGCAGAGTTGTTTCGTCTCGGCGAGTTCATCGCCGAGCAGATCGCAAGCCCAGACGGCAGCGCCGCGCTCGGCGAAAGCGAGGGCGATCGCGCGGCCGAAACCGTGCGCCGCGCCGGTGACGATTGCGATTTTTCCAGCAAAGTCTATGTTCATGAAATCTCCGCTTTAGCAAAAGTGGACGAGCCACCGGCTCGCCCGTACAGACCTCGGTTGGTAGGCGGTGTCACCGCTGCGTGTCGACACCAATCACCGACACAGCAAGTGTTGATAAGGATAAACGCCATTACATGTCCTCATCATTGGGCACTGGCCTTCAGTTCGTCGAGGTTCGCCAGTGATTGTTCGCGCTGCCCGTCTTCAATCTCCCTAATCATCTGGATCCAGCGGCGGGTCAGGGGCAGGTCGAGGCCGATAGCGTCGGCTTGGGCAAGAATGGGTTGGTACATGAGGACTTCGGTTTTGCGCTTGCGCACGGCGAGATCGCGCCAGATGCCGCTATGCGTCTTGGCGGATAGCTTGTTGAATGCCACCAGCGTGTCGAGCGACCGGTTCATCGCTTGCGGGTCGTCATCCAGGAAGGCGGCTGGCTCAAAGCCATTGAAGCCATATGCCTCGATGCCGAGCGCGTCGGCGAGGTGGAGGATCTCCTGCGCCGCGCGGATGTAGAGATGACGGTAGCGACCGTCAGCAAGGGCGTCCGCGATGGATTGGTGCGTCAGGGCGGAAACGAAGAGCATAGCGCCGTAAGCTTCTTTGCCCCAGAGATAGCCCCAGATATTTTCGGTGACCAGCGCATTTTCGTCGAATTCGCGGAAGACCGCTTCCATGCGCTTGATTCGTGGGCTGATGGCGCCATTGAGTTCGCCGATGACGACCGCGCCGCGACCGCCGAAGAGGATTTCGCCGGGCGCATGGTAGTCAGCGCTGAAGTTGACAAAGGCGCCAAGTGTGCGCTCGCGCCCAATGATCTCTTCGATGATCATTTCGTTCAGTCCATTCTGGACGGACATTACGAAGCCGTCTCCAGCGAGAAAGGGCGCCAATGTCTCAGTTGCCTCGCGCGTATGCTGCGATTTGGTGCAGAGGAGTATCGCTTGGTACTTGCCGCTCAACTGATCGGGAAGCAGCGCTTTCGTCGCCACCTGGAATTCGTCTACGGGGCCTTTGATCCGCAGGCCCGTCTGGTTAATCGCCTTGACGTGTTCCTCGACGATGTCGACGAAGAGAACATCTTGCCCGGCACGAATCAGGTAGGCGCCCAATGTGCCGCCGATGGCGCCAGCGCCCCAAATTACGATGCGCATTAGTCCCAGCCTCCTTCGAGCAGGGCGAGGGTCTCAGCGACCGCGATTTGCCAAATCGCCAGCATCTCTTCATCGTCCCGCTGATAGAGGCCGCCCATGTTGCCATCTACGAGGACCCGCCGCGTTTTGGCCGGGTTGAGCGTTGAGAGCGCCTCCAGATCCGTGACCGGCTTGGCGCTGTCGGGCATGGCGACATTTGCCAGGCGCGTCCAGGGATAATTTTCCATCCAGGAGGCGTGCGAGCCGACCGGATCGGTCTCGAGCACTTTTGCCCAGGTGCGGGGCGCGTTGTACCAGTTGTGCCATTTTACAGTTGAGTCCGGGTTGTCCATCATCCATTCGCGCAGCATGCCTTGGGCGGGCGCGTTCCCGCCATGGCCGTTGACTAGCAGAATCCGGCGGAAACCGGCGCGGCGGATGCTATCCAGGACGTCGCGAATCAACGCCAGATAGGTCTCGACGCGGAGGGTGACGGTACCGGGGAAGGCGGTCCATTGCTGCGCCAAGCCGTAGGGAATGACGGGAAAGACGGGCACACGTGCCGCTTCGCCGACTTCCTTGGCGAGGCGGGAGGCGAGGATGGCGTCGACGGTCAAGCTCAAATAGGCGTGCTGCTCGGTGCTGCCGGTGGGCAGGATGCAGCGATCGTCGGATTGTAGGTATTGCTCGACTTGCATCCAATTCATTTCGGAAATCAGCATGTTGCGTCCTTTCGGCAGATGAAAACTGAAGACGCTAGACACCCCATTCGGCGCGCGCCGAAGCCATATCGCGCGTTGCTGCCCCGGCGCTATAGTGCCCGGGACCATCGCGTTTCCAACGCTCATCAACTGGGTCGCTGGCTGGCTGAAAGCGGACGTCGCAACTGAGGCGGAAGCGGTTGCTGAGGTTGGTGGTGGAGGCGTGCATGGTGTGCATACCGAAGATGATCACATCGCCAGCGCGATAGTCGGCGCCAAGCCATTGACCGCCGAAGCGCTCCACGATTTTCAGCGGATCAAGCTCGAACCAGCCCTCAATGCGGTCGCGATCGACATCCATCTTGCCGTATGTGTCGCGGATGCGGGCGAAGCTGGCCAGGTTGTGCGAGCCGCGGCAGATGGCGAGGGTGCCGCGCGTGATTTCGATATCGTCCAAAGGAATCCAGACGGTGTAAAGGTTCGGCGAGCCACGGCCCATATATACAAAATCGAAATGAGCCCCCGTGTATTCTTCGTTTCCGACTCCGCGAAGCCACTTGTAAGAGTAGGTCAGCGCGGGCTCGGCGAAGAGACGATCGAAGAGGGCGAATAGAGCGGGATGTTCCACGGTGGCGAGAACAGCTGGATGATGGGCGATGCCTTTGCGGCCCATCATTTGCACGGATTTACCGCCGCGGGGCATAACGCCCTCGAGCAGAGGCGAATCCGGCTGCAAAGCCTGTTGGGCTTGCATGTGCTGCAGGATGACATTGCGGGCATTTAGCACAGTCTCGCGCTCCAGCAGGCCGCGCAGGAGCAGGTAGCCGTCTTTGTCGAAACGCCGCCAGAGCGCCTCGACATCCGCGAGCAGCGATTGGCTTTCGCGAAGCGGTAGGAGTTGATCGCTCGGGAACTGAAGGTCACGGTAGCCGAATCTGATTTGCATGTGTTGAGCCTCAAGCTGAATAGCGATTCAATGATAATATACGCTACGATGTCTATATCCAAGTTGCTGGCGTGCAAGAAAGGCGGGATGATGGCAAATGAAATCTTGCGATATGCCAAATTGACCGACAACGAAGTCCAATTCTATGGCAACAGTGGATACTTGTCGTTGCCTGGATTGATTGGCCAAGGAGACGCGACAACGCTGGCGGAAGAAGTTGTCGTGGTGATGGAAGGTTTGGGCATGAAGCGCGAGGACTTGCGCCGGGCATCGACATCAAAGGACAAGCTGCGTCAGAGCAGGCAATATCTGGCGGGATCGCAGCTGGAACGGCTGGTTCACAGCGATGGATTGTTGGCGATCGCGGCGCGGCTAATGGGTGGTCCATCGACGCTGTACATGCCATTCACGGCGGTGAAGAGCGGCGGTGGCGGCGGCCGCTTTCACTTTCATCAGGATAATCAATACACGCGCTTTGATGGTCCGGGCATCAATATCTGGTTCGCGTTGATGGAAATGAAGCCCGAAAATGGCTGCTTGCAGATGGCGCCGGCATCGCATTTGATGGGAACGCTGGACTCGGTCGAAAGCGAAGACAGAGATGGGCACCGGACAGTGGCGATTGAGCCGGAAGATTTCCTGCCGCTGCGGATGATGCCGGGCGACGCGGTCGCGTTTTCGCGCTTGACCTTGCATGGATCGGGCGCCAACAGCAGCGATCAGCCGCGCTTGGGTTATGCCGTGCAGTTCCATCGCGACGATGTGCGAGCGTCTCGCGAAGGCTTTGATCTGGGCTTGCTGAAAGAGAATCCGCGTTATGACATAAAGCCGGTGGACGCGATATCGCCGGAGAATGAATAGGCGGCTGCTGACTGCAAGGAATCGAGAACATTAATGGAGGACTCTAATGTTTGAATGGTATTGCGATTTGCACACCGAAATTCTACCCCATCCCCCGGCCCCTTCCCCAGCCAGCTAGGGAAGGGGAGCTAGATGCGCGCAAATGCGCAATGTGTATCAGAGAATCGCCACGCTCGACCGAGTCTAGCAGGGGCTATCGGGCGCAGATTTGACGCCAGACAGCCGGTACGAATCAAGCCGCAATAGCGCGATGGCGAATGCGAGACGCAGGACAGGGATGTTGATATGAGACAGAATACGCTTACTAGAATCGACCCGGCCGCGATGATTCGGCCCAGGCGAAAGATTACCGGCATCTCGGCGATACTGTTGCCGTTCCGAGAGAATGGCGATATCGATTGGCCTGGGCTGGCGAACCATGTGCGGCGCACGGCGGATGCGGGATTGACGCCAGCGGTCAATATGGACACTGGATTCGCCAACCTGATCAGCGAGGAAGAGCGGCAAATGGTGTTGCGAGCGACGCGCTGCGCTCTGGCTGGAGGCGAATTTGTCGCGGGCGCTTTCGTCGCCGATAAGCCCGGCAATGCATTCGACGCCGATGCCTATTTTCGTCAGGTCGAGAGCATTCAGAACCAGGGCGGCACGCCGATCATCTTTCAGTCATTCGGCTTGACGCAGCAATATGGGGCGGAAATCGTCAAAGCCTACGAGACGATTGGCGCCGAGACGGACAGTTTTATCGCTTTCGAGCTGGGTACGATGTTCGCCAATTTCGGCGCGATTTACGATCTCGACACTTATGGCGGTTTGATGGGCGTCGCCAGCTGCATCGGCGCGAAGCACTCCTCGCTAAGCCGCCAGCTCGAGTGGGAGAGAATCGCGCTGCGTGACGCCATGCGTCCCGATTTCAAAGTCTTCACCGGCAACGACCTGGCGATTGACATGGTCATCTATGGCAGCGATTACTTGCTGGGCTTGAGCAGTTTCGCGCCTGATCTCTTCGCGCAGCGAGATGCGATGTGGCTGGCGGGCGATAGCGGATTTTACGCGCTTAACGACCTCATACAGTATCTGGGATTTTTCGCTTTTCGCCCGCCGGTGCCGGCTTACAAGCATACGGCGGCGCAATTCCTCAAGCTGCGAGGCTGGATCGACTCGGACCGCACGCACGATGATTCGCCGACGCGCCCGTCAAGTGATATTGCGATTCTGCACGATATCGCCGCGCGGATGGGCGTTTTGAAGGAGAGCTAGCACATGACGCCCAAGCGTGTGGCGCAGCTGCGGACATACACCCAATTCAAGAACTACTGCGAAGCCGTCGGGGCGAATTTGCCGGTCGACGAACTCGCTGTTTTCGGCGATGCATCTCCGCTTGCGAAGCCCTATGTCTATCGCGATTATGTGCTTTCCAACCGGTTCGCGGTGCTGCCGATGGAGGGCTGGGATGGCGATGCTGACGGGGCGCCGTCCGAGTTGACATGCCGGCGCTGGCGACGCTTTGGGCAGAGCGGCGCCAAACTGATTTGGGGCGGGGAGGCAGTGGCCGTCCGCCATGATGGACGGGCGAATGCGCGGCAGTTGGTCATCAACGAGGCGACGGTCGGCCGCATCGCTGGGTTGCGCGAGGCGTTGATCGGCGCGCATCAGGAAAAGTTTGGCGCTGGAGACGAGCTGCTGATCGGCCTGCAACTGACGCATTCGGGCCGATTCTGTCGGCCGAACAGCGCCAAGCTCGAGCCAGTCGTTTTGTATCGCCATCCGCTGCTTGATGACAAGTTCGCGGTGGATGATGATTCGCTAATCATGTCCGATGCCGAGGTCGAAAGATTAATCGATGATTTCGGCGAGGCGGCGGCGCTGACGCAACGGGCAGGCTTCGATTTTATCGACATCAAGCATTGTCACGGTTATCTTGGTCATGAGTTTTTGAGCGCCGTCGATCGACCTGGCAAATACGGCGGCAGCTTTGAGAATCGCAGTCGTTTCCTGCGGGAAACGGTCGAGCGGGTTCGCGCGCGGGCGCCGGGGCTGGATATCGGCGTTCGCCTCAGCGCTGTCGACTGGATTCCCTTTCAGGCGGGAGCAGAGCGAGTCGGAGAGCCGGCGCCCTTCATGGGCGGCAAATATCCCTTTGCCTTCGGCGGCGATGGCAGCGGTGTCGGTAGCGACTTGAGCGAGCCGCGGAAGTTCCTGGCGCTGCTGCATGCGCTTGATATTCAGCTCGTCTGCATCACCATCGGCAGCCCGTATTACAACTTTCACATTCAGCGCCCGGCTCTATTTCCGCCGTCTGACGGCTACACCTTGCCGGAAGATCCGCTGGTGGGCGTGGCGCGTCAGATCAAGGTCACGGCGGAGCTCAAGGCGAGTTTCCCTGATCTGACGTTTGTGGGCTCCGGTTACTCTTATTTGCAAGATTGGCTGCCCCAGGTGGCGCAAGCGACGGTGAGAGCGGGCATGACTGATTTTGTCGGTTTGGGCCGGATGGCCTTGAGCTACCCGGAATTGCCGGCGGACCTGCTGGCGGGCAAAACTCTCCAGCGCAAACGGATCTGCCGCACGTTTAGCGATTGCACGACGGCGCCGCGAAACGGGATGGTCTCCGGCTGTTATCCGCTAGATGCATTTTACAAGTCCAGCGCGGAGCATGAGCGGCTTGTGGCGGTCAAGAAGGCGGCGGCGCGTTGAGGCGATTCCAACCCCTTCTTCGGACCCTCTTCCACAAACACTACGCGTAGCTACTAACCGCCGATAGGCAAGGGGCGAGCCGCCGGCTCGCCCGTACACACGTTGTTGGTGCGGCGGGCGACTCACAAAGTTACCCCTGTTTACGTTGCGGGCAGCCAACCCCACCCCCCGGCCCCCTCTCCCACAAGGGGAGAGGGGGAGCTACGCCATCGCTGGATGGAAGGCATTTTGCGTGGGCGGCGGCATTGGCGCGCGTGTGTCTTCAAACTTCTGCGAATTGACGGGCGACCTGATAGGTCGCCCCTACATGGCTTGTCCGGTACTGCGCCATGCTTTCTCGCCGGTTATACCCCATCCCCCCAACCCCCTTCCCGAAGGTCGATGTCTACGTGACCCAGCAAG
>JAPOWK010000100.1 GCA_026707665.1 Chloroflexota bacterium
TGGGGGGATGGGGTGAAACCGGCGAGAGAGCATGGCCCAGTATCGGACAAGCCTTACAGCACATCCCTTGGCGCCGACAAACGGATATAATTTTTTGTTCTTCGTATTCTGCGGCTAAATTATTTTGTGCGCTAGCTCCGCCTTGGGCTCGCGCTAAAATTGACGAAGCCGCGCTGATGGGATAGGATTCAACAAATCGGTTGCGCAACAGGTTTAACAGCGAAGGCGAATTACGAATGAGACGCATCACGATGGCCGATGTCGCCGGGCGCGCCGGCGTTTCCAAGGCGACAGTCTCGCACGTGATAAACGAGACGCGCTTCGTCGAAGAGGCGACCAAAGAACGCGTGCGCGAGGCGATTCGCGCGCTCGGCTACCGCCCCAATACCGCCGCCCGCAGTCTCACCACGCAGCGCACCCGCATCATCGGCTTGATCGTCTCCGATGTCACCAATACCTTCTTTGCCGAGATCATGCGCGGCATAGAAGATGTGCTCGTCGCAAACAACTACAGCTTGATGCTCTGCAACACGAATGAAGTCCTTGAGCGGGAAGAGTATTACATCGATATCCTGCTGCGCCAGGGCGTGGACGGGATCATCGCCGCCGCCACCAGCCAGGATTGGGATGCGCTGAACGAAGCGGCCAAGCTGCAAATCCCCATCGTCATGCTTGATCGCACCTTCGACAACGCCGATTCACCCTACGTCGGCGTCAACAATAGCCACGGCGCCTACCTGGGCACGCGCCATCTGATTGGGAAGGGCTATCGTGATATCGGTATCTTGTCCGGCTTTCAGCGCCTGTCGACGATGCGCGAACGACAGGCCGGCTTCGAGCAGGCGCTGGCGGAAGCGAATCTGCCGCTGCGTCAAGACTGGTGCATCGACAGTCCCTTAACGATTGAAGACGGCGTACGCGCTATGCAGCAGCTGATGTCCCAAGGGGAGCGGCCCCGCGCCGTCTTCATCTCCAACAATCTCTTGAGCCTGGGCGCCTTGATGGGCTTGCGCGAGCTGAAACTGGCCTGCCCCGATGATGTCGCCATCGTCAGCTTCGACGACCATCCCTGGGCGCAAGTCTCGGATCCGCCGCTGACAGTCGTGCGCCAGCCGACTTACGCCATCGGGGAGACTGCCGCCCGCAAGGTGCTGAAGGCGCTCAATGACGGCGACGCCATCATCCCGTCGGCGCTTTTCAGTTGCCAGCTTGTCGTGCGCCAGTCGTGCTGAGGCGATGGCTGTGATCAAACTGTCCTTCAACATATAGACTTAATTCAAGGGGCGACCCACCGGGTCGCCCGTACACACATGTAGTTGCAAAATATTGCTGAAAATGACTGGCGTTTGAAAGAAATTGCCAAAATCGAAAAGTTGTACGGGCGAGCCGTCGGCTCGCCCTCGCGCGCAGAATCACGAACGAAATCTCAAACGGAGACGCGCCATGACCAAGCAATACGAAGCAACCTGGGCTTCGCTGAAGAGCCATCCCACCGCCGAGTGGATGCGGGCCGCCAAATTCGGCGTCTACACGCATTGGGGCATCTACTGTGTGCCTGCCACCGGACCCAACGTCACTTGGTACCCCTACAATATGTACCGCGAGGGCACGCCCCAATTCGAATACCACTGCAAGACCTACGGTCATCCCTCACAATTCGGCTACAAGGACTTCATCCCGATGTTCACCGCCGAGAAGTTCGACCCCGATGAATGGGCCGAGCTTTTCCAGCGCGCCGGCGCCAGATTCGCCGGACCGGTCGCCGAGCATCACGACGGCTTCCCCATGTGGGATGCCAGCGATACCGATTGGTGCGCGGGCAAAATGGGACCCCAGCGCGATGTCGTTGGCGAGCTCGAGCGGGCGATCCGCGCTCAGGGCCTGCGCTTCATGGTCGCCATGCATCACGCTGAAAACTGGTGGTTCTTCCCGCACTGGAAGAAAGAGTATGACACTTCCGATCCTCGTTACGCCGGCCTCTACGGCGAGCGGCACAACCTCGATTTTGAGTTTGACGCCGAAGGGCAAGGGCATAATCACGCTGAATGGCTGGCGCAGGACCAGCCGAGCAAAGCCTTCCTGCGCCGCTGGTACAATCGCCTGGTAGAAGTGGTCGAACGCTATGAGCCGGATTATATCTGGTTCGATTTCGGTCTCCGCTTCGTGCATGATCAATACAAGCAAGACTTCCTCGCCTACTACTACAACAAGGAAGCCGAGTGGGGGCGGCAGGTGGTTGCCACTTACAAATGGCACGATATTCCGCCGGGCGCCGCGCTGCTGGATTTCGAGCTGGGCAAAACCGCCGAGCTGACCCACTACGAGTGGATCACCGACACCACCGTCGATGATGGGCAGGGTTGGGGCTATATCAAGGAGACCGAGTACAAATCGGTGACCGAGATGGTGCAGTATCTGGCGGATAACGTCAGCAAGAACGGCTTCATGCTGCTCAATGTCGGTCCCAAGCCGGATGGCACGATTCCCGCTGAGTCGAAGGCGATCCTCGAGGGCATCGGCGAATGGCTGCAGGTCAACGGCGAGGCGATTTACGATACCGTGCCCTGGAATACCTACGGCGAGGGTCCAACGCAGATGAGCCATGTCGGCGCCTTCAGCGATACCAAAGAAAAGCTCGAATACACCGCGCGGGACATCCGCTTCACCGTGCGCGACAATATTCTCTACGCCATGACCTTTGACTGGCCGGAGAAGGAATTCGTCATCGAGTCGACGCGCGCGCTCTATCCCGGCGAAGTGCGCTCGGTTGAATTGCTGGGCGGCGATGGTGAACTGACTTGGGAGATGACGCCTGACGGCATCAAGATCGAGCGGCCCGATCAAAAGCCCTGCGACCACGTCTACGCCTTCAAGATCACGCGGAATAGGAGTTTGTGACTGTAACCGTCAAACATCTTATGTCGGAGACATTTTATTCACCGCAGAGTAAACGAGGAAACACAGAGGGCACTGAGGGATCTTAATCACAAAGGACGCAGAGATCGCAGAGGGTTTGTAGGGCTTGTCCGGTACTGCAGAAAGCCTGTTTTTCGTACGTCTTACCCCATCCCCGTCCCTTCCCCAGTGAACTAGGGAAGGGTGACTCGACGGCAGAATTGGGATATTCGGCGCCGTGACAGTCAGAGATCCGTAGTTGCGAACGCCCGGCAGGAGTGCTCCCCCTTCCTTAGCTCGCTGGGGAAGGGGGTTGGGGGGGATGGGGTGTAACGGGCAAGAAAGCATGGCCCAGTATCGGACAAGCCTTGTAGGGACGACTTGTCAAGTCGCCCGCTTAAGCCTTGCTTGCGCTAAAATCGCTACATAGTTCACGTTTGTACAGGAGCAGCCGATGGCAGCACGGATCGATTCGCATCAACATTTCTGGCTCTACAATGCCGCCGACTACGGCTGGATGGCGGGGGATCGCAGCCCGCTGCAGGTCGATTATATGCCGCCAGATTTACAGCCGCTGCTGACGGACAGCGGCATTGATGGCACGGTCGCTGTGCAAGCGCGCCAAGTCCTGGGCGAGACCGAGTTCTTGCTTGCGCTCGCCGATCAGTTCGAATTGATACACGGCGTGGTCGGCTGGGTGGATATGCGCGCTGAGGACGTCGAAGCCCAGCTCGAATCCTTCGCCTCGCATCCGCGTCTGGTCGGCTTGCGCCATATCGTGCACGATGAAGCGGACGACCGCTTCATGCTCGGCGGCAACTTCCTGCGCGGCTTGGCGGCGCTCAAAGCCTACGACCTGCGTTTTGATTTGCTGCTCTACCCGAGGCATATTCCCGTTGCCATCGATGTCGTCAAGCGATTCCCCGAGCAGCCTTTCGTGCTCGATCACATCGCCAAGCCCTTCATCAAGGACGGCATTATCGGCGCCTGGGAAGACGATATCCGCGCGCTGGCTTCCTTCGACAATGTCTGGTGCAAGGTATCGGGAATGGTCACTGAAGCGGCTTGGGGCACCTGGACGCAAGGCGACTTTGAACCCTATCTCGATATCGTCTTCGATAGTTTCGGCGTCGACCGGCTCATGTTCGGCAGTGATTGGCCCGTGTGCACCTTGTCCGGCGGCTACGGCGAGGTGGTCGGCATCGTGGAAAACTACATCGCGGCGCTTTCGGCGGATGAACAGGCGGCGGTCATGGGCGGGAATGCGGCCGAATTTTACGGCTTGTCGTGATCCGCAACCGTAGGGGCGACTCTGAGAGTCGCCCGCCAATGCGCAAGATCATGTGGGAGTGTGAGCCTTGAAAGCCATCGTACTGGAGCAACCGGGCAAACTGGAATTGCGCGAAGTTGACGGGCCGGCAGCGGCGGGGCCCGGCCAAGCCCTCCTGCGCGTCAAGCGGGTCGGCATTTGCGGCACCGATCTGCACGCATTCGGCGGAAACCAAAACTTCTTCAGCTATCCGCGCATCATGGGGCATGAACTGGCGGTCGAGGTCATCGACATCGGCGCGACCGATATCGAGCTGGACTACGCCGTTGGCGATCTTTGCTGCGTCGTCCCCTACCTGAATTGCGGCGCGTGCATCGCCTGCCGCCGCGGCAAGAGCAATTGCTGCACACAGATGCAGGTTCTGGGCGTGCATATCGACGGCGGCATGCGCGAACAATTTAGTGTGCCGGTCGACAAGCTGCTCAAAGCCGACGGCGTCAGGGTCGAGCAGCTGGCGCTGGTGGAGATGCTCTGCATCGGCGCCCACGCGGCGAAGCGCGCCCGCATCAATCCCGGCGAGAATGCGCTGGTGATCGGCGCCGGACCCATCGGCTTAGCGACAGCCCAATTCGCCAAGCTCGCCGGCGCGGACGTGATGGTGATGGAAGTCAACGAGAAGCGGCTCGATTTTTGCGCCGAGGTCTTGGGCATCGACCGGCTGATCGACGCACGCGGCGACGCGATAGGGCAGGTGAGAGATACACTCGGCGGCGAATTGCCGACGCTCGTCTTCGATTGCACCGGCAGCGCCAAGTCCATGCATGCCGCTTTCGACTACGTGGCGCACGGCGGATCGCTGGTGCTGGTCGGGCATATCACCGGCGACATCACCTTCAGCGATCCCCACTTTCATTCGCATGAACTGACGCTGCTGGCCAGCCGCAACGCCACGCCTGAAGATTTCGCCTGGGTGATTGAGTGCCTGCGCGCCGGCGCGATCAACTTGGGTCCCTGGATCACGCATCAGGCGACGCCGGAGAGCATCGTTGCCGAGTTCCCGCGCTGGGTGGATCCGGCGACGGGTGTGATCAAGGCGATGTTGACTTTTGGTTAGCTAGTCTGTGGGGCAGGCGGTGTCTGCAGCGTGAGCCGGGCTGCATGGTTCTACCAGAGTTTGCTTGAGAGTGCTGATACAATTGCCTACAGAGCCAACGCAATATTTGAACAGGAGCGAAAATGGCCTCGATTCAACCATACCTCAATGTGCCCGATTTTATCGTTAATGGTCTTAAAGATGGCTCAATGTTTCGCACAGGTGGCGTCATTCAGGAAACTGCCAACGGACAGATTGTCGCGTGGTTGAGAGAAGCCGGCGACCTTGACGGAGACAGAGCCTTTGCTGAATCTCTCTCTGGAATCGCGGGTACTGGTACTGGTGCGACGGGTTTTATGTTTGGAGCCGCCGCAATGTTCTTGCCATTTGCGCTTTCCGTCTATCACACCCGTCAGAGTGAGAAACGTGTGTATGACAAAGTGGCGAATTTAATCGAGCGCGAGTTTTGGAGCGACCGAATGGCAAGGTACAACGCTGCTCGCGACGACTTCAATAGAGCCTATCACGTCAGCAAAATGGAAGAAAAGCTCCACAAGCTGCGACTTGCTCGCGACCGGCTTGGTGAGGTTCAGTATCCGATTTACGATGAGCTTGACCGATTGCAGTCTCGAAGCCGCCTCAACGAGAAAGACGGAGAGCGTGCCTTCTATATGCACATGATTGCCATGACCTTGCATAGAATGGTTACGATCTGCTACCTAGAACTTGATGAGCCGGAAGTAGCGAAAATGACTCTTGAAGAGGCGGTAACTAAGCATGAGCCATATATTCGCGCCTTTGTCCGTAAACGTATAGGACTTGATTCAAGTGCACACCAGGCAGTTTGGCAACATCCAGACAAGAACTTGATTTTCGCGAAGTATGCGAGTCTGTCGTCATTTAAGCACTACATTCAGCTAACGGATTGGCTTGGAGGCTCCGGTTATAACATCTTGCCTAAGCGAACCGATAGCCAGTTGTCTAGCATCGTACGGTTTGCTACCGATTCGTGGGCAACAAAGGATTTCGACAGTTTAATGACTGGTCAGAGATTCCTGCAAGTCATCTTGCCGCAAGTCTACGCCGCGATAGAGAATCTCGACCGGTTGCGAGGTATCTCGCTGAAGGTCAGCATTACGGCGTTTCCGGGTCTGACCTACTTCCAATGGGAAGAATTCGAACAGAAAGCGGCCGGGGACCATCGTGGCGTTGTCACATTTGTCGATGAAGACAAAGTATCACGCTGGCAGAAGCTACGCGCCAAGCTGCGCCGTGAACGCGGCTCATCAGTGGCTAAGCTATGATTCCGCCTCACGCATCATAACTCCCGGCCGTCACATCTCCGCCTGTGCCCGTCCAGTTGGTGTGGAAATACTCGCCCCGCGGACGATCGACCCGCTCGTAAGTGTGGGCGCCGAAGTAATCGCGCTGCGCTTGCAGCAGATTGGCCGGCAGCTTCGCCGAGCGGTAGCCATCGTAGAATGCCAGCGCCCCGCTCATGATCGGCAGGGGGATGCCGTGCTTGATGCCGGTCGTCACTGACCCGCGCCAAGCCGATTGCGCGCCAATGACGGCTTGGCTGAAATAGTCGTCCAGCAGCAGATTCGCCAGCGCCGGGTTCGCCGCGTAAGCCTCCTGAATCTTGCCCAGGAATGCCGAGCGGATGATGCAGCCCTCGCGCCACATCAAAGCCACCCCGCCATAATTCAAGTTCCAGTTGTACGTGCGCGCCGCGTCTTGCATCAGCATATACCCTTGCGTGTAGCTGATGATTTTGGCGGCGTATACGGCTTGTTCCAGATCGTCGATGAAGCGCTCCTGGTCGCTGCTGAATTCGACTTGCGGACCCGGCAGCACCTTCGACGCCGCGACCCGCTGCTCCTTGATCGCCGACAGGAAGCGCGCGAAGACCGCCTCGCCGATCAGCGTCAGGGGCGTGCCTTCCTCCAGCGCCGTGATCGCCGTCCATTTGCCCGTGCCCTTCTGGCTGGCGACATCGAGAATTTTGCGCAGCAGCGGCGCGCCATCGTCGTCTTGATAAGCCAGGATCTCGCCGGTGATTTCAATGAGGAAGGACTCCAGGATCCTCGCGTTCCAGCGCTGGAAGACTTCGCTGATTTCGGCTTCGTCCAGGCCGAGCACCGCGGACAGCAGATGATACGCCTCGCAGATAAGCTGCATATCGCCGTATTCGATGCCGTTGTGCACCATCTTGACAAAATGCCCGGCGCCATCTTCGCCGACCCAATCGCAGCAGGGCTCGCCAGAGGGCGCCTTGGCCGCCACCGCTTGAAGGATCGGCTTGACCGATTCCCAAGCGGCCGCCGAGCCGCCCGGCATGATCGACGGTCCGTAGCGGGCGCCTTCCTCGCCACCGCTGATGCCAGCGCCGACGAAGAGCAGCCCCAACTCTTCGACTTGCCGTGTGCGCCGTATGCTGTCGTTGAAATTGGAGTTGCCGCCGTCAATGATGATGTCGCCCTCGTCAAGCAGGGGCGCCAATTGCGCGATCGATTTGTCGACGGCTTCGCCCGCTTGAATCATCAGGATGATCTTGCGCGGCCGCTGGATCCCCGCGACGAATTCCGCCGGCGTATAAGCGCCGATGATGTCGGTGTCCGCCGCTTCGTTCTCCAGGAAGCGGGTGATCTTCGAGGTCGTGCGGTTGAAGACGGCGACGCGAAAGCCATGATCGTGCATGTTCAGGGCGAGGTTTTGGCCCATCACCGCCAAGCCGATTAGTCCGATGTCCGCCAATGCTTCCATGCCTGCCATCCTTTGCCGAATTCATTTCCGCTATTGTATCAAGGCTGTGGACTATTGACAGATGGCAGAACGCGGGGGACCGGAAGGGAGAAACGAAAAAGCGGTCCTGCCGGGCGAGGCAGAACCGCTAGAATCAATGGCTGCGATGTAGCGATCGCACAGCGCTGTCTATTGGCAGCCGCCTTCCATGTCGACGAGGTCGGCTGGGATCCAGCGAGCGGCGCCATTGAGCAGGACCAGGAACCAGTTTCCTGTTCGCGCCAGCGCCGATCTGGTTTCTCCGCCAGGGAGGATCTCGGTCTCTTCGCCGGCCGGCGTCATGCGCGCCAGCACGCCTTGGCGCGTCGTGACGCGACAGTCTTCCAGCAAGACAGCCGTATTTGGCTCGTCCTCGAGCAAGAACGCGAGGCTGCTCGAATCGTCGGTTTGGGCGCTGTCGTTCTGA
This sequence comes from Chloroflexota bacterium, assembly GCA_026707665.1. Taxonomy (GTDB): domain Bacteria; phylum Chloroflexota; class Anaerolineae; order Aggregatilineales; family Phototrophicaceae; genus UBA6055. The sequence goes on from JAPOWK010000100.1 coordinate 8,470, forward strand.
GGCGATGCAGCGGTGGCGCCGTCCGCCCGGCTGTCGGCTTGCGGCTGGCAGTGTCCACGCAAATTGACGAAGTGGGCTGATACCCAGCGTTCAGCGCCGTCGAGATTGACCATGTACCAGTTCTCAGTTCGGGCCAGCGCCATCAACGTATGGCCCGCCATGACGAGCCCGGTTCTTTGCCCGGCCGGTTCCATGCGAACACGGATAACTTCCCGCGGTGTCACCTGACAGTCTTCCAGTATGACCGCACTCTCGACGGCGTCCCCGATCAAGAAGAGGCGGTTGCTCAGTTTACGCCCAATGGCGCGCAAGTCTTCGAACGAGACAGCGGGCTCGCCAGCCTCTGGCAGCTGGCAGGGTCCCACCATGTTGACGAAATGGGATGATACCCAGCGCTCGGCGCCCTCATACTCGACCTTGAACCAATTTTCCGTACGAGCCAGCGCCCTGAAGGTATGGCCCGCGATGACTAGCCCGATTCTTTCGCCGGCCGGGGCCAGGCGAACGTGGATATTTTGACGCGCTCGGACGTGACAATCGCCCAGGGCGACAGCGCTTTCGGCGTCGTCTTTGATCAGGAATACCAGGTTGCTGCGTTTCTTCGGCGGTTCAGGCGTCGGCTCGGGTGTCGGCTCCGCGGCTGGTTCTTGCGGCGCCGGGCCAACCGGTTGAAATGCCATCTCGCCAGCATGTCGCTCATCGTTGCCAGAATCGCGATTTTCGTCTCTGTCGTTCTGCCTGCTGGAGGAGCCGCCATTGCTACTGCCGGAAGAGCGGCCATTGTTGTTGCCGGTCTGCGGCTGTTGTTGTTGCGGCTGCTGCGGTTGTTGCGGCTGCTGAGGTTGTTGCGGCTGCTGAGGTTGTTGCGGCTGCTGTGGCTGCTGCGGCTGTTGCGGCTGCTGCGGTTGTTGCGGCTCCTGCGGTTGTTGCGGCTGCTGCGGTTGTTGCGGCTGCTGCGGTTGACTGGGCTGCTGTGGCTGTTGTGGCTGTTGGGGTGGCTGCGGATCCGGCGTCGGCTCTTCAGTCGGCTCCGGCGTCGGGTCTTCATTTGGTTCTTTAGTCGGTTCTTCAATTGGATCCGGGCATTCCCAGCGGCCTTCTTCTTCAATAAATCTGCAACCTGGGCCAGGTGGATCGCCATAGGCCGATACCTGAGCCGGCAAGGCTAGAGCGATCAAGAACCAAAACAGGACGAGCACTAGAATGGCGCCAGTTTTGCGTAAACAGGCGGCCAATGGCGAGAATTGCTGCTTACATCGGTACATGAATGGATACCTCGTGAGAAGTGGTTAAAGGACCAACATATTGCTTTTTGATACACAACCTAAGAAGAGTGTTATCTTATTAGCACCTATTGCTCATTGTGCTACCCAGTCGCCAACCACTGAGGCGGCGTTTTCTGGCATCGATGTAGGGTATCACGGGAGGCTGTGATCAGATGTTTAGACAGGGAAATGTATCAGCACAAGCGCGCATTGTAGCGATTATTAGAGAAATTGCCATGAAATATCGTTATAAAGCAGTAATAAAACGAGTAAGTTTCCAAACCTTATCAGAACTTCACAAGGCGGGTTGCATCCTGCGCATCGGGTGTTGGTGGGAACTCAACAGTGATTGACAACTGTCGCCGAGCTGCCAACGTGAACTTAGGCGACAGAAAAGATTACTGTAGTTTGATACATCAGATTGGATTGGCGCGACAAGTTCAGATGAGAGCCGAAGAATCGTATCAATGGGGACTAGCCTTTTGGCGCTCGCTGAAATGCGGTGGCTGCTTCTCGAGACAATGCGGCCGGACCGGGCGCTGGCGCCGTCGGTACGATCGCGGATCTTGCTCACAACCTTGCTTTGGCCTTCGGCGCCAATTGCAGACCCATCGGTTCGGGCTGGAAGATTTCGGCCGGCATCTGCCGCAGATCGGGGCTGACGCGCAGGGCGATATCGGCTTGCTCCAGCACATCCTCCTGCAGCCGCGCGCCCGGCGCGATTTCGGTGATGGTCAAGCCGTTCTCGTCCAACTCCATCACGCAGCGCTCGGTGATGTACATGACCGTCTGTCCCCGCTTCAGAGCCATCTCGCCGCTGAAGGTCTGCGCTTCAATCTCGGGCACGAATTTCTTGAAGCGCCCTTCGCGCAAGATTTGCAGCTGGCCGTTTTCCACCGTGGCCTGCAGCCCGCCGGCGGTGAAGTTGCCGCTGAAGACGAGATTCCGCGCGCCCGTGGTGATATCGATGAAGCCGCCGATTCCGGAGGTGATATGCGGTATGGCGCTCAATCGGGACACGTTGACGCTGCCCGCCGCGTTCACCTCCACGAATGACAGCAGCGAGCGGTCAAAGCCGCCGCCCTGAAAGAAGGTGAATTGGTCGGGCGATGGCAGGATCGCTTCCGGGTTGGAGGCGCAGCCAAAGGCGAAATCGCGCAGGGGCAAGCCGCCGACCGCGCCCTGCTCAATCACCCAGGTCGTTGCGCCGTGCAAGCCCTCTTCCAGGAAAATGTAGGGCACGAGCGCGGAAATGCCGAAGCCGAGGTTGACCGTTTCCCCCGCGCGCAAGGTCATAGCCGCTCGCCGCGCGATGACTTTGCCGACGCCCCATTCGACCGGCTCGAATTCGCTCAAGGGCGAGGCGACTTCGCCGCTGATCGCCGGATCGTAGAGCGTCTGCGACGCCTGAAGTTGGTCCGGGTCCAGGACGATATAATCCACCAAGGTGCCGGGTACGCGAATCGACTGCGCCGGCAGCCCGCCGGCCTGCGCCATGCGCTTGACCTGAGCGATGACGATGCCGCCGTTGTTGTGCGCCGCCAGCGCTTGATCGACCGCGCCCAAATACGAGCCTTCGTGCTCCATGCTCAGATTGCCCCGTTCATCGGCGGTGGTGGCGCGGATGATCGCCACGTCAATGGGAATCGCCTTGTAATAGAGCCAGTCCTCGCCGTCAAACTCGACCCGACGCACAATATCTTCGCACTCGCGCTCGTTCATCTTGGCGCCGCGGTGAATGGGGTCGACCACCGTATCCCAGCCGACTTTCGTGAGCAGGCCCGGGCGCCCGGCGGCTGTCTCGCGATGCATGTGATAGAGCACGCCGCTGGGCAAGTTATAAGCCTCGATTTCGTCGTTGATGATCATGCGCCAGATCGGCGGCGGCTCCATTGACGAGGTGCCGCTGGGCAGCGATCCGACGATCACGCGCTTCAATAGACCCTTCTGCGCCAGATGGTTGACGCCGTCGATGCCATACATGTCGCCGGCCGCGATCGGGTGGATGGCGGTCAAATCGCGCGGGGAACCGGTCCGGCGAAAATGATCGCCGATGGACCGCAGGGTCGCATCGGGGCAGGCGACGCCACTGGACGAACTGACCGATACCACTGCGCCATCGGGGATGAGCTTGGCTGCCTCGCCCAGCGAAATCAGTTTGCCCGCCATTATCCATTTCCTTTCCCGCGTCTCCGGCGTAAGTATAGTCGATACATGCGCCGATTCCAATTTGGGCGCCAGCGCGCCGCCCGCGGCACACGCTACCATCACCTTCAACACAGAGGACGCAGAGGGCGCAGAGATTTGCCCGGTTGCCAGAAATTGTCGATGCGATGTAGGGGCGACTGACGTGCAGTGTCGGCGGTCGGTGTCTACGCGACCTACGCGCACTATTAGGTCGCCCGCGCCCAACACCTTATGCAATCGACGGGCTACCCGCTTGGTCGCTCCTACAAGGCTTGTCCGGTACTAGTTGTTCCAGCCGCGGCTGTTCCACCCCATCCCCCCAACCCCCTTCCCCAGCGAGCTAGGGAAGGCGGAGCGCTTTGGCCGCGAGCAAGGTAACTACTTTGCTCCCAGTTATTGCATCCGAATTTCTAACTTGGTAGTCAAGTCTCCCCTCCCTAGTTCACTGGGTCACGTAGACATAGACCTTCGGGAAGGGCCGGGGATGGGGTAAAACCGTGTCGGATATACGCTTTCGTTAGTACCGGACGAGCCTTACAGGTTCTGATTGATTGGATCTGTAATGTTGTGCAAGGAGGGTCATATCTTGCGCTGCCTGTCCAACAGTGACGAATGCCTGCGATTATGCTAGCATGGTGACAATCGCTGTTGAATCGATTGACTTCGGGAGGGGCCGTGCGCGCTGATTTACAGATGGCTGACCATTGCGAGCGTGTTTTCAGCACAGCGGAAGACAAGCTGCGCCAACTCGTCACCGCCCATCCCGATTACCTGCCGCAATACACGCGCGCTGGCAAATGGATGCATGACGGCGCGCCCTGGACCAACTGGTGCCAAGGCTTCCTGCCCGGGCAGCTATGGCTGCTCTATCTGTATTCGGGCGATGAGAATTGGCGAGTCAAGGCGCAGCATTATTGCGAGCTGATCGAAGCGCGCAAAGATGACCGCGAAACACATGATCTCGGTTTTCTTTTCTGGCATAGCTGGAAGCGCTGGCACGACCTGGATGGCGGCGCCCGGCAGCACGAGGTCGTTATAAAGGCGGGGCAGACGATGGGCCTGCGCTATAAGGAGAAGGGCCGCTACCTTTCATCCTTTGTCGCGCCCGAGAGCGCCTTCATTGATATCATGATGAATGTGGGTATCATGTTCTACGCGGCGCGCGAGACCGACGATGCCGTTCTCTACAGCAGCGCACTGCAGAATTGCCTCACCAGCCGGCGCTATCTGGTGCGCGGCGATGGCAGCGCCGTGCATGAAGGCATCTTCGATTTGGATACGGGCGCCTTCCTGCGCGAGAGCACGCACCAGGGCTGGCGTCATGATTCCTCCTGGGCGCGCGGCTTGTCCTGGGCGATCTACGGATTCTCTACCGCCTACGCTTTTACGCAGGACCCGCGCTTCCTGCAGACCGCCTGCCACTGCGCCGATTATTATATCCTGAACAGCCCGGCGCATGGCATCTGCCCCAACGACTGGTTGGAGCCCAATCCAGCTCGTCCTTTTGAAGCGTCGGCCGCGGCGATCACGTCCAGCGGTTTGCAAGATCTGGCGGACCTGGTTGGCGATCCGCTGCGCGCGCGCTTCTATCGCGACTACGCCGGCCGCATCATCGAGAGCCTGGCCGCGCCAGCCTTCCTCGCCAGCGACGATAGCGAATGGGAGGGGCTGTTGAAGCAAGCCGCTTACCACGAGCGTCTGGGTTTGGGCGTCGACGAGAGCACCATGTTTGGCGATTATTTCTTCCTGGAATCAGCCGCCAAGCTGCTGAAGCTGATATGACCAGCTCAAGCAGACCGCGGCGCCAGAAAGTCACCCTGAAGCACGTCGCCGATGCGGCAAAGGTGTCCAAAGCCACCGCCTCCCTGGCCTTGAACAACAATCCGCGGATCTCCGAGCCGACGCGGCAGCGCGTCCTGGAGGCGGTCGAAGCGCTCGGCTACGTTTACAACCGACATGCCGCCGGCTTGCGGACGCAGCGATCTTATACCATCGGTCTGATCATTAAGGACGTGTCGAATCCTTTCAACGCCGAGCTGACCTCCGGCGCCGAGTCACAACTGGCCGATCATGACTATAGCCTGGTGCTGGCTACAACGGATGACGACCTGGGCAAACAGTCTCGCATGGTTCAGACGATGTTGGAGCGCGATGTAGATGGTTTGATTCTGTCGCCAGCCGCGCACACCGCAATCGAATCCATGCGCAGATGGATGCAGTTTTGCCCGCTCGTCCTGTTGATTCCCTATTATTCGGAGCTGGCTGCGGATTGCGTCGGCATGGACGATGAGCAGGGAACACGGCGGGCAGTGGAACACCTAATAGAACGTGGCCACCGGCGTATCGCCTTTGTCGGCGGTTTCGCGGCGCAGGCGACGCGGCAGAAACGGCTGGATAGCTATCGCGACACTTTGCGGCGCCACTCTATCGACTATGACCCGGCGCTATGCATCGCCAGCCCGGTCACGCGGCGCGGCGGATATGACGCGATCCATCAACTCTTGCGCATGTCGACGCCGCCGTCAGCCGCCTACTGCTACAGCGATGTCAATGCCTTTGGCGTGATGCTTGGCTTGCGCGCCGCCGGCTTGGAAGCGGGGAAAGATTTCGCCGTCATTGGCTTTGATGATGTTCCCGAAGCGTCGCTTTGGCATCCAAGCCTGACGACTGTTTCCGCCGATCCGCGCGGGCTTGGCGAAAACGCCGCTCAACTGATGCTGCGCCGGATTGCGGAACCGGATTTGCCGGTGAAGCGAATCATCATGCCATCGAGGTTGATCGTGCGAGATTCGACGGTGGCGCAGGTCAAAGCGCCGCGCTGACTCGCCACCAATGTCTCAAATGTTGAAATTTTGCCGCTCGTAGCTCACAGCGGGGAAGTCGGCGACGACCTTGCCGCCTCGCATCAGCCACTTGTAGTCGATTTTGTGGCCGCTGCGGCCATTCTCCACTATCGTCGGGCTGCTCATCACGCCGGCGATGGCGATGCGCCCCTTTTCGCTGGTGTTTGGCGGGCTGTAATGCCAGGCGCTGCTATGCCAGACGACGACGCTGCCCGGCTCCAATTCGATATGTTCGACGCCGTAGGTATCGATCATCTCTTCGACGCGCTCATTGGGCAATTGCCGGTGGATGCTGTCTTCGTAAAAGACGTGCTCGACGATTTCAGTCTGATAGCTGCCGGGGATCATCTGCAGGCAGCCGTTGTCGATGGTGGCCGGGTCGAGCGCCATCCAGAAGTTGAAGGGCTCAATATCGCCATCGAGCCACAAGCCGTTGTCTTGATGCCAGGGTGTGGCGCTGCCGGAGCGGGCTGGCTTGAGGAAGCAGCTGTCGTATTTCAGCAGAATGTCATCGCCGAGGAAGTAGCGCGCGATTTCCAGTACCGGCTTGCCGCAATGCGCGTTGTGCCAGATCAGCGGATTCCGCTGATTGAACTGGCTCAGCTTGCGGTAGCGCACGGCGCGCGCCTGCGGCGTATCGTCATTCATCGGGTCCATCGGGTCGGCATCGGTCATGATGTCGTCCGTTTCCGGCGTCATGATCGCGTTCTTGATCACGCCCAGCATTTCGGTTGCTGTCTGTCGCGGGACGACATTCTCCACCGTGAAGTAGCCGCGCTCTTCGTAATTCCGCTTCTGTTCCGCCGTTGGTTCCCAAGCCATTTTCTTCACTACTCCTCAAGTTATTTCAGCCTGCGCGCTGGTCTTACTTCAATTCGATATTCCCAGAGTCCGCGTCCGCTGGCAAGCCGCCCGGCTCAATCGCCAGCGGCGGATTGACACGATGCACAATCGTATCCACCGTCAGCGCCAGCGCCGCCCCGCCGATGCCGTTGCGTACCGCCGCCAATACTGCCGCCGCTGAATCAACGACGCCCGCTTCCTGCATATCGACAGTTCGACCCAGTCGCAGGTCATAGCCGGCGCCATTGGCAGCAGCCGCGACCGCCTCAATGACCAGCCCGGGCGCCTCGTGCCCGGCGTTTGCCAGCAAGGTCCGGCAGGGCGCTTCCGCCGCTTTTATCAGGATCCGCCAGGCCGCTTTCTCATGCAGGTCAACGCTCTCCTCATGGCGAGCGCGCAGCCGCTTGACGCAGCGCAGCAGCGCGGTCCCGCCGCCGGGCAAGCTCCCCTCCAGCAGAGCCGACCGCAGCGCCGCGATCGTCCGCGTGATCAGCTCCCTCTGGTAACGCAACTCGCTCTCGCTGCTGCCGGCCGCATAAACCAGTGCCGAGCCGCCCCGCAGACGCCCAATGCGCGCGCGCAGCACCTTCCGCCGCCGTTCGTCATCGCTGTTGACGTAGAAGGATTCCAGCGCCGCGATCTCGCGCTTGACTTTCCCCTCATTGCCGCCGCCGCCAGCGATGATGCCGAAGCCTCTGTGTTCGACCCAAGCCAACTCAGTCTCACCAAGCATCTCGCGCGCGACCGCATCCAAACTGTGCCCGGTGATCGCGCGCAACACCTGCCCGCCAGTGATCAGCGCCAGGTCTTCCAGCGCCGCTTCCTGCTCGTCGACCAGCCCGGTCGGCTCGAGATAGACCAGCTGGAAATCTTCCATGCGGCTGTTGGCGCCCTGCGCGGCAATGATTTGCTCGGAAAAGGATTTCGCCAGGATCACCAGCGAGGCGTAGCCCGCCTGATAGACATCGGTCACCAGCTTGACCAGCGCGCCTAAGTCATCCAGTTCAAAGTCGCTGATCAGCCAGGCGCTGTTCGTCAACTCGATCCGTTCGCCGATGAAGCCTTCAAAGACGATATTCGACGGGACTTGGCTCTCCCAATGGGAGCCGAGGAAGAATTCATGCCCCAATTCGCGCCCGCCATCGCGCACTTCAATTGCCCCATGCGCGCCCAGCACATCAAAGATATCAGCCAGCGCCGCCGCGATATCAGGATCGCCGCAGACGGTAAGGGCGAGCCGATACATTTCATCGATGGTAGTCACCGCTTGTACCTGCCGGCGCAAGTCGGCGAGCAACTCCTTTAAGCCCGCTTGCAGCGCTTGACGCAGCAGCATGGCGTTCCCGCCGGCGCTGATGAATCGTTGGCCTTCGGCGAATACAGTCTGATAGAGCGCCGCCGCCGTCGCCGCGCCGTCGCCGTATTGTTCCCGCTGCCGCCAGAGCGTCTCCCGCAGCAGCATGGCGCCGACATCGGCGTCGCGGTCTTCCAATTGCAGAATACGCCGCGCAATCGTCCCGCCATCGTCGAGCAGCTCGGGCGATCCGCCGCGTGTCTTGTCGTCCAGGGCGACTGGACCGGTGAGTGGTCCCATGGTCGGGATGATCGCGCCCGCCAGCGTATCGATGCCGGCTTTGAGCGCCTCGCGGGCATGCGGCTGCGACAGGACGCGCTTCATGCGGCTAGCCCTTGAGTCCGGTCAGGGTGATGCCTTCAATGAAGGAGCGCTGGGCGAAGAAGAAGAAGATCACCATCGGTATTGTGAACATGGCCGCCGCCGCCATCAGCAAACCCCATTCGGCGCCGTATTGCGTGAAATAGAGCCGCAAGCCGATCGACAGCGTGTACTTGGTCGGATGCCGCAGATAAACCAGCGGCCCGATGAAATCGTGCCAGGTATGGATGATCTCGAAGATGGCGACCGTAAGAATCGCCGGCTTGGACAGCGGCACCGCCACCCGCCAGAAGATCCCCCATTCGCTGGCGCCATCGATGCGCGCCGCGTCATCCAGCTCCTTCGGCAGCGTCATCATGAATTGGCGCATCAAAAAGATATAGAAAGCGTTGCCAAAGAAGTTGGGCACGATCAGCGGCAAGAAAGAATTCAGCCAGCCAATCCGGGCGAACAAGATGTAGAGCGGGATCATGCGCACCTGGAAGGGCAACATCATGGTGGCGATGACGATGATGAAGAGCACATTGCGCCCCCGCCAGCGCACGCGCGCGAAACCGTAAGCAATGAAGGTATTGGACAGTACCGCGCCGATGGTGGCGAATATCGTGTAATAGGTCGAGTTCCACAGGTATTGCCAGAAGGGGATCGCGTTGGTGGCGTCGATGTAATTCTCGAGGCGGAGCGACTTGGGAATCAAGCGGACGGGAATCTCAAAGATGTCGATGTTTGGCTTCACCGAGGAGCTGATCATCCAGACGAAGGGCAGCATAAATGCGATGCCGAATATGATCAAAACGGCATGCTTGATGACCGACCTCACCTGCTGGCGAAGCAGGTAATTGCGCTCTTCGACTGTCATGGCGCGGCGACCGTTAGCGGCCGGCTGCAAAACTGCCATTCTAAATTGCCATCCTAGCGCTCATAGATGACGCGTCCGCTCAAGAATTTGAAAATGATCAAGGTCAAACCCAGGATGAGGAGGAACATGATCCAGGCCAGCGCCGAGGCGTAACCCATGGCGTA
>JAPOWK010000014.1 GCA_026707665.1 Chloroflexota bacterium
GGATGCCCGATCATGCGCACGTATGGATTGCGAATGGCATTGAGCAGGCGCGCCGTCACTTGTTCGCGCTTCTGGCTCAAGCCCGAGTGCAAGCTGGCGATGACGAAATCCAACTGCGCCAATACCTCATCGGGATAATCGAGGCTGCCATCGGCTTTGATGTCCATTTCGGTGCCGGCCAGCACTTCAATCGCCTCGCCCATCTCGTCGTTTATCCGTCGCACCTCTTCCGCCTGCGCCAGCAAGCGCTCGATGGAGAGTCCGTTGGCGATACCGAGGCTGCGCGAGTGGTCGGTGATGACGATGTATTGATGACCGCGCTCGACGCAGGCTTCAACCATCTCGCGGATCGTATTTTTGCCATCGCTCCAGTCGCTGTGCATGTGCAGGTCAGCGACGATGTCGGTTCTTGTGATCAGTCGGGGCAGGCGCTGCTCGCGCGCCGCTTCGATCTCGCCGCTGTCTTCCCGCAGTTCCGGTGGCACATATTGCAGGCCAAGGGTCTCATAGACTTTCTCTTCGCTCTCGCAGAATGTCTTCGCCGCTGATTCGATGATCGTCTTGTTCTCATCGACCGGGCTTAGGGCGTGTTCGTTGAGGCTGAGCCCGCGATCGAGGGCAATCTGCCGCATCTTGACATTATGCGCCAGGCTGCCCGTGAAATAATTGAGAGCTGTGCCCCAACGCGATTTTGCCAAAACACGCACATCCACTTGCAAGCCGGAGAGCAATTCAACCGAACTCTTGGTCGGTCCGTGCCCGAGCACGCGCGCGACATTTTCCATCGTCACGAATCGCTGCATAATGGGGCCCGAATCATCAGCGGCGACCAGAATGTCGACATCGCCGATCGTTTCCCGGCCCCGGCGGATGCTGCCAGCCAGCGCGCCTTCCTGCGCCTCCGGCAATTCCAGCAGCAGGTCAAGGATCTTCTGCGCGGCCGGCAGGGCGTCGCCGATGTTCGTCCGGCCCGTTTGCCGCGACAGCGCTTCAATGCCATCCAGGATTTTCTGTTGGCTCTTCTTTCCCATGCCGGGCAGTCCCGCCAGCTTGTCGGCATCAGCGGCGATCTTCAACTCGTCCACCGACGTGATATCCAGCTGCTCCCAGAAGAGCTTGGCTTTCTTCGGCCCCACCCCGTTGATGTGCATGATATCGACCAAGCCTTCGGGGATCTCGGCTTTGAGACGGTTGTAAAATTCCAGTTCGCCGCTCTCCAGCATCTCGTCGATTTTCGCCGCGATGGTCTTGCCGATATAACTGAGATCGGTCAGAGCGCCTTCGCTTGCTATCACCCGCAGGTCGCGCGGGACGCCGCGGATCGTTTCCGAGGCGCGGCGATATGACAGCACGCGGTGGATGTTGTCGCCGCGGATCTGCAGCATATCGGCGCAGCGCTCAAAGATATCGGCGATTTCCCGGTTGCTGAGGCTCAAGATGACCTCCTGATTAAACCTGCAAGACTAGAACGCATATTCGAGAATAGTATACCAGATTTACGCTTGCGGATAAAGGCGATCTGGCCCATTGAAGCGCATAGGAAATTCTATGGGATCCACAATGGTTTCACCAATAACACGCAAAAGTAGTTCCAACAAAGTAATGAGAACAACTGCCCTACGAAATGAAATGCCAGAATAATCGAAAAGCGGTACGGGCGAGCCGGTGGCTCGCCCAATCTTGCCGTATATTCCCAATCAGTCATCTGACGACCAATTTGGTACTAATAAGATTGCAACGTCGTTTTCCAATTGTCTCTGAACCCTTAGTGTTCTCTGTGTTCCCTCCTTTCCTCTGTGGTGAAAGTCAAAGTCGTGCTTGACAAAACACGAACGCCAACAAATCCAGCACTCCCTCCCGAATCGCGCTTGACAGCGACTGCAATCCGCGCTAACATCTCCACAACTGAATATTTCAAAAGACTGAGAACCAGAGTAGTAAGCGTCTTCGAGCGGTTCAGAGACTCGCTAGCTGCTGAGAATGCGAGACACGCAGAGACGCCGAATGGACTGGGGAGTCGCGCAGGTGAAAGGGCAACTGACTAGCTTGCGCCGGAGAGCGCACCGTTAACAGCGCAGGATATCGACCTAGCGTCCGTATCCACAAAGCGGTCCGCGCGAGCGGGCAATCAAGGTGGCACCGCGGGAACCCTTCTCGTCCTTGATCGGATGATTCGGGTTCTTTTGATTTTGAGGAGAAGACGATGCTCGAGATGATGGAGCGAGAGCGTACCGACATCAAACCCGCGCGTGAGGAGATCTATCAGCATTTCAAGCATGGCGATCATGTGCCCGTCTATCGAACGCTGCTCGCCGACCTGGAGACGCCCGTATCGGTCTATATGAAGCTAAAGGAAGCGGGAAAACCGGCTTTTCTGCTGGAAAGCGTCGAAGGCGGCGAACAGGTGGGGCGCTACTCTTTCATCGGTGTGAACCCAAAAGGCGTGCTCAGCGTCAAGGACAATATCGTCAACTTCGAGCGCGACGGCGAGACGACAAAATTCGCCGTTCCCGAAGGGCAAGATCCGCTGCACGTGATCAAGCGCCACTTTCAGACGGTGAATCCGGTGGCGCTGGAGGGTTTGCCGCGCTTGGTTGGGGGCGCGGTCGGCTACATGTCTTATGACATCGTGCGCTATTTTGAAGAACTGCCGGCCACTGCCAGCGATGATCTGCGCGTGCCGACGGTGGCTTTCATGCTGCCCGATACGCTCGTGATTTTCGACCACGCCATGCACCAGCTCATCATCTTGGCCAACGCCCACAATACGGGAAATGATCCGGACGCCGCTTACGAACGGGCGATCGCCAGCATCGACGGGATTGCCGAAGCTTTGTCGGCGCCTTTAGCGCATCCGGCTTTCGATGTGCCGACGAATGGAGAACGGGTGGATCCCAAAGCAAACGTTGAGAAGAGCGTGCACGAAGCGCGCGTGCGAATAGCGAAAGAATATATCCGCGACGGCGATGCCTTTCAGATTGTCTTGGCGCAGCGCTTCAGCCGGGGTACCGAAGCCAGCCCGCTGCAGATTTACCGCGCCTTGCGCGCGACCAATCCGTCGCCCTATATGTTCCTGCTCGAATTCAGCGATGACCTTACCCTGGTCGGCGCATCGCCGGAAATGCTGGTTCGCCTCGAAGATGGCATCGCCTACAACCGCCCGGTCGCCGGCACCAGGCGCCGAGGCGCGACCGAGAAGGAAGACCTCGAGCTGGAAGAGGAATTGATCAACGATCCCAAAGAACGCGCAGAACACGTCATGTTGGTTGATCTGGGCCGGAATGACCTGGGGCGAGTCTGCGATTACGGCACGGTCAAAGTGACCAAGACGATGTATATCGAACGCTTCTCGCACGTGATGCATATCACCAGCCAAGTCGAAGGAATTCTAAGCGAAGGCATGGACGCCTTCGATCTCGTGCGCGCCACCTTCCCGGCCGGCACGCTCAGCGGGGCGCCGAAAGTGCGGGCGATGGAGATCATTGAAGAGCTTGAAGAGACCCGGCGCGGACCCTATGGCGGGGCGGTCGGTTATTTCAGCTTTGACGGCTCCATGGATATGTGCATCACAATCCGCACCTTGTTGATGCAGAACGGCACGATAAGTGTTCAAGCCGGCGGCGGCATCGTCGCCGATAGCGATCCGACGGCGGAATATTATGAGACAATCCACAAAGCCGCAGCCGTCTTCGAAGCGGTAAAATATGCCGAAAACGGACTGATGTGAACGGCTTATGATGGACTGTAGGGGCGACCCTTGAGTCGCCGGTCGGAACGCAAACTGTAGGGGCGACTCTGTGAGTCGCCCGCCAGCGCATAGAGTCTGTAGGGGCGAGACTCGTCTCGCCCTCCCGCCGAACCGCCGGACAAACCTTGGAGACGAACTCATGATTCTGGTGATCGACAATTACGACAGCTTTACCTACAACATCGTCCAGGAACTAGGCGAGCTCGGCGCGACCCTGACCGTCTATCGCAATGACAAAATCACGGTGGACGAGATCCGTTCGCTGGCGCCGGAGCGCATCGTGATTTCGCCGGGACCCGGCTTTCCCATTGACGCCGGCGTTTCGCTAGCGCTGATCCGCGAGCTCGGTCCCGAGATTCCCTTGCTGGGCGTTTGCCTGGGCCATCAGGCGATCGGCGAAGCCTACGGCGGCCTGGTGGTGCATGCGCCGGAATTGATGCACGGCAAAACGAGTTTGATCTATCATGATGGCGATACAATCTTGGGCGGCATTCCCAATCCCTTTGAGGCGACCCGTTACCACAGCTTGATCGTGGATGAGGCGACTCTTCCCGAATGTCTGCAAATCACCGCCCGCACGGATACTGGCGAAATCATGGGTTTGCGCCATCGGCAGCATCCCGTAATCGGCCTCCAGTTTCACCCGGAGAGCTTCTTGACCCGCTATGGCTTGCAAATCCTGGGTAACTTTCTCAACTACGAACCCGAGGCATTGATCGAAAAAATTGCTGGTAGGGGTGTATCGTAAAGCGCCCGCCTGAGCGCAAACTGTAAGGGCGAGCCGTTGGGTCGCCCGCCGAACCAGTCTACTGTAGACACACGCGCGACTATGCCGCCGCCCACGCAAAATACCTTGCGTCTGCCTGCGCGTAGCTCCCCCTCTCGAAGCGCTATGTCGGCGGTCAGTGTCTACGCGACCTACGTGCGCCCCTTGTGGGAGAGGGGGCCGGGGGTGAGGGGTGAACCGCCTGCAACGTAAACAGGGGCGACTCTGTGAGTGGCCTGGCGAAACGACAAATTGGAATTTGAAAACAGCAAAAGGATTAGCGAATGGATATCCAAAAGGCAATCGATGCAATGAGCCGTTACGGGCATCTCAACGCCGAGCAAGCCGAATCGGTGATGCGGCAAATCATGACCGGCGGCGCCACCGAAGCGCAAATTGGCGCCTATCTGATGGCGCTGCGCATGAAGGGCGAGACCACCGACGAAATCACCGGTAGCGCGCGCGCGATGCGCCAGGCGGCGACCAAAGTGCCGACTTCCGTCACCGTGGATATGCTCGATACCTGCGGTACCGGCGGCGACCGCTCAGGAACATTCAACATCAGCACGACGGTTGCCTTTGTGGCCGCTGGCGCCGGCATCCCGGTGGCGAAACATGGCAACCGAGCGGCCAGCAGCAAAAGCGGCAGCGCGGATGTGCTGGCGGCGCTGGGAGTCAACCTCGATCTGGAGCCGGAACAAGTCGGCGCATGCATCGACGAAATCGGCATCGGCTTCCTCTTTGCCGTCAAGCTGCATCCCGCCATGCGCTACGCTATCGCTCCCCGTCGGCAAATGGGCATCCGCACAATATTCAACATTCTGGGTCCCTTGACCAACCCCGCCGGCGCGCAGCGATTCCTGATGGGTGTCTTCGCAGCCGAGATGACCGATCTGCTGGCACAGGTCTTGCGCGCGCTGGGCGTCAAGTCGGCAATGGTTGTCAACGGCTATGGCGGCTTGGATGAATTGACAGTGACCGGTCCCAACCGCATCAGTTATCTGAAAGAGGACGGCAGTCTTACGCATTTGGACGCCGATCCGACTGATTTGGGATTCCACCGAGCCAGCCTGGACGATCTCAGAGGCGGTGAACCAGCCGAAAACGCGGTCATATTGCGCGCGGTGCTTGACGGCTCCGATCACGGACCCAAGCGGGATATCGTGCTTCTGAATGCGGGCGCGGCCATCATGGCGGCGGGAAGAGCCAGCTCCATCGCCGACGGCGTCGTGACCGCGCGCGACTGCCTTGATAGCGGCAAGGCGCTCAAGAAGCTTGATGAATTGATCGAAATGAGCCAGAGTTTCGCCTCATGAGCGGGGCTTTCGTCACCACCGACACCGTCCTCGACCGCATCCTCGACCGCAAAGTGGAGGAGCTCGCCCATTCGCGCGCGCGGATCGCCGACGGTGAAATGCGGCGGCGGGCGGAAAACGCCGCCTTCGCCACGCGTGATATGATTGCCGCGCTGCAAGGCGACACGGTCAGCTTGATCGCCGAAGTCAAGCGCGCATCGCCCAGCAAGGGCGCGTTGACGAGGGACTTCGCGCCGGTGATGACCGCCGCGGCCTACGCGTGGAATGGCGCGGCCGCGATTTCCGTGCTGACTGACGAAGACTTTTTCCAGGGCAGCCTGCGCTATCTAACCGCAATACGGCGGGCGGTCGCGGCGCCGATCCTGCGCAAGGATTTCGTCATTGATCCCTATCAGGTCTACGAGGGGCGGGCGGCCGGCGCTGATGCGATACTTTTGATCGTGGCGGCGCTTTCCGATTCCCAGTTGATTGAACTCGACGCCTTGACCCGTGATCTCGGCATGACGGCGCTGGTCGAAGTGCATAACGAATGGGAAATGTCTCGTGCCCAGCGAATCGGCGCAAAGCTGATCGGCATCAACAATCGCGACTTGAAGACCTTCCATGTAGATCTGAGCACGACGGCGCGGCTGGCTGGCATGGTGGACGACGATGTCGTCTTGATTGCGGAGAGCGGCATCTTCAGCGCCGCCGACGCGCGAGCGATGGGGCAGCTGGGCGCGCACGCTATCCTCGTCGGCGAAGCGCTAATGAAAGCGCCTGACATGGTTTCCTTGATCCGCGAATTGAGCCAACAATCAAGGCGCATACTGTAGACACACGCGCGACAATGCCGCTGCCCACGCAAAATACCTTGCGTCTCGCTGTGGAAGAGGAACAAAATGAATCCAGAGCTCGCGAGGACTAGCTCCCCTTCCGAAGGTCAGTGTCTACGCGACCCTAGCTCGCTGGGAATTCCGCCCCCCGTTGAGCGGGGGGACCGAGGGGGGAACAAGGCCGGGGGATGGGGTTTGACGCCCGCCAGTACGCAAATTGTGTGGGGGGGGGTGAGGGGTCCATAACATGACCAAAGTTAAGATCTGTGGAATCCGATCGCTCGAGAACGCGCTGATGGTCGCTCATGCCGACGCGGATTTGCTCGGCCTCAATTTTTATCCGGGGACGCCGCGCTACGTGGCGCCAGCGCTCGCGCGGGAAATTGCGCTTCGATTGCGAGAGGCGCTGGGCGATTCATGCCCAACGCTGGTGGGTGTCTTCGTCAACGCGTCGGCTGATGAGGTTCGCGAAACTGTGGAGACGGTCGGGCTGGACTTCGCGCAATTGAGCGGCGACGAACCGGCCGAGACGGTGGAAGCTCTGCCCGACATCGCCTTTAAGGCGATTCGCCCGGCTGATGAAGCGGCAGCGCTTGCCGAGGTGGAAGCCCTGCGCTCCGCCTTTCCTCTGAGCGAAGACGCGCCTTCCATTCTGTTGGACGCATACAGCCGGGAACTCTACGGCGGCACCGGCGAGACTGCCAGCGAAGGCATCGCCCTGGCGGTGCAGGCCGCGGTGCCGCGCTTGCTGCTGGCCGGCGGGCTGAACCCGCAAAATGTCGCCGAGCGCGTCAAGCGCGTCCGACCTTGGGGCGTGGATGTCGCCAGTGGCGTGGAAGCGGGGACGCCCGGCCTCAAAGATGCGGGAAAAGTGCGCGCCTTTATCGAAGCTGTGCGGGCGGCTGACCAATGAGCGAGCTCTTCGATATTTATGACGAAGCGCTGAATCACATCGGCTTGAAGCGGCGCGCCGCGGTCCATCGGGACGGCGACTGGCATCAGGTCTTTCACTGTTGGGTGATTGGGCGCGAGGCGAATGGCGCTCCCTTCGTGGTCCTGCAAAAGCGCCGGGACTACCTGGATTATCCGAACAAGATTGACATCAGCGCGGCCGGGCACCTGATGGCCGGCGAGAGCCCCCGCGACGGAACCCGCGAAATCGAAGAGGAGCTGGGTTTGCGTGTCGCATTTGAAGAGCTGATTCCGCTCGGTCGCCGTGTCGGGATCCATCGAAGCGGGGAATTCGTCGACTGCCAGATCTGTCATGTTTTTCTCTTTGAGTGTGACCAGCCGCTGGCGGATTACGCCTATCAAAGCGCCGAGATCGCTGGATTGGTCCGGCTGCGGATTGACGACGCCTTGCTTCTCTTCGCGGGCGATGTCCCCCATGTGCTGGCGCCCGCCGTCGGCTTGGATGCGCCCGAGGTCGCGATCAGCCGGGACGACTTTATCCCCAGCATCGACAATTATGTGGCGAAAATTATGATTCTTGCCAAGCGATATTTCGCCGGCGAGAAAGAACTATGGATATGAGAGTTACAGTCCAGCAATCGCAACCACCATATTCGGCGAAAACCGTAGGGGCGAGAGACGGTCGGTGTCGGCGGTCAGTGTCGGCGGTCTGTGTCGGCGGTCAGTGTCTACGCGACCTACGCGACCTACGCGACCCACGCGACCCTTGTCTCGCCCTCCTGCCAATCCCAAACTGTAGGGGCGAGACTTGTCTCGCCCTCCAAATCATCATGCGTGTACGGGCGAGCCGGTGGCTCGCCCCTAACAGCCAACAGGACATTTGCTCATGACTGACATGTACATCCAAACCGACCTCAGCGATCTTCCAGACGAACGTGGCTACTTCGGCGAATTCGGCGGGCGCTTCGTGCCCGAGACGATCATCCCCGCCCTCGACGAGCTGGAAGCGGCTTATGCCGAGGCAATGGCAGATCCCGCTTTTCACCGCGAACTGAGCCACTTGCAGCGCACCTACACCGGGCGGCCCACACCGATCAGCTATGCCCGGCGCTTGAGCGAGGCATTGGGCGGCGCCCGAATCTATCTCAAGCGGGAGGATCTGGCGCATACCGGCGCGCATAAAATCAATAACGCGCTTGGCCAAGGCTTGCTGGCGAAGCGCATGGGCAAGCGCCGCATCATCGCCGAGACGGGAGCGGGCCAGCACGGCGTCGGCACGGCGACGGCGATGGCGCTGCTTGGCCTGGAGTGCCATGTCTACATGGGCACGGTCGATATCCGCCGCCAGCAGCCCAACGTCTTCCGCATGAAGCTGCTGGGCGCCGAGGTGATCCCCGTGACCAGCGGCAGCCGCACCTTGAAAGACGCCATCAACGAAGCTATGCGCGACTGGGTGACCAATGTCGAGACCACCTTTTATCTGCTGGGCTCGGCGCTGGGTCCGCATCCTTATCCGAAGATGGTTCGCGATTTCCAAAGCGTCATCGGCGCCGAAGCGCGTGAGCAGATCCAAACGCTGACCGGACAGCTGCCGGAAGCTTGCATCGCCTGCGTCGGCGGCGGCAGCAATGCCATCGGGCTCTTTCACGCTTTTCGCGACGACGAGAACACCGAGTTGATCGGCGTCGAAGCCGGCGGGCGCGGCATCGAAAGCAGCGAGCACGCGGCGCGCTTCGCCGACCTCGATATCAGCCGCCCCGGCATATTACACGGCACGCGCTCATTCGTCATGCAGAACGAAGACGGGCAGATCATGAAAACGCACAGCGTGTCGGCTGGCTTGGATTACCCGTCGGTCGGCCCCGAACACGCGCACCTGCGTCAACTGGAGCGAGCCTATTATACGATGGCGACCGACGAAGAAGCGCTGGAGGCATTCCAAGTCTTGAGCAAAATGGAAGGCATCATTCCCGCGTTGGAGAGCGCGCACGCCGTCGCCGAAGCGATCAAACGCGCGCCGACCATGCCGCGCGACAGTGTGCTGCTGGTCAACCTGTCCGGCCGCGGCGACAAAGACCTCGACACCGTAATCGGTCTTCTTGACGACTAATTGAGTACATTGTAGGGGCGAGAGGAGGGCAGTGTCCACGCGCCGCTTGTCTCGCCCGCCGCGACACCTGTCTGGGCTGCCCATTGGGACGCCCGCCTAAACGCAAACTGTAGGGGCGACCTATTAGGTCGCCCGAAAACATACAAAGGAATCTATGGCAATGACGCGACACCAACACGGCACAGCAGCAATTGAGGCGATGTTCGCGCGCGCCAAAACCGAAAAGCGCGCCGCTTTCCTGCCATATTTCTGCATCGGTTATCCCGACCTCAGAGAATCGCTGCGCGCCATCGAAGCGGCCGCCGCATTGGGTGTGGACGGCTTCGAAATCGGCATGCCCTTCAGCGACCCCATCGCCGACGGTCCCACGATTCAGGCGGCTACCCAAATCGCACTGGATAACGGCACCACCGTGCGCCAATGCCTCGCTGCCGTGCGAACGCTGCGCGAAAAAGGGATTCACCAGCCGATGCTGATGATGGGCTACGCCAATCCCTTGGTCGCCTATGGCGCCGATCGCTTCGTACGCGACGCGCGAGCGGCCGGCGCTGACGGCTTGATCGTGCCCGACCTGCCGCCGGAAGAAGCGGCCCTATTCGCCGATAGCTGCGCGCGCGAGGGCATGGCGCTGATTTTCTTCCTGGCGCCGACCAGCAATGACGAGCGCATCGCTTTGGCGACCGCCAACGCGACCGGCTTCATCTACGTCGTCTCGCTGACCGGCATCACCGGCGCGCGCAAAGACCTGCCAATCTATCTGACCGACTATATTGCGCGCCTGCGAGCAAAAACGGACATGCCCCTGGTCCTCGGCTTCGGCATCAGCACACCCGAACACGCGCGGCAGCTGCGCCGCTTGACCGATGGCTTCATCGTCGCCTCGGCTCTCATACGCGCCTGGGAACGCGGCTTCGACAACATGCATGCACTGACGGGGGAGATATTTGCTGCGATCCGCGACAATTAGGCGATGTAGGGGCTATCCATCCGGTCTCCCGCCAAACCACGCAAACCGTAGGGGCGACCCTTGGGTCGCGCGCTTTACTTCGCAATCCGTAGGGGCGTTTCGCTGAACCGCCCACACGTTATCTGTAGGGGCGACCTACCAGGTCGCCCGCCTGTGGTGCAATCTGTAGGGGCGTTTCGCTGAACCGCCCGCCCACACGTTATCTGTAGGGGCGACCTGCCAGGTCGCCCGCCTGTGGTGAGATCTGTGGACACACGCGCGACTATGCCGCCGCCCACGCAAAATACCTTGCGTCTGCCTGCGCGTTACTCCCCCTCTCGAAGCGCTATGTCTACGTGCGCCCCTTGTGGGAGAGGGGGCCGGGGGGTGAGGGGTGAACCGCCCGCTGTACTTCGCAATCTGTAGGGGCGTTTCGCTGAAACGCCCGTTTTAACCATAGGCGCCGAACGCAGAGGACACAGAATTCCAATCCGAGCATTCCCTTGACAGACCCATGATCAATCGGTAGTGTAGACTAACAACTTCGTTTCATAGCTAAAAGCGAACATGCACAATTTACAGCTTGCCAGTTTCCGCTATTATTATTACCCAAACTGCATAGAACGGTCTGGGTGATTCGCGCTGGCAACTGATTTCCGACGCTGAAGTAAACAAAAGCAAGGGCGCAGAGTGAAGCACTCAGCGCTCTTTTTTGTTGTAAACGGGGGAAGACACAACATGATTCGTGGGGTACGCGGCGCGACGACAGTGGAGCAGAATTCCAGGCGCGCGATCATGGACGCGACGCAAGAGCTGCTGGGCGAGATGATCGCGGCCAACGGCATCGCCGAAGAGGATGTGGCCAGCGTTCTTTTCACCGCCACCCCGGGCTTGGACGCCGCTTATCCAGCCGGCGCCGCGCGCGAGTTGGGCTGGACGCGCACCGCGCTGATGGGCTTCCAGGAAGCCCACGTTATCGACGGATTGCAACATTGCGTCCGCGTGCTGATCCACTGGAATACCGACAAGCCGATGGACCAAATCCAACACGTCTTCCTGCGCGACGCCATCGTCCTGCGCCCCGACCTGGCAGCGAGCGATGGCGCAGGGGGTCCCTGATGTCGAACGGATTCCGCGTCCGCCATTTGGCCATCGTCGGCTTGGGGCTCATGGGCGGCTCACTGGCGCTGGCGATGCGCGCTCACTCGGACCACATAAGCGGGGTCGACCAGGACGAGCGAGCCCGCGCCTTCGCCTTGGAGCGCGGCATGGTGGATTGCGCCACCGGCGATCTGTACGACGGCGTCAATCGCGCCGATGTGGTGATTTTGGCGGCGCCCGTGCGCGTCATCGTTGAGATGCTGCAAATGCGCATCGGCTCGTACTTGCGCTCGAATACGTTGGTCATCGATATCGGCAGCACCAAGCAAGATATCGTCGATGCGATGGCAAGCTTGCCGATCGGCGTCAACGCGGTCGGCGGCCATCCGATGACGGGCAAGGAAAATGGCGGCATTGAAGAGTCCGACGAATCACTTTATCGGGGTCGTCCATTCGTGCTTTGTCCGTCTCGCCGAACCACGCCGGCCGCTCTCTTGCACGCCCTTGCATTTGTGGAAACGCTGGGAGCGCTGCCGATCGAAATGGACGCGCAGCGACATGACCAAATTGTCGCCGGCATCAGCCATTTGCCCTATCTGCTGAGCGCGACCCTGGTGGCGACCGTCGCCAATCAAGCGCGCGATGACGCCGCCTACTGGGAATTGGCTGCCGGCGGGTTCCGCGATACCAGCCGGCTGGCCGCCAGCGATGTGACCATGATGGGCGATATTCTCAGCACCAATACGCAGGCGGTCGCGACCTTGCTGGCGCAGTTTCGCATGCAATTGGCGATGTTGGAGACGCTTCTCATCGCCGGCGATGACCATCGTCTCGGCGAATCGCTGCAACCAATCCGGCAAGCGCGTAAGAAATGGGCGCAAAATTATGACAACCGGCTCTAAGGCTTGCCCGCAACTGTTCGTCAACTGTAGGGAAACGCGCAGAGAAAACGGCGCCCAAGCAAAATACCGTGCGTCCCACTGCGTTTAGCTCCCCCTCTCCGATGCTTCGGGGAGGGGGCCGGGGGGAGGGGTAGACTTTGTCGCACAACCTATGTCCAAAGGCCTCCGCTCCTCAGCTCCTTTCGGGCGTGGGCCGTCGCCGCCCGCAACGTAAATGGGAAAGGAGGATGGGGTGAAAACTAATCACCAGAAGTTCAGCCTACGCCCGGGTGGCTCATTACGCGGCGATGTGACCGTTCCCGGCGACAAGTCGATATCGCATCGCGCCGTGATGTTGGCCGCGATTGCGCAAGGAAGATCGGAGATTCGCAATTGGCTGGCGGCCGGCGATACCGAAGCGACCTTGGGCGCCATGCGCGACCTGGGCATCCAAGTCGAACGACATGACGCCAACACCTTGTCTATCGAGGGCGGCCGCATGCGGCCGGCGGACGGACCGCTCAATCTGATGAATGCGGGAACGGGCATTCGACTGCTCGCCGGCATCATGGCCGGGCAAGATTTCCCCAGCGTCCTCGATGGCAGCGCGCAGCTCAGGCGGCGGCCGATGAAGCGGATCACCGATCCCTTGCAAATGATGGGCGCTGACATCGAATCCAGCGGCGGCGCTCCTCCGCTGCGGATCAGGCCCGCCGCGCTCAAAGGGTTCACTTACGAGATGCCGGTCGCCAGCGCTCAAGTGAAGAGCGCGATTCTGCTGGCCGGCTTGTATGGCGATTCGCCGATTACGGTGATTCAGCCCGGTCCGGCCCGCGATCATACTGAGAGGATGCTGCGCTCCTTGGGCGTGGACATCCACGCGGACGGCGCCGATGGCAATGCCATCACCTTGACGCCAAATGACCGCTTGACGCCGCTGGATATGACCGTGCCCGGCGACGTCTCGTCGGCGGCTTTCTTGCTGGTGGCTGGTCTGTTGATTCCGGACAGCGACATCACCGTCAGAGGCGTCAACCTGAACCCGACGCGCACCGGCATCCTTGATGTGCTGAAACAGATGGGCGCCGATATCGCGACAAGCAATCTTGACGAACAAGCCGGCGAGCCGATCGGTGACATTCGCGCTCGGACCAGTCAGCTCAATGGCGTCAATATTGGCGGGGAAACGGTCGTCCGCATGATTGATGAATTCCCCATTTTGATGCTGGCCGCGCTTAACGCCGACGGCGAGACCACCGTGCGGGACGCGAAAGAGCTGCGCGTCAAAGAAACCGATCGCATCGCTGTGATGGCGGGGGAGCTGCGAGCCTTGGGCGCCGAGATCGAAGAACGCGACGACGGCTTCCGCATCAAGGGACCGCAAGCTCTGAACGGCGCCATCGTCGACGGGCATGACGACCATCGCATCGCCATGAGCCTGACCGTCGCCGGTCTCATCGCTGCCGAAGGCACCCTGGTGACGGACGCGGCCTGCGCCGGCGATAGTTTTCCCGGCTTCGCCGAAACCCTCATGAGCCTCGGCGCCAGAATGATCGCAACTTGAACGCTCGCCCGAGAATGAGACTGTGATGAGAATAATCATAGGAGCGACTGATCGGGTCGCCCGCCATTGCCCGCAATCTGTAGGGGCGACCTATCAGGTCGCCCTCCTGCCAATCCCAACCCGTAGGGGCGATACTTGTGTCGCCCTCCCGCCAATCCCAATTTGTAGGGGCGATACTTGTGTCGCCCTCCCGTCAATCCCAACCCGTAGCGGCGCCCCTGGTGTCGCCCTCCCGTCAATCCCAACCCGTAGGGGCGATACTTGTGTCGCCCTCCCGCCAATCCCAACCCGTAGCGGCGACCCTTGTGTCGCCCTCCCGTCAATCCCAATTTGTAGGGGAGATACTTGTGTTGCCCTCGCGCCAATCCCAACCCGTAGGGGCGACTCTGTGAGTCGCCCACAATTGCCGCAGAAATCGCAGGCATCAAAGGGACAAAGGTGGCAATCAATCGCGTAGGCCTCATCGGCTTTCCAGTCGAGCACAGCCTCAGCCCGATCATGCACAACGCCGCCTTCAAAGCGCTGGGCATGTACGATTGGCTTTATGACGCCATGTCCATCCCGCCCGATATCTTGCGCTTGGGCTTGCGCGAGCCAAGGGACCACGGCTACATCGGCATCAATGTCACCGTGCCGCACAAAGAAGCGATTATGGCGTACGTCCGTCCGGACGAAAAAGCGCGCGCGATCGGCGCGGTGAATACGGTGGATTTCCGCAGCAATATCGGCACTAACACCGATGCCGATGGCTTCATTGATGACTTGCGCGCCAATGACGTAAGCATCGCTGGCGAGCGCGTACTGGTGCTGGGAGCGGGCGGCGCGGCGCGCGCTGCCGTCTACGGATTGGTCGGCGCCGGCGCCGAGGTCGCGATTGTGAACCGCACCCGATCCCGCGCAGAGGCGCTCGTCGAGCACTTGCGCGTTTCCGCCGGCATCGGCGGACTTCGCCTGATGACCCCGAACGAAGCCGCCGACTGGGGCATGTCGCTGATCGTCAATTGCACCTCGGTTGGCTTGCATCCGCAGGTTCATCAGTCTCCCTGGAGCCAGAATCTGCCTTTTCCCGCCGGGCGTATCGTATATGATATGGTCTATCGCCCGGCGACGACCGCGCTGATGCGGCAATGCCTGGCGCATAATGGCCGCGCCATCGGCGGCCTGGGCATGCTGGCGCGGCAGGGAGCCATCTCCTTTGAGCTCTGGACCGGCGTCAAGCCACCCATTGATCTGATGCGGCGCGTTCTTCAAGATGCGCTCGAGTCGGCGCATAAGGACTGAGAGCCAATGCCAATTCGATTCTTAACCGCCGGCGAAAGCCACGGACCCGGACTTACCGCAATTTTGGAAGGCATGCCGGCTGGCTTGCCACTGACTGCGGAAGACATCAACCTGGATCTGCGGCGGCGGCAAAAGGGTTACGGCGCCGGCGGCCGCATGCAAATTGAGAAAGACGGCATCGTCATCACCTCGGGCGTGATGAACGGCTTGACGACGGGCGCGCCCATCGCGCTTCATGTACAAAATCGCGACTTCAAGAGCTGGAAAGAGCGCGATATCACGCCGATCACGACGCCGAGACCGGGTCACGCCGATCTAACTGGCGCGGTCAAATACGGCTACCGCGAATTGCGGCTGTCGCTGGAACGGGCCAGCGCCCGCGAAACCACGATGCGCGTCGCCATCGGCGCCATTTGCAAAAAGCTTCTCGCTGAATTTGATATCTCTATTGCCGGTTATGTCTCACAGCTTGGCGATGTCGTCGCCGACCTGGCCGATTTGTCGATCGCGGAGCGCATCGCCCGCAATGAAGACAACGATGTGCGTTGCCCCGATCCGGTCGCCGCGGAAGCGATGCACCGGGCGATTCGACAGATCAAGATCGACAAAGATACGCTCGGCGGTGTCTTTGAGGTGGTGGCGCAGGGCCTGCCCCCCGGCCTCGGCTCGCATGTGCATTATGACCGCAAACTGGATGCCCGGCTGGTCGCCGCCATGGTCAGCATTCAAGCGATGAAGGGCGCGGAAATCGGCACGGCTTTTGAAAACGCTGGCAAGCGCGGCTCGCAGGTTCACGATGACATCATCATCGATGGAGCGGGCAATCTGTCCCGCCGCAGCAACCGCGCCGGCGGCCTCGAAGGTGGCATCACCACCGGCGAGCCAATCATCGTGCGCGTCGCCATGAAGCCGATTTCGACCATGCTGCGGGGCGCGCAGTCGGTTGACCTGGCGACCGGCGAAACCAATCCGACCGTCTATGAGCGCAGCGATTTCTGTGCCTTGCCGCGCGCAGTTCCCGTCGGCGAGGCGATGATGGCGATTGTGCTGGCCGACGCCCTGCTGGAAAAGCTCGGCGGCGATAGCGTTGAAGAGATGCGTCCACGATTCGCGTCCCTGCGGCGCAATCGGCTGGAAGACCTGCCGATGGACAATCGTGAGTGGCGCTTTGGGTACGATGTATGAATTTCGCGACGAACATCATCATCACTGGTTTCATGGGTACGGGCAAGACCACGGTCGGCCAGATCCTGGCAAGCAAACTCAATCGCGAATTCGTCGACATGGATGACGTGATTGAAGCGCGCGCTCGCATGACGATTCCGCAGATTTTTGAACGCCGCGGCGAAGACGAATTCCGCGCTCATGAACGGCGCCTAGTCTATGAATTGGCTCTGCGCAACGGTCTGGTGATCGCGACTGGCGGGGGCGCCTTGATAGACGATGCCATGCGCGACACGATGGCACAAAGCGGTATGGTCGTCTGCCTGAACGCGAGCAAAGCCGATATTCGCGAGCGCCTGGCGGAAAACGCGAATCGACCCTTGGCCGCCGGCTGGGAGCGTCTGTTGGAAGCGCGGCGCAGCGCCTATGCCGGGATGCCCTGTCAGATTTTGACCACTGGCAAGACGCCTGAGGAGATCGCCGATGAGATTGCCGCGCTGGCCAGTGGCGCGCTCTATGTGAACACACCCGATGGCGGCGGCTATCCAATTCACATCGGGGGCGGCCTGTTGAGCTGGATCGCCGACGAAGCCGCTTCGCTCGGCTTGGCCCGACATGTCGTTGTGGTAACGAACGAGACGGTAGCGCCGCTCTATGGGGAATCGCTCGTCCAGAAGCTGCCGAACGCCCATCTGCTGGTTGTGCGCGATGGCGAAGCCTACAAGAATCTCGAAACGGCGCGGGGGATTTATGATGAGTTGCTCGCTCTAGGCGCCGACCGCAGCACCACCCTGATCGCCTTGGGTGGTGGTGTGATTGGCGATATGGCAGGCTTTGTCGCCGCTACTTATATGCGTGGCATCTCCCTGGTTCAGATACCGACCACCTTGCTTTCCATGGTCGATTCCAGCGTGGGCGGCAAGGTCGGGGTTGATCTGCCGCAGGGTAAGAATTTGATCGGCGCCTTCAAACAGCCGCGCCGCGTCATCATCGACACCGATGTATTGCATTCCTTACCGCCTTTGCAATGGCGCTGTGGCATGGCCGAGGTCATCAAACACGGATTGATCGCGCGCCCGGCTCTTCTCGACCCCGAATTGTGGAATCTGGACAATGCCGAAAAGCTGGTGCGGCAGGCGGTGCAGGTCAAAATTGATGTCGTCGAAGTGGACCCCTACGAGCGGGGAATACGCGCTCACCTGAACCTGGGCCACACCTTCGGTCACGCCATTGAGAAGGCAACCGAGTATGCGATTCCGCACGGTGAAGCGGTCGCAATCGGCATCGTCAAGGCGGCGAGGCTGTCGCGCTATTTGGGCTACATTGAAGACGGCTTGGTCGAGCGCATCCTCAAGATGATGTGGCGGCTCGAACTGCCGACCGATATCGCCCTGGATCCGGAACGCTGGTACGCGGCGATGGCCACCGACAAAAAATGGAAGGCGGGAATCTCGCGGCTGGTGGTCCTGAAGCGTCTGGGCGAAGCCGCCGTCATCGAAGGACTGTCCAAAGAAGCCATCTGCGCCGTCCTGTAGCGCTTCCAGAAACTTTACGGAACAATATGTCGACATACGGAGATAGACTAGAATTCGCCTCAACAGAAGTTGAAGACATCGCTCGTGGAGAAAGCTGTAAGGCTTGTCCGGTAGTGCAGAAAGCCTGTTTTCCTTACGTTTTACCCCATCCCC
>JAPOWK010000076.1 GCA_026707665.1 Chloroflexota bacterium
GGCAATCAGAAGTTTAGGGCTTGACGGGGGAGCCAAGCCGTGATATGCTTAGGCGGCCAACGGGAGGTCGGGTTTCCTCTCGGCAAAGTAGTCCTCCACGGTGTAGATCTGCAGGACGGGCCATCGTTGGAACCGCCCTGCGTTGACAGCCGCATCCCGCATCCCGTTGGTAACTTTGCCGTCGAAACAGGTGAACACGCCCATGTCGGCGTTAGCCTGCTGCCTGGCTCCATTGAAGGACTGAACATGACTTGGGCTGGTGCTTCCTGCCTTCACCTGCGAGACGATATCGACAAAGACGCCTTTTTTTAGCGGGTAGCGGCCCCTACCGTCAATGCCCCTGTCGCCGCGCTGTTTCTTGTTGGCTTCCATGCCGGGCGTAAGCGAGGCGGCCCACCTCTCGAACTTGAAAGGGTCGTACTCGGCAAGCGTCCGCGCGTCGTCTATCGTCTTGGGCATACCGACAAACTCTATATCGTCCCACAGGCTGTCAAAGTGGCTCTCTATTCGACGCTGGATCACCTTGCAGGCCTGGGCGCATACGTCTATCCCTATCCACGGCATGCCAAGGTTCTGCGCCGCGTGAATCGTCGTGCCGCAACCGCAGAAGGGATCAAGCACAAAGCCGTTTGGTGCGTTGCTGGCCTTCAGGATGCGCTCCAGGAGCGCGATAGGCTTCTGCGTCGGGTAGCCGATGCGCTCCGCCTGATTGGTCAGTATAGGAATGTCTGCCCACCAATTCTCAGGTACTTTGCCCTTGCCAAATTGCGCGTTCACTTCCTGGTCTGTCCGCCGGTCCTGGGTCTTTACCGACGGCGATATGATGCTTTTCGCGCCTTCTGTGCGGCCGCGTCGAGCCAGGGTCTCAGGATGATAGGGCACCCGTACGCGATCGCGGTCAAAAACAGCCTTATCGCTGCGCGCGTAGAAAAAGATAGTGTCGTGCTTGCGGGGAAACCAACGCGGCGTGTTGCTTGGGCCGGTGTAACACCAGACAATCTCATTGCGAAAATTCTTGTGTCCGAAAATGGCGTCAAGCACCACCTTGAGCTTATGTCCCATAGTCGGGTCGCAATGCAGGTACAGGCTCCCGTCGGGCGCAAGCACTCTATGGCACTCCCGCAGGCGGTTGGCCATATAGGACAGGTAGGCGAGTTCCGGCCCCTCGCCCAACATCAGCCGGAACGCTTCCATAGTGCGAGCGAGCGCGTACCCCCCCCCGCGACCGCGTGGAAGTCGTCAATAGCTTCGTGCCAGCGCCAGGTGTCGTCAAAGGCAACCCACTGTGCGCCGCCTATGAAAGCGTTGTACAGCCGTTTAGAGTTGAAAGGCGGGTCGAGATAGATGAGCGTGATTGATTCGTCGGGGACGTACTCCTGCATAATGTCCAGGCAGTCCCCGAAGTACAGCCGGTTTGCGGTTGTCGTGCGTGACATTTTGTCGTCTCCCGTGGCTGATGGCTTGGCGAAGCCATTGTCCCACGGAGAGGATCGGCGTGCAATGCCAACGCATGTGCTAGGAGACCGTGCCAGCGAGGAACTGGTCGAAGGCGTCGGGATTGTTGCGGTTGTTGTACTTGTAGCAGGCTTCGACGATGTAGGCCGCCGCGTGGGCCTTGCTGTAGTGGTGATGCTGTCCAAAGATGGCTCGCTTTACCAGGCTCCAGAAGCCTTCAATCGTGTTGGTGTGAATCAGCCCTTCGGCGTAGGCTACCGCGTGATTGATAGTGAAGTGCGGTACCCACTCTCCCATGCGATTGTACCCGCCGAATTCGTCCGTTACCAGTACCGAGTCGTCGCCGTCTACGAACTTGCTCAGAAACGCTTTGAGCGTCTTTCCGGTGACCTTGTCGGAGGGTTCGGCTACAACCTTGCCGCCGCGAGCGAGTGCGCCGATGACGGGCTGCTTCTTGGTGCCGCGCCCGCGCTTTGGAGGATCGTCGTCGTCCTTGCGGTGTCCGCGGGGCTTGCCGCCGACGTAGGTTTCGTCGGCTTCCACAATGCCCTGCAAGAACACCGCGTCGTCTACCATTGCCTTGCGAATCTGCATACCCATGCGATAGGCAGTCCGCTGGGTGATGCCGAGGTCGCGGCTCAGCTGGTAGGACGAAACGCTTTTCTTGGCGTTGATTATGATGCTGATGGCAAGGAACCATTTTTGCAGCGGGATCCGCGTACCCTTGAAAATCGTGCCGGTCAGGACGTTGTAGCTGTTGTGGCATTTGTGGCAGTTCCAGCGGCCTATGCGCTCATTCTCATGCTTGCTGGCTACGTTGTCGCTACCGCAGAAGGGGCAGGTAGGCTCCCCGTTCCAGCGGGCTTTCTCCAAGTGGTCGATGCAGTGCTGCTGTGTCGGGAACCGCTCGAAAACTGTGACCAAATCCATCGGGTTACTCCTGTAGTAGCGTTGACTCTTATGCTACTAGTATACCCGATCTGGCCTTACTTGTCAAGCCCTAAACTTCTGATTGCCT
>JAPOWK010000132.1 GCA_026707665.1 Chloroflexota bacterium
GCAGCGGCGGCGATGGCTATGCGATTCTGGTGACGAATGCCATGAATCCTTATGACTTGGGCAGCCCGCTGGATCAGGTGGTGGCGGATTATATCGGCGCCAACAGCCCGCTCAGCACCGTGCTCGAGGGCCGAATCACGCACCAAGCCGGCGGATAGAATTCACCGTCACTCCGCGCAGACGCGCAAACCTTACAAGACCGCTGGCAGCCGCCGGCGGTTTTGCTTTTGCCAGGGCCTGAGCGCGCAGGACCAGCGTTGGTAGAGCCATGCCGCCGGCGCATCTATGATATAGTCGGTAATGTAGGCTGCTTCTGCCGCGCGTGGAGTCGTGAATGCCGTGGATTTTCTCAAAGACGCTGCAGAGCCGGCCGCCACCGAGCACACCGAGGGCAAGGAGTTCGTCGAGATTCTTCCTGAAATTACGCGGAATCTCGCACCCTCGAAAGTAGGCGCGCTCGCCTGAAACGCAAATTTGACCATGCGCGAGAACGACAGCTTTTTCGACATCACATTCATTTTTCATCCATCCGACATCGACCGTGTCGAGCGGATCGCGGCGCAACTACGCGCGACCGGCATCAGCGCCGACCTGAACGAAGGTGAATTCGGCCGGACCACAGACGGCCTCAAACAGCTCAAAGACAGCATTCTGCGCTCGTACACGGTTGCCTTCGTGATGTCTCCCGATTCGGCCGAGAGTCAACTCTGCAATGAGTTGCTGCAGTACGCGGTCGGCAAGAACAAACGGCTGGCGACGCTGATCCTCAATGACGATATCGAGGTTGAGGTTCATCCGGCGATCGCCCAGAACCCATACGTTTTTTTCCGCGCTAGCGACGATTTGGCCGCCCGTGTCGATGAATTGCGGGCATTCCTGACAACCGATGACAGCCTCAAACTGCATACGGAGCTGCTGACTCTGGCGGAGACTTGGCGCGATCGCGGACGCCCACCCGATCGGCTCCTGCCGCCCGCTCGATTGGAGGAGGCGCGGGAATGGCTGGTGACCGCCCCGGCGCGTCATCCGAAACCGTCAGCGCTGCAATTGGAGTACGTGCACAGCAGCCGTCGTCAGCCGCCCAAACGCGGACGGGCGCTCCCCTGGCGCATCGCGCTGGTCTTCGTTATAGCGCTGGCTCTGGGCGCGGCGCTGCTTTTGCTCCAGAGCGCATTTGCCGGCTGGCAGGCGGGACGAGAGGCCGGCGCCTCAACGTTGGTAGCGCGGACCCAAGTGGCTTTGACTGTTGGCGGCGCCACCGCCGCCAGCGACCGCGCGGTCGGCTTGATTGATCAAGTGGCGGCGACTGGCGCAGTCGTGCGCGCAGCCGTCGCCCAAGATGCCACCGCCGAAGCGATAACGGCAACAGCAGAAGCACAGACCACCAGTACGGCGCAGGCGCAGGGCGCAATCCGCTCCCGGCAATTGCGCGCCACCGAGATCGCCGAACTGGAAAAGGATGAAGTCGCCAGCCAACTGGTTCAAGCGGGAGAAGAGGCCTTTGCGCGGGGCAATATCGAATTGGCGCTGGCGCTGGCCTGGGAAGCGAAAGACGGGCTCGACAATCCCAGACGCGCCCATCGACTGTTGCGCCGCGCCGCTTCGACCGGACGCGCTAAGATCCTTGAAGACGTAGCGCTGCTGAAGATTCATCCGGCGGGCCGAACTTTCGCAGTCGTGCCGAGCAGTCGTGACCAACTCCACATTTACGATGGCGAGTCATGGGCGCGGCTGCGCCAATGGAGCGATCATGAAGCGGAACTGACGGACCTCGTCTACAGCGCTGGCGGGGAACACTTGATAACGGCTTCGGATGCAGGGGAGATCATCATCAGGGATGGAGCAACCGGGGCGCTCGTAGGGAGTCTGAAGGGACATGCTGGCCCCGTTAGCGCTCTCGCGTTGGCGCCGGACGGCAGTAGGCTGGTCAGCGCCGCTAGCGATCCACTGCTGATCGCTTGGGACATCAGCAGCGCTGAAGAAATGGCCAGGTATGCGACGGGCGACGAAGCCGACCTGAAGATTCGCGATCTGGCGCTCAGCGCGGACGGCAAGCGCGTCATCGGCTGGTACGAAATAGACGGCAAGACCGTGATGGCGCAATGGTCGGCCGATACGCTTGAGCTGCTCAGCGGCGACAGCGGCGGGCGCGTCTATCACGGAATCGATGAGCGCGGCAGAATCGGCTATAGCGGCGGCAGCAGCCTGCCCGCCTACCCCGGCGACCCCAACACGGGCGATCTCGTATTCTGGGACCTGGGATCGGGCGAACAGCGAGCGCGCCTGACCGACGGCTTCAATTGGTCTTTCCTCAGTGGAGAGAGTCTGGCGGCCGGG
This sequence comes from Chloroflexota bacterium, assembly GCA_026707665.1. Taxonomy (GTDB): domain Bacteria; phylum Chloroflexota; class Anaerolineae; order Aggregatilineales; family Phototrophicaceae; genus UBA6055. The sequence goes on from JAPOWK010000132.1 coordinate 2,338, forward strand.
ACCGATGACCTGCTCTTCGCCGCCTTTTATGAGGACTTTGCGCTGGTGGTGGTGGATAACAGTGAAACCGGGCAGCGCGCCAACTTGGTCGATGTCTCAAGCGGAAGCCTTCTGCGCAAATTCGAGAGTGAGATCGCGTCTATCGTGACAACAGCAGCCTTTCTTGACGCCGAGACGATCCTGTCCGCTACGAGCGATCATCGCATTCTGCTTTGGTCGAGCAGCGACGGCCGTTTGATCCGCGAGATCGGCGCGGCGCCGCACCGAATTATTGACTTACAAGCCAACTTGGGCGCGAGACTTGTGATCGCCAGGACTGACGACGGCGCGTCCCATCTCTGGCGAATCACAGACTCGCCGGAGGGACCGCTGCGGAATTTCGCCAGCGCGCTGCCCGGCACGATCCTCAGCCCGACCGGCGCCAAAATTCTCCTCGTCGAGGAAGATAGCGTCAGCCTGCGAGATGTCGATACCGGGAAGACCCTTGTTCAGCTGCCCTCGGCAACGGTTGGCATGGCGGGCGATCGATTCGCGGCATACGCTGATGGTCGTTTGAAGGTCTACGACTTTGAGACAGGCGCCGAGGTCCACAGCTGGGATTGGGCAGCAGGATCCATCGCTGATCTGCATCTTTCGCCCGCCGGCGAACATCTCTTGATATATAGCGAAAGCAAGGAACTCTGGCTCGTCCGCGATTACGACGATGCGCCGCTGCGTCTGGGGGAGGAAATGACGCGGCCTGCGCTCGTGCGTTTTGCGGCCGCCGGCGACAGGATCCTCACCCTGATTGACGAGCGCGCCCTGCTTTGGGATACCGATACTGGCTTGGCGAGCGCGGCTTATCCCCTGGGCGCCGGCGCCGCCGTCGATATGCAAGCAACCTTCAGCGCGGCCGGCGACAGCGTCGTCTTCTATGTGCAATTGGAAGATGGCTTGGGCGGTTTGACCAAAGTGAATCTCGCGGACAACAGCGTTCGGCGCGAGACCTTCGTCAATGTGCAATTGGCGGCCTTGTCAGCGGCTGGCGAGCGCCTGTCCATCGCCTACCGCGACGGTCGCGTTCATATCGTTACAACCGACAGCGGCGCGCTTATCCATCAGCTGCGCGCCGACGCGAGCGACCTGCGCAAGCTGCATTATTTGCCGGAATCGGCGACGCTTGTCACCGCCGCCGGTTCGGAGCTCATCTTATGGGACGCGGAAGCGGGCGTCGTGGATCAGCGTTTCGCGGCGCAGCATCCGCTTGTCGACTTCCGCCTCAGCCGAGATGGCGGGCGCGTCCTCACCGCTGACGAGAGCGGCGCCTATTGGCTGTGGCAAGTGGAAAGCGCGGAGCAATTGCTCGCGCGCATCGTCGCGGATTATCGCCCGAGGGAGTTGACCTGCGACGAACGCGAGCGCTACCTGGTCGCCCCTCTCTGCGAGTAACAGGCATGATTCGGGTCCTCTTTGCCTCTTGGTATACCGGTCTTGGCGGCGGCGAAACGGATCTGCTCACGCTGGCGAGAGCAATGGACCGCAGCCGTTACGAGCCTCATCTCCTGGCGCCGGCCCAGGGTTCATTGCCTGATCGCTGGCGGGAGACCGGCTCGCCGGTTCATATCCTGCCTTATCGTGGCGCCTCAACCTGGTTCATCCCGGCCCTTTGGGCGCGCTTTCCCGTTGTGGAGCGCATGACCGAGCTGCTGCGCCGGCAGAACATCAGCCTGGTGCAGAGCGATTATCATACGCTGCCGCTGATTGCAAGAGCCGCGCGCCAAGCCGGCATTCCGGCGACCTGGACGGTCTGGGGCTGGTGGTTCCAGCCGAAGCCCTGGCAGCGAGCCTTCTTCCGGCAGTTTCCCCAAGCGGCGGCGCGTTCGCGGGCGATCCGCGCTGGCTTTCTCGGGGAGCCGCCGTTCATGCCGATTGAGCGGATGCCGGTCGTCTATGCCGGCGTCGACTGCGCACGCTTCCGCCCGGGGCTGGACGGCGCGGCGCTGCGCCGAGAATTTGGCATCGCGGCGGAAGCGCCGGTGGTCGCGATGGTAGCGCGCTTTCAGCGGGTCAAAGGGCATCATACGTTTCAGGCGATGGCGCGGCGGCTCCTGGAAGCGCTGCCGGCAACGCATTTCATTGTGGCTGGCGACGATGTCTTCGGCGTGGCTGCCGATCAGCGCTATCGCGATGAGATTTTGTCCAATGCCAGGGCGAGCGCGCCACTGCGCGACCGGCTGCATTATCTCGGTTTCCGCCGAGATGTCGAAACCGTCTATGCCGCCGCCGATGTCTTCGTCTGTCCCTCCGAATTCGAGAGCTACGGGATAGCCAATCTGGAAGCGATGTCCTGCGGCCTACCGGTGGTCAGCACGCGCCGTGGCGGACCATCGGAGACGATTGTGGATGGCGTCACCGGCTTCCTTGTTGACCCCGGCGATGCCGATGCGCTGGCCGAGCGTGTTCTGCGCCTGCTGCGCGATGGAATGCTTCGACATAAGCTGGGCGCGGCGGGCCGCGAACATGTCCGACGCGGCTTCTCGGTTGAGGCGGAGGCCGCCGCCCACAGCGCGATCTTCGAAAGCTTGCTGTCCCTCAGTTGATAGTCGCGTTGCCGAAGAACTTGGCCAAGGTATCGCTGAGCGTATTGTCCTTGAGATAGGCGATGTGCTCGCCGGCGAAGGGGATCGGCTTCATGCCGAAATGATTGACCAGGGCGTTATCCGGCACCGTATTCGGCACCGCCAGCAGGTCTAGCAAGCCGGTGCTCACCGGCGAACCCGGCAGAAGCGCTTGCATCAGCGTCACGACTGGTCGAAGCAGCGCGACCGGCGTCGGCAGCAGCAGACGCCAGGTACCGAGCGCTTGGATGACGCGCCGTTCAATCTCGCCGAGCGACAAGACTTCAGGACCGCCGAGAGCCAGTTCGGCGCCGATGGTGCTCTCATCGTTGAGGCAGCGAATCACCGCTTCGACTACATCATAGACGGAAACGGGCTGGAACTGCGCCGTGCCCCCGCCGATCAGGGGAAAGACGAAGGGGGTGATTTTGAGCAAGCGCGCGAAGGAATTGAAGAACTCGTCCTGCGGCCCAAATATCGCCGATGGCCGAAGCGCGGTCCAATCCAGGTCGGAGGCGGCGACCGCTTCCTGAGCCGCTCCCTTACTGGCGAGAAAACGATAAGGCAGATCGCCCCGGGCGCCATTCTGGCTCATGTTGATAAAGCGCCGGACGCCGGCCGCTTCCGCCGCGCGCAGCACGTTCACCGTACCCTGGTAGTTGACCGCCTCGTATGTTTGCCCGCCCTTCTCCATCGCGATGGCGACATAATGAATGACGGCATCGACGCCAGCCAGCGCTGGCCGCAGGCTGTCCGGCCGCGTGATGTCGCCTTCGACGATCTCGATGCGGTCGGCGATATCCCGCAAGCGAATCGCCGCCTTCGCCTTATGCCGCACCAGCGCCCGCACCGGACGCTCGTCCGCGACCAAGCGCTTCACTGTCTGATTGCCGAGATAACCGGCCGCTCCGGTCACCAGAATCGTCATCGCCTCGCCCTTTCGCCTAAGTGATTTGCCTTACCTTCATTATATTCGCTTGACTAGCAAATTGTGAAATGATGTCCCGTGGGCCCGGTGAAATCAATCGCAGCGCCTGTTTACGTTGCGACCGGCAGCCAACCCCTCCCCCCGGCCCCCTCCCCGAAGCATCAGGGAGGGGGAGCTAGACGTTGCGAGCATTGTATTCATCCAGATTCTTATGGACAGCGGGCCGCATGGTATTTTGCGTGAGCCAATGCCGTGCAGCGCGTGTGTCTACAGATTTCGCTGTGAGCGAGCTCATTACTATATGCGAGCTCTTTCAGTCGACGTGATACAATGCGTTCAGGCGCCGCCGAGCCATGATGATCTTCCCACGGCGTCAAATCGAGGAGTCTTTCCTGATTATGTCCAAGCGGACGCGCGTCTTTCGCGTCGATCCCAAGGCGCCAGAAGCAGAGGCGATCGCTATCGCCGGTCGGATGATTCGCGCCGGTGGATTGGTCGCCTTTCCCACAGAAACGGTCTACGGACTGGGCGCCAATGCCCTGGATGAAACAGCCGTTGCCAAGATCTTCGCCGCCAAAGGCCGACCGTCAAGCGACCCGCTTATTGTACATATCGCGCGCTTCGAGCAATTGTCGCGGGTGGCGCAAGCGATACCGGCGGGAGCCGTCGAGCTTGGCCGGCAATTTTGGCCCGGTCCGCTGACGCTGGTATTGCAAAAGGCGCCCTGCATTCCCGCCAATTTGACGGCTGGCCTCAATACGGTGGCGGTTCGCATGCCCGATCACGAGGTGGCTCTGGCGCTACTGCAGGCGGCAGACCTGCCTATCGCGGCGCCGAGCGCCAACCAATTCTCGCGCCCCAGCCCAACCAGCGCCCAGCATGTAATCGATGATCTCGCCGACCGGGTAGAGGTCGTGCTGGACGGCGGCAATACGCCGATCGGACTGGAATCCACCATTGTCAGTTTGGTCGAAGACGAGCCCCGCGTCCTGCGCCCTGGCGGCATTTCGCTGGAAACGCTGCGAGAAGCGCTGCCCAATTTGCGCTACGAGCCAAGCTATCTCGCGGATGACGCGCCCTCCGCGCCAGCGCCCGGCACGATGCTGCGGCATTATTCGCCGCGAGCGCGGGTCATCTTGTTTTCGGGCGCTGATGCTGCTGAAGTTTATGCGGCGATGCGCGCCGAGATTAACTCGCATGAACGTGTTGGCATATTGGCGAGCGATGCCGATGCGCGCGAATTTGCCGGATTGGATGTCGCCATCGAGCGTCTGGGCGCGGACGCTGATGAGGCCGCCCACCACCTCTTCGCCGCGCTGCGTTCGCTGGATCAGCAGGGGGTGGATTGTATTCTGGCACGCGCGCCGGAGCGGCGAGGCTTGGGCTTAGCCCTTTGGGATCGCCTGCTGCGCGCGTCGGTCGGCTCGCTGGTCGAGGTGGGGACAGCGCCCAGCGACTGACCCATCCAACGACTTCAGAATCGATCCCTATGATATAATCGCGTATGGCAATTGCTCGCCTTGCAAAAGGAGCGGACGGTGGCGGGAGTTATTCAGATCAAGGATATCGCGGCCTACGAGGGACAAGAAGTCACCCTGCGCGGCTGGGTCTACAATCGGACGGGCAAAGGCCGCCTGCAATTCATTCTGCTGCGCGATGGCAGCGGGCAGGCGCAATGCGTCGCCTTCAAAAAAGAGATGGATCCGGATGAATTCGAAATCGTCCGCGGCCTGACGCAAGAATCTTCCGTCGTCATCAGCGGCGCTGTGCGAGCCGATGAACGCGCCCCCGGCATTCCCGGCGGCTACGAAATTGGCATTCAAAAGCTGGAGCTGGTGCAAGAAGCGCAGGAATACCCCATCACTCCCAAAGAGCACGGCACCGAATTCCTGATGAACCACCGCCACTTGTGGGTGCGCAGCAACCGGCAATGGGCGATCTTGCGGATCCGCGCGACCATTATCAAGGCGATGCGCGATTGGCTGGACGATCAAGGCTTTCTGCTGGTCGATACGCCAATCATCACGCCCGCCGCCGGCGAAGAGACGACCACGCTGTTTGAAGTCGATTACTTCGGCGAAAACGCTTTCCTTGCTCAAACCGGGCAGCTCTACAACGAAGCGAATATCATGGCTTTCGGCAAAGTTTACTGCTTTGGCCCCACCTTCCGCGCCGAGAAGTCGAAGACGCGGCGTCATCTCATCGAGTTTTGGATGCTTGAGCCGGAGATCGCCTTTTGCAGCCTGGAAGAATTGATGGACATCGAAGAAAGCATGGTCTGCTATGTCGTCGCACAAGTGCTGGAGAAGCGCCAGCAAGAACTTGACATCATCGAGCGCGACCGCGACAAGCTCATGTCCATCGCCCCGCCCTTCGCCCGCATCAGCTACGATGACGCGGTGGCGCGGCTCAAGGCGCTTCACGGACAGATAGACGATCCGGAGTCAAAGGAAGAGCTGGCGATCGAATGGGGCGAAGACTTCGGCAGCCCGCATGAAACGGCGCTGGCGGAAATGTTTAACAAGCCCGTCTTCGTGTACCACTATCCGACTGCGGTAAAAGCCTTTTACATGACGCCGGTCGAGGGCCGGTCCCAAGTCTGCCGCAGCGTCGATTTGCTGGCGCCGGAGGGCTATGGCGAAATCATCGGTGGCAGCGAGCGCATCCACGATGAGCAGTTGCTGGCGGCGAATATTGACAAGATGGGCTTGGGGCGCGAAGCCTACGAATGGTATCTCGATCTGCGCAAATTCGGAAGCGTGCCGCACGCCGGCTTCGGCATCGGCATTGAGCGCACGGTGGCTTGGATCTGCGGGCTGAGCCACGTTCGCGAGACGATTCCCTACGCCCGCCTGCTCAATCGCAAGTACCCTTAAGCTGGCGCGCTACTTAATTCCGCGGCAAAACGGCGCCGATCGCTTCGGCCACGCTCCTGACTTCAATCAATTGAATGCCCTTGGGCAAGCCCTGCCGGTCGCGCCGCAGCCGGGGCACGAGGGCGCGCTTGAAGCCAATCTTGCGCGCCTCGTTCAAGCGCGCCGCCAACTGCCCCACGCGCCGGACTTCGCCGCTCAAACCGACTTCGCCCACAATCGCGATATCAGCCGGCAGCGGACGATCGTAGTAGCTGGATGCAATCGCCAGCGCCAGCGCCAAATCTGAGGCCGGTTCCGCGATTCTTAAGCCGCCGACGACGTTGACGAAGATGTCCTGTTCCCACAGTTTCAGACCGATTCGCTTGCTCAAGACCGCGCTGATCAGCAGCAGGCGATTGCTGTCGATGCCGTTGGGCGTTCGCCGCGGATTGCCAAAGGTTGACACGCTGGTCAGCGCCTGCAATTCAACCAGGAGCGGGCGCGTGCCCTCCATCGTGACGGCAATGGCGGAGCCGGGGCTGTTGACCACGCGCTCTTCGAGAAAGACTTCTGACGGATTCGCGACCGGCGCCAGACCGCTGCCGCGCATCTCGAATACGCCGACCTCGCTGGTCGCGCCGAAGCGGTTCTTCACCCCGCGCAGCAGCCGATATTGCCCGAAGGTATCGCCTTCGAGATAGAGCACTGCATCGACGATATGTTCCAGCGTGCGCGGACCAGCGATATGACCGTCCTTCGTCACGTGGCCGATCATCAAGACGCTGACGCCAGCGCGCTTGGCCAGGTCTTGCAAGCGAATCGCGCATTCCCGCACTTGGGCGACCAAGCCGGGCGAAGAATCCAGCCCCGGGGCGCGGGTCGTCTGGATGGAATCTATGACCACCAGCGTCGGCTCCAGCTTCGCGACCGCTTCAAATATGTAGTCCAGATCCGTCTCGGTCAGCAGGTACAGACTGGGATTGCCCAAGCCCATCCGCTCAGCCCGCAGCTTGATCTGCCGCGCGCTTTCTTCGCCGCTGATGTACAGCACGCTGTCCCCCGCCTGTGCCAGCAGCGCCGACAATTCCAGCACGAGCGTGGATTTACCGATGCCCGGTTCGCCACCGAGCAAGATCAAACTTCCCGGCACCAGCCCGCCGCCCAGCACGCGACTGAATTCGGCGATCGGCACGGGAATGCGCGCTTCGTCGCCCAGCTTGACATCTTTTAGCAAGATCGCCTTGGATTGCGCGCCGCTGGCTGGCCTCGTTTGCATCCGCGAAGACGTCCGTGCTTCCTCGACATGCTCGACCATGGTGTCAAATTGGCGGCACTGGGGGCATAGCCGAAAGTAACCGGCGCTACGCTTGCCGCAATTGGAGCAGATGAATGCACTTCGTCGCTTGCTCATGCTTTGAATTTCGCGATATCAGCCGGCGCCTGACCGGGCGCTACTCGGGCATAATCACATGCTCGCAGTCGGCGAGATCGCCCCTTTCAAAGAAGGCGATCACGCATTCGCTTAGATAAGCGCCGACCTTTTGATGCCCTTCCGTGTTCCAATGGCCCGTATAATCTGCCGGTTCCAGCACATGCTTTGCCTCAAGATAGGGAATTCGCAATTCCTCAAAAAGCTGCCTGGCGGTCTGATATGGCAGGCGGGGAGCGACGACATCGTCGCGCGCGGGGATGAGCAGAACCAGAAGTTGGCTGTCCGCTGCCGCGACGTCGTCGCGCAGTTGCGCCAAGTATTCGCGGGTCACGCGTTTCTGGCGGTCGAATGACAGGTCTTCTCCGTCGAGGCCCAAGACATAATCCAATGCCCTCAGCGCCAGCGTGCCAAGGTGCGTTATTCCCAAGAGCCGTTCCAATTCGCTGGTCGGCGGTGTGGCGCCAAGGGCCAAATACGCGTAGACGTCCTCGGCGGGCAACTCAACCGGATTGCCCCAGCGGTCCACTTCAAAGCGCGTGACGAAGTATTGTTTGCCTTCATCGTCAATCAAGCGCAGGCTCATGTCTTTGGGCACGAGGTTTTCCGGAAAGTCGTTCATATAGAAGCCCAGAATGGAAAGCTGCGGCTGCAAACGCGGCGCGATCCCGGCGAAACTGAGCAATGCCTGGTTGGTCGCGGTGCCGGGTTCGGCGACATTCCAGATAATGGCAGCGGGCATCTCCTCTTCCAGCCGATCAACGTAAGACTTGCCGACATCGGCGTGAAAGCCGCGCGTGTAGGAATCGCCCATGATCAAGATGCGGTCTCGCTGCGGGAAGTCTTCGGCGACGACGAATTCGTCGGTGTCGCCGAAGCCATCGCGATTGATGACACAGCGAATGCCCGTGAGATAGCCGGTGGCGCAGGCATCCAGCACAGCCTCGTATTGCTTCCGGCAGCCGAGCTCGTCGCAGATGCCCCAGGGAATTTCTCTGATGTTTCGCTCGGGCCGCTGCCTGGGGAAATAGGTCGGCCGGCCCCAGAGGCCCAATACCATCTCTAACAGTAACAGGGTCGCCAGCGTGATCAGCGCGACCTTAAGCAGCGTCTTGCGGGCGCCGCCGACGCCCCGGTTCAAAAGCCTCGCCCGCCGCAGCCCAAGCGCGCTGAGTGACATGGCGATGCCCGCAACGATGACCAAAACCTGCGGCAAGTTCAAGCCCGGGCTGGTACTGGGCAGCAGAAAATCGCTGCCGGCGCCGAGTACGGCGATGAGAATGCCAGCGAATAGCAGCAGCCGCCAAGCGAATTTCATCATTGTTGCCATGCGCCTTTCAGTGGATTCAGCCAAGTCTTGATTGCGTGAAATGGTCGCGTTGGCTTCCCATTCACCTGACAACTGTGAACAAATATTATGCTAGCGAACCTAAGGTAAGACAACATGGCTGCAATCGTCCAGCATTCCCTGCGAGATAAACGAGTCGACGCAGTCGCTTAGCAGCGCGCCGACTTTCAGGTGGCCCGAGTTGTTCCAATGAATATCGGGAAGCGGCGCATAATCGCCGGGCGTCTCTACAATCGTGCTGGTATCCAGATAGGGTATGCCTAGCTCTTCCAACAAACCAACAAGGAGCTCATAACGCATATCATATCGCGGCAAATCTCTGCGCTGATTGATGATCAAGACCAGCAGATCGGAACCCAGCGAAGCCGCATTCTGTTTCAGTTGATGCAAAAGCTCACGCGCCGTCTTGGTCTCGAGCGCCAACCGGGGGTCGCGTTCGCTGGGAATGGCAAGCCCTTCAAGCCGGTCCAGCAATTCAAGAGCGAGCGACCCCAGCCTCGTATTGCCGACCAGCCGTTCGAGGGTATTCGGGATCGGCAACCTACCGGCGCGCGCGAAATCAGCAAGAGCTTGAATTACGGGTTGTTTCTGCGCGTTGCCGTAGTCGTCGAGGTAATAGTGCCTGATGACTTCCATTTGGCCAGCTTCGTTAAATACTCTGTGCTTGGAATCCAGCGGAAAGAGATTGTCTCTGAAGTCATTCAGATAAAAGCCGAGAATGGTCAAATGAGGCTGGAAGAGCGGTCCCAGATTGGCGAATGTCGCCACAGCTTGATTCGTGCCGGTGCCGCCAATTGCCGCGTTCCAAACCAGGGCTTCCGGCAGATTATTCTCAACGGTTTCCACATAGGACTTGCCGATATCGGCGCTGAAGCCGCGGGTGAAGGAATCACCCAGAAACAGGATCCTCGAGGTCCTGCTGGTCTCGCTGACGGCGGTGAAGTCTTTCACGTCCGGATAACCCTGTTGATTCACGATGCAAGAACGACCGCGCAATTCACCATTCTCACAAGCTGCAACCGTGGCGTCGTGCTTGTAGAGGCAGCCCTGCTCGTCACAGCTCCACCAGGAAACCTCAGCCAAAGGCGCGTCTGAAAACTCTGTGGGATAGAAGGTCGGCATGCCGACGACAGTCAGAACGACCTCGAGGATCAAGAGTGTTATCAAGCTGATCAATACCGCTTGGACACTCTTGCGCCGTACCCTTGCAGACAGGCTCGGCGCGTCAAATCGCCGCAGCCGAAACGAGCTGAACGAAATCGCGACGCCGGCAACGATGACTAGTATCTGCGGCAAGTTCAGGCCCGGACTAGCCCCGGGCAAGAGATAGTCGCTGCCGGCGCCGAAGCCAGCGATGAGAATGCCAACGATAAGAAGTATTCGCCAAGCAAATTTCATCGTGGTTTCCAGGGGCCGTCGCCACAGATCAAGCATCTCACGGCTGCATGAAACGAGCCCGGCGTCATCCGTTTCCCCTGTCGATCGTGGACCGGCGCCACAGCGGCGCTCTTAAGGCAATACAACATGGCGGCAATCATTCAAGTTCCCTCGCGAGACAAATCTGTCGACGCAGTCGCTAAGCAGCACGCCGACTTTCTGGTGGCCCGCGTTATTCCAGTGCCAGTCAGGCGCATAATCCGACGCGGCGTCCAGTATTTCAATGGGCATGATATAGCTGATGCCCAGCTCTTCAAACAGATTCACCGCTTGCCGGAATTCGGCCCCTGGCTCGCGCAAATCCGTTCTTTTCGGGATTAGCATGATCAATAGCTCGCTGTCTCGCGCCGCGCTGGCGTCCCGCAAAGCTCGCAAATAGCCGCGAGTGAGATCTACCTGGCGTCCAAAATGCGTTATCTGCGCAATTCCCAGCTGCTTGCCAAGCTGGTCGATTGCACTGATGAAGACAGAGCCTAGACGCGTCGAGCCAAGCAGGCGCTCGAATTCGTTGGCGGGCGCTTCCACACCGCGCCAGCGATAATAGAGCAGGCTTTGCGTTTCGAGCTTGGTCACATTTCCCCAGGGATCCAGGTGATATTTCTGCAATGTGACTAGGTCGCCGTTCTCATCAATGCCCAGGAAGTAGCCATCTACCGGGAAGAGATTATCGAAAAAATCATTGACGTAGAATCCATAAATGGTTAGATGCGGCTTCAAGACCGGCGCAAACATTTCAAATGCCGCGAGCGCTTGATTCGTCCCCACACCAAATATCCCGGTATTCCAAACCACACGGCGCGATCCGCCCGCTTCAAGTGTCTCCACATAAGATTTGCCGATATCGGCCGCCTCGCCGAAGGTGAACGAGTCGCCCAGCGCCAGAATCCGCGTTTGATTCTCAAGAGCCGGGCGATAGACGAAGTCTTGCGAATCATGAAAACCTTGCGCATTGACGATGCAGTAACGGCCCGACATGCTTCCGATTTCGCAAGCCGTCGCCATTTCGTCCTGAACATAGTGACAAGCCGGGTCTTCACAGGTCCACCAAGGCGCGGGACGCAAAAACTCCGCCGGCACATCCTGCGGAAAATAGGTCTGGTAGCCGATGCCGACCAAGACCAGTTCAAGCGCCAGCAAAGTCAAGACGGCGACGATCAGCGCTCTAGCCAGCGTACTTCGCAGACTGCGCCAGGCTTTGCGCCGCTGCAGGAGCGGCAGAGCGAACGCAAGCAAGGCGATCGAAAAGCCCGTCAGGATAACAAGCAGCTGCACTGAATTCAAACCGGGGCGCGCGCTGGGCAGCAAATCAAAGGCAAAGCCGCTGGCGGCAACGCAGATGCCAATCACAAGGGCGAATCTTGACGACCGCTGCAGCAAGTTCACTCTCCTTGTCCTTACAGAAGGGAGACGGTTCGGGCGCCCTCAGCCGAAACCGTGGCGCGATTTTGCGCTCTGCCCGAACATGTCACATTCTAGCACTTCCCGTAGGGACTGCCATTCGCGCGGCGCCGTCGCTCGTAGCCGCTTTGGCCGAATGGAGCTACGAATATGGTTCGGGCTGGCGCGAGTAAAGCAACATCGGTTGTCGCGCCCGCGCTTATGCCGGCAGTCGATCTCGGCGCGCCTCCGGTGACTATCAAGCCGTCGCAATGATCCCCATGCGACCCGAGATTTGCAATCGGCAACATGCCTATACCTGTAACGCCAGTGTAAGGAACTCAACGTATCCTGGATGTGCGACCTCGATTAGAAAGGACATTCGAAATGCTCAAGCTGATGCGACCGAATAGCGCGCCGCTGATCGCCGGAATCTTCTTCGCGCTGGCCGGCTTTCTCGCGCTAAATCTGACGCCGGCGCCGGTTCGCAGTCAAGACGACTGTCGTCCCGCCAACCTGAACACCGTAAACTGGACGACCGACTTTTGCCAAAGCATCGTCGATTTCAGCGAGATTCTGGTGGGGCATCCGGTGAAGGGCGGGATACCGTCCGTGACCAATCCCGCGATGGAAACGGTCGCTGAAGCATCGGCTTGGCTAAGCGATCGCTCACCGGTAATCGCCTTGGAGATCGACGAAGAGGCGCGCGCTTACCCCTTGGCGATTCTGATGTGGCATGAGATTGCCAACGACGAAATCGCCGGTACGCCGGTCGCTGTCACCTTTTGCCCGCTTTGCAACAGCTCAGTCACCTTTGACCGGCGCGTGACTGGCGAGGCGCTGGACTTTGGCGTCAGCGGGTTGCTGCGCAACAGCGACTTAATCATGTTCGACCGCCAAAGCGAAACCTGGTGGCAGCAGTTGACCGGCGAAGGACTGGCGGGTGAACACGCCGGCGTCTTCCTCGATATAGTTCCATCACAGGTAATCGGCTTCGGAACCTTCGCCGAGCGCTACCCGGATGGGCAGGTGATGTCGCGCGAGACCGGATACAACCGTCAATATGGCACCAACCCCTACAGCAATTATGACAGTCGCCCGGGGCGCCCCTTCCTGTTTCGCGGTGAGACTGATCAACGGCTGGGTTCAGCGGTGGACCACGTGCTGGCCGCGATCATCGGCGAAAGCGCCAAAGCCTATCCCTTTGATATTCTGCGGGCAGAGCGGGTGATCAACGACCGCATTGGGGAAACGCCGATTGTCGTCTTCTTCCAGAGCGGCGTCGCCAGCGCGCTCGGCGACCATGTGATCGATAATGCCCGCGATATCGGCACCGCCGGCATGTATCATGCAACGGTCGATGGGAAAGTCTTGCATTTCAGCGCGAACAGCCACGACGGCAGTTTCACCGATGATGAGACCGGGTCGACCTGGAATGCCTTCGGCGAAGCCATCGCTGGCGAGCTCGCTGGCAGCCAGCTCAACTGGGTGCATGCCTTCCCGCACTTCTGGTTCGCCTGGGCGGCTTTCCATCCCGACACTGAGGTCTATGGCTTCGACTGAATCTTCGTTTAGTTGGACGCCCGCCGGGAGACGCTAAGTCGATGAAGCGCGGAAAACCAAATCTCAAGGAATACCTTACCATCGCGCTGGCGCTCGCGGCCGCTTTGGCAATCGGAAGCGCTATTTTGAGCGGTCCCGCCAACGGCTGGGAGACCAATTTTGAACGGAGCATCATTGATCTCGACGAGGTGATTTCCGGCGGTGTGCCCCGCGATGGCATTCCGCCAATTGACAAGCCGGTATTCGACCCGGTCAGATCCATCCGCGGCTTGAGCGACCAATCACCGGTGATTGCGCTCTCGATCAATGGCGACGCGCGCGCCTACCCACTGGAAGTGATGACGCGTCATGAAATCGTCAATGATGTCGTGGGCGATGTCCCGGTCGCGGTGACCTTCTGCCCGCTGTGCAACAGCGCCATCGTCTTTGACCGGCGCGTGGAAGGAAGAGCCTTGCGCTTCGGCGTATCAGGCAATTTGCGCTTCAGCGACCTGGTAATGTGGGACGACGCCAGCGAGTCTTGGTGGCAACAGCTGACCGGCGAAGCCATCGTCGGCGATTATGTGGGCCACCAGCTGGAGTTCGTCACGTCGCAGTTGATCAGCTTTGGCATATTCCGCGATCGTTATCCCGACGGCAAGGTGCTGCGCGGTCCGCTGGGACTTTACGGCAACAATCCCTATCGAGGCTACGATAGCAACCCATCGCCCTTTCTCTTTGCCGGCCCGCTCGACCCGCGGCTGGGGGCGATGGAAAGAGTGCTGGCGGCGGAAATCGGCGGGACCGCGATCGCCTATCCATTTGAAGCGCTCAGGCGGCGGCGCGCCGTCAACGACCGCGTCGCCGGGCGCGACATCGTGGTGTTCTGGCAGGGTGGCGCCGTCAGCGCATTGGACGAGACCATCATCGATCTGTCCCGCGATGTCGGCATGGCGCTAATGTTTGATCGCCAGTTGGATACCGGCGAAATACTGACCTTTCGTTTTGCCGACGGAGCCATCGTGGATGAAGAAACCGGCAGCCACTGGAATCTCTTTGGCGAAGCGACTGATGGACCGCTGGCGGGCGCCAGGCTCCGTCAGCTCCACGCTTTCCCGCACTTCTGGTTCGCTTGGGCCGCTTTCTATCCCGACACGATGATCCACGGACGCCTGAATGAATGACTGCAGCCGTTGGAACCCGCTTATTCGATTTGCCCGTCTTGGGCGTCTCCCTTCGCAAACTTAGCTGAAAGGACAAAACATGTTTCCACAACTTCGCGTCACCAAGCCCCTGCTGCTCATCATCATACTGGTCCTGCTGCCGGGCGCTGCCCTGGCGCAGCTTAGCTGTGACCAGCCGCCCGCTCCCTTCGACGACGAAAACCTGCTGAAGAATTGGCAGCGCGTCTGGGATCTGATGGACGTCTGCAAGAGCCAGGAAGGCGTCTTTTATGAAATCATGTCGGGCGGCGTCGGGCGCGATGGCATCCCGCCGATTGACCATCCCCAATTTGATGATCTGGCGACCGCCGACCTATGGCTGCAGCCGGCCTCGCCGGTGATCGCCCTGGAAATTGATGGGGTCGCGCGCGCCTATCCCTTGGCTATATTGACGCGCCACGAGATCGCCAATGATGTCATCAATGACGTGCACGTCGCCGTCACCTTCTGCCCCTTGTGCAATAGCGCCATCGTATTCGACCGGCGCGTTGACGGCGATATTCTGCGCTTCGGCGTCAGCGGCTTGCTGCGCAACAGCGATCTGATTATGTGGGACGACATGACGCAAACGCTTTGGCAGCAGCTGACGGGCGAAGGCATCGTCGGCGCGCATACGGGCCGGCTGCTGGATATCGTACCATCGCAGTTGGTTGGCTATGCCGCTTTCAAAGCGCAGTATCCACAAGGACAAGTGCTGTCGACGCAGGGCCGCTTCTACGGCAGCAATCCCTACGTGAATTACGACAGCAGTCCGCGTCCCTTCCTGTTCATGGGCGCGCCGGATGATCGCCTCCTGGCGACCGAGCGCGTCCTCGGCGCCGACCTTGAGGGGGTCAGCGTCGCTTATCCCTTCTCGGTTCTGGCGGAAGCAGGCGTCATCAATGACCGCGTCGGCGAGACCGATGTGGTCGCGATATGGCAGCCGGGCGCCTTCAGCGCGCTGGACGCGGCCAGCATTGACCAGTCGCGCGATGTCGGCATGGCCGCGCTATTTGACCGGATCGTGGACGGCCGCGCTCTTACATTTGAGCTGGTCGATAGCGCAATCGTAGACGCCGAGACCGGCAGCAGCTGGAATATTTTCGGCAGCGCCCTCTCCGGCGAGTTGGCGGGAAAGCAGCTGCGGCCGATCAACGCCTTCCCCCATTTCTGGTTCGCCTGGGCCGCCTTCTATCCCGATACGA
>JAPOWK010000005.1 GCA_026707665.1 Chloroflexota bacterium
TGGGGGGATGGGGTGAAACCGGCGAGAGAGCATGGCCCAGTATCGGACAAGCCTTGTAGGAGCGAACCGTTGTGTCGCCCTCCCGCCCATCCCATTCCGCAAGCACGACTGCGCAAACGACGAGGCAAGAATCCAAATGACCAAACACATCCTGCTCTTGCACGGGCCAAACCTCAACCTTCTGGGTACACGGCAGCCGGAGATCTACGGCAGCGCAACCCTGACGGACATCAACGCCGCCGCCAAGCGTCACCTGGCTCACTACCATGTTTCACTGCGGACGGCGCAATCAAATCATGAGGGCGAGTTGATCGACTTGCTCCACGACGCGCGCGAATGGGCTGACGGCATCGTATTCAATCCCGGCGCCTACACCCACACATCGGTCGCCCTGCGGGACGCCATCGCCACCATCGAAACACCGGTCATTGAAGTGCATATCTCCAACATTCACGGGCGAGAAACCTTTCGGCACCAGTCCTTGCTGGCGGGGGTCTGTCTGGGGCAGATCGCCGGTTTCGGCTGGCAGGGCTATCTGCTCGCGCTGGATGCGCTCCTAAGACGCTGGGACCTGCTGCGCGATTAGCTGGTCAGAACGTATGAATACGCAAGGCAGATTTTGGCTATCTCGCCAATAGAAGGCGACCAATTTTTCCGACTAAACTGTACCTCAAACTACTATAAGCTCTGCGAAGCTAATCTCCGCCTCTCGGAGTTCTTGAGAGTGTATGCGTGACTTTCGCGCATCGCTAGCTCTCCCTCTCGAACTGCTGTGTCGGCTGTCAGTGTCTACGCGACCTACGCGCAGCCCTTGTGGGAGAGGGGGCCGGGGGGTGAGGGGGGAACAAATCGCGCAATGTCTACAGCGGAGGCAATCCTCGCAGCAGTCGAAGAGCAGCAGGTGCGCTTTGTGGCGCTCTGGTTCACCGATATTACCGGCTTGGTGAAGAGCGTCATGATACCGGCGAGCGAGCTGGAAAACGTCATTGCCAATGGCTCGCACTTTGATGGTTCCGCCATCGAGGGCTTCGCGCGTGTCGCCGAAAGCGACATGGTGTTGGCGCCGGATCTGTCGAGCTTCGTCATCTTGCCTTGGACCGCGGGCGAGGACAAGACCGCCCGTCTCATCTGTTCCATTTGTACGCAGAATGGCGATTCCTTCATAGGCGATCCGCGCAGCCTGCTGAAGAAGGCGCTCGATCAGGCGCAGAACCGGAACTTGCGCTTCAAAACAGGCATGGAACTGGAGTTCTTTCTTTTTCCCTTGGATCCAGCAGGGCAGCCCATACTTAGCGCCAACAACGATATCGCCGGTTATTTCGATATCCCCGACGATCCGATCCGGTCGATGCGCCGCCGCATGCTCGCCGCGCTCAGTGACATGGGAATCCGCGTCGATTCGACCCACTCTGAAACCGGCAGCGGCCAGCACGAAATTGATTTCCAGTACGATGATGCCTTGCGTTCGGCCGATAACATCCTGACTGCCCGCATCGTCCTCAAGACGATAGCCAATAAATTCAATTACTTTTGTACCTTTATGCCGCGCCCACATGTTGACTTGCCCGGCTCCGGCATGCACACGCATCAAAGCTTGCACGATTCCGAGAGCGGGCTCAACCTCTTCGCCGATAGCGAAGGCGAATACGGCCTTTCAGATACAGCAAAGTATTTTCTGGCCGGGCAGTTAGAGCACGCCCGTGCGATGTGCGCCGTGCTGGCGCCACTCGTCAATTCCTACAAGCGCCTGGGCACTAGCTTTGAAGCGCCCGTCAATGTCACCTGGGCTCATGTGAACCGCAGCGCCTTGATACGCGTGCCCAGCACGGCGCCCGGCAAGGAATTCCACACGCGCCTCGAGTTGCGCTGCCCGGACCCGACGGCCAATCCTTACCTGGCGATGGCAGTGATGCTGCAAGCGGGGCTCGACGGCATCCTGCACAAGATGCCACTGGCCGACCCGATGGAGGAGACGCTGATGCAGGGCATGCCCGAGCGCCTGCGGCAGATCAAGGTTTTGCCTCATTCGCTGGAAGAAGCGCTTGAAGCGCTCAGTAACGACGATGTCATCCTGTCCGCCCTGGGACCATACGTCAGCGACCGTTACATCGCCGCCAAGCGGCAAGAATCCGATGAATACAATCGACAGGTGACCGAGTGGGAAGTCAGGCGCTATTTGAATCGTTTTTGACGATCAGATTGTGAATCCGCGTCACCGCTTCGCCACTATCTCTGTCCTCCAGCGCCATGGTCACGCTGCAATTGGATGCGCCCAACGCAATCCCGAATATCTCAATGCCATCCATCTGTTCCAATACGCGCGACATCAGCCGCGGCGCCTGATGCAGGCTCCCCCCGATCGCTGTCACCAGCGAAACCGTGTCAATTGCCCATGGCATCTTCTCCGGATACTCCGCCATCTTCGCCTGCAATGCGCGCCGCAGACGATCAACTCCGTCAATGCCGATGCTGGTTGGAATGACGAGGCAGATGAAACTGCTATTCGCGCTTTGCGACGCGATCAGAACCTCCGAGCGCATGCCCAAGGTCTTGAAGAGCGTATTGCCCACCAGCCGCGTCACACCGGCCAGCGAACCGCTGGTCGGTCGACGTAGCGAAAGCCCCTGTATGGATGTCACCGCTTTCAGCACTGGAATCGCGTCGCCTTCGCTGCTGGCGACGAGCGTACCGGGCCGCGCCGGCGAAAAAATATTCTTGACGCGCAGTGGCAAATGGGCTTCTGCCAAGGGGGCGATCATGCGCGCATGCAGAATCCTGGCGCCGAAGTAGGCAAAATCAGCCGCCTCGCTATAGCTGAGCCGTCGGATGACACGCGCATTCTGCTGCTGCCGCGGATCAGCCGACATGATGCCAGCCACATCAGTCCAAATCCACAACTCATCGGCGCCGACCAACGCGCTTAGCACCGATGCGGTATAGTCGGTGCCGCCGCGTCCCAGCGTCGTTGTCACGCCGTCGGCGGTCGCGCCGATAAAACCAGTCACCACCGGGATCATGTCTCGCTGAAGAATAGGCACGAGAACGCTGTTGACTCGCTGGGCAGTGGGAATCAGCTCCGGATTGGCATTGCCGTGAACATCGTCCGTGATCAGCACATCGGCGCCATCGACGGCGACGCCGCGGATATTGTTCTGGCGCAGCAGCGCGGCGATGATGCGCGCGGATAGCCGCTCGCCGACCGCCACAACCGTATCGCTGTGAATCGGCGAAAGCTCTTCGTTGAGGTTGTTGGCGATGGCCAAACAGTCATCAAGCAAGCCCGAAATCAGTTGATCGATATCAGCCTGCAGCGTGTTGCGGTCCGGGCGATCGAGTGGAAGCTGGTCGATCAGAGCCAGGTGGCGCGTGCGCAGGTTGGCCGCGATGCGCCGATAACCCCGTGGATGATCTATACGCGCGAAGTGAGCGGCGTCCAGCAGCGAATCAGTGACGCCATCCAATGCCGAGACGACGACCAAGAGCTGTTCCCAGTTATCCAATTCGTCGGCGATAATGCTCAAGACTTGGGCGAGCCCGGCCGATGTCCCCAGTGATGCGCCGCCAAACTTCATAACCAACGTAGTCATTGTCGCCCGGACGAGCCTCCCAAGTATGATGTTTCGCGCTAGCGAGCTTTTGCTGGTCCGTCCTCAGTCTAGTCTGATTGTAGCAAGCGCGGCGGCAAATTGACAAGCAAAGCGCCCACTCGCCCCTACAGCTCCCTAATTTGACAGGGGCTAAGTTGCTGCGACTTAATTCCGGACAAGCCTTGTAGGGGCGATCTATCAGGTCGCCCGCCCGGGCCATCCGCGGCTTATCGCCTTTTCGCCCGCCAGCTGGATTCTACTCCCCCCTCAACCCGGTTGCTTTTGACCCCGTTTTCGAGTACAGTGAGTGGCGTTTGAATGTGCCAGCGCCGACAACCAAGTTTCGGCTGCGGGCGCCTTAAAGAGGCATCGAAATTATGGCCATTGCCCAGGTAGAAAATAGCGAACTGGTTGCGGGCGTTCGCTTTCAGAAGATCGGCAAGCTCTATCATTTTGACTTTTCCGGTCACCCGGATTTGAAGCAAGGTGATTACGTCATTGTCGATACCCGCCGCGGCCGGCAGATGGGGCAGGTGATGGGCTTCACCGCGCCTGACGAGGGCCGCACAGCCCGCCGGATCTTGCGCCCGGCGACGGCTCGCGATCATGTGCTGCGCCAGCATTGGGACGCGAAAAGTGACGAGGCGCTTGAGACTTGCCGCGAGGCGGCCTCAAACCTGCGCCGCATGTCCGAGGTGAAGTTTGTCGCGGCGCACTACAATTATGACGGCAGCGTAGTTACCTTCCTGTTCAGCGCCGAGCAGAAGATTGACACCTCTGTACTTCAGAAACGCTTGCAGCGCAAATTCGAGGCGCGCATTGAAATGCGGCAGATCGGTCCGCGCGATGTGGCAAAGCTGCTGGGTGGCTTTGGCGCCTGTGGCATCACGCGCTGCTGCAGCACCTTCCTCACCGACTTCAGCCCCATATCCATCAAGATGGCGAAGGCGCAGGGCATTTCGCTGAATCCATCGGAAATTACCGGGATGTGCGGTCGCTTGCGCTGTTGCCTGGTGTTTGAATACGAGCAGTACGTCGAAGCGCGCCGTCAATTGCCGCGGCGCAATAAGCGGGTCGGCACGCCGCACGGCGAAGGGCGCGTACTGGACCAACTTCCGCTGCGAGACGCGGTGCTGGTGGAGGTCGGCGAGGGCGTCCGCAAAGTGGTCGAGCGCGAGGATATCATTCCGCTCGAAGAATTTCGAAAGCTGGCGGAAAAGGCGCATTCCCCCTGCGACAAGCATGGCGAAGGCAGTTGCGAATGCGGCATGCCGCCCGGCCAGCGCCAGGCCGATCGACTGTCCGCGAAG
Source organism: Chloroflexota bacterium (assembly GCA_026707665.1). Taxonomy (GTDB): domain Bacteria; phylum Chloroflexota; class Anaerolineae; order Aggregatilineales; family Phototrophicaceae; genus UBA6055. The sequence continues at coordinate 4,898 of JAPOWK010000005.1, forward strand.
GACGAGCCGGCGCCCAAAGCTGAGAAACAAGAGAAGACCGAGGAAGATAAGCCGCGCAGACGTCGATCGCGCAAGTCGCGCGGTCGCTCGGGCAGCGGCGCTAGCCAGTCGAGTCGACGGCGGGGAAGGCGCCGCGGCGGCCGACGCTCCAACCAAAGATCGGACCGCCCAGACAGCAATGATCCCGACTAATTGACGCAAGCGATAAACCAATACTTGTAGGGGCGACCGCCATTACAAAGCAAAGCCTGTAATGCTTGTACGCTATCGACTTAAATGTTCTGGTTTTCTTATGATAGCCCGGAAATAGTCTCATCATTCCCGCGCAATCCGCTGCAAGTTTGATGTTTCGTACATGGCGACGCTCCCCCTCCCTGATGCTTCGGGGAGGGGGCCGGGGGGAGGGGTTGAACTATAGGAACCCAAAACGGAAACATAGGGCGCGTGCTTGGTGTCTTCGCGCATCCCGATGATCCCGAATTCTTCGCCGGCGGCACCTTTGCCAAATGGGCGGCCGACGGCGCCGACATCACCTTCGTCATCGCGACCAGCGGCGACAAGGGCAGTTCCGATCCCGAGATGACGCAGGAGCGCCTGGCGCAGATCCGCGAGGAAGAAGAGCGAGCCGCCGCCGCCGCCCTTGGCGTAAAAGATGTCATCTTCCTGCGCTATAAAGATGGCGAGCTCTTCCCGACCCTGGAATTGCGCCGCGATATCACGCGGCTGATTCGCCTGAAAAAGCCGGATGTGGTCGTGACGCTCGACCCGACCCGCTGGTTTAGCTCGCGCGGGATCAACCACCCCGATCACCGGGCGATTGGCGCCGCGACCTTGGAAGCGGTTTTCCCGACCGCGCGCGATCGTCTTAACTTCATCGAGCATGAACGCGATGAGGGCTTGGAGCCGCACAAGGTGGGCACGGTGTACATTGCTGGCGCTGTCGATCCCACCCTGACCGTCGATGTGACTGATGCGGTCGAACGGCAGATCGAATCCCTACGCGCCCACAAGACGCAGATTTCCGATATGGACCTTATGGCGGAGAATATTCGCAAACGCTCGCTGGACCCAAATTCGCCGCCCGAATACCCGCGCCGGATCGAGCGATTCCACGTGATCAACATGAGGTGAATACAATATGGCAATAGACTTCCTGGCCGAGGCGCACGCGCTGCATGATGAGCTGATCGAGCGCCGGCGTGACTTTCATCAGCATCCGGAATTGGCATTTGAAGAGCATCGTACGGCCGGCATCGTCGCCGACGAACTGAATGAATTGGGCTTGGAAGTGCAGACCGGCGTCGGACAGACTGGCGTAATCGGAATCCTCGATGGCGCGGGTGACGGTCCCACCGTGCTTTACCGCGCCGATATGGACGCGCTGCCCATTCAAGAAGAAAACGAGACCGACTACGTATCGCAAGCGCCGGGCAAAATGCACGCCTGCGGCCACGATGGCCATACGGCGATTGCCCTGGGCATCGCCAAGCTGCTGTCGAACCATCGCAAGGCATTGGGCGGTACGGTCAAATTCGTCTTCCAGCCGGCGGAAGAGCAGGGCAGAGGCGCCGAATACATGATCGCCGATGGCGCGCTGGAAGCGCCCGCGCCCGACTATTGCCTGGGCATCCATCTCTGGAATGATCTGGAAGTCGGCAAGGTGAGCGTCGTCTCAGGGCCGACGATGTCCGGCGCCGGCGTATTCGAAATTACCATCACTGGCGTGGGCGGGCACGGGGCGATGCCGCATCAAACCGCCGATCCCATTGTTTGCAGCGCGCAAGTCATTGTGGCCCTGCAATCCATCGTGAGCCGAAACGTAGATCCCTTGGATCTGGTGGTGATCACTATCGGCACTATTCAGGGGGGCACGGCGCGCAATATCATCCCGCAGACGGTCAGCTTTACTGGATCCTTTCGGCTGTTCCGCGAGGAGTCGCGGGATATGATCAAAGGGCGCATTCGCGAAGTCGCCGAGGGCGTCGCGGGCGCGATGGGCTGCCGCGCCGACGTGGACTTCGGTTTGGGCATCGGCCCAGTCGTGAATGACGCCGAGGTTGCCGGGCGCGCGCGCGCAGTCTTCGCCGGCTTGGGCGACGCGGTCAACGTGGTCGAGCACCCCTGGATGGCATCGGAAGACGTCGGCTTGTTCATGCAGCGCAATCCGAGCGCCTACCTTTTGGTGGGCTCGGCTAATCATCAGCGCAATTTGGATTATCCGCATCATCATCCCCGCTTCGACATTGATGAAGATGTGCTGCCCCTGAGCGTTGGCATGATGTCGGCGCTGATCGCCGATTACCTGGGGACGGCTGGCTAAATGCCCGCCCTCAAACTCACAATCGGTAGGCGCGACTCTGTGAGCCGCCCGCCGAAACGCAAACTGTAGGGGCGACTCTGTGAGTCGCCCGCCGACACGGAAACTGCAGGGTAGACTCTGTGAGTCGCCCACCGAAATGCAAACTTTAGGGGCGACTCTGTGAGTCGCCCGCCAAATCACAGTCTCTAGGGGCGAGACTTGTCTCGCCCGCCAAAGCGCAAACTCTAGGTGCGTCCAAAGATTTGTACCGCCGGTCAGTATCGTCGCTCCCCCTCTCTGTTGCTACGGAGAGGGGGCCGGGGGGAGAGGCAAAATATGCAACCGTCGCCCCCAGTTCCGGACAAGCCTTGTAGGGGCGAGCCATTGGGTCGCCCGCCAAATCGCAATGTCGACGCCCCCCCTCTCGCACTGCTGTGTCTACGCGCAGCCCTTGTGGGAGACGGTGCCGGGGGGTGAGGGGGTAAAATTGTCCACGGCAGCGCCCTTCACTTGGCTGGACTCGAACGGATGGCTGGTCCTCTCAGGAAAGCCGGACGCTCTTGGCGAAATCCGCGCCCAAGCGCTGAGCCGTTGCGCCGGCGCCAGCGACATCGCCTACATCTCGCTGGCCGCCGACCTCGGCGACGCGCTAATCGAGGATATGGCGGAATTGGGCGCGCCCTCAGGATACCTTGTCGAATTGGATGATAGCGACAATAATGAAGTCTACGATCGGCTGAGCGCCGCGGGCATGATTGTCATTGAAGCGGACCGAAATGCCGAAGCGTTGGAAGGGCTGATCTCGCAGACGGCCATCAGCGCCTTGAAGGCGGCTTTGGAGCGCGGCGCCTTGATCCTCTTTGAAGGAGCGGCCGTTTCTATTGCTGCCGAGCGACGATTGAACGCGAAAGGGGAATGGACCGCGGGACTGAATTTTATACAGCATGCGCTGATCTCATCGAGCGCCGATAGCGACGCGCAGGACGCATCGCCGCAAGCTAAACATGTCGCGCCGCTTGATGTGCCGGTAATAGTCCTCGCGCCCGGCGCGGCCCTAGCGCTGGGTCCGGCGCGACAGATCGAAACCTGGGGCGATGGCGAGGTCACAATTAGCCTGCGCGATCCAGCCCGCCGGCCCATTGACCATCCGTAGGGGCGACCCTTGACTCCCCCTTCCCTAGCTTGCTGGGGAAGGGGGCTGGGGGGATGGGGTTTGATGCCCGCCAAAACGCAAACCGTAGGGGCGACCTACCAGGTCGCCCGCCAAAACAAAAAGAAGGATACAATGCCAATTACCATCTTGATCGGCGCGCAATGGGGCGATGAAGGCAAAGGACGCGTAGTCGATTGGCTGGCCGCCTCAGCCGATATCGTCGCGCGCTACGCCGGCGGCGACAATGCCGGCCACACCGTCGCGCTCGACGGCGAAGTGTACAAGTTGCATATGATACCATCCGGCATCCTGCATAGCGATGTCGTCTCCGTCATGGGCAACGGCATGGTAATCAATCCGGTCAATCTCGTGCGCGAGATCAACGTCCTGCGCAAAATGGGCGTAGACATAACACCGGAGCGGCTTGTGATCAGCTCGCGCGCTCACATTATCACACCTGCCCATATTGCCCTCGACAAAGCTAGGGAACTTGCGCTCGGCGACAACAAAATAGGCACCACCCTGCGCGGAATCGGTCCGGCCTATCTCGATAAAACCGGTCGCGCTGGTATCCGCACCGGCGATATGCTGCTTGATGTCGAAGAATATGCCGAACGATTGGTCAACGCCATTGAACTGAGCAATGAAGATTTGCGGTCGCAGGGCTTGGGTACGCTGGACGCCCGCGAGGCGGCGCATAGCTACCTGGAGGCCGCCGATTTCCTGCGACCATATATCCGCGATGTTTCGATATACCTGTATCAGGCGCTGAAGGCGGGCAAAAAAGTCGTCTGCGAGGGCGCGCAAGGCACCCTGCTGGATATCGATCACGGCAGCTATCCCTTTGTCACCAGCTCCTCGCCCACCGCCGGCGGCGCCCTCACCGGCCTGGGCGTCGGTCCGCTCTTTGTCGAGCGCGTGCTTGGCGTCGCCAAAGCTTTTAGCACACGCGTCGGCGGTGGACCTATGCCGACCGAGCTGCACGGCGATATCGCCCAACACTTCCGCGGCAGCGGCGTCAACTTCTGGGATGAATTCGGCACCACCACCGGGCGCCCGCGGCGCTGTGGCTGGCTCGATGTCGTCATGCTCCGTTATGCCGTCAGCGTCAATGGCTTGAGCGAACTCATGTTGACCAAGATGGATATTCTCTCCGGGCTGGACGAACTGCAACTGGCCACCGCCTACGAAATAGACGGCGATCGGTACGACTATCCACCGGTAACCAATGAGCAGTTGGAGCGCGCCAAGCCGGTCTACGAGACGATGCCGGGCTGGCGCGAAGACATCAGCAATTGCCGCCATTTCAGCGACTTGCCCGCCGCGGCCAGGGATTACATCCGGCGCGTCTCCCAGCTCTGTGATGTGCCGATCGACATGGTCAGCGTGGGACCGGAACGCGATCAACTGGTCCTAAAAGGGACAAGCGAGGGCTTACCCACCGCCGCGCAAGCAATGTAGACACACGCGCAACAAAGCCGCCACCCACCCATAATACCTTGCGTCTCGCAGTGAGCAAAAGACGGGATAAATCAAATGCTCGCATGGTCTAGCTCCCCTTCCCTAGTTCACTGGGGAAGGGGCCGGGGGATGGGGTGGAGTGATTAGCGGCGACCGCCAGCTGATCATCTTGCGTCCGTCCAATATGGATAGTAAAATGCGACCAGCAATGGCGGCTTGAGGAGAAACCGGATGAAAGCCTTGGGCACAGTGGCATTGGTATTGCTGATCCTGCTGGCAGGCGGCGCCATCACCTCCAATATGCTCTCGTCGGATCTGGCCATCCAGCAAACAACCGACCCCAGCGGCGATTTCTTGACCGCCACGCCTGATCAAGCGGTCGCGTTCATTCTGGTCACCGGATTCATTATTTTCAATGTCATCGGCGCTGGCTTGACCCTGATGATTGTATTCTGGCTGCTCAACCGGCAGGTGACTGCTGTCCGTCAAGAGTCCAACAACTGATTTTCCTCGGCAGCCATTTCGGCCTGGCCGAGCAGCGGGCAGCCGATGAGGAGTAGACCCCGCCAGTCGCAAACCAAGCTGATCGCGTCCGCTGCTGTCTTGGCGGTCGTCCTTTTTGGACTACTGCTGGCGCTGGCAATCAGCGCGACCTCATTGTCGACCAGCGGGGCAGTCGATAGCGCCTCATACTCTGAAAAGCTGGATCTGGCATTGACGGGGGCGGACGCGGCAATTGGCGAGCGGCTGATTGCCGAGACCGACTGCGCCTCCTGCCATTTGATTGGCGAAGGACGTACGGCGCCACTCTTTGACGGGCTCGCGTCTGTCGCCGGGGGGCGGCGGTCCTCGCTCAACGCCGAGCAGTATCTCTATGAGGCGATCGTCTTTCCGGGCGCGCATCTTGTGGATGGCTACGCCAACGCTATGCCCAATAACTACGGTCAGCGATTCTCCCTCGTCGATATCGGACACATGATCGCCTACCTGCTGACGCTCACCCACGACGGAGTCGAAGCGTAAAACGCCCGTCGTCGCACCCCTTCCCTAGCTCGCTGGGGAAGGGGATGGGGGATGGGGTAGAAAAGCGACCCTTGTCTCGCCCTAAAACCGCAAAAAGCTACGTGTATTCCTGCAAAAGAACATGAACCTCGACACCTTCACCATATCGGCGCTAGCGGATGAACTCTCGGCTACGATCGCCGGCGGTCGCGTTCAGGATGTGATCGATGTCGACTCCCTCGGGATCGGCTTGGAAATCTACGCAAATCGGGTACGGCGTTATCTCTATTTGAGCGCCCATGCCCTGCATCCGCGCCTGCACCTCTCTGATGCCAAGCTGCGCCGCGGCCTCCAGCGACCGACTCAATTGGGGCTGCTCCTGCGGCGCTATGTCGAGGGCGGCCGCATTCTGCGGGTGCAGCAACCGGCTTGGGAACGACTGCTGGAATTCGAAATCGGCAGCCAAGACGGGACGTTTCGACTTGTCGCCGAGCTCATGCCGCGGCGCGCCAACCTGCTGCTCCTGCGCGACGGCATGATTTTGGATTGCCTGAATCGCGTGGGACCGAAAGAAAATCGCTATCGTCTCAGCTTGCCCAATCATGAATACGTGCCGCCGCCGCCAATTCGCGGTCAATTGGATCCGTCAACGGTGACGGAAGCGGACATCCAAAACCTGCTGGCGAGTGCCGAAAAAGACTCGACCCAGACCAGGCGACTTCTTCCAGGACACATCCTGGGCATGAGTCCGCTATTGGCGCGAGAAATTGTCTTCCGCGCAGCCGGAGACCCAAACGCGCGCGCGGCCGATACCGACGCCAGCCGCCTCTTCGCCGCCTTTCACGCCGTCGTCACACCACTCATGGCAAGGCGCTGGCGGCCCGGCATCGGCAGCGTACACCTTGTGCCGGAAGCCATTAGCGTATTCCCCTTGACGCATATAGATTGGACTGAATCTGATACGATCAGCCAGGCGATACAGGGCTGCTTTGGCGCGATAACCGGCGTCGATGCCTACAAGGAAGCCAAGAAACCGGTGCAAGCAGCTATCGACAAAACGAGAGCGAAGCTCCGAGCGAAAATCGTATCTCTGCGGCGGGGATTGCCCGAAGACGGCGAATTGCAGAGCTTGAAGCAGGCGGGTGAACTGATCCTGGCTTATCAATATAACTTGTCAGCCGGGCAGAGCGAACTGCGCGCTCAATACGATCCAGAAGGACCGGAACTGCTGGTATCGCTGAATCCGAACCGCTCGCCGCTTGAGAACGCCCAAGATTACTTCCGCCGCTACGAGAAAGCCAAATCGGCGGCGGCCGCTCTTCCCGCCCTCATTGCGGAAACCAAATTGGAGCTTGACTTCGTCGACCAATTGGAAAGCGATTTGACCGGGGCGGCCAACTGGCCAGAGATTGATGAAGTGATTCAGATTCTGGATGAGCGTGGTCATTGGCAAGGCGCGCGGCGCAAACGCATCGGCGGCGGCCGCCAGGGACCCCTGCGCATCGTCAGCCGCGACGGCTACGTGATTTGGGTCGGGCGCAACAGCCGGCAAAACGAAAAGGTCACTTTCAAACTTGCGAACGCGCAAGACTACTGGCTGCATGCCCGCGATGTGCCGGGCGCGCACGTAGTCATCCGCCATGACGGCCGGCGGATCAGCCCGAATTTAATCGCGGAGGCGGCAGCCGTCGCCGCCTGGCACAGCAAGCGCCGACACGATTCCAATGTTAAGGTCGATTACACCCGTGTGAAATACGTCAAAGCAATCAAAGGCGCTGGTCCTGGCATGGCGACCTACCGCAATGAAAACTCGATAAACGTGCAGCCGCGCGACGAATCCATCCTCACATGAATCCAATCCCGCCATCACCTGCAAACCGTGTTGGCGCCAGAACCGTAGTGTCTACGCTCGGCTTGTCTCGCCCTCCCGTCAATCCCAACCCCGCCATCACCCACCAACTGTAGACTCACGCGCTGTACGTCAGTCACTCACGCAAAATACCTTGCGTCTGCCTGCGCGTAGCTCCCCGTCTCGAAGTGCTGTGTCTACGCGCACCCCTTGTGGGAGAGGGGGCCGGGGGGTGAGGGGTGAGCCGCCCGCTCCAAAGTAGACTATGTAGGGGTGAGCCATTGGGTCGCCCTCCCTCTCACCGTCGGAGGGCTGCGTTTGAATGCCCGCTCTAACTCGGTGACGAATCCCTCTCAGTGTCCTCTGTGTTGCCTCATTTCCTCTGTGGTGAAATTGCCCCTGTTGTCTAATGAGAAATACGCTGGTGCCGAAGCTCAACCATCCTTCATTACCCGCCGCGCTTCGGCCAAAACCTGCTCGACCGATATATCGCGTACGCAAGGATGGAAATCCGACTTGTCGTCCCCCCAATTCAGGATGCGGCAAGGGCGGCAGGCGATCTCGGATGTGACGACAGCGTGGCGCCGAGGATCACCCCAGGGCGCGAATTCGATCGGATCGGCCGGACCAAAAAGGGCGACAGAGGGACAATGCACGGCCGCCGCCAAATGCAGCGCGCCGCTATCGGGTCCCAGCACAATGGACGCGCGCCGATACAGCGCGGCCAACTCGCCGACGCTCGTCGATCCAGCGAGATGATGGGGCGCCGCCAACATCTTAGCAGCAATGTCTTCAATCATTGGCCTATCCCCCGCCGTGCCGCTGAAGACGATCTCGGCATTGAATTCGCGCGCGATCGCGTCAGCGACCGCCGCCCAGTTCTCGCTGTGCCAGAGCTTGCTGCTCGCGCCGGATCCGGGATGAATGCAGATGATTGCTTTGCCGGCGTCAATTCCCCGATCAGCAAGCAAGCTGTCGATGCGCTTGCTGTCGGCGTCTTGAAGCGGGAATTCTAAAGACATTTCGTCAGGCAAAGGCATTTCGACGTAAGCCTCCGCCAGCCGCCAATTTTGCTCGACGGCATGCTCATGGCGCAGCGAACGCGCCAAAGTCAGAAATGGCGCGACCCCCGGCTCGCTGTAGCCGATGCGCCCCCGGATGCCGGCCAGATAAGCCAGCATCGCGCCCCACCAGTGATCGGGCCGCATGATGATGGCGCTGTCATAGCCGACTTGGCGCAGCTTCCGCGCCGACCCCAGCGCCAGCAGATAAGGATTGCCGCCCGCTACCCCGCTGCGCTGGAATCCCGGAAAGGGCAGCGTCAAAACCTGGTCAATCTCTTCGAAATCGGCGAGGGCGTCGGCGCACCAGTCTCCGCAAAGTACATGAATGCTGAGCTCCGGGCGCTGCGCTTTGATCGCTCGGATCGCCGGCGTCGTCAGGAGCACATCACCCAAATGATCCGGCCGGATGATGAGAACGCGATTGCTCTCCGCCCTTCGCGGTGGCATCGGCGCCTTGGCGATAAGTCTTAACGCAGCGTTGCGAACGTGATGCTTCAACGATGGCTGGCGCAGCTTTTGGACCAACCCTTGATTGCGTGCCGCGAGCGCCGCTCTATCCATGGCCGATCTCCCGGTAAGCGCGCATCAGCTGTGGAATCAGCGCCGACCAATCATAATGTCTGCGCACATGTTCCTGCGCCAGCTGGCCCAAAGCGCGCCGCCGGCTCTCATCGGCCAGCAGCGAGACGATCTTATCCGCGAAATCCTCCGGCTCATCAGCGATGGAAAGCGCGCTCTGTACGGATTCATTGAGACCGGCCGCGCCTATCGAGGTCGAGACTACCGCGCAGCGAGCCGCCATCGCCTGCAAGATTTTCAAGCGTGTGCCGCTTCCCATCCGCAAGGGCGCCACATAAATCGTCGCCCGATGCAAATAAGGCTGAACAGAATCCACCCAGCCAGTGACCTCAACGCCCATGTCGGCATCCAGCGAATCCAGCCGCCGATGCGGATTGCGTCCAACAATGACCAGGCGCGCCTCCGGGAACTGCTCGCGCACCAACGGAAAGATAGATTCATGAAACCATTCAACAGCATCGACGTTGGGACGGTAATCCATCTTGCCGCTGAATACCAACTGGAATGGCTCGCGCCTTTCATCCGTCGGGGGCGCGTAGTCGTCCGCTGAGATTCCGTTCGGCATAACGAATGCGGGCGCGCCACCATGCTCAATCAGGTGAGCGCGATCTTCGTCGCTGACGGCGATGACGGCATCCACATCGCGGCAGATCGCGCCTTCAAATTGCGACAATCTCGCCGATTGCAGCGTCGAGTATAGGGCGGCGGGCCAGCGTCGCCGGCGCTGCCGGTCGACCCGCGCGACCACCCGCTGCAATTCCGCTTCGGCGTTCAGCGCATCATATACGACCTTTGCCTTCTTCTTATCAGCCTGAATGAAAGACAAATAACATCCCAGCTCAATGCCGGAAAACTGAATTAGATCAAACCAATCCCCCCTTAGAATCCCGGTCAAAGCCCGCGCGAAGTCTTCGCTCGCCAGCCGGAAAGCCATGTCAGCCCGGCTCGTCAGCAGCAGCTTGACGATGCGCTTGCCTTTTCCGTGATGCGGCGTGGGGACCGCGTGGACGCCATCGCAAAGTTGATAAAGCGGATTCGAATCCATGTCTGGCGGATGCTCAGCGAAACTCAACAAGGTGACTCGGTGACCGGCCCTCGACAAGCCTCGAATGATGCCGATGTTGCGGATGGCCGCGCCCGATTCGCTCGGATAGGGCAGATCGGGTGTCAAAAGCAGGATCTTCATCGCCATTCTAGCTGAGCGCCGCGTCGTAACACTCGAGCACACAGCGGCCCGTGTCGATCCAACGGAAGCCCGCCGCTCGCCGCAGCGCCGCCTGCGATTGCGCCTCGCGCCAACGATCATCCGTCAGCGCCGTCTTCAGCGCCTGGGTAATAGTCGCCGTATCGTGCGGGTCGATGAGCAAGCCGACATCGCCAACGATCTCCGGCAGCGAGGCGACGCAGCTGACGATCGGCGCCGTGCCGCAAGCCATCGCCTCCAGCGCCGTTAAGCCGAATCCCTCGTAGAATGACGGCGTCACCATAGCCAGCGCCTGGTTGTACAAGGCCGGCAGCTGCGCATCCGTGACATCGTGCCGAATCTCCAGGTGCTGATCGATACCCACCATACGCAGTTCAGCCATCAGTTGCTCATAATGCCAGCCCGGCCGCCCAACAACGACGAGCTTCGGCGCATCGGGAATCTCCAGCTTGAGTTCGCGATAGGCATTTGCCAAGCCCACTAGATTCTTGCGTGGCTCAAGCGTGCCAACGAACAGGAAATATTCTGCAGGAAGACCAAGCGCGCCGATGACGTCTGCGGTCGTCTCGCGCGGCAACGGTTGAAAAGCCTCATCGACGCCCAACATGTGTACCGTGATGAGATCAGCCGGGGCGGAAAGGATATCGATCAAATCCCGCTTGGTGGCTTCGCTATCAACCAGGATATGATCGGCTCGGGCGATGGAGGCTTTGATTTGACCATTGTAGTAACGGCGGCTCTCGGCGGTGATGTATTTGGGATAATGGATGAAACTGAGATCGTGTACGGTTATGATGTGACGCCGGGCGGCGCGGTAGGGCGCGATGAAATCCGGGCTGTGCAGCAGGTCAAGCCCGCGCGGCCACAACTCGAGCGAAAGGGCGGCGCGCTCCAGCCGATGATGGGGCGGCGTCCACAGCCCAGCGCGGCGAAAGCGGCTGGACAATCGATTTGGCGACTTGCGGCTCTGCAATACTGTGATTTCGTGCGCGGGCTCAAGCTCTTCAAAGGCGCTGATGATCGCGGTGATGTATCTGCTGATGCCGCCCAGCCGATAATGGGTCAGGCGAGCATCAATTCCGATATGTGCCATATCGCGAGTATAGCGGTATCATCAACCGCACGCTAGCGGAAAGCGCCAGCGGGCTGCAACCATAGTAGGGCGGCTTATCAGCCCGCCCGCCAATTCACAAGCTGTAGGGGCGAGCCATTGGGTCGCCCTCCCGCCAATTCACAATTTGTAGGGGCGCGCCATCGGGTCGCCCTCCCGCCAATCCCAAAATGTAGGGGCGACCTATCAGGTCGCCCGAACTGGAGCATCCAATGACCCAATACGATGTTGTAACCTTCGGCGAATCGATGATGCGCTTGACGCCGCCCGGTTTCCTGCGTATTGAGCAGACGCGAACCTTCGACATCTGGGTCGGCGGCACCGAGTCGAACACGGCCGTTGGATTGGCGCGCCTGGGCATGAAAGCGGCTTGGCTGTCCCGTCTGCCGGCGACGCCGATGGGTCGCTACATCAGCAATCGCGTCACCCAATACGGCGTTGACGTCAGCCATGTGGTCTGGGCCGACGAAGGCGAACGGCTCGGCATATTCTTTCATGAAAATGCGCAGGCGCCCCGCGCCAGCGAAATCATTTACGATCGCAAGGATTCGGCGATGAGCCGCATGAAGCCTGCCGACCTGCCCGACGAGCTGTTTCAGCCGCGTGTGTCGCGGGTTCTGCATGTCACCGGCATCACATTGGCGATCAGCGCGGCGGCCCGCCAAACCGTCCATGAAGCTATCCGCCGAGCCAAGGCGGCCGGCTGGCGCATCAGCTTCGACACCAACTATCGCGGCAAACTCTGGAGCGGCGCCGAAGCGGCAAGCGGCTGCGATGAAGCCATGTCGCAGGCCGATGTGATATTCTGTCCCTTGGGCGATTATCAGGTCATCTACGGGGAAGCAAATGAGCGGGAAGCGATCAAAGGGCTGGCGGCGAAATACCCACAGGCGCTCATCATCATGACCTTGGGCGTGAACGGCGCGCTGGCATGCAAGACCGATGGCGCCGTCATTCACCAGCCGGCGATTCTGGCTGGGGAAGTGGGGCGGATTGGCGGCGGCGACGCCTTCACTGCCGGCTTCCTTTACGCCTGGCTGACATTTGATGATATCGACGCCGCGCTCAAATGGGGCGTGGCGATGTCGGCGCATAAGTACACCATCCCCGGTGACTTGCCACTGGTGGATCACGATGCAGTGGCTGCCTTGGTCGCTGGCGCGAGCGGCGGCGGCTTGATCCGCTAGACTCTGCCCAACTCCCAATCCGTAGGGGCGACGTATCAGGTCGCCCTCCCGTCAGTCCCATCCTCGCATACAGCCTCACCCCTCCCTGATGCTTCGGGGAGGGGGCCGGGGGGAGGGGTTGGCTCGCCCTCCCCCCTATTCCCAACCCCGCCACCGCCCCAACTCGTCTGTACGGGCGAGCCGGCGGCTCGCCCTCTCAGGTCGCCCGCCGCTGTAGTAAAAGAAATGTATCCGCGACCAATTCTTCACCCCATACTAGAACATATATGCTACGTTGTCCTAACCGCCCGATCCCAATAGGAATCCACTACATGCCACCCAATTACACCCTCGACGACAAAATCGCCGCCCTCAACCTCCTCGACCAACACGACG
>JAPOWK010000067.1 GCA_026707665.1 Chloroflexota bacterium
CGTAGGGTAGGAGGCCAGCGAGTTACCTTTCGATACTTTTCCAACCCCCCCCCTCCAAACAGTGCTTGCGGCTTTCACCGCACACTGCTTTCCAGTTGAGCTAGCCCACCTTGTGTCCGTCGTGTTGTCCAGCGTGTACCTTTACGTGACACTTTTGGCACAGTACCAGAGTTTTGCGACGGCGTTGAATCATTAATTTGACCCAGTCCGGCTTGTTTTTTCTTCCTGCCCATCGTTTCTGTAGGTCTTTTAGCTTGCGAGTATGGTGTACTTCGCAGTTTCCTTTTGACCCACATAGTTCGCAGTTTTGGGCAGTAAGCCGTTTCACAAGTTCGTTGGAGTCGTAGCTTGGACGCCATATTTCGTCGTAAACTTTCGTTTGAAACGTCCCTGCTTGGAAGATTACTTCTCCGCACATTGTCTTATAGACTTCGCCCGGCTTGTTCGGCTTGGGGATTTCTGCGTATAGCGCTTTCTTTCCCGTGTGCGTCTCTTGCCAGTATTTTCGCCATATTCCCCCTGTCTTTTCTTTGTACTTGAAGGCAAGGGTTTTTACGGCGGATTGTTGGGCGATGTACGTTATCTTCCCGATAGCCTTGGTTACATTGCTTGCTGGCATATAGTAATTTGCCAGTCCTCTTATCTCGCAGCCGTACTGGTCGATGATTTCGAGGTCGCTCATGTTTGTCCTGACTTGTAGGCGGGTTGGCTTTCCTTTGTTGGAGTACTTTCGAGTCCATTTTGTTACTACTTCTTTTGGGACTGTTAGTACTACTTTACTGGTAGCCGTTCGCCTTCTGTGTCGTCTTCCGTTAGTGACGACGCTTTGCATCCGGGTGCTGTTGTGTTTTGTTATTCCCACATCGAACCCGAGGAACCTTGCTCTCTTAGTTCTTGCATGTGTTACGAGAGTTTTCTCGTCATTCATGGTTAGGTGAATTTCCGAGAGTTTGGCTCTGACCTTTTCTTTGACTTCTTCTGCGTTCTCTTTGCTTCCGATTACTCCGAGCAGGAAGTCGTCGGCATATCTCACATATTTGAGTCTTCTGAAGTTTGGGTCGTTTGGGTCATTTACTGGGAGCTTCCGCATGAGTCTCTTCCGCTCTACAGCTTTCCCGTGTCTACCTTTTTCCCGGTTGTACTTGTACATCCTCCTGTGCCGCCAGTATTCGGGGTTGAATTTTCGTCTTTTCCCTTTCGTTTGTTGAGGTATTAGTTCTTCCTCTACAAACTTATCGAGTTCGTGCAGTACGATATTCGACAGTAGGGGGCTGACGATTCCTCCTTGTGGAGTCCCGGAGAACGTTTTTATTTGTTTCCAGTTTTCCATGTACCCCGCCTTTAGCATTTGGCGGATGAGTTTCAGGAATCGGGTGTCCTTGACTCTTTCTTCCAGTAGGCTCATTAGATAGCCGTGGTCGATGTTGTCAAAGCAGCCTTTGATGTCTCCTTCCACAAACCAACTTGTCCCGTTCCATGTGTTCTTCATGCTTTCGAGCGCAGTGTGGCAGCTTCTCCGTGGTCGGAATCCGTGGGAGCTATCTTTGAACTGTGGTTCATAGTAGCTCTCCAATATCATTCGGATTACTTCCTGTACGAGTTTGTCGTTCAGGTTAGGTATTCCTAGCGGTCGGGTTCCTCCCCTCTTTTTTGGGATACGCACTCTGCGGACTGGTGTCCATTTGAATGTGTTGTCCCTCAGAGATTGGAGTAGGCTGTCAATCCGTCTTTCCGACATTCCGTCCATGGTTTGGTTTTTGTCGGTTCCTGGAGTGAGCGCACCTTTGTTGGCATACAGATTTCCGTAGGCAATCAGGAACAAGTGTTTGTCCGTCATCCTTCGGAACACGTCTTTTAGGACGTAGCCATTGACTCCGCACTTATAGGTAATGTCTAGTAGGTGATGATTGTTTGCCATCCGGCTATTCATCCTTTCTGACATTTCTCAACCTGCTTCCCTTCGCCCTGTGAGCGGTTTTGGTCGCTCTCCCTGGGTGGTCGTTAGTCCACCGACTACTATGGAAGCTCCGTTACCGTATGCCTCTCGGCACTTAGGCAATCCCGAAGTTCGTTCCCGTTTGTTGTAACAATCGCTTTTAGGTTTCCCTTTTGCGTCCTTGCCAGAGTCGTTTCTCTGTAGCCATGTGGAGGGTCTTTCGACAGCGATGGGCGGACTGTCTTAGCCACATGGTGCGGGTTTCAGTCGCTTTCCCGCAGGGTCACTTTTTCCCCCTTGGACGCTAGGATTCAAGCAGTATAGCTTTAACCTTGAGCGATGGGCCTTGCGGTCTCTTCTTGGGGATTGCGACTTCCCCGCAAGTCCGCTTTCCTGCGATGCTGTGTTCACAGTTGGGTTTCCCCTTCTGCTAACGCAGGTGGCCCGATAGGTATAGACTCTCACCTATCCCGGCCCTTGCCGGTTACAAACGGTACGCACATCGGCGCAC
>JAPOWK010000085.1 GCA_026707665.1 Chloroflexota bacterium
GGGGCCTGTAGCTCAGTTGGGAGAGCGCCACAATGGCATTGTGGAAGTCAGGGGTTCGAGTCCCCTCAGGTCCACTGGAAAGCGGAACAGCTTTGACGGTCGCGTGAAAGGTTGGCTTCGTGGCGAAACACAAGCGCAACGTCTGGGAAGAATTGCTGGAGTTGGGTCGGCGGATTCTGAAGGAGATTGACGACTTGCTTGATCCGAAAGCGCCGCAACCGCGGGAGCCAGCGCCGGCGCCCGTGCCCATCGGCAAGCGGCGGCAAAATTATGACGGCGACTAGCTGGCAGCGATGGCAGAATGACTTGGAGCGCAGTTCGATTGGACTGCGCTTTTCTTTTCTACCCCATCCCCGAAGGTCTATGTCCACGTGACCCGGCCCCTTCCCGCAGGTCGATGTCTACGTGACCCAGTGAGCTAAGGAAGGGGAGCGCTTTGAATCAGCATGACAATTGGCGCTGATTGAAGTCGCATCAATTGCTTGAATCCCAACTTTGAAGAAGAGTCACCCTTCCCTATTTCAATGGGGAAGGGCCGGGGATGGGGTAAAATGAACTTGTCCGTTCCTCAGCGCTTTATGGGGGTGGGGGTCTGCCGCCCGTCCCTACATTCTCGAAATTTGCAGATTGGCTATAATGTGTTGGTCAGGTTTAAACTTGTGTGCAGCACGTCATCGCTACTAGCTGGAGGGAGATAATGCCAGAATTCTCGATTTTCGATGGCCACAACGATACTTTATTGCGCTTCTACAACAACGATGAACTGGAGTTAAGCGACTTTCTGAGCGAAATGGATGGCGGTCATATCGACCTCGTTCGAGCGCGGCGCGGCGGCTTCGCCGGCGGCTTCTTCGCCGTGTTTGTTCCAAATAAGGAGCGGATTGACCCGGACAACATGCCAGATCTGTCCAAACCGTATACACCGCCCGCGGTCGACTTCGGTTTTTCGCAGATTGCCGCCAATCGCTTGACGGCTGACCTGTTTCGACTTGAATCGCTATCGGAAGGGCAGGTCAAGGTCGTGCGCACAGCCGATGAATTGCAAAACTGCATCGACAATGACATCTTCGCCGCCATCCTGCATTTCGAGGGCGCCGAGGCGATTGATGAAGATCTCAACGCGCTGGAAGTCTATTACCAGGCCGGGCTGCGGTCGCTGGGCATCGTCTGGAGCCGACCGACCATATTCGCGCATGGCGTGCCAATCGCCTTCCCCTCATCGCCCGATATCGGTCCCGGCTTGACCGACGCCGGAAAGCGGCTGGTCCGGCGCTGCAACGAGCTGGGCATCATGATCGACCTTTCGCACATGAATGAGAAAGGCTTCTGGGATGTGGCCGCCTTGAGCGATGCGCCCCTGGTTGCCACGCACTCCAATGTTCATGCGCTCTGCCCGATATCGCGCAACTTGACTGACAAGCAATTGGACGCGATCAAGGCTTCGGACGGGATGGTGGGCTTGAACTTCGCGACCGGCTTCCTCAATGAAGATGGCTCGTGGGATGCCGATCGCCCGCTGGATGTGATGGTGCGGCATCTCGATTATTTGGTGGAGCGGCTGGGCGAAACCCGCGTCGGTTTGGGCTCGGATTATGATGGCGCGCGCATCCCGAACGCTGTCGGTGATGTCTCCAAGCTGCCGAACCTGACGGCGGCGCTGCAGGCGGCCGGCTATAACGACGCGCTGCTGCACAAGCTGACGCATCAAAATTGGCTGCGGGTTTTGCGCAAGACTTGGGGCAGTTAAGCATTCCAAAAGCGATGTCGCGCGCCCAGCGTTGAATTTGTAGGGCTTGTCCGCTTCTGGGTCGTGCTGCCGCGCAAATTCCACCCCATCCCCCCAACCCCCTTCCCCAGCGAGCAAAGGAAGGGGGAGCAACTTCGCCGAGAATAACGAAGAATGGTCTCTTATATTCAATAAACGCAAACTCCCCAACTTCGCCGTCGAGTCACCCTTCCCTAGTTCACTGGGGAAGGGCCGGGGATGGGGTAAAATCCTGCCGGATTCAGACTTTCGTTCGTACCGGACAGGCCTTGTAGAGGCGAGAGACGGTTGGTGTCTACGCTACCCGCAGTCGCGCCCGAATCCGCCGTTTACAGACTTGGCGCTGTATGTTATGGTCTGTTTCAGACTAGACGAAAGCAAGCATGAGATGAAAGCAATAGCGACTCCGGGTTTCGGGGTGACCCGCTCTTTGCTTATGTAGTCCAGCGCGACTGCTTGCTTCGACACGCCTCGCGACTTAGCTCCAACTCGAATTTAACCATTCCGAATGAGTTCATTAAACGCGCTTTGAGCGGCAGTTTTCGTTTTGGCGCGAGGGCGAGACTGCGGGCAGCGTAGACAGCAAGCGTCTCTCGCCCCTACGAGTTTCGCAGGTGGCAAGCGGGCGACCCACTGGGTCGCCCCTACAGACGATTCACGAGCAATTTGGAGGATTCGACAGAGCCCATGACTGAGACCTATCAACCACATGCGATTGAGCTGAAGTGGCAGAAGCGCTGGGAGGAAAGCCAACTCTATCGTTCGAAAGTGGATTGGAGCAAGCCCAAGCATTATGCCTTGACCATGCTGCCGTATCCGTCGGGCGACTTGCATATCGGCCATTGGTTCGCCATGACGCCATCGGACGCGCGCGCCCGCTGGATGCGCATGAAGGGCTACAATGTGCTCTTCCCGATGGGCTTCGACGCCTTTGGTCTGCCGGCCGAGCAGGCGGCCATCTCGCGAAACATCCACCCCTGGAAGTGGACCTACGCCAATATCGAAAAAATGCGCGAGCAGCTGCGCAGCATGGGCGCCATGTTCGATTGGGAGCGGGAAGCCATTTCCTGCACGCCCGAATACTACAAATGGTCGGAGTGGTTCTTCAAGAAGTTCTACCAGAACGGCGTGGCTTACCGCGGCTCGGCGCTGGTGAACTGGTCCGAGACTTTGCAGACCGTGCTGGCGAATGAACAGGTCATTGATGGTAAGGACGAGCGCACTGGGCAGCCGGTCGTGCATAAGATGATGGAGCAGTGGTTCTTCGCCATCACCCAGTACGCCGATGAACTGCTGGACTTCGCGCCGCTCGATTGGCCCGAGTCAATCAAGATCATGCAGACGAATTGGATCGGCCGCAGCGAAGGCGCGCGCGCCACCTTCCACACCGCTGAAGGCGGGCACAGAATCGAAATCTATACGACGCGACCGGACACGCTCTGGGGCGCGACCTTTATGGTGCTGGCGCCGGAGCATGACCTGGTCGAGCGTATCACGACGGCGGAGCGGCGCGCGGCGGTCGAGTCCTACGTCGGGCAGACGGCGCTGGAGACTGAAATCGAGCGCATGGTAGAAGATCGCGAGCGGTCCGGTGTCTTTACCGGCGCCTATGCGATCAACCCGGTGAATGACGAGCGCATCCCGATTTGGATTGCCGACTACGTGATGATCACCTATGGAACGGGCGCGATCATGGCGGTGCCGGCGCATGATCAGCGCGACTTTGAATTTGCCCGCGCCCATGATCTGCCGGTCCGCGTGGTGATTCAGCCCACAGACGCCGATGAGCCGCTGGACGGCGAAACGATGAGCGAAGCCTACGATGGTCCGGGCATCATGGTGAACTCCGATGCGATGGATGGCAGCGAGAGCACGTGGGCCAAGGGGCGGAAGAACCCGGCGATCAACCGCGTTATCGACTGGCTGGAAGAAACGGGCAAGGGACAAGAAGCGGTCAACTACCGTTTGCGCGATTGGCTGATCAGCCGGCAGCGCTATTGGGGCAGTCCCATCCCCATGGTCTTTGATGGCGACGCGGTGGCGCCCGTGCCCGATGATGAACTGCCGGTGGAATTGCCGGAAGATGTCGATTTCCTGCCCACGGGCCGCAGTCCGCTAACCTATCACGAGCCCTTCTTCAAAGTCGATGAGACCCGCCGCCGCGAGACCGATACGCTGGATACCTTCATGTGTTCTTCCTGGTATCAACTGCGTTATCTGTCGCCTGAATGCGACACGGCGCCCTTTGACGCCGAAGAAGCGGCCTACTGGCTGCCGGTCGATGTGTATACCGGCGGCGCCGAACACGCGGTGATGCACCTGCTGTACACGCGTTTCTTCACCAAAGTGCTGCGCGATATCGGCGTATTCAATGACGCGGCCGCAGCGATGCGCCGGCATGGACGCGACCCGAACGGCGTTTTTGATGAACCGATGACGGTGCTGCGCAATCAGGGGCAGGTGTTGGGTGGCGAGCGGCAGGGCGATTTCGTCTTGTGCAGCGGAGCGCAGGCCGGCGGCAAAATGCTGGCGGAGCGCGTCGAGGTCGTCGATTGGAATCAGGTGCCGGCCGGTTTCGATGGCGTCTTCGGCGAGATCGCCCATCGCACTGAAAATGTGCTGCACGTGGATATGGCCGGCATCACGCAATTCGTCGAGGTAAAGCCCGACGCCGAGATCATCATTCCCGATATCGCCGGCGAGAACAACGTCAATCAGCTGCGGCATCATCTGGATATCCAGCGTATGTCGAAGAGCAAGGGCAATGTAGTCAATCCCGACGAGCTGGTCGAAGAATACGGCGCTGACGTGGTGCGCTGCTATCTGATGTTCAATTTTGATTGGCAAAAGGGCGGACCCTGGAACGAGAGCAACATCAAGGGACCGCAAGGCTGGCTGAACGATGTTTGGAAGATTGCCGAGGCGGGCCCTCCGTCCACGCCCCCTGATGCGGCTGCGGAGCGGGATATCGAACGCAAGCTGCATCAGACGATCGCGGTGATCAACCGCGGCTTGGAGGAATTCAGCTTCAATACGGCGATTGCCGAACAGATGAAATTCAAGAACGCGCTAAGGTCGGCGCTGCGCGCTGGCGGAATCGGCGCCGCGATGTGGCATTCGCTGATGAACCAGACGATTCGCTTGCTGGCGCCTTTTGCGCCGCATATCGCGGAGGAACTATGGGCGCGCCTGGGTTGGGAATACAGCGTGCATAGGCAGCCCTGGCCCGAATATGATGCCGAAAAAGCGCGCGAAGAGATGGTAGACCTGGTGGTGATGATCAATGGCAAGCCGCGCGAAACGATAGATGTCGCGGTGGATATCAGCCGAGAGCGGGCTCAGGAATTGGCTTTGGCCAGCGCCGCGGCGCAGCGCAGCCTGGGCGGGAAGCCGCCGAGAAATACAATCTTTGTTCCCGCGCGCAACGGCGGCGATCCCATGGTGAATATCGTGGTCTGAGGCAGTCATGGCGCTGCTTGGAAGCGGCGGGTCAGCTTCTTGCCGATCCACCACAGATGTCACCTTACGTGGAAAGTTGTAGGGGCGACCGGACTGCTGTGTCTACGCGCAGCGCTCGGTCACCCGTTTGACGAATCTGGAGATCAGCCCGACTCAGACACAGCCCCCGCGCAGCACCCGGTGGTAATGACGGCTGATGTAGCCGATCTTGCCCTGGAATTCGACCTTGTACCAGTCGCCGTTGACCTCAAGGACGGGCACTTCCGAATACAGCCATACCAAGCCGATGATCTCGCCGGCTGGCGCGGCGCGCAGGAATAGCGTCTCTTGCAGTTTGATCTGGCAGTCGCTCTGCGGGATGGCATTGACGATGGGCAGAGTCGGTTCCCCTGGCGGTGGCGGAGTGGCAAGAACAGCCGGCGCCGAGGGGGGCGCTGATTGGACCAGCACGACCGTGCCCGGTCCGTTGATTGCTCCGCAGGTCATGTTATCGCGCTGGAAGGACGTCAACTCGATGAGCATGCGCGGCGCATAAGCGGCATCCAGAAAGAGCAGCGCGCCAGCATAGCGGAAGCAGACTTCAATGCCGCCGTTGACGTAGCTCCAGATATCGACCGCGTTGATGAAGCCGCGTTTGATCGCATCCATATTACCGACGCCGGCCGCGTCCACCATCTGGCATTGGGTGCCCTCGACATAACCGAAGACCACCACGCTCGGCGGCAGCTCAAGGCAGGTCACATCGGGCGGCCTCGGATCCTGCTTTTGGGATACTGGCGATCCAAAATCACCACCTTGTTCTTCCTGATAATTCCCTTTGGCGCAACTATTATGAAACCATCTGTTGGTCTCTTCAAATATGACATCGCCTCCCGCGCGGACGTGCTCCCACAAGCCCCCGCAAGTGTAGCCGCGGAAAGTTTGCGTTTGCGCGGTGTACGCGCTTAGCAGCGTCGCCGTCAGCGAGACGAAAAGGGCGATTCTAATCAGTCGCGCAATCTGTCGCACTGACATCATTCTCACCTTTCTTAATATTTCCTGATGTTTCCAGTTTAGACGGCGGAACGCGTTGGTCAAGTGATCTGGGTAGATCGTAGGCTCAGCGCGTAACCTCCGTAAGGTTACGGTAGGTAAGCAGCGCGGACGGCGCAAAAGAAACGCCCCGCCTGTGAGATTCGGGCAGGGCGTGGAGAATCCGGCGCTGTGGTCGACTTAACCACAGCCCCCGCGCAGGACCTTGCGGTGATAGCGGCTGACATAGCCGGACTGACCTTCGAATTCGATCTTGTACCAGAAGCCGCTGATTTCGAAGGCCGGCACCTCGGAAAACTGCCATACCAAGCCGATGATCTCGCCAGCTGGCTCGGCGCGAAGGAAGAGCGTCTCGACCAGTTTGATCAGGCAGTCGTTCAGCGGGATGGCATCAAAGGTGGGCAAAGTCGGTTCGCCGGGCGGTGGAGGATCATCCGCCGGTGGAGGAGCATCCGCCGCTGGTGGAGCAGCCACAGCCGACGGGGGAGCAGAGCGGACTAACACCACCGTGCCGGGCCCGTCGATGGCGCCACAGGTCAAGTCTTCGCGCTGGAAGGCATCCAACTCAACGACCATGCGTGGCGCGTAGGCAGCATCCAAAAAGACCAGCGCGCCGGCACGCCGGAAGCAGACTTCGATCCCGCCATTGACGTAGCTCCAGATATCGACCGCGTCGATGAAGCCGCGCTTGATCACATCCATATTGCCGACGCCGGCCAGTCCGACCGTCTGGCACTGAGTACCTTTGACATAGCCGAAGACTTCGACATTGGGCGGCAGGAATGGGCAGGTAGGTATCGGCGGCGCCTGGTGCTGATCAGGCTCCGGCTCCGGTTGCTCGGTTCGCCTGGACCGCCGCGAACTCCGCTTTTTCTTGGTATTGCCGGCCGTGCTAACAACGATGGAGTCACTAGAGCCGGGCCAGACAAGATCGAATGTGTAGCTTGTACCGGGACTCAAGCCGGTGACCGTGTAGGATGTCTGGGAAGGATCGGAAACAGTAGCGATGTTGCCGTTGTCTTGCAATATTCCATAGTGATTAGCCGAAGGCACGACGTCCCATTCAAGCGTGACGCTGGTTGTGCTGACATCCGTCGCCTGCAAGTTCGCCTGCGCCAGCGCGGCCTGCCCATTCAGCAGCATCGCGGCTAGCGAGATGAAGAGGACGATTCTGGACGCCCGCGCAATCTGTCGCACAAACATCATTCTCACCTTTCTTAATATTTCGCGATGCTCCCAGTTTAGACGGCGGAAGGCGTTGGTCAAGCGATCTACGTAGATCGTAGGCTCGGCGTGTATCCTCCGTAAGGTTACGGTAGGTTATCAACGCGGACGCAAAAGGAAACGCCCTGCCTGTGAGATGCAGGCAGGGCGTGGAGAAGCTGGATGCTGAGGAAGGTTCAGCCGCAGCCTCCGCGCAGGACCTTGCGGTGATAGCGGCTGATATAACCGAACTGACCTTCAAATTCGATCTTGTACCAGTACCCATGGATTTCGTAGGCGGGCACCTCGGAATTGATCCAGACCAAACCGGTGATCTCGCCTCCGGGAGTCGCGCGCAGATACAGTGTCTCCACAAGCTTGATCTGACAATCTGCCAACGGGATGGATTCGAAGACGGGCAGCGTCGCCGCCGACGGTTGACTGGCTAGGACCACCGTTGGCTCAGCGGGTTGGGCCACCGTTGGCGGGGTCGGTTCGGCGGGGCTAGGTTGCGTCGGCAAGATCTCTCCCGGGATCGGGGCGAGCAGCACGACCGTTCCGGCGCGGTCGATGATGCCGCAGGTCATGCCATCACGCTGGAAGGTAGCGATATCCATCAGCATGCGCGGAGCGTAGTCGGCATCCAGAAAGACGAGCGAGCCGGCGCTTTTGAAGCAGACTTGGATGGGGTTTGGCACGAATCCCCAGATATCCACCGCGAGAATGACGCCGCGCTTGATCAGATCCATTCGTCCGACGCCGGACCCTTCGACCAGAACGCACTGTGTGCTGGCATGATATCCGGTGACAACTACCGCATGCGATATCTGAGGACAGGTGACCCGCGGGCCGAATTTTTCAACGGTCGGCCGCTGTTTTCCTGGTCCTGTCGTCGGTTTTCTGTGCGAATCGTTATCCTGCGGTCGCGGCCATCAAGGGCGACGACTCGAATCTCGTAGTCCGTGTCGTAGGCCAATCCTCTGATGGTGAATTTGTTGTCTCGCGTGAATCCGACGTAGCGCTCTCGTCCTTTGCTTGTCACATAGAAAACATCGTAGTAGCCAGTGCCCTGGCTGTCTTCCCATTCCACGGTAACGTTGTTTTCGTCTACTCTCTGGGATTCCAGGCTGTCGAGCTCATGATGCGCAAACACCTGGGACGCGCTGAAGAATATCGCTGCAAACACGAGAATGCACGCAGTTCGAATTGCGCTTCTCCTAGGCTCCGTGTACATGTTGCCCCTCCCGCAAATTCAAATCTTGCCATTAGTCTAGAAGCACTCATTCCCTTTTCAAGCCATTTCGGCGGATAGTAGCTCATACGTGTGGCAGGCGTAGGCATGCAGTAGGGATTCCATACGGGTCGAAGGTTGAGGAGCGCCGGAAGAATAGCCGTCATTTGCGTTTTTGATAGGAGCGGCTATAATCATGTTGTCGAAAGGTCATAGCATTTAGAAAGGGATGCAGCCATGCAACAGGGTGGAATGGACATCGTCGTCAAGTATTGCGCGACTTGAGGACACCAACCAAATGCCGTCAGTTTGACGGACGAAATCTTGAACGAGCGCGAGATCGAATACTTTATCAGCAGTTGGAAGTTGATTCCGAGCACCGGTGGCGTCTTTGATGTCACGGTCAACGGCGAGTTGGTATTCTCCAAGCAGGCGGTTGGCCGCCATGCGGAACCGGGCGAAGTGCGGGACGGCATCTTGAAGGTGCTGGAAACCGTGCGCCCACCCGATTTCGAGCTCGTCAGCAAATAATCAATCCACCGCGCGCTGCGAAATTGCATCGTGAGGGCGCGGCTAGCGCAAAACCGCGCCGGCAGGTTGGCCTTGTCGGGCGGTTTTTGTTTTGTGACCGTCTCGAAGTCTTGGCAGTCAATCGCTTTTGTAGTAGACTGAAATAGAATGATTTGCTGACGGGAGTTGCTTGGCGGCTCGTGATCAGTGAATGAAGCGCAGGTCAAATTGAGTTCCCTAAGGAGGATGGACCAAAATGAAACGACTTGTATTGGTAGGACTGCTAGTGCTTGCTGTTCTTGCTTTGAGCGCCGGGCTTGGCGCCGCGCAGGATGGGCACATCGTAGAGCGCATCCGTGACCGCGGAGAGCTGATCTGCGGCGTGAACTCAGTGCTGCCCGGCTTTGGCACGCAAAATGACGCCGGCGACTTTGAGGGATTTGATGTCGATATTTGCCGCGCGGTTGCCGCCGCGATCCTCGGCGACGCCAACGCGATCGCATTCCGCCCGCTCGCCGCTGCCGAGCGCCCGACCGCGCTGGCAAGTGGCGAGATTGACATGCTCAGCCGCAATACCACCTGGACGCTCAGCCGCGATACCGAATGGGGCGCCACCTTCGGTCCCACGACCTTCTATGACGGCCAGGGCATCATGGTCAAGGTAGACTTCGGCGTGAGCACCATTGACGAGCTCGGCGAGGAAAGCATCGTAATGTGCGCCACCGCCGGCACCACCACCGAACTGAACATCACCGACAAAGCCAACGCGCTGGGCGCTGACTGGGAACTGAATACATTCCCGGACTTTGATGCCATCATGGATGCCTATGAGGCTGGCGCTTGCGACGCCTTCACCAGCGATATCAGCAGCTTGGTTTCGCGTAAGGCGACTTCGGCTGATCCAGCCGCGCACTCTATCTTGCCCGGCGCCATCAGCAAGGAGCCGCTCGGGCCAGTCAGCCCGCAGAACGACGCCAACTTCGCCGACATCATCCGCTGGGTGGTTTGGGGTCTGTTGACCGCGGAAGAATTTGGCATCGACAGTATGAACATTGGCGACTTCATGGATAGTGAAGATGCCGGCATCGGCCGCCTGCTCGGCTTGGGCGACAATGTGGCCGGTGACTACCTCGGCATCAACGATCAGTTCATGGTTGATGTGATTACGCAGTTGGGCAACTACGGCGAAATTTTCGACCGCAACCTGGGTCCGGATACCATTTTCGGGCTGGAGCGCGGCTTCAACGACCTCTGGACGAACGGCGGCCTGATGTACGCGGCCCCCTTCCGTTAAACCGAGGGCGACAACCCCGAAGCGTTCAATTTGGGGCCTGTCAGCTTCCTTGCTGGCAAGCCCCATTTTGTTTTCAGGACGCAAGCGTGAATTGAAGCAAACGAAATGAATCGTCTTTTTCAGATGCTTTTGTGTCTGCTAGGGCTGGTAGGACCGTCTCTGGCGCAAAATGACGGCGCAATTCTCCGCCGCATTCAAGAACGCGGCAAATTGATCTGCGGCGTGAATACGGTGTTGCCCGGCTTTGGCACGCAGAACGACGCCGGAGACTATATTGGCTTCGATACCGACATTTGCCGAGCAGTGGCCGCGGCTATCCTCGGCGATGCAAACGCGATCATCTTTCGTCCGTTAACTGGAGCGGAACGCCCCACCGCCCTGTCCAGCGGCGAGGTCGATATGATTAGCCGCAACACCACCTGGACGCTCAGCCGCGATACCGAGTGGGGCGCGACTTTCGGTCCCACCACCTTCTACGATGGCCAAGGCATCATGGTCATGGTGGACTTCGGCGTATCGTCAATTGACAAACTGACCGAAGAAAGCATTACCATCTGCGCCAACGCCGGCAGCACGACTGAGTTAAATATCACCGATCTCATTGAATCCACAGGGGCGGCTTGGACATTGAACACCTTTCCCGATACTGATGCCGGCATGGACGCCTACCAAGCGGGCGCCTGTGACGCCATCACTTCGGATCTGAGCGCGCTGATTTCGCGCAAAGCCACGTCGGCTGATCCAGCCGCGCACGTCATTCTGCCCGGCGCCATCAGCAAGGAGCCGCTGGGACCAGTCAGCCCGCAGAATGACGCCAACTTCGCCGACATCATCCGCTGGGTGGTTTGGGGTCTGTTGACCGCCGAAGAATTTGGCATCGACAGCATGAACATTGGCGACTTCATGGACACTGATGACGCGGGCATCGGCCGCCTGCTCGGCTTGGGCGACAATGTGGCCGGTGACTACCTCGGCATCAACGATCAGTTCATGGTTGATGTGATTACGCAGTTGGGAAACTACGGCGAAATTTTCGACCGCAATCTGGGTCCGGATACCATATTCGGGCTTGAGCGCGGCTTCAACGACCTCTGGATGAACGGCGGCCTGATGTACGCGGCTCCCTTCCGTTAAGCCGAATTCGGTTTCGCTAGCGCGAGAGTAAAGAGGCGCCTCATCGGAATGGTGACGCGCCTCATTTTGTTTTGAGCCAATTGCACGTTTGGATGGCATCGGGCGATTTTTCAAGACGTCCCAAGATCCGCAGTTCATAGCAAAATTTGTCAGAACCGCCGTAATTGAATAGAATGGATGCAGCAAAGAGCCCAGCCCGTCTGACATGTTCCTCAAGCCGTGTGAGGAAAAGCGAGTGGCGATCAAAGCGCAGGGACAGCAAGAAAACTTACTGCCGGCGATGCTGCGCGACGGGCGCATCCTACAAGGCATCGCTCAGATTATCTTCGTCGTCATCGTCGTTATCGTGCTCAACAGTTTGCAGACGCGCATCAATACGGCGCTCGAATCCACCAATCAATCTCCAAATTTTGAATTCCTGCAGAACCGCGCCGGCTTTGCAATAGCCGACTCGGGCGATTACTCTTCCAACGACCGTTATATTGACGCCTTTGAAGTTGGTTTCATCAACACATTGCGCGTCATCTTGCTTGGCTTGGCGTCGACGACATTCATCGGCATCATGGCGGGCATCTTCCTGTTGAGCCGGAATTTCTTGCTGCGCACCATTACGCGGGCTTACGTCGAAGTCTTGCGCAACACCCCCGTCTTGCTGCAGATCATCGCCTGGTATTTCATCGTGATGTTGTCCTTGCCGCAGCAGCAGGAATCCATCGCCTTTCCGCGCGAGGGCGTTCGCAGCCTTCCGCTGATGCAATACGCGCTTTCACTCGTCGTGATTTGGGTCATCTGGCAGTACGGCGGGACCTTGCGGCGCCCAGCCTGGCGGATGCTCGTGCGCGAGGCGGGCATCGCTGTCGTCGTGCTGGTCAATCTATTTGGCATCGCGCTGGTTGGGGCGGGCACGCCGATTGAATTCCATCCGGGCATCTACATCAGCATCAAGGGCGTCGCCATCTTCGAGTTGATTCCGTCGTCTCAATTTGGCGTTTGGATGGTCTTCGTTGTGATTGGCGCCGTGGTCGCGGGGGCGATGTCGCGCTATTTCGCTTTCATCACCGAAACCACCGGGCAGCCGATTCCGCGGACGCGCCTCGCTCTGGCCGCCTTTGTCGGGTTCTTGCTGCTGGGCTGGGTCATCATCGGCATGCGGCCCACGCCGTCACAGATTTCGGTCTTCGATGATAATCGCGACGAAGTGATTGAATTGGAGTACGAAGACGCTTTTGCATCCGGCTTGCTGACGATCGAGCAGGAGCTCGAATATACGCGTCAGCCGCTGCTCTTCCGCCCGCCAACGCTGGATCGGCGCGGGCGCAATATCGAGACGGGTATCGAATTCTCGCCCAATTATCTGGCTGTATTTCTGGGACTGGTGATCTACACTTCCGCCTTCATCGCCGAAATCGTCAGGGCGGGCATACAGGCGGTACCCAAAGGCCAGCTGGAAGCATCGCGCGCGCTGGGGCTGTCGCAGGCAGATATGCTGCGTTTGATCATCTTGCCGCAGGCGCTGCGCGTCATTATTCCGCCGCTGGGCAATCAGTTCCTTAACCTCTCGAAGAATTCCAGCTTGGCAATCGCTGTCGCCTATACCGATATCTATCAGGTGACATTCACCATCATCAATCAGTCGGGCCAGTCGGTGACGGGCATCGTCATGGTGATGCTTTCATATTTGTTCATCAGCCTGTGCATTTCGCTGGTGATGAACATGATCAATCAGCGCTATCAGTTGGTGACGAGGTAAGCCGCTGATGTCGGAACTGATGAACGCGGACGCGGACAAGTCGATCATCAATTATGACGATGAGCCGGCGCGGCCGCCGCCAAAACTTGAGGTTGGCTTAGCCGGCTGGATGCGGCAGAACCTTTTCAGTTCACCCGCCGACATTGCCGTCACAATCGTGACTTCGCTGCTGATCCTGGGCTTACTGATCGGCTTCTTCGACTGGGCGATCCGCTCGGCAAACTGGTTCGCCATCATCAACAATCAGCGCCTGTTCATGATGCTGTCATTCGAGCCGATCTTCGAATGGCGCCTCGCGCTGACCGTTTTGCTGGCCGCCTTGTTGACGGGCATGAGTCTGGCCGCCTGGGCGCGCCGCTCGGTCCGCATACTGGCGAGCGTTTCACTCGGCGCCGTGGTCATCGTCGGCGTGCTGCCGCCGATCATTGAAGCGACCATCGAGCAGCCGCGTTCGTATTTCACCGCCGGCAATGTGGACATCGTCGACCGCGCTACTGCATTAAAGCCACAGGCTGAGTTGGCTTTCATCGCGCAGGCAGGCGAGACCGTGTCGGTCAGCCTGGCGCTTGATGAAGTTGTCGATATCGAAACCTTGAGTCGGCTCTCCGGTTTCTCCGACCGCGGCTCGAACGCCTTGGGCAACGCCGCGCTCAATCGAATTGAACAGCGCGCCAAGACCGGCGAAACCTTCGACCAGATGGCCAGCGGCGAATTGACCGAATCCCTGGAAGAGCGCACGCGGTTGAATATCCGAACCTTCACGCGCACGAACGACATGCTGGCTTCGACGCGGAACTATGTCGCGCGTATCGGCGAACAGCTCGGCGCGGCCGGAAGCGAGGCTGGCGAGCTGCGCTTTTGGCTGAGCCGGCTGGAGCGCGCCGCCAAAGGCTTGGACCCGCGCGAGGAGACGATCCTGACGCAGGCGGAAGCGGTTGATGACGCGGTCAAGATTCTGTCCGTAAACGATGTGATACCGGCTGACCTTCGCGATGCGGTTGACCAACTGACCGCCACGATCCTGGCCAGCGAGCAACTGGAGGATCTGGGCGAAACCTTGATCCTGCAGCTTTCGGAAGACCTGATCGGAAAGCCGGACCAAGCGAACGATGATGAAGAACTGATCAGACCGCTGCCGCGCGAAACCGCATTCCTGCGCGACCTGTTCGTGCGTTTGCTGACGCCGCAGTCCGTGGTCGACTTATATCAGCTCGGTCAGACGCCGATGGCGGTGGCGATCCTGGATGCGCAGTCGCGGGAGGCGCTGGCGGAGGGGGTACTAGGCGGGGCAGGCGATGAAGTTTCCTACGACATTCCGGCCGATGGTTGGTATATCCTGAGCAAAAACGCGGCTGAGGGCGAAGAAGGCAGCACAATCCTGGCAGCGACTGGCATTTACCCGATCGTCGAGCGCACGCTCAGCGCCACCGAGTCGCAATTTGTGCGCTTGACCGATAATGAATTGGTCGTCACCGAAAGCCGCCCGCAGCGCGATGGCAAATCGATACCGGTTGCCGTATTGATCGACAATCAGTTTCGGGGCCGGCGCGATCTGCAAACTTATCTAATTCATTTCATTCCACCATTTTTCGAACAGGTTGAAGCGCTGCTGATTCCCTTCCTCATCACGGTCGCCTGGGGTTACATCCTGGGGCGAGCGGCCGCCCATCTGCTCGGCGAGAACTCGGTCTTCAACAACAGACGCAGTCGGGCGACGGTCTTGGCTTGGTCGATGACGCCTCTGCTCATCCTGCTGCTCTACTTCGCCTTGCTCGATGGACCCGGGGCGATCACGGGCCTCATTGGCGCAGTCCTGCGTATCGCCGTTGCCTTTGGCGCCGTGCTGGCAGTGCGGCGGGCCGAAGCTTGGCTCAATCAAAACAATCGGGGCGAGGATGCCGAAGGCTCAACCAATCGGCTGCTGGTGTATGGCTGGGGCGCCTATCCGTTGATCATGTTCGCATTGGCATCGGGCATCGGCGGATTATCCGGCGCGACGCTGGGCAGCACCGTTGGCGGTCTGATTTGGCTTCTGCTGATGTATCTCGTCGGCCTCAACTTCCGTGGACCGCAGGGCTATGTCTTGCTGGTCGGCGGCTTCTTCCTGCAGATCGCGCAAGCTTTCCTGATCAACCTGGTTTGGGACGGCTGGTATGCCGAGCCATCCTTATCGTTACTGCTTTGGCTGGCGCTCGCTGTCATCGGGGTCATGGCGGGCATCAGCGGCGCCCGGCTCAATGGCGCGCTGGACTTGTCGATCAAGCGATACGGTTATCTGGTCGGCTGCATCGCCTTTGCCTTCGTTCTGCTCAATACCAATGTCGCGTCGGCGGCCGGCGAGGGGTCGGCGGCCATGTTAGCGGGAGTCGCTTTCCTGCTTTGGATCGCCTGGATGTTCTTCAGCGGCGCCACCAAATGGACTTCGAATCGCATCATCATCGGGCTGCTGCTGCTGACATTTTTGTGGATGCAAAGTTTCACCGGCGTCGACCGCTGGTCAACCATCTATTTCGTCGTTTGGCTCGCCGGTGGCGTCGTCGTTTTCAAGCGCGGCGAAAGGGCGCAGGTGGACAAGCGGATGGAACTGGGCGCGCTTGGCGGTTCCCTATTCAATCGTTATCCGCTGCCTGCCATCGCCACGGTTGCGGTGGCTTGGCTCGCCGCGCTGTGGATCATCCCTGGCATTATCGCAGGTTTGGGAGCGCAGGGCGCCTTGCAGGTATCGCCCGATGATCTGCTGCCCTTATCCGACAAGCGGCTCTGGGGCGGTTTGATGATCACGATGCAATTGACCGTGCTCGGTATCGCCGCTTCGTTCCCCATCGGTTTGGCGCTGGCGCTGGGACGGCGCAGCCGACTGGCGGTGGTCAAATACACCAGCATTCTCTACATCGAGTTGGTGCGCGGCGTGCCCTTGATTACGATTTTGTTCCTGGCATCCTTGCTGGTGCCGCTGGTGGACCCGAATCTGGCGGCGATTGACCAGGCGGTGCGCGCCTGGGTCGCCTTTACCATGTTTAGCGCCGCCTACCTGGCGGAAAATGTGCGCGGCGGCTTGCAGTCCATCGATCGTGGCCAGACCGAAGCGGCCCAAGCGATTGGCTTGTCGAATTGGCAGACGACGCTATTCATCTTGCTGCCGCAGGCTCTGCGCGCGGTGATCCCGGCGCTGGTAGGGCAGTTCATCTCGTTATTCAAAGATACATCGCTGGTGTTCATCGTCGGCTTGGCCGATATCCTCGGCGTCGCCTCGCGTGTGGTGGCGCAGGCGGAATTCCTGCAAAAGCGCCAGGAGACATTCTTATACGTGGCGATCCTCTTCTTTGTATTCAGCTATATCATGTCTTATATCAGCCGGAAGATTGAAGCGACCGGCTCGGGAGCGGTGCGGGCGCAGCAGCTCTGACGCGCGCAGAAACGCTTTAGGCGGAGGTTCCAATGGAAGACGGCAAGCAGCAGGTGATGGCGGGCGACGAGCCGATCATAATTTGTCGCGATATGAATAAATGGTTCGGCGAATTTCATGTGCTGCGCAATATCTCGATTGAGGTGATGCCGCAAGAAGTGCTGGTGATCATCGGTCCCTCAGGCTCCGGCAAGTCGACCTTCATCCGCTGCATCAACCGCTTGGAAGAACATCAGGACGGGCAGATCATCGTCGATGGCATTGAGCTGAGCCACGATGTGCAGAATATCGCCGATATCCGCCGCGAAACGGGCATGGTCTTTCAGCAGTTTAATCTCTTCCCTCACCTGACCGTCATCGACAATATCACGCTGGCGCCGATGAAAGTGCGGCATTGGGCGCGCGACAAAGCCGAGCAGCGGGCGATGGAATTGCTGGAGCGCGTCGAAATCCCTGAGCAGGCATTCAAGTATCCCGGTCAGCTCTCCGGCGGGCAGCAGCAGCGCGTGGCGATCGCGCGGGCGCTGGCGATGGAGCCGAAGATCATGCTTTTCGACGAGCCGACTTCCGCGCTGGATCCCGAGATGATCAAAGAAGTGCTTGACGTGATCGAAGAATTGGCGCGTACCGGCATGACGATGCTTGTCGTCACGCATGAAATGGGTTTCGCGCGCGAAGTGGCCGATCGAATTATCTTCATGGATATGGGGCGCATTGTGGAGGAAGGACCGCCGGAGAATTTCTTCAGCCCCGATATTGAGCACCATCCGCGAACGCAGGAGTTCCTCGATCAGATTTTGTAGCCGGCTTAGATTCACCCCATCCCCGGCCCTTCCCGAAGGTCTATGTCTACGTGACCCAGTGAACTAGGGAAGGGTGACTTGAGGGCCGAATTTAATGTCCGGGTGATGAATCAACGAGCAAATTTAGTTGCCTTGCCCACGGCGAAATTGCTCCCCCTTCCCTAGCTGTATAGTCTTGGATTATAATGGTACTGTTTCCAATGAGCAAAGGGAAGCATTAT